>CADCDO010000005.1 GCA_902800345.1 Fibrobacter succinogenes
TTTCGCCATCGTTTCGAGGGTGAGACCAATTATAGTATTTTCCGGCGGGGGAGTCAAGGGGTCCGGGGCAAAAAAATCTAATTTTTTTCTTTTTTTTCGTTAAAAACGGGTTGTCTTCCGGTTCCACATCATGATATTCACATTCTATTCACTATTTTTTTCAACGTCCCTTAAACAAAAAGGGACATTTTCCCTCTTTCAAGTGCATTTTTTCATGAAATTTTTTCCAAGGAGCTCTAAAAAAGGCCCTTTTAGGCAACAACAAGACGTTTTTGAATAAATTCTAGTGGGTCCGAACATGTATCCAAGTCCACTTCGGTGGATTTCACCTGCCAACGGAACCATGTCAATTGCCTTTTTGCGTAATTTCGCGTTTTTCGCTTAACTTCTTCCAGGACATTTTGCACCTGGGTGCCGTCTTTTGCACACAAAAGTTCTCTATAACCAAGACTTTGCCATGCGGGAGCATCCAAAGGCACCGTTTTTGCGAGATTCTTGATTTCATCAAGCCAGCCATCCGCCATCATCTGATCCACACGTGCATCTATTCTCGCATAGAGATTTTCACGGCTGCGGTTCAACCAGAACACAGGTACCATTCCAATTCCACCCACACGTTCCTTTTGCCAATCCGAAAGTTTACGCCCCGTCAACTGGAAAACTTCCAAGATGCGAATAATACGTTGAATGTTATTCACTTCAACTTTTTCCATCGCCTCGGGATCCGTTTTTTTCGCTTCTTCGTATAAACTAACATTCCCAAATTTAGCGGCATTTTCCTCGAACGATTTGCGAACAGATTCATCGATTTTGGGAATCTGCGGAAGTCCAAGCATCAACGACTGAAGATACAGGCCAGTGCCGCCAACTAAAATGTAGTTACGGTCCGGATTTTCGGATAACAGTTTATTCACGCTTGCACAAAAATCACCGGCCGAGTACGCCATGCGCGGATCCAAAAAATCGACTTGATGGTGTTTTACGCAAGCCATATCTTCGCGAGACGGCTGAGCGGTTCCAATGGCAAAGCCCTTGTAAATCTGACGGGAATCCACGCCGATAATTTCGGCATCAAAACGTTCCGCCAGTTCCAGTGAAAGGCGGGACTTGCCAACACCAGTAGCTCCAACAAGTGCAAATACAATAGGCATACGGGCTCAATGTAGTTATATTTATAGATGTAATGATAAAGCTTAAACACATTGTTGCTCTTTTTTTAGCGTCGGGGATTTTAGCCGGTTTGGCAATTTTTTTGAACAACCAGGAGAAGGCGCAGCACATTCTCGAACAAATCGAGGAGACCGCAGGATTGCACGAACCGGAGGCAGAACCGGTTGAGCAAGACACAATTCCCTTTGAAAAAAAACTACAGGACGAACTCAAAATCATTTCATCAAGTTATTCCAAGCGAACCAAGAGAACCATTTGGACTCTTGCACGAGGAAAGACCATTGTCGTCTATCTCATGCAGGCACAGAAATTTATACTCAATCACGGCGGTGCAGTTCTTTTTATGGAGGAACTCAACGACAATCCGAACTCATACCAATCTGCCAAGGTCGATGTCCTGACTCCCAGGGGAGACTCGCTCCATCTGACACTCCAAGTTTCCGAAAATATTTTCATGAAAAACGCATCGCTCATGTCAATTGCATTCCAGACAACAAAACTGGATCATGAGATTATCGAAAAACTGAACAATTTAAGTTTTCCTTTCGATTTACTTGTCCCTCCATTCGGGTTAAACGAAGACTTCTACAAAGACTTGAACAAGATAAGCAACAAAGAGATTGTACTTTGGCTAGCCATGGAATCGACCAAACTGAACAAGGTTCACAATAAATTGCGCCCGCTCCGTATACACCATACAGAAGAGCAGATCGAAGAGACAATCAAGGAAGCCAAAGAAATACTTCCGAACGCAATGGGAATCGCCTCGCGTTACGGGGAACAGGCCGTAAAGCATAGGCAACTTTTGCAGGCCATCATGAAACCGGCAGAAAAAAACGACATGTGGTTCCTGGACTTGTCCATGGAAGAACGTACGGTCGTTCCGCAAACCTGCAAAGACTTCAACATAGTCTGCAAGATAGCCTTCCCGTACAACCCGGACAACAGTTCCATCCAGGATTATATCTACCAAAAACTTAGAGAAGCGACCAAAAGCGGTACATCCGTCATGATCCTTCCACTGACAGAACAAAATTTGTCTAAAATTGAGGACATCGCCACAAAGGCGGCCAAGCAAGGCACGTCCCTCGTTGACTTATCCACTTTATTCAATTCCAAATAGGAGAGCCTATGTCTATCAAACTCGGAGTAAATGTAGATCACATTGCGACAATCCGTGAAGCCCGCAAAGGCAAAGAACCCGACCCCGTCGCTGCCGCCATGATTGCAGAACTCGCCGGTTGCAACGGAATTACCGCCCATCTCCGTGAAGACAAGCGACACATCCAGGACCGCGATATCAGGCTCCTCCGCGGAACCGTTACGACAAAGTTAAATCTGGAAATGGCTCCGACGCAAGCCATGGTGCAGTTCGCCATCAACCGCCAGCCGGACATGGTGACCCTAGTTCCAGAAGTCCACACGGAGCTTTCCACAGAAGACGGTCTGAACGTTTCTGCGAAAATTGATGAACTTTCCAAATACATCATGACGCTCAGGAACAACGACATCATGGTGAGCGTTTTCATTGACGCCGAGACAGAACAAGTTAAAGCAGCCAAGAAAGTCGGTGCCAGCTACGTGGAATTCAACACAGGCAAGTACGCAACGGCATTTGAACTCGGCAGCCGCGAAGAGGTTGACCGCGAAATTTCCGCATTGCAGGATATGACCGTTCTTGCCCACAAGTATGGCCTGAACGTTCTCGCCGGTCGCGGACTCAACTACAGGAACGTCGAACCCGTTGCGCAAATTGACGGAATTGACGAAATCATCGTCGGCCACAGCATCGTAAGCCGGGCCGCCCTCGTTGGTATGGACCGCGCCGTCAAGGAAATGATTGACCTACTTCGCCGCTAGCGGCTTTTGAGCTATGGGCACGCTTCGCTTTGAGCTATGGGCACGCTCGTAAACTCGCTCTGAGGTCGGCTTGTTTCACAAGCCTTTGGGGTAAAGTTTGGCACCGAAGGTGCGATTATAAAACCTCATACCTCAAAGGGAGCCGTAGGCGACCGAGCCCATAGCCCATACCGCCCTAATAATCTCTATATTCCACGTTCTCGAGCACCAGCCCCTGCGGAGGGGCCCATGTGCGTTCGCCCTTGAACTGTTTTGCAAATATACGGTTCACCGTTCCTTCGGGATAGCGGCCTCGTCCCACGTCAAAAAGCGTTCCGACCATTGCGCGAACCTGACGGTGCAGAAAACGGTTGCCTTTGATGTGGAACATGCAACTCCAGTCGTTCAAACGTTCCAGGCGAAATTCGTTCAACGTACAAAGCGTCGATTTTCCATCGTTACGGGGAATGCAAAAATCGATAAAATCGTGTTCACCCAAAAAAGATGAAGCCTCGCGACCCATAGCCTCAATGTCCAAATTCAGCGAGCCGCACTCCCAGCCAAAGTCACGCATCAGCGCTACAGGACGGGTAAAGATCGTATATTGGTAATAACGTAAGACAGCATCGTAACGCGCATTGAAATCTGGCGCACACGGTTCCAAATCGCGAATGCGAATCAAACGTTTCGTAAGCCCGTTCACGGAACGAACAACCTTCATCGGCTCCAATTCGCCATCAAAGTCAAAGTGGACGCACTGTCCGCGGGCATGCACCCCGGTATCCGTCCGGCCCGACCCCGTCACGCGGATTGGCGTACGAAGTACAACGGACAACGCCTCTTCGAGCGTCGATTGTACCGTTACAAAGCGGAGTTTTCCCCCACAATTCTGTTCTTGCCAGCCGTAAAAAGCGCTGCCGAGGTATTCACAACGAAAGCGGTAACGCATCAGTTACCTGCTTCGACTGCTTCCTTGATAACAGACTCGACCTTTGCCTGAGGAATTTTGAGTTTGGAAGCAATGGCCGAAGCCGGGAACCCTCTGCGGGACATCTGCAAAATCTTGCTATTTACCGAAGACTCGCGGTCAAATCGGTTCATTTCGAGTGGATGCGCAGCAGCGACTTCGGGTCTCGGTAGGTTTTGTTCCTTAGTACGCGACACCTTGGTACGGTCATGATGCAACACATCCGAAAGCGACTGCATCGCCGACGTAATACGTTCCCTCGCCGTTGGACGGAGAACCGTCTTGCCATTGAACGGAGACGTCAAGATCCGATTTTCGGGAACACCATTCGCATCCTCAAAAGCAGCCTTCGATTCCGTATTTGTCACGACAGTCTGCGTTTCACGGCGCTTGGCCGCAAATTCTTCCGCTTCGTCAATGATGGACTTTTTAGGCGTATGGACACGCGGAGACGCCATCGTTTCGCTATCGTCAATAGCAGACATCGTCCCCGTATCCCTCGATTTCGCAAGAGCTTCCATCATACGCGTTTCAACAACTTTTTTACGATGGATGAGCACGAGAACCAAAATCACAGCGCAAAGGAGCACGGCAAGCGTCCCGCCGATAATCCAGAGCCAAACTCCACCAGAAAAACCACCCACATTTTCTTCCGGGTTTTCCGCTTCGTCAGCAGAGTTCGTTCGCATTGCCGAAAGCACTTCCCAAGATTCCGAAAGCTGTTCCCGGATGGCCACCTGGGCATCGGCATTGCCCTGGGCGTTCCACAGGGCGACTTCCAAGGAATCAATCTTCACACGCGTCTGCATGTAACGGTTAACGTCGAAAGAGGAGGACGAACCCGAAAAATCAACCTTGAGGTAAACAATTAAGGCACAAGCCAAAACAAAAAGAATAACTGGAGCAGCGTATTTCTTCATGCCTTTTAATTTAGAAATTATTCCTGGAACGTTTTCGTTTTGTGATTCCATCTCTGAACAAAACCTCTTTTTTGCATACCTTTTCCCAATTGTAGAAAAAACGAAACATATATTGAGAACTTCACAACACTTTTCAACACGAATTATGCAAAAACATGCAAATAGGTCAAAACTTTAAATACCTTTATGTTCAAGAACTCTTTGTTCTCCTCCTAACCCCAAAAGAACACCGTAGCCCCAACAGCTATGGTGTTTTTTCGTTTTTTTTGCTGTTTTTTACATTCAATCACTCAAAATGACACTTTTTGCTAAAACTTTTTATAGTTTCAAGCTATGCAACAGCAAGCACTTAGACTGTCCAGGATTACCATTTCGAATCTCCGCTCCATCCAGCGCGAGACGTTTCCGTTGAGCGACTTTACAGCACTAATCGGCTACAACAACGCCGGCAAGACAAACATTTTAATGGGAATCCGTTGGCTACTTGCAAACTTTTCACTGGATATTTCGTATTTCGACGACCCGAACCACCCCGTAGAAGCAGAAGGAATCTTTGAAGGCATCACCGAACAAGTCCTGAACCGCCTTGGAGACGAGAAATCGGCCGAACTGATGCCATTTCTCTGCAATTCCACGCTCCGAGTCAAGAAAATCCAGCGCATTCCGAGCGAACTCCCCGGCAATATCGAATTTTGGGCATTCAGCCCGACGAACGGCAAGCGGAAAGGCAAAGACTGGATTCGCGTCAACGATAAGTTTATCGCAGCATTCAACCGCATGTTCCCGGAATCAATCGCCATCTGGGATTTCGAAGGGAATCGAGCCTTCACGAAACTTTTGCACGAAATCTTTAGGCCGCTGGAGCGCAGGTTCGGCGGAGAATTGAGCGACGTCATCGAGCGTTTCACGGAATTAACTTGTTCAGGAAGCGACCGTCAGGCCGAAGAAATCAAGTCGTTCGACAAGGAAGTCAACACGGCTCTCCGCCCGCTGTTCCCGAGCGTCAAGGTGGAACTCGACATCCCTGTTCCGACGCTCGAGACGTTCCTCAAAAGCGCAACGCTCAAGGTCGTTGACGAAGATGACGGATTTGAACGGGACATTTCGCGCATGGGCGCGGGCTCGCAACGGGCCATCCAGATGGCGCTTATCCGCTACCTCGCCGACATCAAGAAGCATCACAACAACCATCACCTAAGCCGCACGCTTTTGCTGATCGATTCGCCGGAACTTTTCTTGCACCCGCAAGCAGTAGAACTTGTACGTGTCGCCCTCAAGAGACTTTCGAACGAAGGATACCAAATCGTTTTTGCAACGCATTCAGCTCAAATGGTCACAAGCGAAGACGTAAGCACCTCGCTGCTCATCCGCAAGAACAGGGAGCGCGGAACGTTCATGCGCAAGCGAATGGAAGACGCCGTGCGTCAAGTGGTGCAAGATGCCCCAAGCCAGTTGCAAATGCTCTTCAGCCTTTCGAACAGCAACGAACTTTTGTTCGCAGACTACGTGCTGCTCACCGAAGGAAAAACGGAATGGCGCGTGCTCCCCGCTCTATTTGAACGCATTACAGGCCAATCTTTCGCGCTCATCAAATGTGCACTAGTGCGTCAAGGCGGCGTGAGCAACACTCGCAAGAGCATGCAGGTGCTAGCCGCGATGGACATTCCCGTACGCGCCATCGTCGATTTGGACTACGCATTCACGACAGCCACCCGCGATGGGTTTATAAGCGAAGACGATCCGGACGTGACAATTTGCCGCAACTTGTTCCGGGAACTAGCCTTCCAAAAGCATTTACGCCTGGTAAACGGCATCCCCGTCAACAAGCACAGCAACATTCCGGCATCAAAAGCATACGCCATGATGGCCACCATGCCCGAAGCCCAAGAGCCTATCAGGAACATTCACGAAAAACTCTGCAAGCAGGGCATTTGGGTGTGGACTCGTGGCGCCATCGAAGAACATTTGGGGCTTGACGGCAAGAACGAGATGGTCTGGCGAAATTTCATTGAACGAAGCAAGTCCAAGAACTTTATACAAACCCTCCCCGACTACGACGGCATTGAAGCCTTGTGCCAATGGATTATCAACGGAAGCCGGGGACAGGCCTAAAAATCGATTTAAATAAAACTTTTTTCGCGTTTTTGGCGTTTTTTGCTACCAAATTGCATTTTTTGGCAATTTTGGTAGCATATTTTTTACTTTGTTCATCACACATTTGCAGAAACGAAGCGACTTTATGCTACCAAATACGAATATTTATTGTATTTGGTAGCACACCCCACGCGACAACCCTACAATTTCGCCCATTTTTGTTTAATTTATCCAAAAATTATATTACCAAAAGACCGATTTGCTCATTTTTGGTAACAAATTTTCGCAAAAAGCCACCCTTCGTAGTTAAAATTCTCGGAAAAAGTACGTAAAAAAGGAGTGCGCATTTCTGCGGCACTCCTTTTTCAACGCCCCGCATCCCCCTCCCCAACAATCGGGAATGACTTTGCCGGGCGACTTGAGCGGATTTTCTACAGATTATCGATGATCCTGTTGAACGCCTCGACGGGACGCATCCACTTCTTGAGCAGATCCGCTTTCGGGACGTAGTAGCCACCGATATCGGCGGGCTTACCCTGTTCGGCAGCGAGTGCGGCGACAATTTCCGCTTCGCTTGCTTCCAAAGCAGCGGCGACCGGAGCGAACTTCTTGGCGAGTTCCGCATCGTCCTTCTGGGCGGCAAGAGCCTCGGCCCAGTAAAGTGCGAGGTAGAAATGCGAACCGCGGTTGTCAAGTTCACCGATCTTGCGAGCCGGCGTACGGTTAAATTCGAGAATCTTGCCGTTCGCGGCATCGAGCGTATCGGCCAGCACCTTGGCCTTCTTGTTGCCTTCCTTCAGCGCGACCTGTTCGAAAGCGGGTACGAGTGCAAAGTATTCCCCAAGAGAATCCCAGCGGAGATAATTTTCGGCGAGGAATTGTTGCACCTGTTTGGGGGCCGATCCACCCGCACCCGTTTCGTAAAGGCCTCCGCCAGCCATGAGCGGCACAATGCTGAGCATCTTCGCAGACGTTCCGACTTCCAGAATCGGGAAGAGGTCCGTGAGGTAATCGCGCATCACGTTGCCCGTCACGCCAATCGTATCGAGACCTGCCTTCGCACGCTTCATCGTTTCGACAATCGCCTTGCGCGGGCTCATGATCTTGATGTCGAGACCGTTGAGATCATGTTCCGGCAAGTAGACCTCGACCTTCTTCTGGATTTCGCGGTCGTGAGCACGTTCCGGGTCGAGCCAGAAAATGGCCGGAGTGTTCGAGAGGCGGGCTCGCGTTACGGCAAGCTTCACCCAGTCACGCACCGGAGCGTCCTTGGCCTGGCACATGCGGAAGATGTCTCCAGCTTCAACATCCTGCTGCAAGAGAACTTCACCCTTGCTGTTTACAGCGCGAATGACACCTTTACCCTTTGCGACAAAAGTCTTGTCGTGGCTACCGTATTCTTCAGCGCCCTGAGCCATGAGCCCCACATTCGGCACCGTACCCATCGTCTTCGGGTCAAAAGCACCATTCTGCTTGCAGAACTCAATCGTCTCGTCGTAGATTCCAGCGTAGCAGCGGTCCGGAATGCAGGCGACCACTTCCTGGAGCTTGCCTTCCTTGTTCCACATGCAGCCGGAGTTGCGTATCATCGCAGGCATCGAGGCGTCGATAATCACGTCGCTCGGCACATGCAAATTTGTAATACCCTTGGCAGAATCGACCATAGCAAGGTCCGGACCAGCGGCGAGGGCGGCGTCAATTGCGGCGCGCACTTCGGCTTCTTTAGCGTTCCCCTCCAGACGCTTGTACAAGTCACCGAGACCGTTATTCGCATCGATTCCGAGTTCCTTGAACAAGTCTGCGTACTCCATAAACACATCCTTGAAGAACACGCGAACAAACGCACCAAACAGCACCGGGTCCGAAACCTTCATCATGGTCGCCTTCAAGTGCACGGAGAAGAGAAGCCCCCCTTCCTTCGCTTCTGCCATTGCACCGGCGATGAACTTTTCAAGAGCTGTCATGCGCATGACTGTCGCATCGATGATCTCTCCCTTCAAAAGAGGCTTTGCGGCACGCAGTTCCGTCACAGCACCGGCTTCATCGACAAATTCAATCTTGAACGTATCGGCTTCGGCCATCGTAATGGACTTTTCGTTACCGTAGAAGTCGTCTGCCTGCATGCTCGCCACGTGAGTTCTAACGGACTCGTTCCAAACGCCGTTGCTATGCGGATTGTTACGAGCATAGTTCTTGACAGCGTTAGGAGCGCGGCGGTCGGAGTTGCCTTGACGAAGCACCGGGTTCACCGCAGAGCCCTTTACCTTGTCGTAGCGGGCACGGATTGCCTTTTCTTCGTCCGTGGCAGGAGCATCCGGGTAATCCGGCAAAGCGTATCCGTTCTTCTGGAGTTCGGCAATCGCGGCCTTGAGCTGCGGCACCGAAGCAGAAATATTCGGAAGCTTGATGATGTTCGCATCTGGTTCAAGCGTGAGCTTGCCGAGGAACGCGAGGTCATCCGTCACCGGCTTACCTGCAAACACCGTCCCTTCAGGGAGCGTATCCTCGAAAGCTGCGAGAATACGTCCCGGCAAGGAGATGTTCTTGGTTTCGACATCGATATCTGCTGTCTTTGCAAAAGCAGATACAATCGGGAGCAATGACTGAGTCGCCAAGAACGGAGACTCGTCTGTAAGGGTGTAATAGATTTTAGTATTCATACACCCCTAAGATAGAAAATAGCTCATGAAAGTTGAATTCTAGATTCTAGAATTACAGTTAGTCCAAGCCAAACAGTTTTACATATTCGCCATAATTGGATATCCGAGCAGCAATCCACTCACCATACGGCTCTATCTTTGCAAGACTTTCCGGCTTGTCGCAATTCCAGTTATCGCTCACATAAGTCGTTTTCACAATGGGACGACCCAAAACATCCCAATCAGGTGAATTCGCTAACAAAATCATAGAATAGTGAACAGTCGTATCTTCCGGGCAATTTCCGCTTTTCACGATATCGGTCACATAAAATTCGTGATCATTATAACCAGTTATTAAATGTCCCTTAGCACCTACGTCTTTTATGACAAGTAAGTAGAAAATTGAATTTTTCGGAGCAGCAGACGCCCTAAACTCATCCAACCTGCCCGGATATTCGGCCAACTTGGGGAAGAACGTTGTCACTAACGAATCGGGCAACGCATAAATGCCTTCATTGCGGTATGCATCTGCAATTGGAGTATCAGGCAATGTATTATAAGCGAAATTAAATCCACCATGTATTTCACTATCTTTTCTTTCTTTATAAGAAACAGAACCATCCGATTTAACCTTGACCGTACTATCGATTATCGAGAACTGCCATCTATAAGCAGATGTTGAACGCTTTAGACTATTTGCCCAATCTCTTTCCGCATAGGCGATTCTGTTCAAACTATCCAAATACGTCTGATCCCAATAAGGATAAATTCGATTGTAATTTTCATCGTCATATGGGGCGTATCTTATAGAATCTTCATAGCATCGACTTAGATACGATTCAGTATAAGAGGCCAATACCTGATCTGGAGTTTTATTTTCAGGGACGAAAGATGCACAAACTAATTCCAGATCATCCTGGCTACATCCATCTCCCAAATCCCAGAAGAGTCCATTCGACGAATCGCAAGACTGTTTAAATTTATTCAAAGTCTCGACGCATGTGGCACCATATCCCCAAAAACCATTCCTCATTTCCAATGAGCCTATGGTATTTATCACGACAGGAATTCCATCGACATCAACAATCTTGGTATTAGTAACGGTTTCATGAGGATGGTTATAGAAATAGTCTTCCGCAGCTTCAATTGAGGTACATTTAGGCTCCGTAACAGACGAGAAAGAACATAATTGCTCATCATCATACGATGTTGCAAGCAACACGCCCTTTTGATCATTTCCATTTTCCCTCGAATAAGTCACAACATCACAAACTTTACGTTCATCTTTACTTGGATGACGGTACACTTGAGTATTCTTTACGCTCCACGGATACGGACTAATATAATCATTATACATTTTATTCACATCATAACCAGAAGAAGCGTATGCAGAGTCAAAAAGATTTTTCAACGAATCACCCATCGTCGGGTCCATCAGGGAGAATAGCGACTTTGCCAAAATAGCTTTCTGCTCATCCGTCAGAGCTACAGGCGAGGTGCTCGGCTCAGTTGTCGCACCAGTAGTACTCTGTTCACTCGAACAAGATACCAAAATGGTTGCCAACCCAGCCAGGATTATTTTATTCAGTTTTCTCATCTTAAGCCTCCTTCCCTTTAGTCAACGGGAACAGTTGTAAATTCAAACGATAAACTTTATCGTATTCTTTTTCTTTGGCAGCAACGGCAACCACCTGCTGCCTGAGCATTTCAAGCTTTTGCACAAGCCATTTGTACGTCGCATCGGTCAAACCGAGCGTCACGCCAGCAGTATGACGCTTTTCTGGCGGTATATCGTCAATGGCATCAGTCGCAAACTTTGACATTTGGCGGTTCATGGAACGCAACGCCAAAGGTATCGCCTCGGAAGATCCCGTCACAATCTTTTCAGTCTGTTGATAGGTATCCTCGCCGATCTTTTTCAAGAAATTCGCATGGACCATAAAGTCCAAGGATTGGCGAACCTCGGTCGCACTCACCACCGGGTAACAGTTGCGTGCAAGTTCCAGGGGTTTTGCGCCCGGCATAATCGGGGCAAGTTCTCGCATCACTGGGTTTACCCACGATTCGAAATACTTGAACGCCTCGGCATCGACGACCCGCAAACGGTTTTCCTTCGCGATTTTCTGCATTTCATTGAATGCCTGAATCTTCTTGGCATCGCTCTTGGCATCGCCAAAACGCTCCATCGCGAAAAAATAGTCCCGGTCGGCGCCCGCAAGCCCCATTGCATCGGCAACTTTTTCAACACCATTATTGCTCAAGCGACTTTTACCTTCGCACACGAGCTGGATGTAGTTTGGCGAAGAGAACCCCGCCAACTTGGAAAATTCACGCCACGAGAACAAAGAACTGCGTTTACGCTCTTCGTAAAAGTCCTGCATGTATTTTCGATAATCTTGATATTCAGTTATTGGTTTCATACCTATAATTTAAACTATTTTTTTTGAATACGCAATAGATTTTATTATACAAACATCAATTTTTTAAAGAATTTTTGCAATTTTTATACTTTTCAAAAAATTTTTATAAAAATATAATACACCGTGTATTATAAACGCGGGGACAAGCCACCCCAAATTCTTCAAACTTCGCTTTTTTCAGACATTCAAAGCAGGCTGCCATCCAAAACACCGATTTCATTGCCAAAAATTCAATGTTTTAAAAGCTATTCATAGAAAAAAACGCCCACTATAATATAGATTAGAGTATAAGTGTGGGAAAAATCTTCAAAAGGGTTAGAATGAAGAGCATTTGGTTTGGCAAAATCAGATTTGTATCTGCGGCTTTGTCGGTCGCCTGTTATTCTTTTGCGGCAAGTTATGCGCCCCCGGCGACGGCGGTCTCGAAAATCAACAGCTATCGCGGCTATTCGGAACTGACTGACGCGGCAAAGGGCATGGACATTGACCAATACACCTACAACATGACGACCTGGCAAATCGCAAATGGCGGTTTTGACAAGGCTCATGCCGACAAGTACAAAAGTGCCTACACGGGCGGCGAAAAATCCAGTTGGCGAGCGCAAGGCGGAGGCGACCTCGGCACGATCGACAACAACGCCACCATCCAAGAAATGCGACTCCTCGCCGTGCGTTACAAAGAAACCACGAACAACAACTACAAATCCGCATTCAAGACAAGTTTTAACAAGGCCGTCAATTTTCTTTTGACGATGCAACGCACCAAGGGCGGACTCCCGCAAGTGTGGCCCAAGCGCGGCAACTATTCCGATCAGATTACGCTGAACGACAACGCCATGATCCGTGCGATGGTCACGATGATGGATATTGCAAACAAGATAAGTCCCTTTGACAGCGACATCATCGACGATGCCACCCGCAGCAAGATGAAAGACGCATTGGACAAGGCCATCGACTTTTTGCTCAAAGCGCAAATCGTAAACGACGGGAAACTCACCGTCTGGTGCGCCCAGCACGATACAAACAGCCTCGCCCCGGTCGGTGCACGCGCCTATGAACTTGCGAGCAAGTCCGGCAGCGAATCTGCAGGAGCCGTATGGTTTCTCATGAACTGGCCCGAGCAAACCGACGCCATCCAAAAATCCATCAAGGGAGCAATCGAATGGTACAAGAAAACCCGCGTGACCGGGCTTTACTTCAACAAGAAGCAGGGCCGTTTTGAGGAACGCGACAACAATGTCCTATGGTACCGCTTTTACGAAGTCAACAACGACAACTACTTTTTCTGCGACCGCGACGGAGCTAGCACCAAGACGCAGGACTTCACCAAGATTAGCGAAGAACGCCGCACTGGTTACCAGTGGGCGGGCGACTACGGCACCGCACTACTTTCAACGGAATCGGCATACTTGACCGCACTCGAAAAAATGCAGGAAACCAACGTAAACGATACGAGTGGAACACAGAATAGAGACAGCACAACGGTCATTGAAGCGTTGGGGCCAGCATACAAAGCGAAACAAGCAAACCGTTACTTTGTGGACATTGGTCGCAAATCGAACGGTGCAGGAGTTTATATTATGCGAAGCAACGAAAAAATGTACAGAGTAAATGGAAAGAATGCAAAATAGGCGCCCCCGGCACGGAGGCCGGGGTGACAATCAAAAAAAACGTCATTGCGAGCTGAAGGCGAAGCAATCCAAGCATTAGAATCGAGGTCATATGTTGAATAGTTGGTTTTACAGAATTTTTATTTGTTCATCGCTCGCATGCGCGGCGACCGCTTTCGGCATTACAAAGCACGGTTTTGACTTTGTATTGGGAGTCGATGGCGACTTCAAGGCCGCCATCGCGAAAGCCTCCTCTTCGGGCGCAAGCGAATCCAAACGCTTTATCCTCTTTGTCCCGGATGGCGAATACAACATCACCAAGCTCACCGGCGATGAACACGGCAAAACAACGTTCAGCGGCTCGAACATTTCCATCATCGGACAGTCCGTTGACAAAACCATTATTTGGAACACGACTGACACTGAAGGCATCAGCACCACGGCAACAATATACTTCCCCAGCAACAAGAACATGTATATGCAGGACATCACCCTGCAAAACAGAAGTTCCGTCAGTTCCGCCAACGCAGCACGACAAGTAGCCTTGCAGCAAAACGCAGGCGATAAGTTTATCTATAAGAACGTGCGCCTCTTGAGCGGACAAGACACTTACTACACCAAGAAAGGCCGCACCTACTGGGAAGGCGGCGAAATTGACGGCACCGTTGACTTTATCTGCGGCGGCGGCGACATATTCTTCGAAGGCACCAAGCTCGTGATGACACGAAATGGCGGCTACATCACAGCGTCACAAAATCCAGATGACTGGGGCTACGTTTTCAACAACGCCATCATCGAAGTCAGCAATTCCAGTTTCAACAAGACATTCTACCTCGGGCGTTCCTGGGGACACGCAAAGACCATATTCCTGAACACCATCATGCGCGCAGAGCCCAGGGCAGAAGGCTGGGGCCCCGACATGAACTCCGCGCCCGCCGTTTTCGGCGAATACAACAGCAAGAACGGGAGCGGTGGTGACATCAACACGAGCCAGCGCAAGACCCGCTTTGACGGAGGCAAGGATCCGTCTTCGGCAACAACGCTCAAGACCGTCTGGAACGCAAGCGATGCCGCCAAATACACACTCAAGAACGTCCTTGGCGGTAACGACAACTGGGAACCGAACAAACTCACAGTCCAAGTCTCCGCCCCGAAAATTTCACAAGAAGGCGCGAATATCATCTGGAACGATGACGACAACGCCATTTGCTGGGCCATCTTTGTCAACGGCAAATACCACAGCAACACCACGTCCAATTCCATTGACGTCGGCACCATCGCCGCAGGTTCCAAAGTCACCGTCCGCGCCGCAAACTCCATGGGCGGACTCGGCGCCACCTCAAACGAAATCACTATTCTCGAAGCAAACGTCACCTACTACAACTTGAGAATCAATTCATCCATCGGCGGCGCAGTCGTTGCCGCCCCCAACCGCGATAAAATCGCCGAAGGCACATCCGTCACCATCACGGCAGAACCCGCCACAGGCTGGAAATTCGCCGGCTGGACAGGCAAAAGCGCAAGCGATGCAGGCACCACAAACACATGGAAAACAACGATGACCAAGGACATCGAGCTTGGCGCCACCTTCGAAGCCAAAGGCACAACCACATTCCAGGCCGAAGACGGCATCGTCGATAACGCCACCAGCGAAAGCACCAACGCAGGCTTTGCGGGCGCCGGCTACATCAACTTCGGCACCGGGAAGTCCAGCGTCCAAATTCCCGTCTATGCGGAATACCCCGGCGAATACACCATGGTGATGACATACGCCAACGGCAGCGGCAAAGCCCGCAGCCTCGCCATCGCTGCCCCCGGCACTTGTACCGCCGGAATCGACGGATGCAAAGGCGCCAACATCATTTCGTTCGAAGCCACCGAAAATTGGACCACATACCAGACAAAAGAAACTACCATTACACTCCCCAAAGGAGCAAGTTACATCACCTTCGCCATCGTTGACGGAAACGACGGACCGAACCTCGACCAAATCAAACTCACCGAAAAGAACGTCAATAAAGGCGATACGACGATAACGCTTTTCCCAATACAATCGCAAACAGGCAACACAATCAGCGAGTCCCGTATCTACAACACGAACGGCAAACTAGTACGATATGTCAACGGAAACGCCGATATGAAGGGCCTCGCCCCGGGAATTTACATCGTAAAGACAACAACACAAAGAAATCACAAACAAAAAATGGTCCAGGTCCACTAGAATTTGTTAATTTTATGGCATGCTTGGAATCGAACAGAAAAAAGGAAATGACGAACAGCTCTGCGGCAGGATGATTGCCTACGCAAGAATTTTGCCCTCCCCGGACGCCGAACCCAACGAAACTCCGTTTGACGACATGATCAAAAACGGTCTTTTGACATTGGAAGGCGACTTTCGCCAATTTGCCCATACGCCAAGCAAAAGAGAAGTCAACCGCGCCGTCGATGCCAAGTTCAACAACTTCCTCGAAACCATGGAAGAAAACGGCGTGGAACTCCCCGACAACATAAACGTCGACGCCATGCGCGAACGCCTCCATGAACTTGCGAACATGGAAGTCATCCCCATTCCCGCCCGCATCGGAAACTTCAACAACGAAGAAGACATCCTCAAAGAAGATGCGGACATCTACTACATCGGCGAATTTATCGGTGCAAACCAGGCACATTACTGCCTCACCACGCTCCCCATCTATTACCAGGCAAAGTATCGCGAACAAGCTAAGCGCAGCGAAATGGACATGCTCAACGAAGTGCTCTCGCAATTCGAAGAAGGCGACTTCGTAGGCACCGAAGAAATCCAGAAAGATTCCGAAGAGCTCTTTCCGAAAGGACTCACGCTCAATACCTTCATGGGCGACCTCTCGAAACTCCTCAACGTGCGCGTCATACCGTTCTTGCTCGCCTGCGAATCCGACAACGAGTACAACACGCAAATTCAGCTTTTCTACACGTTCATGAAGGGATACCCCGATCAGAACGACATCAAGCGAATCGACAAAGCCTTACGTGAACTCCGCAAACAAAGCGATTCCATCGCAGCCCGCAACCTGCTCGAACTCAGCTGCAAGCGCATCAACGCCATCTACAACGAAGATTCTCAACTCGCCAGCGAACTCGCCAAGCAAATCGAAACCATCGAAAAAGTGTAGAATCTACATCGCAAAAAAATTGCATACAAAAAGTCCCGGATTAGATCCGGGATTTCTTAATTCAATTTATATAGTTCCAATAGTTCTTGAACCTTTTGGGGAACTTTTCCAAATTTCCGTTCATATTTTTTGCGAGTCGTCCATTCCTTCGGGAACATGCACAAAGCCTGTAGCCAAGCCTTCGCCAAAGCTTTACAAATAGACACTTTCGAAAGCTTTTTCCCGTCACCGGATTGACCCGGAACACCCCCCTTCGCCATGTTCAAATAACGCACAAAGCCGCGAACCGGGAGTTTCAGGATATCGCCCAAAGGCAACAAGCGAATTGCCGAGCGCAATCGATTGCGTTCTGAATAAAACAACTTCAACGGCGAGTAACGGACTGTCGTCATGGAGCGTTCATGATAAACTCTAGCCTCCGGGCAAAAGACGGTCTTGAACCCGGCCAAATTGTGCCTAAAATACCATTCAGTCTCTTCAAAAAACAAGAAGAAACTCGCATCCATCTTGCCTGCCGCTTCAGCCGCCGCCTTGCGGAAACTCATCACGGCACCATAGCAACCGAAAACTTCTTTTTCGCGAATGTCCGCATCAGATGCATCAAGACCGCTGCCTTCATTTTTTGCAAAGAGGTCCGGCCCCAATAAAACGCCTACGGCATTCACAAAGCCGCTTTTTTCCATCACAAGACTTGCAACAGAACCGCATTCCGGGTGGCGATCAAAGCACTTGAGCAAGTTTTCGGCCCACGCAGGGTCGAATTCCAAATCCATATTGCAAAGCACCTGTATCTCGGATTCCATCTGCGAAAGAAGTCCGTTACAGGCGCCAGCATATCCCAAATTTTCGGGACTTTCGACAATTTTGCATTCAAGCGCAGAACTTTTCAAAAGCTCTATGGAATTATCCGTCGAGGCATTATCAAAAACAAAAACCCGAACAGGGTTCGTCTGCGCAAGCAAACTTTTAACACACGCCAATAGTTCCGAGCCACCATTATAATTGATAATACCGACATCTATTTTCATAAAAAACCAAGGAAAAAGTAAAAAAGGGACCGGCACGGTCCCTTCAAATATAGATTAAATGCAAAGCAAATTACTACAATCCGTAGTAACGGATATAGTCGATTTCGCCGACAAAGAAACGGTTATGCTTTGCTTGCATCATCGCATCGTAACCAATGCCAATGTCATATCCCAAAGCGGACACGTCACCCTTAGCTGCAGCCTTCACTGCCAAATTGTCGTTCTGGAATACCTTGATGGAATCGGCAGTGCGTTCTACGCGAATCTTAGTCCATTCATCAAGAGCAAGCTTGTCACCTTTATAGAGGTTCCATTCCGTACCATCAACGTCTTCGTCACGGAAATGAACCGTAAGCACGCCATTGTCGAGGCGAACAATCCAGCCAGTGCCATAGCGTCCAGGAGGTTCAGCCACGATGATGTTCTGCATTTCGCCAAACTTGGTTGGTTTCACGCGAGTTTCAATAGCAAAGGTATTGCGCTTGAACGTCTTGGAAAGCGGAACCACCAAACCAGACTTGCCATCGAGAACAACCGTCGTATCGACAACTTCTGGTTCACCCACCAAATACTTCGTGGAGTTATTAGCCATGCGGTCAAGGCCCACAAACGTAGGCTCGTTGAATTCCCATGCGACAAGCGGCTTTTCCACCTTTTCGGTCACAGAACCTTCTGTAAAGGAACCGAGCTTGCCAAAGCGAACATAATCCATTTCACCTATAAAATAGCGGTCATGGAAATTCTGCTGCATGCCGTCATAACCAATGCTCCAATCGTAGGCCATTTGGGTCAAGTCACCCTTATAAGCGGCAGCAACCGTAACCTTGCCATTTTGGAAAAGTTTGACGCTATCGGCACTGCGTTCCAAGCGGATGTCGTTCCATTCATCGAGAGCCATGCGTTCACCCGGGAAAACGCTCCAGTCATCGCCATCCTTTTCGGCATCGCGCAAGTGGACCGTCAAAACGCCTTCATCAATGCGGAGCTGCCAGCCATCAACGCCCCTTCCGGGAGGTTCGGCCACAATAATATTCTGCATAGTGCCAAACTTGGTCGGCTTTACGCGTGCTTCCACGACAAAATCGTTAATATTGATTTTGGAATCAAGCGTCACCGAGAACCCGGACTGGCCATCAAAAGCAGCAATCCCATCAACAGCGGAGACCGCACCTTCGGTCACGGTCGCATTGTGCCCGTTGCCAGTCACATCAAGGCCCACATTTGCGGAATCATTAAAGCTCCATTCGGCAATCCAAGTCTCATCGAGTTTCAAGGAATCGCCTTTTTCGACATCAACGTCACCACAGCCCTTCGGCGAAGTTTTGCAAGTCGCAGAAGTATCGACCACAGATTCAACCGTATCCTTGATATCCTTCACGACTTCTACGTCAATTTGGTCGATTTTACCATTTTTGCAATGGCACTTGCCGAATTCTTTCTTATCGAAACCGATTGTAATCTTACCTTTCACCGAGATTTCGGTGCCATTACGGAAAGCCCCCTCGATTTTTCCGTTCACCACGATGACAACAACCGATTCGGCATGTTCCACGCGGATATTGTTGAGCTTGTTCTTATCGCAGACTTTATCCGTTACGAATTTTTTCCATTCGCCATCTGCCTTGTCTCGCCAAGAATAAACAACCGCCCCATCTTCTACTTGAACAATCCAAGCGGCCCCATCGCCATCGACGCCAGCCGAGGCTACTGTATAAGTGGAGTCGTCCTTAACCGTCACATCGGCGTTGACTGCAATATTGCCATTTTCAAGCGTAGAGTCAATCGTAACAGAAGCGTTTTCAAGTTCTTCAGAAGTCGAAGCGTCAAATTGACGAGAATCAACGACGGAACGTCTGTAAAGAGCCATATGGGCCTTAGCATCTTGTACATTGACAACAGCGATTCCTTCGGAATTGGCTTTTTTATCACTTGCCGAAACCGGAGACGAAAAATCGTCCGAATTCGAAGAACACCCTGCAATTACACCAAAAGTCGCCATGGCAACTGCAGACAACAAATACTTTTTATTCATGAATTCTCCTTTTTACTGAACAAGAAAATAACAAATTCACTCGCAAAAAACAAGAATTTTTTCTCTATCTTGGTCAAAACCGTACTGGAACGGGATATAGCTAAGGAGGCTTAGAATATTCGGCATGAATTTCAGTTGTTTGTGTATCATCACAATACACTCGATTTCAAAACCGTTTTCCTTGACAAAAGAAAGGAACTTGCTCCTGTTTCCAAAATACTTTAGGCATCTTTCGGAGCCAACATCGCAATATCATAACGAATCTTATTGCGATACATAAAAACCTTTTTTCTTAAATATAAATTTTTCACACGCAAAAATACTATTATTATAGGGCATGACGACCGATAATACAGGCAAGAGGCTTTTTGCCAAGCGAATAATCCAGCTTCTCGTAAGTATTGGTGGGTTTGCCTATATCTTCTACAGAATTCCGCTGAACGAAGTCATCAGTAACTGGAACGTCGGCATGACCCCCTGGATTATCGCCATGCTCGTCGCGGCGACACTCGTCATGGCCATCCAGGCGAACCGCTGGAAAGGTCTTTCGGTGCAGGGGCCGGAAATTCCGTTCAGGACATACTACGCCTACACCGCCTTGGGCTACTTTTTCAACAACTTGCTGCCGACCGGTTTCGGAGGCGATGCCGTAAAATCGATCGCATTCGGCAAAAAATTCCACCAGACAAGCCAATCGGTTTCGGCGGTGCTGCTCGCCCGAATCCAAGGGCTGCTCGCCATGTTCCTCTGCTTTTTTATCGCACTCCCTTTTGCGCTGAACAAGGCAGAAATTCCCCTCGTCTATACGGTCACCATGACGGTCGCCCTTCTTGCCTGCATGGTCTTTATCCTGCTCTGCCTTTTTTCGGACAAGTTCCCGATTCCCCGTTTTGTCACGGATAAACTAACATTCATCCCCAAGTTGCAGGCAAGCCTTTCTATTTACAGGAAATACAAAAAGCAGCTCATTCTTTCGTCGCTGGATTCCTTGTGGATACAGCTATTGACGCTGTTTATCGCTTTCGCTTATTTCAAGGCGGTCGGGGTCGATATCGACATCTGCATTCTGGTCGTGTTCACCAGCATCACCACCGTCGTGTCGATGCTCCCGATTTCGCTGAACGGCATCGGCGTCCGTGAAGGGATCCAAGTTGCATTGTTCACGGGCATTCTCGGGATTCCCGCCCCGATTGTGCTGTCCGCCGGGCTCTTAGGCTATATCCCGTTGCTTTTCCAAGCATTACAAGGCGCAGTCGTGCTTATCGCGCGTAAAAAGTAATCCCTCCACGAGCACTTAACGGTTCGAAAGGTTCTATGCGGGCATCGAACAAGATTTCCAACGTTATTGAAAACTTTTTTTAACATTAAGTCGGTTTTTTGGCGTCATAAAGATTATTTTTTGTATATTTAGCGCAAATAAAGGAGTGTTTTTTATGAAAAAAAGGAGCAAACTCTTCATTCTTGCCATTGGAGCCTGTTCACTCTTGGCCGGATGCGGAGATAGCGGTAGCCCTAGCGATGCGCCAAAGGCATCTGACACACCAATCACGCCCTCATTCAGCGCCTACAGCTGCCAGGAAGTAACGGATGACGCCGTTGCGACAGAACTGGAAGCAGCAAAGGCCAATATCAAGGACATCTTAAAAGAACTGGACCGCGGCCATCTCAAGGACGCCCAGACCGTAAGCGCCAGCACCAAGAATTCATTCAAGGCGGTTTTGGACAAATACCCGGCCAACTGCGAAGCTCAGCTCGGGTATGCATTGAGCATCATCACGGACTTGATGAACAACACGAAAATCAAGTCGTTTATCGATACCATCACCAACAAGGTGGACCTCGCCGACATGGGCGTCGAAGATTACAACAGGCTGATGATCGCAGGCGACGGGAAGCACCTCACGAGCATGGCCCAGGACGCCATGGCACAGGCAATTCCGTCCGTAGATTCCGCCATCATCTTCATGAAAAATATTGTGGGCGACGACAACTTCGTTTGTCACTACACGCTTGACGAAAAAACTTACGAACTGGACCGCGGTGAATTTGCCCCGGCACTTGCCGCCATGTTTGTCGCAAAGGCTCTCCTCACATTCGGCGCAAGCCTAAACCTCGACATTTCTGCCAACGGCAAGTACGACTGGATGACCGACGTCGATTTTCATGACGGCGACACCAAAACGTTCGCAGATCAGCTTGCATCTCTCATGAACAAGGGGAGTTCCTTCACGACGGTCTATGACAACTGGAAACCCCATTACAAGAACATCCCGAACTTGCTGGACTCCGCGATTCACTACGTGCAGATCGGTCTCCAGTACGGCATCGAAGAATCCAAGACCGGAATGGCGACACAGAAGAACGACCCCTATATCGTAGGCGACGACGAAATGTCCGATGTCAGTGCGGCCGATTTCCAGAAAGCGATCGATTCCCTGGAACATTACCGCCAGGCCCTGCATACCGGCGTTACGATTACGCTTCCGGCAGGCTCCCAGATTACGGTGAACCTCGCCAAGTTCTTCGAGATTACCGACGGCTGGCAAGACTACCTGCCCTACCACAAGCTCAACGATTTTTCCCAATGGTACACTCCTGTCGAAGGCTTCTTCTGGTCTACCAACATGGAAAGCTATTATGTGGAACACGAAATCGAAGAGGCCCTCAGACCGCAAATCGAAAAAATTCCATCGTATAAGCGTTTCTATGGATGGATTGACGCAGACAGGTGGAACTATACCGACAACACTTACAGCACGCAATATTGCGCAGATATCAAAATCGACAAAGAATATTCGTACAAGTGCTTCGATCTGGCTGTAAGCGGCTGCACCGTAACGTTCACGCCATCCCGCAACTACGGCGACGACAATGTCGTCTTGACAGCCCCATCGCCAGTCCAGCTTTCTTCCGCGGTCTGCAAAGTTCAGGACGGAGTCACCCTTTTTGCACTGCCGTACAAAGAAAACGTGAAGAACATTTTCGACTTTACCGACGCTTCGGGCAAAAAGACAATTTCCCTCCAAGGTTTGCTGAACGGCAAGGCCGACGAATCAAAGATTGCCGAAGCCCGGAGCAACAACAAAAGATGGATCAGGGCTGACGACTACACGCTGGACGACATGAAGAAGCTCATCTACTTCCCCGATGTCACGTTCGGCGGCGTCCTGCCGGGCATGACCGCAGATAAATTCTGGGAAGTTCTCAAGACCGAAGCTCGTAGTGACGATTACGATTGGTAGTGAAATCCGCAAGACAAATAATCATTGCGCTTGGGCTTGCTGCTAATGCGTCCCTTGCCATAAGCAATACTGGGCTCGCCGATTGCGGCGGGCTTTTTTTGCTACACATGAGCGACAAGCAGTTTTCCGCTAAGTCCTGCAGCGTGCGCGATTCATTCACCGTAAACAACTTCGACGTTTACGGGGCGTTCCACCATATCGCCGTTCAGAGCAGATACTCCGAAAACTGGCACATGAAAAGCCTCAGCAGGCTCAACATCGGAAGCGCCGGATTCACGAGCCATTTCAAGTATGTATCCTTGGGCGTAAACGTCAACACGCTACCTTTTGTTTCATCGACTCTCTCGTTCCACCGCGAAGACTCGCTTTTCAGCGCAAGCGCAAGCATCGCCCGCGGTTCCGTCGAACTCGGGAACATCCGCTGGATGCCCAAACAGGAAAACGATATCATCAACTTGATTTCCGTAGATTGGGAAACTCACGTTCTTTACCGGGCGCTTTCCGCGGAATCCAAAATCAACAATCACTATATTAGCTTATCGCTAACGCATGTCAAGACGCTCCCGCGCAATCCCGACAAGGAATACTACATCCGCGATTCCGCAGGCGTCCTCGTTTTAAACGGAAACTACGCTCACAAATTCAACCACTCCCGTCTCGACGCCGGCTACACTTTTGCCGATGCCGACATAACGCTCTACGGCATTTACCACAACGAAAACAGCCGCAAACGTTTCCTGTACATGCCGCTAGAGGCAACGCTCCATTTGCTGTATGCCCAATGGAAGCAGGAGCTACTGCACACGCACCTCGAATATGCGCATATTTCCGGCAAGTTGCATTCCAACCCGAACCGGTTCTTCGAGACTCTCGCCCCCAACAGGGCGCTCCCCCCGTCCGTTCTCAAGGGGATTTCATTCGCCTTCTTGCAGAAAGTTTTCCGTGTCGATGCGGACCTCGACGCATTCGCCGTTATAGGCGGAGCCTCTTACCGAAGACATTTCGGGCACCGCTACATTTTTACGCCAAGTGCCGAACTGGATTTCTTTGGCGCAAGCGGGAAAACCGAAATCGACAAGGATATCGAAACTACCATACTCACCTCGCACCAGCACTACGACGAGAAAATTCTACGCAGGTTGAAAAGCATCGGGAGCGTTCTTTCACTCGGAGGCGAAATCCGCAAGAACGGCCCCGTAAGCATCGCCTTGCAATACGGGATTTCGCAAATCATTCCGTTCTACATCGACTACCGGGACTACAACGCCAACGAGAATAAAGACGAAGCATCGCACGACAAGCCTTCAAACCAATCCGGTTCAGGCAATAGCGGTTCGCAAACAAGTTCAACCCATTCCGAAGACAAGAAGGGGACTTTAGAGAAAAACGTGCCGAAGCTTTTGTTCCGCAACGGGTTCGCCACGCATTTGGGTGTGTCGGTTCAGTTTTAGCCCAAAAAAGCTAGTCCCCGGGACTCGTCCGGAGCAAATTCTAGCCGGGATAAAAAAAGCCCCGCCGGTTTAAGAGGCGGGGACTTCCAAACTTCGCGTTTCGAAAAAATTATTCTTCGGCGAGGGCTTCCTTGTACTCATCGACAGTCGCGATGTATTCGTCGATCATGTCTTCCTTGGAATCCAGGTGAGCAAGGATTTTTTCGAGATGTTCCTTGGAGAACACCGTCTTGAGCTGGCGGGAGGCGTGTCCCTTGTAACCCCACTCCTTGAGGATTTCGTCGGTCACCACGAAGGAATCGTCGAGCGAGACAAAGCGCATCGGACCATAGACAGCCCAGTTGTGTTCCATCTGCATGCATTCCGGTTCCTGCATTTCCGGGTTTGCCATGTAGCGCTGCACGTGGCGGGTGCGCACGTCCTTGATCTTGTCGATACGCATGTAACCCATAATGAGATACTTGTTGCGCATTTCGGAATCGCTCAAACCTTCGTAGCGTGTGCCGAACAGAATGTAGCGGCTCTTGCTCTTCACAATCGTGTTGATGGCCTTCACATTGTAGCAGCTCATCAGACCATAGGTGCTGGTTTCGTAGTTCGGCTCGTAGAGAAAGCCCTTTTCATTTTCATTCAGCTGGTCGCGGACGGGCATTTCGGACTGGTGGCTCGTTTCAACATACAGCAGACTCCCCGCCATGTTGCCGCGGTAGTCCTGCCAACCTTCTAGATTGATCTGTGTTTTTGGCATTTTATAAATCCACTCAATAGTTTAATGTTCGAAAATTAAAATCAGTACAAGCGGACCGAGTACGGTTCGTCAGTAACAATCATTAAAATACAATTTACTGTTTAAAAAGTCAACGACTCCGCCGAAATATCATCCATTCCAAAGCGAAAAGCGCCTTTTTTGAAGAATTCTGCGGTATCCGTCGTCAAATATTTGACTTTTCCACCTTTTGAAATCCGTTTTTCCATGTCCACATGCCGGCGCAGATAGTCCCGTGTTTTGTCAGCGACGATATCGCCCTGGACAATCAGCCGAACATGGGGTGGAAGTGCGGCCCGGATTTCATCTTCGAGAAGCGGATAATGCGTGCATGCCAGCAAAACCGTATCGATTTCGGGGTCTGCCGTGAGGAGCTGCTCGACGTCCTTTTTTACGAAGAAACGGGCACCCTCGGTCCCGCGTTCGCCGTATTCCACAAGCGGCACCCACATCGGGCAAGCATGCTGGGTTACATGCAGGTTCGGGAAAAAATGACTGATTTCAAGAACGTAACTGTTCGAGGAAACCGTCCCCGCCGTCGCAAAAATGCCGATATGCCCCGTTTTCGAAAAATTCCCGATTTCTTCGGCGGTCGGCCGGACAATGCCAAGCACGCGGCGGTCCGGGAACTCGACCGGGAGCACCTGCTGCTGGATGCTGCGGAGTGCCTTTGCCGAAGCGGTATTACAGGCGAGAATCACCAGCGGGCACCCGCGGCGGAACAGTTCGCGCACCGACTGGAGCGTGTAGCGGTATATCGTCTCGAAACTGCGGGAGCCGTACGGCGCACGCGCATTGTCCCCCAAATACAGGTAATCGTACTGCGGGAGCGTGTGGCGGAGTTTCTGCAAAATGGTCAATCCGCCAAAGCCGGAATCAAAGACGCCTATCATACACATCTTCCATCTTGCTGCGGACATACGGGAGCAGATCATGGCGAGGATCCATCGAATCGCCGCCATGCTCTTTCTTGAACTCGACCGTATCTATCGGTTCAAGAATTTTCATGGAAACCGGGTGATGCTTGGTATCCTTGCGGTGTTCCCAAACTTCGTCTGAGCCTCTTGTGACTATGGGCAAAATGATGGCGTTCGCCTCGACGGCAAGCCTGAAGCAACCACTCTTGAAAGCCACCATGCCCTTACGTTTGCTGCGCGTCCCTTCCGGGAAAATAAATAGTTTCGGCATCCTGCCCGACTGGACGGCCTTTTGGATGATAGCCGCTCCACCGCCTTTTTCCCTATCGATAAAGAGACAACCCAGCTTGTGCATCCAGAAATTCAGAATCGGAATGCGCTGTAGTTGAGTTTTCGCAATAAAGCCCACGGTACGCTGCAACGCCAAGAACGCAAGCGGGATGTCCAAGTAAGAGCGGTGGTTCCCCATCACGAACACGGGACGAGTCCAATCGACTTTCGCCAGCTGCGCCTGATCTTCAATCGTCACATCGACACGGATGACCTTCATGCAGAAGCGAGAAAAAAGCTGAACCTTTTCTTCTATCCAGGAATCCAGATCTTTTCGACGGAACATATAGACAAACGCAATTTTCACAATATACTCAAGCATAAAGAGAAGTATCCTTGCGGCTGCATATATTCTAAATAAAATAACTGGCATATCTATCTCTGTTTTTGAAGATTCCCTGGGCAGAAAACGAGAACGTTTGAGTTTCGCGAGGCGCCCTTTCCAATACCTACGTTTGCAATATAGCAAAACCAAAAAAGATTCTGCCCGCGTCACACCGACATAGAACAGCCTACGCTCCTCATCCAGCTGTTTTTTTCGCTGTTCACGATTCCCGGTACATGTCCCCGGCGTAAGTCCCTCGGACATTCCTGCGTAATAAACGACTGCGTACTGGAGCCCCTTGGACGCATGGACCGTCTCGACATGGATTCCGTCTTCGAGGATTTCGCCGCCGTTTATGTCGTCAACCGTCTCTGCGCCGGCCACCACATCCCCCGCGATCGGGAGACGGGCATCGCGAAGAGCCTCCTCGTAATAAAGGCGCTGACGGTTGTAACGCACGAGAATTGCAAAATTTTTCCATTGCAAGTCATAACTTTCGCGAAGCAACTTGATGGATTCGATAATTTTCTGCATTTCTTCGACCGGGTCTTCGCTTACCCAAATTTCGGGTTCACGGTTTTCCTTGAAAATCGGCGAGCCGCCCGAGCCGTTCATGTTGCCCGCACGCAAGACTTTCCGCAAGTGGACAGGCTTGTTTTCAAAAATGCGGTTCGAAAAATGCAAGATGTTTGCGACCGAGCGATAATTCCATTCCAGACGGATAAGCGAACTTTCCTTGAAGTCATCGCGGAAACGGTTGATATTCCCGATGTCCGCCCCGCGGAACCCGTAAATGGCCTGGTCGTCATCGCCCACGACAAACAGCGATTTGCGTTCACCGAGCAATGCCTTGACGAGCCTGTACTGCGACGGGTTAATGTCCTGATATTCATCGACGAGAATTTCTGTCCACTGTTTTTGGAAAAAGGTTCGAGCGTCTTCGTGATTTTCAAGCAAGTTAATCGCCTGGTAGATAAGGTCTTCAAAGACGACCTGTCCAGATTCCAGGACTCGCTTACGCAGTGGCTCAAGTTTTTTGAGAAGCTTCGCTGGATGCGCATCCGAAAAAAGTTCTTCGCGCGAAAAGCGGAATTTTCGTCCGCCAACTTTCGCCAGTTCCTGCATAAACGACTTGTCCGCCGATTCCGTCGGCACAGGCATCTTCTTGAAGCCGACAAGTTCGTATGCAGGACAAGACGCCTCCGCACTGGTCATCCCCGATTTATTCTTAGTGGACACTTGCAATTTATTGCTTATGTGTCCACAATGCTCGGAACGGGGAGGGGATCGCCATTCCTCATCAACATTCCCGCGAGCGTTATCAGGAATTCTACTTTTTAATATAAACAGCGCGAGCGAGTGGAACGTACAAAGTCTCACCCCCGCATCAGGGAACAGCTTTTGCACGCGTTCCCGCATTTCGGTAGCCGCCTTCGCCGTAAACGTGAGCGCCAAGATTTTCTCAGGCTCGACACCCGACATGATCCGGTACTGGATCCGTTTGGTCAGTACAGAAGTCTTTCCCGAGCCCGCCCCGGCCAAGATTAAAAGTTGTCCGTTCTTTTCGTGATCGTGCAGCACTGCCGCACGCTGGTCGGAGTTCAACCCTTTCAAAAGATTTTCTACATCCATGTTTTTGCGCCCCTTAAGCGCGAGGTTCATATAGCAAAGGATATAGAAAACGGATATAATAAATTACGGATCCTATTGCGTCGGCCTTACGGCCTTGCTCCAGGATGGCCATTTGTTTGTTCCGGCGTTGACGTCACGGGCTTCTGTCCCATCAAAAACACAACCGCTCCGAACAAGCTCAATATCAAACTTACAAAATATGCAAGCAACTGTATCACGACAGATTCAAGCCCAGGCACGCCAGCGCGTGCAAAAAGCGACTGAGCCAAGAATTCACGCGGACCGAACCCGCCAATCGAAATCGGAAGCGCACTCACAATAGCGACAAGCGGGATGTAATAGAAATACCACGACATCGAGAGGGTCACGCCAACCGCAATTCCGCAGAAGAAGTGGACAAAAATGCGAAGCGACTGAGTGACCGTCGAAAGGCAAATGATGTTCACCCAAAGTTTCTTGGAGCGGAACTTCTGGAAACGTTCAAACATGCGCAACAAGCGTGTCTCGATTTTTTCGGGCAACACCTTCCCTGCCATGCGGCACATCACGCAAAAGCCCATAAAAATCCAAACCGACGGCCACATGAACGCCCGCTGTTCAGGATCGTGTACAAAGAACAACACACCGACCGCAAGCGCAAACAATGTAATAAAGAAAAGACCGAACAAACGATCGAATACCGTAGCCGTAAAACCTGCGCCGACAGTATCTTGACCACCCTGCATGCGGATGTCGTAAACTTTCTTGGCATCGCCGCCGACGTTTCCCGGCATAAAGTTGTTAAAGAAAAGCCCCACATGATAAAGCTTGAGGAGCTTTCCGTACGTCATATGAACGCCCTGTTTTTCAAGCAAGAGTTTCCACTGATAACAGGCCGTAAAGTTAGAAACCGCAAGGCAAAGAAGCGCGAGCACCAGCGGGAGTACACTGTTGTTCTCGAACAATTTATAAAGGTCATTTACGCTCCATTCCGGGTCACTCACAATGTTTTGATAAACAAAGTAAGCAGGAACAAGCGTTACCACCAGTTTCAAACAAAAAATAAGTACAGATTTTATCTTCGGATTCAACTTCATTTTCGTACGCTCCCCCCAACCGTACGTTCCAACAAATCTAGAGTTTCGTGAGCAGACTTTTCCCAACTGAACGATTCGGCGTAACGCTTCGCCGCAAGTCCGAGAGTTTTGCGTAGTTCCGCATCTCCATAAATCTTTTCCATTGCGGCAGCACAAGCAGCAGCATCCCCCGACGGGAACAAAATACCCGTTTCGCCGTCACGGACGCTATCACACAGTCCCGGCACATCGGATGCAATCGTCGTCTTGCAGAGCTGCGCCGCCTCCATCACGGTAAGCCCCCAGCCTTCCTTGAAGCTTGTCTGCAACAGCGCAAGCGAAGACGAAAGCAGTTCGTACTTACGGGCCGCCGAAACGAACCCCGTCAGTTCCACCCTGCCATCAAGTCCATGCGTTTTAATCCACGACGGGAGCTTTTTCAAAAGCGGACCGTCGCCAACAACATAAAGCTTGACTTCGGGGTGCAACTTCGAAAATTTTTCAAATGCTTCCAGTGCCGTCCAAATGCCCTTGTAGCGGTGCACGCGCGAAAGCCAAATGAAATAAGGCTCCGCGACATCCGATTCGCGAGAGTCCGCAGCGTTTTCACAAGATACTGCGGCACTCGTTGCAAAATCCTTGCCGCCCGGAACATTCGGTTTTTCGGACCCGTTGTAAATCACGGAAATCCGGCTTTCATCCACGCCAATTTCCGCAAGTTCTTTCTTGGTACTCGGACTCACCACGACAAAAGGCTGAGTGCGGTAAAAGAACGGAATAATCCGCTCAAAGAACCAGACGCCAAATGCGACTGGGAAAAAAGTCTCTGCAAAAATCGACCCCCGCCACAAGTGATGCATCTGCACCAAGAGCGGTTTGCGCACGAACCAGTGGGCAAAGACCGGTAACTTGTTCAAATCCTCGACAACAACGTCAAAGCCAAATTCTCGGTCGAGTTTTTTCAAGTTCAACGCCACCGTAATCTGGAACGTCAAATCGCCGCCTTTACGGACAACCTGAATTCCATCGACAACCTCGCGTTCTTTCGCGCCCGGAAACATCGTCGTAAACAGGACCACCGTATGGCCCATTTCCACAATTTTCGAGAAAATGCGATGCAGATGCTTTTCGGCGCCGCCGGCAGCCGGATGCATGCGATCCCGATAATTTACGACGAGGATGTTCAATCAAACCTCTATTACGGCTTTCGGCCAATAACGCCAATGCACAACTGCGTGTAATGCATCACCGGCACGGACTGGAGCGAGTCTAAAATTTTGTCTTTAATCTTCTGGTAAGCAGTTCCATCAAGCGGATACTTCGGAAGCTCAATGCCGAACTTGAAACACAGTTCGCGCAAAATACGGTAGTAAAGATTCGGGCGCATCCAGTCGCCGTAAGCGTAAATGCATTCAAAGCCCGCGTCACGCATGAGCGTCTTGAGTTGCCCCATCGTGAACTGTTTTTCCCAGCCCGCAAACCACTTGTCCATCGCAATCAAGATATGCTTGATAATCGTATATGGATGGACAGTCTGCGGCACGTCGCAAAGGCAACAACCACCGTGCTTCACGATGCGGAAGTTTTCCTGTAACAGCGGGAGCGAATCCTTGAAATGCTCTGCCAAGCCTTGGTGGAACACCAAGTCAAAAGTGTTGTCCGGGAACGGGGACTTGAACGCATCGCCACGCACAAGGTGCAGATTCGTGAGCCCCTCGCTCTCGCGGAGCGAATTGACAATTTTCAAGCTGTTGTCGGCAAAGTCCAGCACATAGACATCGGCACCCAAACGGGCAAGTTCGGCACTGTCGCGACCGGTACCAGCGCCGACCTCGAGCACCTTCAGGCCCTCGAGCTTAAAATTCTTCTTGATAGCTTCTATAATAGACGGCGAAGACGGATAGACCTTGTCCATGTCGTTCTTTCGCTGCCAAAAACGGTTCCATACGGATTGATCAGGCTCTTTTATTGACATAACGGGGATAATATATGAAAATTTGGTAGTAGGAAGTAGGAAGTAGGAAGTTAGAAGCGGGCAGTAAGCGGTGGTTAGTGGTTGGTGTGGTTTGGAAATACACATTGCAAAATGAAACGTCATCCTCCGAAGTAAGGTTCTCTATGTTCATAATGAATATACTGGGGGCATCCACTTTACATTTCCTTCCTACATTTTACCTTCCATCTGCAGCGCAGTTGTCACGTTTTAGAAAATTTGTTATATTTTTACGACACTTCTTGTAAAAACACCGCATTCAGCACAGGTTTTCATTGATCAAAAACACTCAAAACGCCCATTTACGGCCCTATTTGTAAAAATTTTGGAAAATTTTACACAATTGGCACGCAACTTGCTTTAAAAAAGCGATATTATAAGGGCAAGGTTTTAAAATGCATATTGATTCTACCGATACCACTCTCAAAAGATACCTAGAAGATATCCGTCGTACCGCACCCCTCTCTCGCGAAGAAGAACAGATACTTTTCCAAAAAGCTAAAGAAGGCGATAAAATCGCCCGTAAAAAGCTGATTTCTGCAAACATGCGCTTTGTGCTCAAGGTCGCCATCCAGTACCGCGGCTGCCCGATTCCACTTCCGGATTTGGTCAGCGAAGGTGCAATGGGCCTTGTCCGTGCCATCGAATCATTTGAACATACACGCGGCCTCAAGTTCATCAGCTACGGCGTTTGGTGGATCAAGGCTTATATCACCCGCGCCATTAACGAACAGGGCAACCTCATCCGTCTGCCGGCAAACCAGCACCTCCGCGTGCGCAAGGCTTTGCATGAGCAGTCCCGCGGTAAGGAAATCAACGAAGAAATCCGCGAATTGATCCAGATCGGTCAGCGCGGCGTTTCGTTCGACAGCCCGCTCAAGGCCGATTCCAAGGCAACGTACGCCGAAGTCCTCCCGGACAGTGGCGCATCGAACCCGGAAGCCGACTCCGAAATCCAGAGTGTCGAAGCTTTGGCACGCGACCTCATGGAACAGCTCCCGGAACGCGAAGCCCGAGTCATCACCGGCATTTTCGGTATCAACCAGGAAGCTCCGCAGACACTCCGCGAAGTGGGCGAATCCATGAACATCTCCCACGAACGTGTGCGTCAGTTGCGTGACCAGGCCCTCCGCCGCATCCGCAAGTACAACAGCAAGGACTTCTTGCAAGAAAAGAAGGACGCGTTCCTCGCGGCTATTAATAAATAGCCGCTCAACGACGCAGGGGGTTCCACCCCCTGGACCCCTTTTCCAAATGCAAGAAAGAAACTAACAAGTAGCGAGCCGAGAGTCGCGCGCAAACCGAAGGCTCCACCCCTTGGATCCAAAATTTCGACGACCATTTCTTATGGTCGCCGTTTTTTCGCAGCCCCCCCCCATTGCTGTAATTTTTAAATTTTTTAGTTGCATATATATAGAAAAATTTCTATATTTCTATATATGAATAAGATAAACTACACAAAAATTGCAAAACAGCTAAAGGTCATGGCAGAACCGAAGCGTCTAAAAATCATCAACTTGCTGTCCAACGCCAATGGCGAAATGTGCGCTTCAGAAATTCTGAAAGCATTCCGGGTGACTCAACCGACGCTGTCGCACGACATGAAGGCGCTAGTCGATGAAAAATTCGTGATGGCTCGCCGTGAAGGGCAAAAAATGTTCTACAGTCTCAATCCAGACACCATTTTCGACATTCAAGCGGCGCTCGGAGACATCTGCAACGAGGATATGTAATTTTTTCAATACTCTCGTCTCTCGTCTCTCGTCTATTTTCTATCTTTACGCGCACTATGAGTGAAGCTATTAACAATGTCAAGCAGGCCTTTGATGCAGAACTTGCACAAACGGACCTCACCAATCAAGAAGCGGTCAACAACCTCCGCGTAAAGTATCTCGGCAAAAAAGGCGCCGTCACCGACCTCATGAAGCAGATGGGTTCGCTCAGCGCCGAAGAACGCCCCGCTTACGGCAAGCTCGTAAACGAACTGAAGGTAGCCGTTTCCGAAGCAATCGACAAAGCCATTGCAACCGCGAACGAAGCCGCTCTCCAGAAGAAGCTCGCTAGCGGCGCTGTCGATATCACGCTCCCGGGCGCTGGCATCGCAGCCGGTTCTACGCACCCGCTGTACGACGTCCGCGAAGAAATCATCGACTTCTTTGCGCAGATGGGTTTTGATGTGGACTTCGGTCGCGACATCGAAACGGATTGGTACAACTTTGAAGCGCTCAACACTCCGCCAGACCATCCGAGCCGCGACATGCAGGACACGTTCTATGTCGATAACAAGGTCATGCTCCGCACGCACACGTCGGGCACGCAGATCCACTACATGGAAACACACAAGCCGCCGTTCCGCATGATCGCTCCGGGCCACGTGTTCCGCGTCGACAACGATGCGACCCACGCTCCGATGTTCCAGCAGTGCGAAGGTCTTGTCGTGGACGAAAACATCAGTTTCGCCGACCTCAAGGGCGTGCTCCAGGTGTTCATGAACAAACTCTTTGGCGCAGGCGTCAAGACGCGCTTCCGTCCGAGTTTCTTTCCGTTCACGGAACCGTCTGCAGAAATGGACGTGAGCTGTGTATTCTGCGGTGGCAAGGGTTGCCGTCGTTGCAAGGGCACAGGCTGGATGGAAATCGGCGGCTGCGGCTCTGTGGACCCGAACGTGTTCAAGAACTGCGGCATCGATGCCGAAAAGTTCACCGGTTTTGCATTCGGTTTCGGTCTCGACCGTATCGCCATGCTCCGTCACGAAATTCCGGAAATCGGTCTTTTGACGGCCAACGACCAGAGATTCCTCTCCCAGTTCTAAATTAATTCGGACAATTGCGAAAAACAAGGGTCATGCAAAAAAACGCATGACCCTGTTAAGTTTTTATCCTGCCACCAACATCCAACTTAATCTCAACATCCGCCTTGAACGGCAGGTCTTCCGCTTGTGGCGTGGCTATAACGACCTGGCATTCCTTTTCGCGAATGAGCGATGCAACCGCATCGCGGCGGTTCACGTCCAGTTCCGCAAAGATGTCGTCCAGCAATAAAATCGGCTTTGTCAAGTAGCGAGACGCCACATCCACGGCGGCAAAGCGCATAGCGACTGCCGCCGAGCGACACTGTCCTTGCGACCCAACAGACCGCATTTCGTAACCCGAAGCGCAAAGTGCCAAATCATCGCGATGTGGCCCCGCCATCGTCATTCCCTGCAAACGTTCCACAAATTCCAAGTCCGCAAGTTTTCGCGCAAAAGCGTTTCGGAGCATTTCCTCGCTCACGCCGTCCGTAGCATTTTCCGTACCGTCCGTGACGTTTCCCAGACCCTCCGCGCTTGCGACGCTCCCGACTTCATCACGAGAGATATCCCCTGCACTCGGCATTCCGCCAGCCGTAACGGTTTCTGAGCCTTCCCCACCGAAACAAGCGTTCCCGCTCGCACCCCCGACCGCATTGACGGTTCCCGAAACATCTGCCGGAATTTCATTCATCATATCGTCTGGCATCGGCACCGCCACATCGAGCGCATCCAGCGACTTGAGAATCGAACTCTTGTACGCACAAGTGATTTCATCGACACCGCCCGAAAGCTTGCGGTAATACCGCGTGATAATTTCAGAAACTTCTTTCGAAAGCGATAGACGCGCCGCCCACAGTTTAGCGCCAAGCTCTATCAATTGTTGCGTCAAAACACGGAACAAGTCCTCGCCGCCAACGGCAGCACCGTTCTGCTTGAACTCCTTGAGCCACTTATTACGTTGTTGCAACACCCGCTTGTAGCGGCGCAGCGCCTGAGCATTCGCCGATGACCTGTAACAAAGTATTTCGTCGAGCCAATGCCTGCGAACTTCGGGTCCGCCACGCAAAAGTTCGATATCCGAAGGCTGCATAATCACCGCCGGACACTTCCCAAAAAACGATGCCGGCGACTTCAGCGTTTCGCCATTCTCTCGAACTTCGCTCCCGCGAGAATAAACGCGCAGCGCCCGCATCCGCGAACGCCCTTCGTCGTTGAACTCACCGCGCAAAATAAGCTCATCATTTTTCCAGGTAATCAGTTCACGTAAGTCACGCGACCGAAACGAGAACCCTTGCGAAAGCAAGTGAATCGATTCGAGAATCGTCGTCTTGCCGCAACCATTCGGGCCACAGATTACGTTTACGCCAGCATCGAAGTTGCAGTCCATCGTATCAAGACTGCGCACCTTCGAAATGAAGACCTTCGAAATCAAGGAATGTATCCCCGCAAGCCAAGGCTGAACGGAGACCAAATCCCCGCACTGGTTTCGTAAAGGAATGCGTAGTTCAGTTCTATCGGGAACCTTCTTTTGCCGACACGGATTTCAAACTTGTAGCCTGCACCGAGCATCCAGTTCAAATCGTCCATACCCACGCGGAATGTCGCATTGGGAGTCGCTTCGCATTCAAAGCCGACACGCCCCGTCCAAACGTGAAGCTGCGGGTCAAACGCCAAAAGCGTATCGGCCACCTGGTAATCGAGCGCTTCCATCCAGGCGTAGACAGGTTTTCCCATAATCTTGGAACGGTAACCAAGTCCAATCTGCAATACCTTCGGGCGCACGCCCTCGGTCGAGTTCAACGTATTGTCACGACTCGGATTTTTAGTCCACTTTGCAGACAAATTTTTACTAAAGCTCAAGTTGCGGATAACCACCGAAGACGACCACTTCGCATTCCACTGGCGGGTCCAACCCAAATTAATCGTCACCGGGCTGCGGAAGGATTCTTCCACCTCGATGCCTTCAAAATATCTCGAATCCGCAATGTCCAAATTATCATAACTCATCGAAAGCGAAAGACCGAACGCATCCTGACGCGTTGCACGGTAGGCAAAGCCAAGGTAGAACATCGAAAAGAACGGTTTCGACGTACTCACGGTCTGGTCATCTTCATCGATTATCTTGAAATCGCGGTCGCCTCGGTAGAGAACCGCAAAGCCGACCCCCATGCGTTTTCCAACTTTACCTTCAATGCCAAAGGCGCCACCCAAACGGTCCAAGTCTCGCTTTTCGACGTTGAGCGTATATCCAATATTTTCGCGGAAGCCCAGCAAAGCCGGATTCCAAAACGCACCCGGCATCGTCGCCGTATCGGCAGTACCCGTATTGCCGCGGCCCAATTCACGGACGCCGCCGCCCATACGTTCAACAAAACCGTCAAAGCCACCAAGCTCTGATTTTTTCGTAAAGCCAATCGCCATTGCGGATCCGGCAAGCGAACAAACAGCCAAAGTCGTAACTACAAGATTCTTAAGCCTAATCATCTGAAGTTACCTCCGAGCGTCATCGCCTTGCCCCAACCGATATGGCCGTGATTGTCCTTCACCCTGATGTAATAAACGCCCATCGTACAGTCCTTGCCGTGGTCGTCACGACCGTCCCAGTAATCTTCCTTCGGATTCGAGCTTCGCGAAGCATCCGCATTGCGGACCGCATCCTTTACAATAGTACGCACCTTGCGCATATCGTAACTGAACACTTCAATCGTAACTTTAGATTCTTTGTCAAGTTTATACGAAACAAGCGATTCTTCACCCGGCGAAACAATCACAGAAGGGACCATACGGATTGAGCCCAAATTATTGCTAAGCTTTGCGCGATTCAGGACGACACTCCATGTCGCACCGGAATCCGCCGACACGGAAACTCCGTTACCATACGTTGCAATCGCAAGCCCCGTCCGATTCTTCGAAAGTGGGAACGCGCACATCGACATGATGACCGCCTTTCTATCCGTAGCACCAGTCTCATAGCCATAAAGCCACTGGAGTTTTCCGTCATCGTCTTTTTCCCATGCGCGAGCGCCAAGCGAATCCAGTTTGAGGTAACCGCTAATCGAGCCACCAATAGCATGGACCAGCACGTAAGCCGTCTTACCGATAAAGGCTACATTGCCCACCGTATAATCCGCTTCGTCATAAATATCCTTTTTCTGCACCTTGCCTGCGGTATCCAGGAAATCCACCTTGACAAAGTCCTTGTTTTTTTCACCATAAATACGCCACAGTCCGCCCACGACATTGTCTTTTTTCTTGTAGTTCGTCTCTGCGATGATTTGGAGCGGGCTCCCGCCCATCCAAAGTCCCGTCACGCGGGAATCCTTCAGATTTTTTGACACGTTCTTAAGCCCGCCAGAGGACTTGACCCAAAGGCCCTTGGCCGTCGCAAGCCAAAGGTCGCCCGTTTCCGGATGCAGGCGCACATCGAAAATTTCAGGATTGTTTTCCAAATCCAGTTCGGCATTTTTCTTGGGAACTTCCAGTTTATTCGTCTTTAAATTCAAGACAAACGTCGTGTCGACATTCTTTTTCCCGGACATGTCGTGAACCATGACGCCCAAGGCGCCACGCGCCACCCACAAACGTTTAGCCGTCGAATCGTACGCGAACCCGCTTGTCGCATACATCATCGGCTGTTTCTGCAAAGTATCCTCGTCCACCGGCTCATCCAGCGGATTTTCAATAATGTTCCTCAAATCGCGCACCGAATAATATCCCGCCGGTTGCGACAGGCGACCGTTTTCGTCCAGCGAGAACATCGGAAGCAAAAGACCGAGCTTGGAGCCCGCATAGACTGCCGGGATACGCCTGCGTTCAGCAAAATCATCATCAAAAATTTCGTACCGTGCCGCCGACAGCGTATCCGTTTCGACTTGCGCCTGTGCAGTTGCTTCGGTCACCACGGCGCCTTTACTCGAAACATTGAAGTTCAATAACGTGAGTCCGCTATAACTACCGTCTCGGGAAAAAGCCCACAAAGCCCCATTTTGCCCAGCCGGCCCCACGGCAAACACATAGTTACTGAACAACGTCTCGCCGGCAAGCGCATTTGTACTCAACGCTCCCCCGACAAGGAGACCTGCCGTCAGAATAGCATAACCCAATTTCACAATCTACCTCATATCGATTTCATCAACGCCCTTGACGGACTTGTACTTGAAATCATCGTTAGAAATATTCTTGACAACCTTCAAATCGACAATGTTGTACCAAGACGCGTTCCCCGCCGGATCTTCCGTATAGAGTCGCACCGGAGAGTAATCCTTCTTTGATAACCAGACTTCCATCTTGGTGAACTGTCCCGCATACTTCGACGGATCCAGTTTCAATGTCCAAAGTTTCTGTTTCGAGAGTTCCGCCTCGCCCATTTCAAGCACCTTGCAGTTCAGATACTTGAACAAAAGTTCCGATGGATGCAGCGAACTTGACAAATCCTCGACCGCCTTGATGAGCACCTGTTTCTGATCGACATTCCACTGCCAAAGGCTTTCGCCATCGCTATAGAACTTGATTCCTGAAAGGTCGAGCTTGAACTTGTCACCTTCGGCAACAACCAGGCTACCCGACTGAGTCCTGATATCCGGAGAATCAGCCTGAAATACTTGCGCCTTGAAATTTAGGCTCCAGGCCTTACCCGATTTGAACCACGCCTTGGACTTTTCCAAAACCTGGTCCGCCGTCAACGCAAAAACACCTTGCGCTAGCACAAGTGACAAAAAAAGAACTATACGGGAGGAAAACTTCATATCCACCTTTATTGAATGCTGTACCAAATTTACAAAACTGATTCTCTCTAGATATTGCATATTCTTATTTTTGAGGTACTAGGCACAAATCATTGGTTTCTCGACAAAGATATTTCTATCTTTTGCTCGTAAAAACCAAATAAACCTTTTTTAGAAGGATTGTATGCGTAAAATCATTTTGCCGATTGCCCTTGCCGCTACGGGTTTCGCCCTTGCCGCAGACATCGAAATTCACGGGAACGTCGATTTTGACGTTGCGAGCTATTTCGACAGGGATTTTGACCCCACCAACGCCGCGAACCAGGATATCGACCTTTCCGTCAAGGCTAATCTTGACGAAAATGTTTCAGTCACCGTATTCACGAACACGAAAAGCCACGCGACAAATGCCGACGATGCCTCGGAAATCCGCCACGGACTCCCCCGTTCAACCGCCATCAACGATTTGGACAACCGCTACACCGGATTCAATTTCGACGGTGTGGAACTCCGCTGGACGCCTTACCAGGACGTAAGCTTCATCTTCGGTGACCTGACCTACAGCGCAGGTGCATTCAACTACTACTTCTGGCGCGACACGGGCCGTTACGCAGTCATCGCCCGTGACCATACCATCCGCGGTTTCGGTGTCGAAGTCGGCAACAGCAAGTTTGGCGAAGGCAAGTTCTACCTCGGCATGACCGACAAAAGCAAGAGTTCCGTATCCGCATTCGCAAGCTACGGTCTCAAGCTCGTGAACCGTCCTGACGAACACCTGACCATCACCCCGAGTGTGGACTGGGCGTTCGGTTCCGAAATCGGTCGTAGCTACGGCTACACGTTCGGTACGGAACTGGACTACTCCAAGAGTCTCGACGTGCTCAACTACAGCATCTACGCCGTCTATGGTTTGCACCCGTACAAGGAACACGGAGTCCACTCCTTCCTTATCGAACCGAGCATGAACTACAGCATCTTCAACTTGGGACTCAACTACTTCTACGCCATCGTCAACAAGAACTACGATGCAGAGCCGCAAATTTTCACGGATGACCAGATGCTCTTCGCCATCGAACCGAGCTTCAACATCACGAAAAAATTCACTCTCGGCGTAAGCTTCGAGTACCACGATCCTGATTGCGAAAAGGATAAAGACGAATTCAAGTTCCTCGGCATGAACTTCTATGTCTATCCGACGCTCAACACGAATCTCGTCTTCTGGTTCGGCTACAACTTCAGCAAGGACAAGAACCCGGTCGTTGGCGAATCTACCAAGTTCTCCCTCGGCATGAGCGCCCACGCGGATTTCTAGTTGTTAGTCAATAGTCATTGGTTAATAGTTATTAGTTGATGATGATCCCCGGTTCCAAGCCGGGGATTTTTTTGCGTTCGTCATACTAGCTAGTCCCATCCATAAAGTTCAAAATAATCCCCGTTTCGCCTCACGCACGTACAAAACCGAAACAAGGGCGCCAACGTCAACAGCACCTGCAGCGAAATACAGACAACATAAAACATCCCTAAAAATGCGGAAATTGAAAAAAGCGGGATTTTTACGTAAGATTTTCCCTTTTCGGCTGATTTTGACGTAAAAAAAGACGGTTCTGCGTAATTTCAGCACGATTTTGGCCTTTTCACGACGGATTTCCCTGCCAAATGAAGCATTTTCCCAGCAAATGACAGCAAATTCCGCCTCTTTCCCTCCATTTTTCGTTCATTTGTACGAAAAATTACGTCAGAATCGCAATCTTTTTTTCGATTTTGACGTAAAAAACGCCCAAAACCGCATTTTAAGCAAATTAACCAACATAAAAAGAACCCGCCGCATCTGCAGCGAGTCCTTAAACAGTCTTAACTCTGTTTCGAATTAGTGACCGAGGAACTTGCGGCCAATGCCGAAGTTGTCCTTGTATTCGATGTAGTCCGGAACAAAGCCAGCCGGGAAGGAGAAGCTGATATTCACAGAGCACTGGAATTCGTTCATCAACTTGCCCTTGCCCTTGAACTTCTTCTGCTTCTTTTCAATCTTTTCGTCACCCTTCTTGCCCACGAGAACTTCAGCTTCGCACCAGCCCGTGTTGCCCTTGGCAAAAACTTCCTTGCCGTCGGTAGAAACGAGCTTGATGAGGGACGGATCGAGTTCGGTATTGTTACCCGTCGATGCCCAGAACTGGAGTTCGCCAGAGAGGGAATTCTTGGTAATCTTGATGGTCGGCATGGCCATCACGTAGCCCCACTTATCGACACGCTGCTTGCCGCTCAAGTCCGGAACGTTTTCGCCGAAGATGAGGAAGTAACCGCGGGTGGCCTTGCGGCTCTTGTTCAAAGCAGCCTGAATATCCGCATTGTTCGGTGCCATTTCAGCCATGCGGAGCAACAAGTATTCGCTCACGACCGGATCTTCTTCGGAAGTGGCTTCGCTCAAGTTGCGGGCCACATAAATCTTTTCGGTTTCAAGACGGATGTCCTTCACGGCAGCTTCCGCAACGTGGCGGAGCTTGGCAACGGATTCGGCAGAGTCGATCTTTGCGAATGCATTGATGATTGTCGCATAGTCAACGCCTTCCTGGGCAGCCTGGCGTTTACCGATATCGGCGAGCGTCTTGACATATTCTTCGATAGTTGCGTTTTCCTTCACCTGCGGGATGTTGGTCGCAGCTTTTTCAAAGTAATTGTTGATGAGGTCGCTGCTCAAGTCCTTCTTGGATTCAGCATCACCAGCACGCACGAGCGCAAGAGTGAAATTGTCAAAGAATTCGTCGGACATTTTGCCCTTCTTCTTTGCTTCAAGATAGGAATTGATAGCATTGCGGAAACGGCCTTCCTTGAGGTGTTCGTCACCGCGTTTCTCGTTCGTACCCTTGCAGCCAGTCAGCGTAAAAGCTACCGCCGCGGCCATGGCAACAATGAAAATTTTCTTCATTTTGTATCCTTCAGATGAAGTTATGTTAGAAAACGTTGAAAAGGACTCTTTATCACGTTAAAAAATAAAATACACCCTTTCACTTGAAATTTAAATAAATAAATTTATACATACTTACTTTTGTAGGTAAATTTTTATTTGGAGTGCCTAAAAAACAATGAATATACTCGTCGTAACTCCAGAAGCGGGGAACTGGAGGGTACCAAGCCCTCTTGCAACTGCCGTAAACTGCATGACAGTGGCTTTCGCCAATGCAGGTTCCACGGTTGTCACCTGTTCGCCCTTCTACAAGGACCATATTGTTGATTCCGACAAGTATCATTGTGTTTACAAAGGCGTCGAATCCCTGCAGAACAAGCCTTTCGAGGTCTGGCGTTCCGATGACGACCCATTCCACACCTATATATATAATGAGGAATACTTCGGACGCCCCTACGTCTATGGACCTCCGCACTCGTTGCCTTATAGCGACAACCACCTGAGATTCGCAATGCTCGCCTCGGCAGCGCTTTCGTACAGCATGCAGAGCGACATCAAGTTCCAGGCGATACTCGGGCACGAATGGGGCGGAGCCCTCGTCGGCGCGCTCTGCCACACGGTCTATCAGGACACGTTCCGCAACATTCCGTTCTTTTTCAACATCCACAACATTACCTACGATTTTCACGTCCAGCCCAGCGAAATCGAAAAAATCGGTCTCCCGCCCAAGGACTTCAACATGGACGGCTACGAGTTCTGGGGCAAGGTAAGCCTCCTCAAGGCCGGCGTCCTGTACGCGAACAAGGTCATGTTCCCGTCAACGGGATACCGCGACGCCATGCTCAACACGAACCTCCCCGGCGGACTCAGCGGGTTCCTCAACCGCAACAGCGAGAAACTCATCGGCATCCAGTTCGGCGTGAACTACAACTTCTGGGATTTTAACGGCGAAGCGAAGCGCCCCATCAAGGAAGCGAAGCGCGCAGCGAAGGCGAGCCTCGGGCGCCAGTTCGACATGGATCTTTCGCACAAGATTATCATCTACAGCCACATGGACATGGAATCGGGCAACACGTCCGAAACGCTTGCGACAATTCTTTCGGACATCGCGAAGCAAAACGCGTTCATCATCGTGGGCATCTCGCCGGAACACCCCGAATGGAACTACTACCAGGAAGTGTCGCACCAGTACGGCAACTTCGTCCGCGTTCTCCAGTTCGACTCCGAAGAAGCGAACAACAGAGACAAATTACGCGATACGCTCGCCGCATCTGACATTTTATTCGCGGCAAACCTCCAGGAGCCGTCCGCCTCGATTATCCTCAAGGCGATGGCCACGGGTACACTCCCGCTCACGGGCCGAAACGTAGGCATCGCAAGCATGCTCACGGACTACACCCTCGAGACCGCCGGCGAAGCAAACGCATTCCTCGTCGATGATGCGAACGCCCCGCACCAGATGCTGCGCCGCATCAAGGACGCCATCAATGTGTACAACACGGAAGTCGCCGATTGGGACAAATGCGTAGTGAACGCCTACAGCGGGTTCCATTACGAATGGGCTAAAACAATTTCAAAATATTTACTAATTTTGGGAGAGCTGGGGCTTTAGCTCAATCGGTTAGAGCGTCGGACTCATAACCCGTTGGTTCCCGGTTCAAGTCCGGGAGGCCCCACTAATAGCGCCATCTTAAAAGGATGGCGCTATTTTTTTATAATCAAACTCGTTCAAACAAAAGAAAAAGTTTTTAAGTCCAAAGTATTGTAAACGAACTTATTAAACAAAATGCCCGGGAGCATTTTTGCTACCGGGCGTTTGTTTTAAAGTTGTTTGGACAAGCGATTAGACGCGGGAATGATGGGTAGGCTCTTGAAGATTGAACGCGAGTTCATCATTGTAATTGAACTCGTTCACCTCAAAACTATCCACCAACAGACGACCTAAATACTCGTATTCCACAACATCCATCTTCGGGGCAAAGTATTCCTTTTTCATTGTTATCCCTCCACGTCTATTGCTTCTGGAATTTCGTCTTGCCGACGAACATGCCTTTGTTTGCCGGCTTGCCCTTAAGCTTGCGGCCCTTCAAATCGTACCAGGAATCCACCGTCCTAAGTTCGCGGACTCCGCTGTTCAAGCGTTTGAGATTCGTTGTGTTATCTTTTTTATCGACGATAACAACGTCAATGGTTTCAGGAATTTTGAAGGTTTCAGCAGTGGCTTCTTTTTTAAGAACCATCGGAACATTGGACCTGATTGCCTGGGGGGCAGAGGAGCTGAGTCTTAAATAGAGGCGAAGCGGAGGGATGTATGCTCCACCACCAATTTTGACAAACTGTCCCGCAGAGACCGTTCCTTTTTTCTTAGCTGCGTAGCCGTAAATAGTCCCTTCATTGTTCGGATTTTCATCCCAGGATTTGTAGACATACGCCCCCACAAGATCCCAATAATCTGCAGTATGATATTTACCGTCATAAACGTCGCGGGAGTAATCAGATATATCTAAGGATTCCAAACTTGTGGCCGTAAGTTCTATTTCCTTAAGGGCTTTGCACCCCGTCTTTGAAGTATCGACTGATAAAATGACTCCAAAGTTCTGGTCAACAGGATTAGATCTAGGATTGACTTCAAGTCTCCAAGTTTGAGTGGATTCATTATAACTCATTTGACTTGGTTCCAAAAAGCCCATACAATTTTTACTTGTACCAGCCAGTTGATAACCTTTTACGGGCAATACCAGCGTCGAATTGTTCGTCAATGCCGTGTTGCGTTCCACAATAACGTTAAACGGTGTTGTCGCAGCTTTTTTCACGCATTGGGCCTGGGCTTGCGTCACAGAAACCGCAGCACCGGCCGCACTGAACGATTCCAAATAAAGCGTATTGGTTGACGAATAGTACGCACCACCTGTAAACGAACAGGATGGGTTTCCACTAGGCCGCTCGGCCCAGGACATCGAGACAAGTCCCGATAAAAATGCTGCACTTATGGCAGAAGAAATTAAGCGGTTCATTGACCCTCCATATGTTTAATGCATTTAGAATCTAATAAAAAAGAAATAAATTCGCAACATACAGAAAAAGTATATATATAGTTTTCTTACACTTTTCGTAATACAAAGGTCAAAAACCATAGGTAGCGGTTCAGTTGACGATAATCAGCGGAACCCATCTGAAATAAAACGACTGGACAAAGTCCGACTGCTCCAGGGAAACCATCGGGCGGTGGTCGCCGCGGATGACAAACCGATATTCCGGATGCCTCGCCACAAGGTCCGCAATCATCCGTAACGAGTTTTCCTGCAACGTAAAGTAAGTGCAATCGACATCGGACAGCGAAAAAATCTTACAGTAAAAAGACTTCTCGAACAGGCCGGACCATTCGTAAAGCGGATGCGCATCCAGCGTCGTCCAGTAAACGAACTTAGGAACAGGATCCGTCAAAAGCGAATCCAAAAAGTAAACCATCGCCGAATCACAAATGCCCTCGAACCCGTTACTGCAGCTCGGCAATCCCATTTTTTCGAACTGTTCCTTGAACAACATATGGTCAAAGCCGAACTTCGCATAATTTTTGCCGCGTTCGTAGAACTCGCTGTCGTAGCCGTGCACGTACCAAGTCTGCAAGTGATTCTCCCTGAACTTCATCGGCACGGGCCGCTCGCGGACCTTCCCCCTCGGCGTACCGAAATCCTCCCACTCCGCGCCCTGCGTATGCGACGCATTTCGCGGATAAAGTCCCAGGAACCGGGCGTGGGAATATTCAAACGGCGAAAACAAAGCCTTCGCACGGTCCACCGACTTTTTCACGCCATAGCTTTCCACGAGGATCATCACCGTAGGCTTCGAATAATCATCGACAACCGGGCGATTCTTCTCCCAAACCGGATACAGCGCCTTGATATCATCCTGCAAAAGCGTGCTGTGCCGGGCAATCTCCGGCGAACAAAGCTGGTGGAACCATTTCTGCACCGTGCAGTCCAGAATAAGTCTTTGCGGCTGCAACCAGTTTATACCAAAATTCAAAATCACCGCAGCGACCACCACGACGAACCCGGCGCGGTGCGAAATTTCTACCCTGCGTTCGCCCCATAAAATTTTGCGAGCAAACAAAAGTTCCAGCATAACGATAAATGGCGGCACCACAAAAAAAAGAAGCGGCCCCCACCAGAAAAACTTCGCAAGATCCCACGCATCCGGGAGTGTCAAAAGCACGGAATAAAAGAAGAAATTTTCCGCATCCGCCACCACGAATAAAATCGCAAAGAACTCATAAGCAAGAATTAGGAACAAGCGCCTTCGCGGAACAACTGCCGTCACCAGTATCATCAGCAAGTACAAGGCCATAGTCGCATATGCGTCTACCGAATTTGCGATAACGGCCCAAAAGCAAACCAGCACCGCAAAAGGCAATTTATACAAAAAATGTCGCCGTGGCAACATCAGCAGAACCATCAAAAAGAAAACATCCGCCGATAGTATTCCATGCAGCAACGGAGAAGCGTAAACCCGGCATGCCATGTACCCAAAAAACGACGCCACCAGCGCCGGAAGAATAAAGTACAGAATGCTCAACTTGCTTCGCTTCATAGAATTAAATTATATAAAATCGGATAAAAAGCTCGAGAAACAAATTTCAAGCGTTCAGAAACAAGAAACAAGGCAAAAATCGGGCTTTTTTTTCGTAAAATTTCCTTTTTTTAGTCATTTCCAGCCGCAAATATCTTATTTTTAGGTGGAAACGCACCGAAAATCGTATTTTTCTCTTACAGCGAAAAAAAAATGTCGGCAAGGAAAAATTATGAAAAAGCAAGGTTTTTCCATTCTGGAGTTAATGGTCACCGTCCTCATCTTGGGCGTTCTCGCAGCCATCGCCGTTCCAAAGCTATTCGGCCTGTTCGACAAATCCAAAGCCGCCGAAATCGCCCTAGCCGCAGGCACCTACATCAAGATGCAAGACACTTACGTTTCCGAGCACGTCAAAGCGGGCAGTTGGCAATCTATCGGGTACAAGTCGCCAGCCGGCAACGCAACCGGAAAAGCAAGCACATCGAACTTCACCTACGACGCCGCCCAGACAACATACAACTGGACCGCCGAAGCCACCATCAGCCTGAACGAATGTTCAAAAGGCAAAAAATGGTTCATCAATCATTTTCTGGAAGACGGATCGCACGACATCAAGTACTGGGCATCATCCGATGACGTGGGCAACTGCATGAATGCGCTGACCCCGAATTTCAGCAAGCTGAGCAACACAGCAACAGCAATAACATCCCCCGGCCAAGCGGAGTAAATTTTCCCGAGCCAAAAACTCGGTACAAACATTCGCCATGTATTTTTGCGCACTTTTTTCCGTGCCCGGAAAATATATATTTCCCATCGTAAACTTTTAGGGATGTGAGCAATGAAAATTCCTTTTAATCAGCCGCCCTTCGTTGGGCCAGAAATTGATTATGTCAAGCAAGCCGTTGAAAGCGGTCGTATTTGCGGCGATGGGCAATTCAACCAGAAATGCCATGCTTGGCTGGAAAACAAAACGGGAGTCGCCCGCGCGCTCCTCACCACAAGCTGTACGCATGCACTCGAAATGTCGGCGCTGCTCTGTGGCATACAGCCCGGCGACGAAGTCATCATGCCGTCGTTCACGTTCGTCTCTACCGCCGATGCGTTCGCCATGCGCGGTGCCAAATGCGTGTTCGTCGACATCCGCCCCGACACGATGAACATTGACGAAAAGTTGATCGAAGACGCCATCACCGAAAAGACACGCGCCATCGTGCCCGTACATTACGCCGGAGTCGCCTGCGAGATGGATACCATCAACGAAATCGCCCGCAAGCACAACTTGTTTGTTATCGAAGATTCTGCACAAGGGATGATGTCCACCTACAAAGGCAAAAGTCTCGGTGCGCTTGGCGACTTCGGTTGTTACAGTTTCCACGAAACAAAGAACTATAGCATGGGCGAAGGCGGCGCCATCCTCATCGCCGACAAGAAATACGCCGATCATGCCGAAATCATCCGCGAAAAAGGCACGAACCGCGTGCAGTTCCACAGGGGCGAAGTCGATAAATACACATGGGTAGAACTCGGCTCCAGTTACCTACCGAGTGAATTGAACGCCGCTTACCTTTACGCCGAGCTCGAAAACGCGCAGAAAATTTACGACAACCGCATGGCGAGTTGGAACGCTTACCGAGAACGATTGCAGTTGCTCGAAGACGCGGGCGATTTACAGCTCCCGTACATCCCGGCGGAATGCGTACACAACGCCCACATGTTCTACTTGAAGGTCGCGGATTTAAAAACGCGAACCGCTCTCATCGCGCATCTCGTGAAAAACGGCATATTGGCCGTGTTCCACTACGTGCCGCTCCACAGCGCCCCCGCAGGCAAACGCTTTGGGCGTTTCAACGGCGAAGACCGCTACACCACCAAGGAAAGCGACCGCCTGCTGCGCCTGCCCATGTTCTACGGGCTGAAGCCTGCCGACTTGGAATTTGTGTGTAGCAAAGTGAAGGAATTCTTCGGGAAGTGACGTAAAAAGGTTGCGTAATGAGTGAATATAGTGAAATATGGGAATTTATTAAAAGAAGATTCTCTATCGAAAATTTCCATGAATCCATAGAAGCATGTTTTTTGGCAATTCAATTCCGGTCTTTAGATAAATTCTACGCAAAAGACGATACACACGATTCCACATATCGGCTTCTTTATTTCATTTCCTATTCATACGCTTTTATCAAAGACATTTTATACAGGTCTTTACCCAAAGAACCTATTCCAGACAATCTTGACAAAATCCATTGGGATTTTTCAGAATCCGAAATATATAATTTTCTAGATCTCATCAAAGAGCTATATCTTCATTTTGGGGAGGCTATTGATGTGTATAACTTTGAGCTCATAAAACACTACTCCCGCAGGGAAGTCGCTCGCGACATATACCCTTTTATCACACCAAGAGACTCTAAATATACATACAGATGTATTAGGCGTGTAAACGAATTTCTAGCATTTCAAGACAGCGAAATATTATTTACAAATAGCATTCCCTTAAAAAAAAGACTTGACAAGTTTATCGACGATTTGACACATTCCAACGTCTTGAATTCTTTTATTCAAAATTTCATTCAAAGGAAATGCGTCGCCATTACAAGCATAAAAACAAATCATCAAAAGTTTTATTACGCATTAAGCGGCTACGATGCAGACGAACAAACAAACAAATCTAAAACCAAACAAGTCAATAAAACCCTTGAAGAAGCTTTAAAGTTAATGTCCTTTGCCCATAAGTACACAAGATGCATAGTCACAGATTCTATGAAAAGCTGGTTTAATCCCCAAACATCACAAAAACGAATACCACCGCTAAACCATTCTTCAGCAAAAACAGTTCTGCAAAAGGACGCTTTAAAAAGAGAATTTTCTTGTTGCGAAAGAAAAATTTTCGCCCAAGTGGAATCTGACAATCCAAACTACAAATCCATCAACTGTTCATTAGAAATGTCCGTTTTGAAGCCTCCATGTCAAAACTGTTCTTACGCCATAGAAAACCAAAAAACAGAAAACTTTAAACTCTTTTTTTATCCTCCCAAAAAACTTCTCCTCCTGGGTGGCAACCACGCCGAAATCCCGCTGATCGAGGCCGCAAAGAAACTGGGCTGGTTCGTGATTACCACGGGCAACAACCGCGATGGCCTCGGCCACCCACATGCCGACAAGACGGTGTTTGCAGATTTTAGCGACAAAGAAGCGATGCTCGAGTTGGCGCGGGCCGAGGGAGTGCAGGCGGTTTGTTCCGGCTGCAACGATTTTGCTTTGCTTTCGACAGTCTATGTTTGCGAAAAACTCGGACTTCCCGGACACGATTCCTACACGACAAGCCTCGAAATTCACCACAAGGACAAATACCGCGCACTCGCCACGCGTCTTGACATCCCGACGCCGCGAGCGATTACAGTTAAAGTTGCGGGCACGGATTTTGTGGCAGATCAAGATGAAATTGCAAGCAAGGATTGTGCAGACTTTGAAACCGCCATCGCGCAGCTTACTTTCCCGATTATCGTGAAGCCGGTCGATTTGACGGGCGGCAAGGGCATCCACCGCGCGGCAAACGCCGAAGAAGCCCGCGAAGCTTACAGGGACGCTTGCACCCGCACGCGGCAAGATCACGTCGTCGTCGAAGAATTTGTCGAAGGCACAAATCACGGATTTTCTGCCATGCTCGTGAAGGGCAAGGTTGCATTCGCTTTCGCCGACAACGAGCAATACTATCTCAACAAATACCTGGTCAGCGGAGCGAACACGCCCAGCACATCGGACGCAGCGACTCTCGCCAAACTTCGCGATTACAGCGAACGCATCGCGCAGGAACTCCACTTGGTCGACGGCATTCTGCATATCCAGTACATCGAAAAAGCAGACGGAACTCCCGTCATCATCGAAATTTGTCGCCGCCCGCCGGGAGATTTGTACATCAAGTTCGTGAAGTACGCAACCGGCATCGACTACCCGAAATTCATCGTCATGGCAGAAACGGGCATGGACATTTCCGGCATTGCCGACGTACCCACGCAAGGCTTTTGGCTACGCCACTGCATCATGGCTGATTGCCAGGCCGGCGAACGGACCGCAACGGGCGACGCATGCGAAGGCATCGTCCGTGATGTCACTTTCGCCCCCGAAATCCAGGAGAACATCGTCGAGAAATTCCTGTGGTACAAACCCGGCGAAGTCATCACAGACAAACTTACATACAAAGCCGGAATCGTATTTTTCAAGTTCGCGACGCTTGCCGAAATGCAAGATAAAACCGCCCACATGACTGACCTCGCAAAAATCGTGGTTGATTGACATCACAAAAATTCCATGTCTAGCACGAAATAACGGGGGAAATCGTCATGGCGGACTCCAATCCGCCATCTAATATCCTATATTCAAAAACATGAAGAAGGAACCTTATCAAATTGCATTTATCGGGGGCGGCATCAATTCGGCCATCGGAGAAGTCCACAAAGCGGCAAGCCAGATGGACGGACATTTCGAACTCGTGGCTGGAGCATTCAGCACCCACGCCGAAACGAACCGGCAAACAGCCGAAGCCTGGGGCGTGACCCCGGAACGCACCTACGCCAACTACCAAGAACTCCTTGAGGCCGAAAAGGGCAAACTCGACGCCGTCATAGTGCTCGCGCCAACAGACCTGCACAAGGATATCGTCATTGACGCGCTCAAGGCCGGGTTCCCCGTGATTTGCGAAAAGTCGCTTGCCACCAGCGTGGCCGAAGGCGAAGCCATCGCAAAAGTCGTCGCCGAAACCAAAGGATTCTTCTGCACCACCTACAACTACACCGGTTACCCGATGGTGCGCGAACTCAAGCAGTTCATCGCCGACGGCAAGCTCGGCAAAATCCAGCAAGTGCAAGTGGAAATGCCGCAAGAAGGCTTCATGCGCCTTGGCGCACATAACGAACCTCCCAAACCGCAAGCCTGGCGTCTCAAGGACACCATCATCCCGAAGATTTCATTGGACCTCGGGAGCCACCTGCACAACATGATTTACTTCTTGACGGGAGAACGCCCCGAACACATCGTGGCCGACCAAACCACCTTCGGGCTCTTCCCGCAAATCGTGGATAACGTGGGCGCGCTCGTACAGTACACGAACAACGTGCGTGCGCAAATCTGGTTCAGCAAGACTGCACTCGGTAACCGCAACGGCCTTCGCATCCGCATATTCGGCAGCGAAGGCAGCGCCGAATGGTTCCAGCTGGAACCCGAAACGCTCAAGACCAGCGACCTACGCGGCAACGTGAGCCTCCGCGACCGCACCGGCGACGTGAAAATTGCAAACCAGCTTCGTTACAACCGCTTCAAGGCCGGCCACCCCGCCGGCTTCATCGAAGCATTCGCGAATTACTACCAAGATATTGCCGACTGCCTCGGACAATATTTCGCCACGGGCCGCTTTACAAGCCAGTACGTTTGCGGCATCCGCACCTCCCTCGAAGGCCTTGCCATGATGCAGGCCGCGGCGAAGTCGGCACAAACAAACAAGTGGGAATCCGTTCAGCAAAGGTTCTAAATGAAACTCTCTTTTGTAATCCCCTGTTACCGCAGCGCAAACACCATCGAAACCGTGGTGCAAGAAATCCGCGATACCATAACTGCACGTAACGCCACGGGTCCAAGCTCCGACGGCAAACCGTTCTATTACGAAATCGTCCTCGTGAACGATTGCAGCCCCGACAACGTTTGGCAAGTCATCAAGAACCTTGCCGCAACAGATTCACACATCAAGGGAATCTGCCTCGCGAAAAATTTCGGCCAGCACAGTGCACTGATGGCGGGTTACGGACAAGCTACGGGAGATTACATCATCAGCCTCGATGACGACGGCCAGACTCCCGCAAGCGAAACATTCAAGCTTGTAGACAAACTCGAAGAAGGCTACGATGTAGTCTATGGCTACTACAAGCATTCAAAGCAGCACCTATTCCGACGCCTCGGCACCTGGGTCAACAAAAAAATGGCCGAAGCCATCATCGGTCAGCCCAAGACACTCCGCACCACGAGTTTCTTCATCATGCGCAAGTTCATCGTCGATGAAATCGTGCGCTACCCCAATTCGTTTGCATACATTAGCGGTCTCGTCTTCCGAGCGACCAAGAACCTGGGCAACGTCGAAGTGCAGCACCGCCGTCGCCTCGAAGGCAAGTCCGGTTACACAATCGCAGGCCTTATCGGGCTCTGGATTAACGGTTTTACCGCATTCTCAGTCAAACCGCTCCGTGCAGCGACCTACATCGGATTATTTTGTGCGTTGATTGGATTTGCCGCAGGCATTTTTGTCATTTATAAAAAATTGATGTTCCCGGCAGTTCCCGTCGGATACACTAGCATGCTCGCCACGCTCCTCTTTATTGGCGGTATGATTATGTTCTTGCTCGGGCTCATTGGCGAATACGTGGGCCGCATCTACATCAGCATCAACCAATCACCGCAATATGTGGTAAGAGAAAAGACGTTCTAGGCAACGTCTTTAGCCGCAACATTTCGCAAATCGGCAGTCTATACGTCGAAACCCGCATCCGCCATGCATTTCTGCGCGAAGTAGTTCGCTTCGTCTTCTTTTTCGGGATAGTTATGCGTGATTTCGATGTTTTGCAGACAAATTCCCTTCTTGCCGTGGTACAGCACGTGCGCAAGCTCGTGAAAGAACGTGAACCACATCGTTTCGCGCTTCTTGAAGCGGTCGTGAAGTTGAATGAGCGGGACATCCTTGTACCAGCGGTACATACCGTAAACCGGGGCGCTCTTGAAGTTCTGCACGAAAAGTACGCGGATTCCGATTTTGCGGCAGATTTCCTGCAAGCCCGTCATACAGTCGTCGACCACCTCCGGCTCGGGAGTCCAATAAGTGATTTTCTTTTCACGCTTCGGCAACGTCTTGTTTGCCGCAGCAAAAGCGATGATTTCGGGGAGGGCCGCCTTCAGGCGCTTGCGGACGGGAATCTGCTCCTGTTTTTCCATCGGGTCGCGGTCCGAGAGAATCTCGCCACGGCGAATCCACGCCGAAGTCGCATAAGGGTCCTTGACATCGGCCAGCGAAATGCTGAACGCCACCTTCAGCCGGGCATTCTTGTAGTAGCCGTCCCACGCCTTCGGAGACGCAACAGCAAAGAATTTCAGCAAGGGCATTAAAGATTTGCTTTCGTCCTTTTTTTCTTGCACCCATTCGCGGACATTAACTTCTTCAGGGAAGGACTTTTTCCAAAGGGACTGATCCGTCAGCGAGGCCTTGATTCTCTCGCGAGAGAGAAATTCGTCATAAGACATTTGACGGCGCAACCAAAAACCAGCAGGAATCTCCGTGACCATTTCAAGAGAAATGGCCGAATCGGGCGTGATTCGACAATTCCCTTGCAAAATATCGTTCACCGCCTTGGGCGTATAACCCATGCGCGCAGCCAAGTCGTTCGCATCGAGGCCCATTTCTTCAAGTTTTTCAGCCAAAGTCCGCCCCGGCGGGGTGACCACAGCCAGTTCATCACATCTGTACACCTGCATAAACGCTCCTACTCGTGATAATCTACAATTTCTAGAATCGAAACGGTTTGCTATATAATTTTAATACACCTATAATATATATTAAAATTTTAATAAACGTAATTGGTGAATTATTTTTATAAAAAAACATGTGTTTCAACAAGAAGTTTTATAGGAATGAAAAAGAGATTTTAAGGTTACCATCTACCGAGAGAACCTACTAAAAAGCTCTAATCCTTTAATGAAAAAATGATGGAGATGATGATGGAGAAAAAAATTCCACGGAATCAACAAGGAATATTACACCGCATAAAGCGGAATATTGACGAGGGCTTCCTGTTCCTTATAGGGGCGCAGCGAATAACGGACTGCCCTGAGTCCGGGTGTTTTTTGCAGTAGCATTGAAAGCGAGTTTGAACGCACTGATTCGCCCGACTTGACTTCGATGGGTAAAAGTTTGCCATCCGTCTGTATTACGAAATCCAATTCTAACCTCGAATCATCCGTTGAATGATAGTAAATCGGATTAATTTGCTTGCTTTTCATTTGCTGCAAAATAAATTGTTCTGCAAGTCCGCCATTGAATTCTGCAACCAAGTCGCTCTTAATTAGAATTTGCGAAGAATCCGTATTCGCCATTGCGCCTAGCAGTCCCACGTCCAGCGTATACAGTTTGAAAATGTTAAGTTCTTCGTATATGCTTAGCGGCAAGGCGGGCCTAGACACACGAGATACCTTGTACAACAGGCCAGAATCGACCAGCCATTCAATAGCCTCTTCATATTGTGTTGCACGAGCCCCCTTACGGAGAACTCCGTAAATAAACTTCTTGTTTTCCTTGAATAACTGCGAGGGAATGCTTTTCCATACGAGCTTTATTTTTGCGACTTGGTCTTTGGGGGCGTGTTTAGAAAAATCCTGTTCGTACCCATGCAAGATACTTTTCTGTATTTCACGCACTCCTTGCAAAGCGCCCGTTTCGGCATACAGCTTGACCGCTTCGGGCATCCCACCCACAAAATAATATTGCCTAAGCAAGTCAATAAATTTCTCATGCAGCGGTGCTATTCCGTCAAAGTCCCTTTTTTCCAATAACGTCAACGACTGTTGCTCACCTACGGCATCAAGAAATTCCATAAAGTCCATCGGGAAAACGTTCAGTTCGTCGACTTTGCCGACGGGGAACGAAACGCCCTGGTGGAACGATATTCCAAGCAGTGATCCCGCTACGGCAATATGGTATTCTGGAGCCTGTTCGTAAAAGTATTTCAAGGCCTCGATTGCCTCGGGAACATCCTGTACCTCGTCTAATATAATCAGCGTGTCGTCAGGAGTAATATCCACCTTGCTCAAGGCTCTCAAATCACGCAAGATTCGGCCAATGTCGAAGTCCCGGGCAAACACCTGTTTGACCAAATCGTTCTTTCTGCAAACAATGTAGGCTTCCTTTTTATATGCGGTCTTGGCAAATTCACGCAAAAGCCAGGTTTTCCCGACCTGGCGAGCCCCGTTCAATATTAAGGGCTTACGATTTGCGCTTCTTTTCCATTCAAGCAGTTTTTTTAGAGCAATTCGCCGCATATTACATTTTTCCACACATATTTTCTACATAAATATACATTTTTTCCACACGTAAAAGTAACGAAATACAACATTTTTCGACACTTATTTTGTGAAAATCGCCAACAGTGCGCAATATTTCTAAAAAATGAGCGAATTCTCAAAAAATTTTATTTTTTTACACCGCGACCTTGAACACGATGCCGCCCGTCACGTAACGGTGGATGATGGAATTGATGAGCGTCTGGTAAGGCATGCCCGCGGCCTTCGCCATTTTCTTGATGCCGTTCAGGTCGTCGAGCTGCATGCGGATGGTGATGTTCTTCGCCGAAGCGGACTCCTCAATCGGCTCATCTATGAATTTTGATTACGCCATTTTGGAATCTCCTTTGGTAGCTTCGGTTGAGAAGCTCTACCATCAACTCTACGAGCAATGTCAAAAAATCAATTTTGACAAATCCTTTGACATCATCTCGTTAGCTCAAGATTCAATTGTTTATGCGTTATTGAACGCAAGATAGACGTATGAATAGGAATGCTTATCTAATTCATTTTGCATCAATGCTTTTGCAATATTCCGTTTAGAATTGTCTATCGCAGTTTCTAGCCTTCGATTGTCACAGAGTATTTCAACCCACTCGGAACCTTTAAGGTGTTTTTCACGCTTCAAAAAAGTTCCGATGGATGGTAACGACTCATTAAGCCTTTCTTTCAGCAAAGGTTTCAGGTAGGGGCTTAGATAATTATTTACTTTACCGTAATTTTTCATCAATTCAGTTCGGTTCTCAAAATGTAGCAAGAACCAGTATTCTATACTAGGCATGCTCGGGCACAGAACGACTTGCTTACAATCTATATATTCCTTCAAATCCCGTTCCATCTTTCGGTGTTTCCGTAGATTTTCAGCATTGCCATAAACAGTGTCCCAATCGAACACGCAAAATATTTTAGCATCGGCATCCTCAGCCAAAATTTTTTTGATTCTTTCAGGAAAAACATCTACATAGCTAGATTCGTCACCGAAATATTCCGGCCGGACATTAAACTTATAATCTGTGATTTTTGAGACATGTTTAAAATAGTATCGTTCCGTATTCCGTCCGCCACTTACAATAAATGGGAATGAGGGCCGAAGTTCCAACGAACCCAGCTCTACAGAATCCGCAACAATTTCTTGTTTGGGGAAATAGTGAACTTGAGTATTTTTCTTTATCTGCTTCATGTATTTCCAAATTGCGTCGCACCAAATCTTTTGTTTCTATAAGCAGACCTTATTGAAGACAATCTATTCAGCCCTCTGAAGTCTGTCAATCTGTAAACAGACGAACAAGCTGCTTTATTCTTTTCAACAAACACTATTGAATCTTTTCTCAACAAGTCATCCGTCAAATCCAACAAGCCATCGTTATGGGTTGTAACCAAAAGTTGCGAGGCCGATTTTGTTTCCAAGTACTTGAACAAAATCGTTTCCAGCAATCTCGGATGCAGCGAGTTTTCTATTTCATCTATCGGGAGCACGCAGTTCTTTTTCATCGCTTCAAATATAGCCGATTCCACACCAAAGGTTCTTAAAGTTCCCCTAGATTCGCCACTTTCATCAAAATGATACATTCCGTGTTTATCTCCAAGCTCTACAGTATGTGAGAATAAAGCGTTAAGAGCATCAAAGGCAAAATCTTCTCCGATTAACTTTCCTTTCAACAGTTGCTCGGCATCTTTTGCTAAATATGGATTTTTTTCAATCCTAATATCGGATATATTAAAATCGGCATTCTTCAAAAACTCAAGAAGATATGGAATCAACGCGGGATTCTCAAAGCTCCTATTTTTCGCATAAGACATCAAGTTCGTTGTAGGCTCGACAACTTGCATGATATTCCGTTTGAAATAATCAATGACGGCGTCAATAGAAGGAATTTCAACATTTACTTGTGTTTTTGCCGCAAAGAAAGACATGTTTTTCAAACAATTTAGCGATATTTGCTCTTTCGCCACACTGCTCAATTTTATAACCTTGGGAGCAAACCAGATTTTCGACTGATTGCCTTCTAGTGTTCTTTCAAACAATTTCGTAGGCTGTACACTTTTGTAAAAATACAAACGTTCCTGGAGAACTTGATTCATATCAAGTTCCAACTGATACCAATATTTCACCCCATCAACAAAGAAAATCAATTCAAATTCGGAAGGTTTATTTCTAGAATGAACATCCATCTTAAAGGGAATCACCAATGTACCTTCATCGGGATTGGCCGACTTATGGAACCAGAACCACCTTAAAAACTTGAGTGCGCTCAATATATTCGACTTGCCCGCAGCATTATAGCCGTATAGCACCATAAACCGTAGCAATCGGACATGGTCATTTATAGCAACAACTTGACAATCCTCGGCAAAAGAATCGCCCGTAGCTTCGAAGCTTAACCTTACTTCTTCCCTTATTGAAAGAAAATTTCTTATTGTTATTTCCTGAATCATATGGCGCTCCATATCACAATATAATAAAAAAAAGAAAAAAAGCCGCTTTTATTTTGAAAATTTCCAGATTATATGCAAATATAAAAAATAAAAGACTAAATTTGGTTATTTTCCATATATTGATACCATGGCAAAAATTCCACTTTTTTCAGAAAAACGATGAAAACGACAGGAAAGGGCTAAATTCGGTCACACCACTCGCATAGATTCGTGCACTAGGCGTTTTTTAATCTAAGGGACTTGCTGGGATGGCAAAAATCCGCGTTTTTCGCGCATTTTTTCTGAATTGGCTTCTCGGCAGTCCCTTATAATCTATATTACTCAATAGAATGACAACCGCGATTGAGTTCGAGAACATCAGCAAGCAGTACCGCCTGGGGCTAGTGAGCACCGGGACGCTCAGCCACGACCTGAACAGGTTTTGGCAAACAAAAATATTGCGCCAAAGATACGATATCAACAGCACCGACAGAAAAGGAACCAATTAAAAACAATACTCATCAACTTATCGAACACCACTCTAGATGACCAGCTCCAAACTTACAAAGAGTTCAATATAAGAGATTTCATACAGGAAGTTACAATGTCCTTTAAACAACACTATCATGGCTTAAAAGACGGATTAATTTGGATTATATGCAACGATATTCTTGCAAATATTCCTAGTAAGCACGTTAGATTTTGGGGATTAAAAATTCTTGGGGCTAAAATATCTAATGATGTACGACTGTATCAAGGCTTCCATATTCGGGCACCTTCTGGCGTGCACATAAAATCAGGTTGTTCAATAGGTCCAAAAGTTTTATTAGACGGCCGTAAAGGACTTTTTATAGGGAAAAACGTCACAATTGCATACGAAGCAATAATTTGGACACTTAATCACGATTATAACGACATTCATTTTTGTGGAAAAGGTGCGCCAGTCACTATACAAGATTACGCTTGGATTTGCTCCCGCTCTATAATTCTTCCCGGAATAACCATTGGAGAAGGAGCCATTGTAGCATCAGGAGCAATTGTTACAAAAAATGTTCCTCCTTTTTCCATTGTAGCCGGAGTCCCTGCTAAAATCATTGGACAAAGAGACAAAAAAAATTACGATTATGGTTATCAGGCCAAAACAGATTATACTCATTTAGCTTAAATAAATATGAGAATCGGAATTATAACATACCATTTTGTCCCAAATTTTGGAGCTCAACTTCAATGCATTTCAACTATTGGATACCTAAAAAATAAAGGTCATGAACCAATCGTATTACATTGGTATCCATATGATTTAGACGAAATGTATGCAAAAAGAATTCCTGCAAATCAGCTAAAAGAACATGTAGAATTCGCACAAAACATGCCGCTTTCTAAATTATGTCGCACAGAAATTGAAGTCATAAATGAAATAGAACGCCTACAAATAGATGCAATTTTTGTAGGAAGCGACGCCTTATTTAAATACATTCCAGAATCAAGAAGAAGTTTCCTTCACAAGCTATTTCCTCATTTCATAAAAAGCAACGTAATATCCGTAGAAGATATTAAAGAAAATATTTATCAAGGAGCATTCCTAGGTAAAATAAAACACAATATAAAAGCTGTTGCGTTTTCAGTATCTTCTCAAAATTGTCCTTTTATGGAATTAAATCATTTTGAAAAAGAAGCTATCAATTCCTCAATAAGTCATTACGGATTAATAAGTGTACGCGACGAATGGACAAAAAAAATGATTCAATACATTACAGGACGAAGCGATATCAACATAACTCCTGATCCTGTATTCGCTTTTAATCAAAATTGTTATCTAAAAGTTCCCACAAAAGCAGAAATTCTATCAAAATATTCACTACCAGAGAAATACGTATTAATTAGTTTTTGGACAAAACGATTAAAAACGGAGTACTTTTATAATTTAATCAAAGAAATCGAAAAAAATAATCTAACACCAGTAGCATTTCCCATGCCAGAACATCTACTCGATTTTGGATTAGAACATAAAATAGAGTTACCTTTATCTCCAATAGATTGGTACGCATTAATAAAGCATTCACAAGGATATATAGGCGAACGAATGCATCCGATTATCGTATGCTTACATAACGCAATTCCCTTCTATAGCTTTGATGAATATGGAACTTTTAAGAAATCCTTATTGGGGCTACAAAAAAAACATATCATTTCATCCAGTAAAACCTACCTCGTTATAAAAAATTCTAATTTAGAAGATTGGCATTATTCTTATTTTGATAAAGAAAAAGCTTGTCCCAGTTCAAAGGATGTAGTAAAAAAAATTTTAAATTTTCCAACAGAACAATGCAAAAAATTCGCAAAACAAACATTAAAACATTACAACAACAGCATGTCATTTTCATTAACTTATTTAAAAAATGATTAATATTGAAATCCAAGAAAACAATCAAATTGCAAAAAATACACTAATCCTGTATTTTCGAATGTTTATTACATTAATAATAAGCCTTTACACAAGTAGAGTGGTGCTAAAGGCATTAGGAATTGTAGACTTTGGTATATATAATGTTATTGGCGGCATTGTCGCAATGTTTAGTTTCTTCAATACAGCAATGACATCAACAACTCAGCGATATATAGCATTCAGCTTGGGGAAAAACAATCAAAGCGAACAATCAAAAATTTTTTTTAACTGCGTATTAATCCATTTTATAATCGCATTTTTTTTCATCATTTTTGTCGAACTTATAGGAATGTGGTTTATCAATAACAAATTAACAATTCCACCTGAACGATTTTCTGCGGCATTATCAGTTTTTCATTGTTCAGTTTTATCTACATTCTTTTTAATTAATTGCGTTCCATATAACGCGGCAATCATAGCTCATGAAAAAATGGCTGCCTACGCATACATTTCAATTATAGAAGTTTTCTTCAAGCTCGCAATTGTTTTACTTCTTCCTTATACTCCAATTGATCGGCTTTGCTCACTCGCAATATTATTAACAATTGTTCAGCTAATAACAACTATGATATACATAATCTATTGCCGAAAAACTTTTAATGAAACACAATTGCGATTTAATTACGATAAAAATATTTTCAAGGAAATGCTTTCATTTACGGGATGGAATTTATGGGGAGGTTTTTCAAATATTCTCTACACTCAAGGACTAAATATCCTATTAAACATTTTCTTTGGTCCCGCAATTAATGCTGCAAGAGGAATTTCGGTGCAAATTCAAAGTGCCGTAATCCAATTTTCCAGCAATTTTCAAACAGCAATCAATCCACAAATTGTTAAAACATACGCTAACCAAGAAATAATTAAAATGCATTCACTCATTTTTTTAAGTTCTAGATTTACAACCCTTTTATTACTGATACTAGCCACACCATTTTTTGTTGATGCCAATTGCATACTTCACCTTTGGCTTGGAGAAATACCTGAATGGAGTTCTACCTTTATCCAAATAATGTTATGCATAACCATCATCGACTCTGCAGCAAACCCATTCATGATAGCATCCGCAGCCACAGGTCATATTCGTTTTTACCAATTTGCAATCGGAGGAACAATGCTTTTAATCGTTCCCACATCTTATATAGCACTTAAATTTGGTTGCAAGCCCCATATAGTTTTCATAATTCACCTTTTTTTCTGTATTTGTACATTTGTCATAAGACTATTCATAGTCCGTTCGTTAATTTCATTCAAAATAACTGATTATATCAAAAAATGTTTATCAAGAATCATTCCCGCAACCACATTTCTATTATCAATAGTCATTTTTAATCACAATATTCCCAAGGAAAACATTTTTCAATCTTTTTTTGTTATTGGATGCGCTACAATTCTAACAGCTGCAATTTGTTTTACATTTGGTTTATCTAAGCACGAAAAAGGCATCTTTCTAAAAAAATTAACATGGAAAAAGACATGTCAAAAATGAATAATTTCATCAAAAACATTATAGTACTATTAAAGACCACCTTTGATGACTATAAGCAGAATAAAAAGCACCTTAAATTCTATACAACAGATAGCAAAGAAAAGCAATTTGCAACATTAAGGATGTTTTGTCATATGATGGATAAAGCCTTAAATAATCCATTATTTGAACCTGGTCATAGTCAAGAAATATATAACGAAGCTTTAAAAATCAGCGAAAAAATAAAAGATTATTATTTTAATGATCCATCATTCATTTGGACTCAAAATATTTTAAAAAACTTTAACGAAATACAGAAAAAAAAGGAAGTCGTCAAAAAAAACAATAAAACTGTAGTTTACACAGACAATGAAAAAACATTAATAAAAAAATTTATTCTCTCAAGAACATCCTGCAGAAATTTTCAAAAAAAATATATTTCTGAAGACATAATAAAAGATATAATTTCACTAGCCATCGATGCTCCAAATGGATGTTGTCGACAAGCTGTTCGATTTTACATAACTCAAAAGGCTAGTAAAATAACCAACCTCATTCCTAATATTGCAGGCATTACAAATTTTACAAACATTCAAGGGTTAGTTGCCGTATGCGCCGAGAGTTCTTTTTATTCATTAAAAGACAAAAAATTACAATATGTCGACGCCTCACTTTCTTCTGAAAATTTTATACTAGCAGCAAGCATGCATGGAGTCTATGGTACAATGTGTAATTTCTTTCACGCATCCCCTAAGCAAATCAACAATTGCAAAAAAATTCTATCAATAAAAGATTCCGAAAACATCGTAATGTTCATCGCTATTGGATATCCAATAAACATTCCACAAAAGCCAACTAGGCAAGATATATCTGTATTTTACAAAGATGTTTAAAAAAACACAAAACAATTTATATTTTTTTCAATATATTCAACCGATTTTCTTTTAATGCAGAAAGAGAATAATTAACAGCAAAAACTTCATAAGCAGAATTTGTAATTTTTTTTCGGAATTCATCGTTTTCCATTCTAAAAATAGCTTTTACAAACGAAGCCGAATCATCCGCAATTAAACAGTCTCGTTCTGATTCAAATAACAACCCTGAATTACCAATAGAAGTGCTTACAAATGGCACTCGCATTTGCGCAGACTCCAAAATTTTCATTCGAATACCGCTGCCTGCAAATATAGGAACAATCATTATAGAGTCGTTCAATAAATCAGCCAAATTTTCAACAAAGCCGCAAAAACAAACATCCTTGTATTTTTCTTTTATTCTTTTCTCTGTACCTTCACTCCAAAATCCAACAACATTCAAAGAATACTCATCATCTATTTTTTTTATATCGTTCCAACATTTTTCAAGAAACCACAGCAGGCCTTCTTTATTTGGAAGATGCTGTTCTGGCCCTACAAAAGCAAGTTTTTTTTTGTAATAATTTGAATAAGATTTTTGGGGACAACTACTGCTCACAGCTGCAAAAGATGAATAGCACTTCGTATTTAATCCTTCTTTTTCCAAAACAACCTTATCACTCTCAGATAAAGTTATTACCAAATCAAACTTATTCAATAAAGCAATTTCTTTATTTCTTTCTTTATTCAATTTATCTAAAAATTGACTTGTATTTTTTACAAAATTTAAAATCTGTTCACCTAGTAAAAAACGTATTTCGTGGTGAACAAAAATCTTTTTCATATTCAAAGGAATTTTTTCAACAATAGACAATCCGTCAAACATCTCTATTTGAACACAATCAATCTTATCCTGTTTTATAATTTCATTTATTCTAGCAATAATTCCACTAGAATATTGACGAAAAGACAGCATATTTAAATATTTATAATCAAACTTTTTTCCAAGAACTTTTCTAACGATTTCATCTAAAACAATTTTATAATCCCATGAAACATACATTTTTACACTAGCAAATTCATGTCGCAAAATAGAAAGGAATTTTTTACCCCGCCACGGCATATAGTCTATACAGAAAACAGATACATTATATTTATCTTTTATTGATTGGATTCCATTAAAAACAGCTTGATTTCCTCCGCTCTTCAAAGGATACGGAATCCACGGTAAAATAACCAGCATATTTTTCATTTTCGACCAACCTTTCTCATGCTGCAAAATACATCATACACCCAAAATTCTATTTTCGTATACGTAAACCACAATTTTGCAAACATCATCTGCAAAGCATTCGCCTTTTTGTATTTTCTCAGAAACAGTTCTGCACTTTTTAAAAGAACAGCATGTTGCTGAGACCATCGGCGATAAGTCTTGGATATAGAAACATGGTGATTATGCACATAGGAACAATCTAATCGCAACACAGTTTTCAATCCAGCATCAGCAAATTTTTGCGCCAAAACAGGTTCTTCATAATACAGAAAAAATTCCTCGTCATACATGCCATACTTGAGCATTTTTTTTAAGTCAACCATCAACAACGAGCCAGGAACAGCAAATACGGGAACAGAATTCCGATCTTTAAAATAAGAGGACGAATAGGAACGTATTTTCAACCAAACTTCAAAAAACAAGCTCGTCGCTAGTATATATTGCATTGCGCTACAATTTTTCCATGCGCAATCAGGAGAATTCGACTGTTTTGCAGATACAACGGCTACAGAAGAATTCTCTTGAAAAGTATGAAGAAATTTGCGAATACATTCTTCGCTAAACAACACATCAGGATTCGCAATAATCGAATAGTCTACATTCAAAATCTCCGATGAATAACGCAAGCCAACATTATTTCCCGCTCCATATCCCCCATTTTTTTCAGCCTTAATTACATGAATTTTTTCGCTCTTATAACCTAGCAGTTTTACCCATGAATCATCAGTAGAGCAATTATCAACAACAACAATAAAATCTAAAATGCTATAATTTTTTATACACTCTAGCAAATTTAACGTCATAGTGAAATCATTATAATTCAGTATAATACAGGATACTTTTGACATCAAATACCATCCATATTACAAACAAATCCACAACAATAGAGTAATAGACCAACAGAATTTCTTTTTCATCAAAAAAATCAGCATTTTCTCCGATACTGAAAAAAAATTCTTATTAACACTCTGAAGCATCGTTTGATGAATATTTTTCGATAGCAATGACTTTAAAACTAAACATCTTTGAGTTAAAGAAATATTGTTATCCTTATGAAAAAAATCCTCTTTTAGTATTCCAAATAAATAATGAACAAAAAGACAGTTTGCGGAATCTATAAATCTTTGATCTTTACGCGTTTCAACAAGCCACCGTTGAATTTTATTTATTACAAATTCAAAATACTTATCACTATTCGGTCGATAGCGATTCTGAGCAGAATCATTCTGCTGTTCATAATGATAAAAACTTCGTCTAGTATAGCCTATTCGATGAAAACAATCTAAAGACAACGTATTAAACAGAACATCTTCACTAATAATTGTTTCTGTAGCAAAACGAAGATTGTTTTTTTGCAAGGTTTCTCGTTTATAGAACTTGCCGCATGCACTACCAGCAAAGCGCGTATTCACCTTATAATCCAGCACCGGAGCCTGAGGCGAAAGAACCTTTATTTGAAGAGATTCTTTTTGCTCAGGGCTGAGTAAATCAACATTTTCTGAATATAAAAACGATTTTACAGATTTTTTCCCTTTATTATATAGAGCAGAAAAACAGAACAAGTCATAATTGTACTTTGAATTCAAATTTGCAAATACTTCACAGACATTCGTATCAATCCAGTCATCGGCATCTACAAACATTACATAATCGCCAGAAGACTCATCTATTCCTCGATTACGTGCCGTAGACACCCCTTTCTCATAGTGATTTATAACTTTTATACGAGAATCTTTAGCAGCAATATTCTTGCAAACATCTAAGCTATTATCAGTAGATCCATTATTAACAAGCAAAATCTCTATTTTGCCAAAAGTCTGCGTAGTCAAACTACCAACGCACTTTTCAAGGGTTTGCGCAGCATTGTAAACAGGAACTACAATAGAAACCAATGGATTAGACATACTAAATTAGAATTTCCACTTTGAGTCAAAGCCCAAAATTCTCTCACATTGCACATTCTTTATCATGTTCATCTGCAAGAGCCTTTTTTCGGTAAATCGTTCATCGCAAGAGACTGTCAACGGAGTTTCGCGGATTTCTTCTACACATTTCTTGATTTCAGGAGTCAAGATCGCGCGAGCTGGGGCTACATAGTCACTGCCGATTACGGGACCACGCCTCGAAAGATACTCGTCAAAATCGCACTCCGTACCATCGGCTCGTTTACCAAAATCAAAACCTTCTTCAGACAACGGGACAAAGGCCATATTAAAATCGAAACACGGATTAACAGTTGTCCGTTCAAAGGAATCGTTATTCACCAAAAATCCAAAATTTCCGAAATGTCGATCGGAGTTCAGCGTAATGCAATCTGCAACAACCATACGTCTAAACGCATCTTCACAGCCCAACTCACGATAAAATTCAAGCGTTTCAGGAAGTCCGTATTTTACACCGTTTTTTAAAAATAGACTTATTGGCTTATATCCAAATTTTTGACTCGTAAAAATCTTGCAATCCGAAACAACTCGACCATCAAACCTTCTAAAATTATATTTCACAGAATCGCAAATTTTTTCAAAGACCTGGCTAGCTAGCACTTCACCATAAGGCTCTAGCCCTGCATTCCTTGCTCCAGAACTTCCTGTTTTAATAAGATGAATTCCGTCCTGTTCATTCAGCCAACATTTATCATAAGCACCATCCGTTGTAAGTTCCGGCGAAGTCGTTGACATCTGCATTCCAAACAATCCATTTCCATCAAATGATAATTTCGAAATAACTTCGTCAAATCTGTTCTCGTACAGATTTACATCTTTCCATGAAACATTTTCACGTTCGCTTTTTACCCAAAGCGTATCCGTCAACGAAAGACAATGCGTCAGCGCAATAAAACCACTCTTCGTTTTCCCACCACACAAATCCAAAATGCGGTTCACATGAGCCCTATGCTTTGCCGCACTTCTATTCGCAATCCATGTAGAAAGAGGTTCGCACCAAAACGGCAACGGCGAATACGTCTTTACAATCTTGCAAAGTTCAAGTTCCCCCGTTCCCTCAATAACGAAGTCGCAAAGGGGTATTTCCTTGTTTATCAGGGTGTAGATTACATTTGACATTACAATAAAACCTATACTTCGATTATATAATATATATTTTCCACATGCCAATAAAAAGAGCTCTCATTTTTTCAATTGCCATTAATCTATTCTTTTTGGCACTTTGCCTTATCTTCGGCGACCTTAAATTTGGAGCCATCGATGATTACTTTATGGCAGCACGGCTCACTGGAGCCCTAGGCACAGAATACAATCCGCACTTGATTTTCGTAAACGCCATTTACGGCTACGCGCTGTTACCTTTGTACCACCTGTTCCCCAAAATCGGATGGTACTACATCGGCGAGATGTTTTCAGTATTCCTCTCATTTACGGTCATTAGTTATGTACTGTTGCAACGCTGTGGCGAGCGATGGGGCGTGATACTCGCAGCTCTATTTACCGCACTTTTCGCAAGTGATTTTTATTTGGTGGTGCAGTTCACGCAATGCGCCTCTATTTTGAGTGCGGCAGGCATGCTACTGTTTGCATACGGAGTTATTTCGGAGAAAAAAATAATGGATTGCCACGCCCCTGACGGGGCTCGCAATGACGTTCTAAAAGCAACTCCTTTTGCATTGGGCGTTTTGCTAATGCTATGGGGTTCCGTAATGCGTTGGCAGGCGTTTCTTATGGGCATGCCATTCTTCTGCATTTGCCTACTTTTCATGTTCAAGCAATGTTGGGCAAACAAGCAAAAAACAATCACCGGATTAGTAATTTTATTTATATCAGCATTCGCTTTACACACATTCGATCAAAGCATATACAAAGCGCCCGAATACGAAGCCTTCAATAAATTTCAAGGGCCTAGAGTTGCTTTAGCCGACAACAAAAGTTACAACCAAAATGCCGTTTACGAAGATGCCGAAGAATTCGGTTTGAGCGGCAACGATTATCACATGCTCACAGACTGGAACTTTTACGATACGCAAGTATTTTCCGTCGACAGCATCAAGCGCTATACTGATATAATCACTCCATACAAAGATAAAATTGAATCTTGGAGAATCCCCCGCAATTTATTAAACTCACTATCGAACTCTTTGCGTTCCCCCATGTTTTGGGCATGGTTTACATTCTGCATCATCGCATACTGCACCAACCGGAAAAAACTTTTTTATCTATGGTGCTCTTTTGGTGCAATTCTTTCGTTAATGGCGTACCTCATGTATATCGGGCGTTTGGTTTACCGCGTCGAAAGTGGATTTTGGCTTTATGCAGCGGTACTTGCCATTCCCCTAATGGGGCAGTTCAAGTTTACGTTGCCCCCTAAAATAATTTATGCAGTATTGGCGATTATCGCATTATTCAACATATACACATATGCGACTTCAGGAGAAATTGTTCGCAATCCATCAACAGGCGAACTAAAAACCCTCGCCATCGAAGACACAACCGATTACAACAAAGTCTTTGAATACATTGACTCGCAACCCGACAAAATGTTTTTACTGAGCATGAACGCATTTATGCGATTCAGCCACCACCGCAACCCACCCTACATAGCCTCGCCTACAGGTTCTTATCGCAACACAATTTCCTTTGGATATTGGACCCCTTACCTGCCAGAAATCACGGCAACCCTAAAAGATTATGGAATAACCAATCCCATCAAAGATGTGGTGCACGACAACGTAATTGTTCTAAACGAATCGAACTTGGTTGACTTTTTGCAACGCCACTATTACAACAGCGTTGCCATAGACTCAATCAATGCCATTGGCGAAATGACTTTCTATAAATACCACCTAGTACAGCCAGAACAGGCTCAAACAAAGGAGGCCGAATAATGCAACGTCTCCTATACCCGCTAATAGCAAGCGCACTTATTACAATTGTTCCCTTTTTGCTCACCTTCGAAAAAGGCCAAGACATTGCTCGCGGGCTATTCGGCTATGAATATTTCGCACTATTGTTGCTACTTGTTTTTTTAAAGGATAAAATGTCCACGTCATTGCGAGCGGCAAAAACATCAAATCAATCCAAGTTCAAAAGCTCTGTAATCGTGGTATTGTTCATCGTGATTGCCTGCGCGTTGTTTGCAGTAGCCTGGATTGATTTGCAAAACCAGCTAGCCATCAAGAACTGGAGTACAAGCTGGTACGGACTTGTTCCTTTTGCAACTTGCGGGCTCTCCATCGCCATGGTCTGGAAAATTAAGCCTTATAAATTCAACACAATCTCCTTTATTTTATTTGCAGCTTTATTTATTCATCTAGCAGCAAGTAACCAGTTCCCTTCTCAGCCCCTAGCCCAGATACCAACCATAGACTACATCGAGCGCATTGCACCAAAGCCCGTTTCTCGTTCAAGCATCAGTGAAAATTTCAAGAACAAATACATTGTCACCGACTCTGTCACGATAACAAGAGATTTCGTCGACACCTCTCGCAACAACGTCGTTATCCTTGTCGAAAGTTGGGGAATCCCTCTTGATATAAATCGTTTCGATTCTCAATTGGATATTTTCGCAAAGAGCATCACAAAAGTAGGAGCTCATAACCGCATGTACAGCCGCACCCGTACCGCCGAGCGCGAAGATCTGATGCAATCTTTTTCTCGCGATTCCACGGGCCGCAAAGACACAACATTCCTACCCCAATTTTTCGCCAATATCGGCTATAAAACAACATTCCTGTTCGGCCAAGACAGTTTAATGCATCGGCGATACAAATACATAGCAAACATAGGCTTTGGCGAAACGTTTTACGGAAACAACCAAAGCGACAATGCCATAGCAAACAAAATAGACAGCATCCTAGCAGACACAACACAAATGCACTTTATCGCATGGACCACCAGCGATACAAGATTCCCTTTGCCAGGATTTTCAAGCATATACAATAGCGATGCAAATGCAATAGATTCCGCCTACACAAAGCTATTAACACATACATTAGAGATAATCGCCAATTTAGCGCACAAGCATCCCGATACAAGATTCATCGTTCAAGGTGACCACAATCCCATACTCTCTCCCATAAAATTTCAAGAACGCTTTTACAAACGTTGGGTACCATTTGTGATATTGAATTGAGTATTTGAGGCAACACGTTAGGAAGATCTACTTTTCAAGCAGCATATTTTGACCATTTCATTGTTTTTTATATATTTCTCTATATGGAAAAGCAAATTACATGGACAGTGGCAGCAATTAGCGAATTCGCAAAAGCAAAAGCGCTTTCGGTAAAGCAAGCTTTTAATTATCTGAGCCTTTTTAAAGGTATGGATTTTTTAGAAGCGCACTATGGGGCAGAGCATTTGCTTTCTTTTGACGATACCATTGAAGATTTAACAGCAATCTGTCAAAGAAACGGAGGTCAGATTCGATGATCTTGTACCACGGTTCCAATTGCGATATTGAAAAAATAGACTTAACCATGTGCAAACCGTTTAAGGATTTTGGGCAGTCTTTTTACTTAACAACAATATTAGTGCAAGCTCGTGAAATGTCACAGAAAGTTGCTGACAGATTTGGGGGCATGCCTATAGTAAACTCCTTTGAATTTGACGATTCCAATATATCTTCATTAAAAATCAAAAAATTCGAACAACCTGATCGAGAATGGGCTGAGTTCGTGATGGCGAATAGAAGTCGGAATCAAAAGCATCCCGCAGATAAATTTGATTTAATCATTGGTCCTGTGGCAAACGATGATATTGCAACATTGTTCAGAACATTTGCAATTAACGTGATTACAATAGACGAATTAGTGAATGGTTTAAAATCTCGTAGACTGAATAACCAATATGCTTTTAGGACGCCGAAAGCGATATCCTTTTTACAAAAAAGGCCAAGCGTATGACTCCTAAACAAGAATTTCTCGTTGAAGGAATTGTCAGCGATATGGCTAAGTGGCTGATGGAAGAACGCAAGCTTTCACTGCAAGCTGCTTTAAATCTCATCTACAATTCAAAAACTTTTGAGCTGCTCCAAAATCCGGCAACCGGCCTTTGCACGGAAAGTTCCGCTTACAATTACGATTTGCTTGATTCCGAATTAAAGAACGGAAAAATAGTTCAGATGGAAATTTAAAAAAAGAAAAACGATATTAAATTGAGATCACAAAAAATTCTATAGTGCAGTCAATTTAATATCACCACCGGGACCCAGTGGGCATAGTATTCCCGGCGTGTTTCGGGTGTTCCAAGAATCGGTCGATGAGCCCCCTGCACTATAAATTGTACTTCTGGGTATTTTTTTATTAATCCGGCAATTTCGTTTAAAACATTGCGCAAGTTTTCTTCCGAGCCATCTTTTGAAACATGCATCGTCAAGGCTATCGTTTTATCGTTCGAATTCACCAGTAACGAATCTATACCGTCAAGTCTATCGACCACAACAAGCGAATCTAAAGAATCCGCCCGAAATTCAACTTTTTCCGCATGAGCTGTTACATTTTTCAGCCTTTTATGAATGGCAAACTTGTGCGGAACATCCTTAAATATTGCAAATTCTTCTGCCAGTTTTTGTTCGTCAAACGGAACGCCCCAAGCGTCGATCAAAATCAAAACACTTTTTTCCTTATGGCGTTCTATTTGCAAAGCCACGGGAATTTTGTCTAAAATTTTGTATCTATGGAGATATTCCTGCGAAAGAGAATCCTCGTGAACAGCGCCCTGCATGTGCCAGGGTTTTTCCTGTTTCCCCATAAAATCCGAGCCCAAAACATAAGAAAGCGGAATAACAAGCGCAATGAACGCTAAAAATATCGCCAAATTAATCTTCTGTGATTTTTCCATCCGTCACCTCTTCGCGATATTTCAGCACCATCAAATTACCAAAAGTCTGCACCGTATCTACTGCCAAATTTTTATGATAATGGATTTTGTAGAACAGCTGGTAGCTAGGTGCATTCCCGGTTTCGATTGTATAAACATTGTTATTGACAATATCGCGTAACGGATTTTCCACACCCCGTTTTTCCAGTTCACGTTTCATCCCTGGCAAGTGGATATTCCAATATCCTATCGGAATTATGTTTTGCCAACTACCGGCTTTTGCAGCCTTATACGGAGGGTCCTTAACAAAACCTAAATCTTTATATTGATAAAAAGAAAGCAAATAAACGTTGTCTATATTTTTATTGGCATATTCTACAAAGTTTTGCCAGTCACTAGACATTTCAGGTACGGCAAAGATAGCTCGATTTCTATTCTCTTTAGGCAACGAAAGAATCGTTCCCACCAAAAACACCAACGCAAATAACGATACAATTATTGGCAACCGACTAGCAATTTTACCCAAAACATCCGCAACAGCATTATTCCTTTGCAAAAGCGGTATTCCCATAACCGCCGCATAAAGCCAAATCCCCATTTCTACATGCGAAACAAGTCGGTTTAATGACAATAAATATATGTAAGAAGCCACAACCAAAACAAGTGACACCCAAGGATACAATCTAGACTTTTTTTCCGTAAACAAAAGGATAAGTACGCATACAAAGCACCAGCACCACGCCATATTCCGTGTAAAAGCATTGGAAATTCCCATAGCAACGGCGGCCGGCAAACGTTGTTTATTTTCGACATAGGCATTTCTATTCGCAATCTTGATAATAGCGTCTAAACTATCCTTGCTAAAAACTTGTGTGTCATAAAAATTCCAAGCACACAACAACTGAAAATCAAGCGGTGTCATACCACGTTCTTCAAGTTCATCAGATATAGCCTCTTTGTCGTAATGAGCGCCATCGCCAAAGAACGCTCGTTTATATTGATATTCCTTATAATACTTGTATTCAGGGGCTTTATATAAGCTGTCATCGAAAGAATTTACTGCATAAATAGCAAGTACACATAAAACAAGTGCTATTAACGACTTTTTCGGCACGGCCTTGAACGGAAAATGCGCCCACAAAAGCAATGCTCCCAAAAACGGGATTACCAACAAGAACATCTGGAAGCGCAACATAGCCCCCATAACCAATAAAATACTACCAACAGCCAACCACCATGTTTTTTTCTGAAGGCTACCTTTCACAAAAACAATAGCACCACTAGCCGCAAGCAATGGAGCGCAAATCGTAAAAGAAACAGACGCATAAAATTCAATAGCGACAGCGCTTAACAATACCGCCAAAGGCACTCCCAAGCGGTAACCAAGCTGTTGAATTAAGCTATAAGAAAACAGGGTGAACGCTCCAAAAATAGAGCACATCTGAAAAATATAGAACCAGCCAACACTCGGGAACAAATAATAAAGTGGCATCAAGCAATAGGCAAGCGCGCCATTGACGAAAACCAAATGCGGATTAAACTCGGAACCATACGCCCCCGTTAGCACAGTCGACATAAAATAATCGTCGAGTGCACCGTAACGGAACACGCCTAAACAAGCGAAAAGCACAAGAAAAAAAACGTTAATGCACAAAGCAACGCTAAATGGAGATAAAACGCTTTTTATTTTAACGTGTGAAAGCATATTCTAAATTTAAACACAAAAGGGCCTCCAATTGGAGGTCCTTTTAAAAGGTTCGCTACGCTAAGCCTTACTTACCAATCTTATCGAAGGTCGGGGTAAGAGCAACACAACCCGTACCATTATTTGCACTTGCAGTAGCTGTAAATGTAACATCATCCTGCGAGGTTCCGGTTTGCTTCGTAAGAGTTACATTCCAGTGATAAACGACTGCGTTACCAGAACCCGTGGAGCATTCATTGAGATTGGCTTTATTGCCAGCCTGCCAACCAATCTTGCCCTGAGTAAGAGCATCACTAGTTCCAATAGCAATAGCACCCGGATCATACTTAAAGTTGGTTGTCTCGCTATTGGTACCCGGAGCCATGTAACCGATCAGCTGCCAGCCACCAGCCATGTTTGCTTCAGAGAAGTATGCCTGCTGGAGCTTTACGTAGGTACCAGCTGCCGGGCCAACTTCGGAGGCCTTGGACTTAGCAATCATGCCGAAGAGTTTCGGGACTGCGACGGCGGCGAGGATGCCCATGATAACGATCACGACCATCAATTCAATAAGGGTAAAACCTTGCTTCTTCATAGTGTGTTCTCCTTGTTTTAGTGACACATTCTTTTTGAGCGTTATTGCTCGTTTACATTCAGTAATATATCTCTTTTTTTTCGAAAAGCAATACTTTTGTCAAACTTTTGTCATGTTTTTGTCATGGACAGGTCTTTTTTGTGACACAAAGCACTTTTTCATCGAAAAAACGGCTTATTTTACCAAAATTCGATGGTCTATATATAGATAATTTTTTATGAAAAAGGGTTTTCCTGCTGTTTTTTTTATTCCAACTTGGAATAATTGTAACAGGGAAAACGCCTTTTTGGGGTATTTTTGTTTAAAAATCTTTACCTAACAAGGGCATCGGCGAGCACAACGCGGTTTCCACCGGCCTGCATGGCCATCTGGAGCGAGGCTTCCGCTGTATATATAAGAGAGCCGACGTCATTGGCGTGCGTGGGCATCACGGCAACGCCCATACTGAGCGTAGTCGCGAGGATTCCTTCGCCGTAGGCGATCTGAAGTTGCGAGATTTCGTTGCGGATGCGTTCGGCACGGTTCCTTGTAATTTGCAGGTCCGCGCCCGGCATGATCACGCAGAACACGTCGTCGGAGTAGCGGCAGGGGATGTCTTCGCCGCGGATGTAGCTCGGCAGACGTTGTCCTAACTCCCAGAAGAGTTGTTCCACGGCGTGGCGGCCTTGGGCCTTCTGCACGGCGGGGATGGCATCGGGGTAGAGCATCGCGATGCCTATGGGCGATTTGTGGCGCACGGCGGCAGTGATTTCGCGGTTGAGCGATTCTTCCATATAACGTCTGTTGAAGAGTCCGGTAAGCACGTCACGGATGCTGTGCTGTTCAAAGCGAATGTTCAGGTCCTGGTTCGCCACGTAAAGTCCGAAGGCGGCAGAGATGATGCTCACCTTGGCCTGCCAGTATTCCTTAGTCTCGTACTCAGGCAATTTGTCCGTCTGCACGGTGAGGATGCCGAAATGTTCTTCGAGCCCTTCGATGGGGGCGCAGATGGCAATGCCCTTCGGGCGGTGGTGCAGGTGCGTGCAGCCGCTGGAGAGTTCGGGCGAGCTGTAATCGGTCACGACGATGTCGCCGGTATTGAAGCTTGCGCATTCGGCGGGGGTCACGGTTTCGTCGCTGATGACGTTCGGGCCAAAGCGGAATATCTGCGAGAGTTCGGTCTGCACACCGCCATACATGTAAAGCACGCCGGACGCATCGGGGAATAGTTCCGGCAAGAGTTTCTGCATGGTGTCGATGACTTCGGTGAACGGGCGGTTGCGAATGACGGCGAGTTTGAAAGCGTTCCACGATTCGAGCGGGAAGCCGACCTTGAGGGCCGCCGCATCGAGTTTCTTGATGGAGGGGGGCACCGGCTGCTTGAACGCCTGCGCAGCGGGAATGGCTCCCGGCGGGAGGTCGGGTTTCTTTTCTTCTTGCGGGCGGACCGACACGAACTGGGGGACCTTCGGCTGCGGACGATTCAGCGCCTCGTTAAAGTCGTTTTCGATAGATTCTATCTGTCTCTTGCAGACGGTGTAGAACACAAAGCCAAGCACCGCGCCCCAAGCTCCGACAAAAATAAACTTAGCCCCTGTAGACATGGTCTCTTCGGGGACGACATAAGCGGCGATGACGCCCATCAAAAAGGCGACAAGCCAGAAAATATATTTAACGATATTCATGTACTAAATAATATTAAAATAATACGGGGTATGGCTGTAAAGAATTATTAAATAGCCCCTTAAAAAAGTATGGATTACCTCAAAAGGAATTCTTTCAGAAATTATTCCACATCTGAAGCAAAATCGTCTAAAGACTTCACCTGTATAGTCGGAAATTTGACCTGTTTAAGCTCCAAAAAATGAGCATCATTTGTCACGATGTAATCAGCCTGGCTCGCGAACGCACAATCAACAAACTTATTATCGTCAGGATCCTTCTTAATCAAGTTTAATTTAAAGAACGGATCTTTACGAATTACATTCTCAGAAAACTCCAAAACTTTCATGAATAAATTCGCGACCACTGGCGATGCATGAATCTCCAAAATTTCTTCATATTCATGCACAATTTCATTAGATACACATAGCCAATATTCTTCATTCAAAAATTTTTCATAAAGGAAATGGTACTTGCTATGACGCCCCAACATTTACAAAAGGGCATTCGTATCTAACACTATTTTTCGCTTCTTATCCACGATATGGAGTCCGCAGATGTTCAGACTGCAATTCGTCCAACCTCATTTGGTCTAACGTTCCATCAGTCCATAAACGGTCAAGCTCTTTTTCTAATCTTTGGGCATAGAATTTCTTAAGCGTTTTCATCAAAGCGCTTAATTCTTCTTCGCTAGATACATTTGCGAAGGACTTCAACACCAACATCTGAGCTGGGTTTATTTCAGTCAATGTCATATCTAAGGCCATACCAATACCTCTCTATCCAATATACATTAATCCCAAATACAAGTCAATAGAGCCAGTTTTCACCCTTCCCGTTCTATTCTATATTTATCCATATGACAATCCTCGAAAAAATCGCACTTGCACTCCCCGCAGTTGAATCGCCGGCTCGTTACATGGGCGGCGAAGCGAACAGCGTCATCAAGGACCACAGCAAAATGCTGGCTCGCATGGCGTTCGTATTCCCGGACACTTACGAAATCGGCATGAGCAACAACGGGCTGCGCATTCTGTACCATGTGCTGAACCGCGAACCGGACTTGCTTTGCGAAGTGGCTTTTGCGCCGTGGGACGACATGGCCGCCGAGATGAAGAAGTACGATATTCCGCTTTATACGCACGCAAGCTATACGGCGGTCATGTGCTTGAACTCGCAGGGATTCCAGCGTGGCAGAAAGACCGTGCCGAGAGCGACCCGATAGTCGTTTCGGGCGGACCTGCAATGGGCAATCCCGAACCGGTTGCCGACTTTTTTGATGCGTTCATGATTGGCGATGGCGAAAAACTGATTGTAGAATTTGTACGTTGCGTTGGCGAAGGCCGCAAGGCGGGCCTCAAGCGTGCACAGATTCTAGAGAATTTGTCCAAGATAGACGGTGTCTATGTACCAAGTCTGCGCGAGGTCGTCAAGAACGAATTTGGCGTGATTGTCCCGAAGGAACCGGCTAAGGGCTCCTACGAGCATACAAACGGAGTGCGTCGCCAGTTCATTCCGGTGCTGGATCCGAAAGACTATCCCATCAAGAACTTGATTGCGAACATGCAGCTTGTCCACAACCGCTTTAGCGTGGAAGTGATGCGCGGTTGTGCGCAGGGTTGCCGATTCTGCCAGGCGGGCATCTGGTACAGACCGTGCCGAGAACTCAATCCGGACGATGTTCTGGATATCGCGAAGGCAGGCATCCAGGCGACAGGCGAACGCGAACTCGGGCTGTTATCGCTTTCTACCGCAGACTACAAGCCAGTTGAAGCATTGACGGACTCCATTATCGACGACCCATTTTATGACAACGTTGACGTGAGCCTTCCGAGCATCCGCGTCAACAGTTTTGGACAAAGTCTTGCCGAGAAGGTGGCAGCCCTCAAAGGCGGCCGCAGTGCCACGTTTGCGCCCGAAACGGGTTCCGAGCGCATCCGCAAGATGATCAACAAGACCATCAGCGACCAGGACATGTACGATGCCGCTGAACACGCGTTCTCCAGCGGATTCAACAAAATTAAACTTTACACGATGATTGGGTTCCCGACCGAGAATCTAGACGACATGCAGGCGTTCTGCGACCTCATCTTCAATCTCGTGAAAATCGGGCGCAAGTACAACCGCGGCATCCAAATTGCGGTGAGCATTGGCATTCTCATTCCAAAGTCGTTTACGGGTCTGCAATGGGCGCCGTTTATGGACAAAGAAACTGCACTCGGTCACATACGCTTTGTTCGTGAAAAATTCTACAAGCACCCGAACGTGAAAATCAACTGGGCCGCTTGGGAAACGAGTTTCCTCGAAGCGGTCTATAGCCGTGGCGACCGCAGCCTCGGTCCCGTCATTTACGCCGCCTACAAGAAAGGCATCATCTTCGAAAGCGACAGCTACCGCTTCGACTTCAACAAGTGGCTCGAAGTTTGGGACGAATGCGGCTACGACACAAGCTGGGTGTATCGCGAACGCGAAAAAGACGAAGTGTTCCCGTGGGACTTTATCCACGCAGGCACGTCAAAACAGTACTTGCGCCGCGAATGGGAAAAGGCTTTCGACCCGACGTCGGCGCCTGTTCCGAACTGCAAATGGGGCGACTGCCAGGCATGCGGCATTCCCGGTTTCGGAAAAGAAATCGTCCTCGCCGACGACCCCGTGCGCCACAAGGCGCCAAGCCGCACACCCGAAGAAATCAAGAAGCTCGTGGCAGATCGCCGTCCGAGCCAGAAGGTGAGCTACAGCTACAAGATTACATTCAAGAAATCCGGCATCAGCCGATTCTTGCCGCACCACAACATGCTCAGTTTCTTCGAGCGCACGTTTATCTGTGCCGGCATCCCGATCAAGTTCAGCGAAGGCTTCAGTCCCAAGCCACGCATCGTCAACATGGGAGCCTTACCGCTCGGCCTCGAAACGTACTGCGAAGTCATCAGCGTCGATTTGCTCCAACCGCTGGACATTTCGCCCGAAGGCAAGCCCAAGATTATCGCAAAGCTCAGCGCCCCGTTCCCGCGCGGCATGGAAATTGTCGATATCGAGCCCCTCAAGGAAAAGCTCTCGAAGCATTTTCCGAAAGCGATGGTGTACCGCCACACGCCCGAAAGCATCCCCGCCGACCTCATGCAAAAGTTCGAACAAAAGCAGTTGCCTATTGTCACGAACCACCGCGGCCAGCAGATGGACTTGAACGAACAAGTTCTCGGGATTGACATTCAGGATGGAACAATGACGGTGCGTGTCAAGTGCAACAACCAAGGCACAACGCCTAGTCCGTTCGTCATTTTTGCAGGGCTCCTCGGCATCGAAATCGATCCGACCAAGCTCGACGAAGTTTCCCGCCGCTTCCTCGTCGCGAAAATCGCCATCGAATGGTGAGGGGTTGGACGAGAGAACGCCCTTCGGGTTACAGACGAGAGACGAGAGAAGCGTCATCCTGAGCGTAGCGATATATGAAACTCGGCTCTTTAGAGCCCTAGTTGAATTAGGTTCGTAGGAGCAGGATCCAGTAATACTTCATTACAACTTGTTACTGGATTCTTCGGGCTAAAGCCCTCAGAATGACGAGCAATTAAGCGAAGACCATATAGTCAAGGCAAGTTCTATTCTGCCGGGAGAATTATCTCGATGTGATTGGTGCTGACGTTCAAGAAATGCGTGCGGAACAAGTCCTTTTCGTTCCTATCGCAAACGCGCACTTGAGTCACCGCGATAAAGTCCTTGTTTTCACGGATGTAGTCCGTGAGGCGTTCGTCACGCAACGTGTCGATTTCACCCGTAATGACAAAATTGTCTGTCCACATTTTAACTAGCATACCCTTAATATACAAATGTTATTCCAAGTAAGATGATAAAAACTTTACTTTTTTATCCGCAAATGCATTTTATCGTATATTATTCAATAAATGTGCGAACAAAAAGAGGTTTATTATGGCACCGAAGAAAATCCACCCGGCACCGGGACAAATGGCATACCACAACGCCGAATTCATGGACAGCGATGCAGCACGCCCCATCCGATTCCTTTCTGAATTTTTTGCACCTGCGCAAGTTTTTGAGCAAGAGGATATCAGGAATACCATCGTATTCTTCGGTTCGGCACGCACGCTCCCGCCTGACGAAATCAAGAAACGTCGCAAGAACTGCAAAAACAAGGCCGAACTTGCAAGGCTGGACCGTTTGTCCAAAGTAGCGGATTCCTACAACGGCGCACGCGAACTCGCCGCAAAGCTCGGCAAGTGGATCAACAAGCGCCACCAGGGTTACGCTATCATGACTGGCGGCGGTCCGGGCATCATGGAAGCGGGTAACCGCGGTGCCTCCGACGTCGGCACGCCTTCGATTGGCCTGAACATCAAGTTGCCTTTCGAACAACATTGCAATCCGTATCTGGACGATGCACTCAACCTCCAGTTCCGCTATTTCTTTATCCGTAAGTACTGGTTCTTGCGCATGGCCCGCGCGCTTGTCATTTTCCCCGGCGGATTCGGCACGCTCGACGAAGCCTTCGAGATGCTCACGCTTATCCAGACAGACAAGTACGCCCAGCAGATGCCGGTCGTTATATTCGATTCCAAATTCTGGAAACAGGCGCTCAACTGGGAATTCTTCGCGGAAACGGGAATGATCAACAAAGAAGACCTCAAGCTCTTCAAGTTCTGCGACACGGTCGATGAGGCATACGACTTCATCACGTCCAGGCTCGAAGAACAGAGCGAAGAAAAGGTTACATTCGCTCGCAGTCACGCCGAAAACGAAGAAAAGAAGAAATAGTCTAGATGGCCCATAACGTCGCCATCCCGGCATAACCAACCCCAAACATGTTTAAATACAAGCTAGGGTTGCCACTCTTTATCGCCCCGCACTCCCTTGCGGGGTGTTTTTTTCTTAAATTTTTTACATGTTCTGGAACAATTTGGCAGAAATGATGGACAGGGTTTCGCGCAACTTGGCGCTACGTCCGAACTATACCATGGCGGAATACCAGCGGTGGTTCGACCATAACCCCGACTTCAAGCACAACGGCAACGCAGAACGCATCGAGCTCATCGAGCCGCTTTCGCTCACGGGCACGAACCAGCTATACCGCGCCAAGCTCTGGATTGAACACCCGCGCGACGAAAAACGCTACGACGAAAAAGAAATCGTCGTGAAAATCTGCAAGTACTGGGCCCCGCCCGGCAAGAACCGCCTGCACCGCCTGAACATGCTCCTGAGTGCGTTCCAGGACGAGATCCGCATCAACAACCTCATCCGTGCGACAAACATCGAGGGTGTGGTGCAGACTTTTGGCGGCGGGATTGCAGGCCGCCACCCCTACCTCAAGCTGGAGTTCATCAAGGGCTGTTCCCTCGACAGGGTCATCAAGCCCAAGCTCACCGACGAAGAACTGGTCAAGCGAGTTGCCCAAATGGCCTACCTCGCGAACACCATCAGCCAGCTCCATTACTACCAGATTGTCCACAAGGACATCAAGCCCAAGAACTTGCTCCTGTGCCAAAACCCGGCGCACAAGAACAACCACAAGATTTTGCTTTGCGACTTCGGCTACGCCCAGGCGAAAATGCGCGAGACCGTCACCGAAGGCGGTGGACTTGCATCGCCCAGCTACTGCGCCCCCGAACTCGCCCAGTCCAGCGAAAACATCACCTACGCGGTCGATTACTTCAGCTTTGGCGCCGTCATGCACGAATACTTGACAGGCGTGAAGCTTTACCCCAAGGCAAAAGAAATCTACACCGAGGAAGGCCGCCTGATTACCAAGCGCTACATGGAATACATCGAGACTGGCCGCGAGAACGTGTTCAACGACGAACGATTCCCCGAAATCCACGACTGGATCGATGCCCTCACCACGTTCGACGCCACCGAACGCATGAAAAAGTGCCCGAACCTGTTCGCCCTCGCCCACAAGCTCCGCGAAGAGGTCAACGCCCTCGGATACCGCGACGTGAACACCGACTTTTTGTGGAACCAGCTGAACGAGTACGGCAAACGCACATTTTAGCGTTGTCGGATTGGCATTCTACTAGTGATTTGGTTATATTCACTAGTATGAAGAAAATATTGAGCATACTCCTAAAACCATTCAAAGTGTTTAAAGTACACCACTACTTGACGCTTATCGCGCTTGTAGCCATCGGAATATTCAATTTCGAGACGACCCTCAATCCGACAATCCAACAGTTGCGGCAAGAAAAAGACATCTACGAGTCGTTCGACAAGTGGTGGAACGAGGAACGCGCCCAGGAGTTCAAGAACGTGGGACTCACGCCCGACGACAAGCTCAAAAAACAGGAATATGAGCTTTACAAGGAACGCTACCATGTCGAAAACCCTACGCCAATCGTCGAAGAGCGCGTCGAAGAAATGAAGGTTGAATTCCTGGACTGGTGGGAAAACCAGGGCGGAAAGGAACAGTACGCTGCGCAGCACGGCAATTTCCCAACCGACAAGCAATACGAGGCGGAACTCAACAAATGGATTCTGAATTATACAGACAAGTTCATCCGCTATAAATGGGCCTACGTTCCCAAGCGTGGAAATACGGAAAGCCTGCTCACTTGCGGTCTCCTGTTCCCGAGCGCATGGTCCTTCATTTTCTTCGTCATTGTTTTCATGTTCGCCCTCATGCAGCTCGAAAAGCGATGGAATACGTTGTATGTCTATGCCTACGCTATCGTAATCACAATCATCAGCGGGTTCTTTGTCGGGCTGCTCGTAGATACATCGTTCTTCAACCAGTTCGCTACGCAACGATACATGGGCGTAAGCCTGATGCTCTGCTTCTTGTTGGGAGCAAACACGTTCGACAGGGAGAAAGACAGCATACCGTCTTACGTTTGCAAAATTTCGGAAGCATGCCTTGTCGTCAGCATGGCAATCGACTGGTTCCTGAACCCCGGAATTTTCAACGCGGTCGCCGCCGAATCGCCAATATTCTTTGCGCTAGGCGGACTTGCAGGCTATTACATGCCGCACCGTTCCGAAGAAAGCACAGTGAGTGTCGCATCCCGTGAAAACGTAGAAACGACGACTCCGGGTGAACGCACTCGCAAAATGATCAACAACGGCCTCGAAGCCTCGAACAACGGCGAAAACGAAAACGCAGCACGGCTACTGCAATACGGGTTGACGGCTCTCATGAACGAAGATCCCATCAATGTCCAGGACGTAAAAGACTACGTGAACAAAATTGCCGGGAGCTATGCCGAAATTCCAAGTACCCAATGGCTGGAATGGGGTGCCATAGCCAAGCAAAAGGATATTCCAGAGGCAGCAATCGTACTCCTCGAAAAAGGTGCGGCCAAGGAAAAGGATGCAGGGTTCCTCCGTAAAGCGCACTTCGACATCGGCGAGCTCCGCATACAGACAAAGTTTGACGTCAATGTCGCCATGGATCACTTGAACAAAGTCATCAAGGAAAACGATAGCGACAAGCTCGCCGAAGAGGCCAAGAAACTTATGGAGACAGGCAAGGACATTTTAGCGCAAATGGCCTTCGCCCCCTCCCAAAAGTTCAAGGTGATGAATTGAGTTTTTGCCTTACGGCGATATTCTGAAATGTTCCACCAAGCCACGCCTTGACTTAATCCGGACAACAAACGAAGTCCCGTAGGCATGCTCCCCGAGATTCAGCCGGTACGATGTTCCCGTGAACGTCGTAGCTGCAATCACGCGTCCCTGCAAATCAAAAACATGCACGGTTTCGAAATCCTGCTCTGGGCAGTCAATCAGAAGGGTCTTACCTTCAACCACAACATGGAAACCGGAATTTCTTATAGAAATTTGTTTTTTGAGCGTTCCCATGGAACTTGACGAAGATTCCGAAGAACTCGACTCAACAGTTTTACCGCTTGATGAAACTAGGAAAATTTTACATTCGTCCGTGGAGACATCTGGACTCAGCGAAAAACACACGTTCGTGTCCGCTTCCATAATATTGAACAAGCCCTTAAGCACCGTATCACCCGCCCACGAAAGAACTGGCGAAAGTTTCGTCACGTTCTGCATTCCTGGAAACGGGTCATCCTTCAGCTTTACGCTATCCCCATAAGATCTGTACATCCAATTACCCGCTTCAACAATATCCACACGTTGATGAGCCGGAAAACTATTCAACTTATCCGAGCTCCATTGAAGTAAATCGTAATCAATATGCCACACAAGCATTCCATGATACGGAAGCCCAATATCCCACTTGACTTTCTGGCGGTTTTCAAAAATATACCATTCATTTTCGTTCACTTTAACAAAATAGGCGACGTTGTTTGTTCCTAGTGGCGGGAGAATTTTCACCGGTTTTCCTTCTTCTATCGGCGTATATTCAAGCCAACCCATAAAGTTTCTCTCAAATGCGCTATAATTGGGAGGCGTTTTCAATGAATCCCAAGTGTTGGCCACACCATCCCCCATCACATCCCAGTAAAGTGTTCCCGGAGCCGGATAGGAAGCGTCTCTGTAATCTACAGAAGGATCCTTATACGCACAATAATGGTCTTTTAGTCCCATCGTATGGCTGAATTCGTGAATCAGAGTAGAATAGTAATTGTAACCTTGACATGACAAGAAACCATTTTGAAATAATTTTCCACCCTTACTCGTAGCATTCAATCCTCCAAGAAATTGAAGTCCTTTAATAACTCTAGAACCCAATTCAATCCATCCACCCGTATACAGCACACCATACGCATCGATTATGCCATCGTTGTCGGAATCATAAAGAGATTCATCAAAAGAAGGGTATTTGTCCAACATCAATTGGACGACCCGCTCTAGAAACCCAAACATACTATCATCTCTTTTCACCGAATCGCTGTAGCTCACAAAGTACAAGTCAAATTGGGGAACAAAAACGCCCGAAGACTGATCGACAAAATAATCTCGAACAGACCCCAAGTATGGCTTCTTTCGGTAGTTTTCCTGATTCAGCACTGCATATAATTCTGCAGAATCAAGATTCGTCCCCCCATTCACCTCCACTAAAATTATCGGAAAACGAAGTTTCCCGTTCGAATGATGGGACTTAGGCAACACAGTAGGCACCCAGGGAGCACGCGCCGGCCGTCGTTTCTCAGGCTCACTGACAGAAGGACCCTGATGCTTTTTCCAATGAGCCGTAAAAGATTTTTGCCTATCAAGACCTTTCAAAAATTTTTTTTCTTCGCCATCGCGTTTATTTGCATTTCTGGCTTTGAATTTCGAGGGTTCGCTGTTTTCATCGGCATAGTAATATAGATTACTATCACCTCGAATTACAAGGAACCCGTCATCTGTCTTGGTAACGCTATAGAATTCGTCGCCTAAGTCCTGTAGCGTAAGCGAATCCCCATCGTTGATAACGACACGCCGCTCATTGGGATTGAACGGAGCCGCAAATAGAAATGAGGCCATCAAGCAACAGACAGCCAATACAACGAAGTTTGGCGATATATATTTCCCCCCCATTAAAAACCCCTCCTTTATTTTATTTGTTTTTTAACGAAGTATAAATTTTTTCACGGCAAGACCTTGGACCTGAACAAGGTAAACGCCTCTCTTGAGCGCACTCAAGTTCATCGTTTCGTTCATGCTCTGCGCTATTTTTTGCATTTGCACATTGCCGCGCACATCAAGAATTTTAACGGACTTGCCAACAGCAACGCGTGGCAAATTGAGCGAAAGCGTATTGTCCACAAGCGACATGCCGAATTTGGCCGTAGCATAAGATTTCGGCAATGCAGAACGCGGCGGCTCGATCATCTTCGTCATTTCGTCATAGCGTTCCACAACAGCCATCAAGTACCACGTGCTGTGCGGCAGCCACTGTTCGTCCCAGCGCCACACCTGCCATGCTTCCTTCAAAGCATCAAAGCCTACAGCGCCAACACCGTCATCAGTCCAGGCTATGCCCGAGCCGTCTTGGTTCTTGCCGCTAATTCCGTTTGCAATACCGCCTTCAAGCGTCGCATCGTACGTAGATTGCCCATCGTACTTTTGCGGATTCTTGGTTCCTTTACCGTACATCATGCAAGTCGCATACGGATTCTTGCCCAAAATCCAGTCTAGCTGATCAGTCGCATACTTCTGCACGCTATCGGCAACATTTTCATCCAAAGAGCGGGCTGCATATACCGCAGCAGCAGAAAGGCTTGCGATACGAGCGCTTTCGCCCTGCCACCAGTAATTACTCTCGTTGTCGTGCGGGATAAAGAAGCCGTCCTTGATAGCGCCCTGAGTCTTGTAAGTCTGGCGGGCATAACCGAACGGATTATCCACCTTGTTCGTAATGGAGACTAGCCATTTGAGATGAGCCTTGACAGCATCCATGACCTTACCAAAATGCGGATTGTCGCAGGTGGCACCGATTCTATCTACACAGCCCCAATCAATAAGATCAAAATCGGGATTCTTAGCATCCACGCTAATAGGCCCTTCAATTTCCGCATAGCGAACAAGCGCAATCAGCGGGAGACCAGCATCGCTTGCATGCCAGAACGGACGCTTTTTATCGTCATCGCTCCAAAAATAGCCATCTTCGCTCAAACGGCCGATAAGATGTTCTGCACGTTTACGAGCATCAGTCAAATAATCCTTTTTCTGAGTTGCCGCATAAAGTTCCGTTGCCGCCAAGAGCGCCGTGTAATCGTCGATGATGTTTTCCTTGTGGTCGTCGCAGTACTCGCAGCTGCCACCGATGCTCTGTTTTTTAGACAAATGTTCGTAACCCTTTTCAGCCGCTTCCAAATACTTGTCACTTGTAAAATCGCCCTTCAGCTTAAGCCTCGCAGCACTGGCAAGGCCAGCAATCGCCATGCCGCCGCCTTCGCGGAATGCCGTCTGGTAGTCGGCGGATTTTTTACCATCGGAACCCGTGAATGCGCAAATTTCACGTTTGCCCAGAGGCGAGCCCCAGTTATCGAACACGGTCATGTAGAAGTAGCCTTCTTCGGCAAGCATACGCACCAAGAAATCCGCACCGTAAGCAGCCTCGTCTGCCGTTTTCGCCTTTGTCGATGTCGAAGAAAGCAACTTCGGGATGCGTTCCGATGCAAACGCAAGCGACCAAACAGTCAACGGAATCTGCTGCGGATTCAAGTAGTTCGCATAAGAAAGGTGGCTCAAGTATTTGCTCACGTCACCGCTGGCATCGTACCAGCCGCCATGCACATCGACCTTTTTGCTGGAATTATAAATGCCCATGCTTTTATCCCAACCTTCGACGGTCGGGTTGTTCGCACGGTCATCATGAAAGTAATTGAGCACAGACGCAAGTGTATTTTTTTCCAAAGCGTTCTCGCCCACTACAAATTCGCCGGAATTTTGCGGTTGCCCGTTCTCGGAAACCTGCAAGGTGTATTTCCCCGCCGCAAGCCCGCTCAAATCCGCTACGAAGAACTTGCCGTTGTTCAACCAGTTGTCCGGATTTGTGCCCGCCGAAAGTTTGCCCGTCTTGACCGCTGAGCCGTTCGACATCACGCTAAATTCAGCACCGTCACTAAGCTGGTCGCTCCGCACGATTACGGAAATCGGCTGATCGACATCATAACCCACCTGGTTGTAGAAAAACTTGGTTTCAGCAGAAACCGAAGCCGTTCCAAAAAGAACAGCCGCTGCTAAAGGGAATAACGGCAAAAAATTCTTAGAAAAATACATATCCTAAAATATATAATCAGATGCCGTTTTCATAAGAAAAATAAGAAAAAAGAGAGAAAAAAGTGGAATGACACGCTTTTTGATTTACGCAAGATATGCGTAGAATAATCAAACAACCATTCATTCTTTTTTGAGGAAACCGCAAGGGAACAATATTTTTTCACCAATAGGATCCCTAAACAATGTTACAGACATCAGAGGAAAAGGAAATCTAGCACAGGAGACCGCTTATTTTTTAACAAAACAAGCAAGCAGTCTCGTTTCTACGTTAATTTTGCGTTAAATACACGATATTTTTACAATCATAAAAAAACTTCCTTGACCGAACAAAAATCAAAAACTATGTTTGCGATGTAATTGAAAAAATGCCCGTCAACTTCAGTTGCGCTCACTTCGGCGTTGCTCAGTGCAGGCAGCACAAGCTCTGACGGACACGACATTCCAAAACCAATAACCTTAACCCCAAAGCCGCTTGCGGCGAGCCCACACCTCAAAGCGAAGCGACCTCATAGCTACTATGTACTACGAAACCATTAAAGTCCTCGACTGCACCATCCGCGACGGCGGCCTCGTCAACAAGCACGATTTTTCTCTTGAATTCGTGCGTAGATTATACACGCTCCTTTCTGCAGCCGGCATCGACTACATGGAAATGGGTTACAAGAACTCCCCCGAACTTTTCGACCCGAAGGAATACGGCCCGTGGAAATTCTGCGACGATGACCTGCTCTGGAAGGTCAAGGACGGCATCGATTCCAAAATCAAGATGGCCGTGATGGCCGACGTGGGCCGCGTGAACATGGACGCCGTGAAGCCCGCGAGCGAAAGCCCCTACCAGATGTTCCGCGTGGCAAGCTATGTCAAGAACATCGACAAGGGCATCAGCATGGTGAACGCCTTCCACGACATGGGCTACGAAACGACGCTCAACATCATGGCCGTGAGCCGCGACCGCGGCCCGGAACTTGACGAAGCGCTCCACCAAGTCCAAGAAGAATGCAAGGCCGACGTGCTCTACCTCGTCGATAGCTTCGGTGCCTTCTACCAGGAAGACATCGACAAGGAACTCGCCCGCTACAAAGCCATCGTGAAAAACAAGAAGTTCGGATTCCACGGTCACAACAACCAGCAGCTCGCCTTCTCCAACACTATCCAGGCCATCATCAACCATGTCGATTATCTCGACGGTTCCGTGTCCGGCATGGGCCGCGGCGCGGGCAACTGCACCACCGAACTTTTGCTCAGCTTCCTCAAGAATCCGAAGTACGATCTGCGCCCGGTTCTCGACGCCATCCAGGAACTCTTCCTCCCGCTCAAGGAAAAGTACGAATGGGGCTACATCATCCCGCAGATGATTACCGGCATGCTCAACCGCCATCCGCAAGACGCCATCGCCGTCCGCAAGACAGAAGACAAGGACAAATATCGCAAATTCTACGAAAGGATGATCAACGATTAAATTATCAGTCTGGCAAATTTTCAAGAAATCCCACTCAGAACATTCAACTGAGCGGGATTTCCTCCGGCAAGGGAACCGTCAAATCCTGGACGACATACACCGCAAAAGGCAAAACCGTAAAGCAAGCCTACAAATGCATCCTCTACGACCGCATCGCTCCGATAATCCTCTCGGCAACCGCGGTATCCAATGCCGAAAGCAAAAAGACAACGTTGAAAATCGAATTCTCCGAAAAACTTCAAAAAACAAAAACGGCTGATTCTCATGGAGACAAAGTTTTCTCCTTCTACATCAATTCCACCAAAAAAGCACAGTTCGTAAAAGGCATCGCCCCCGCATCCGAAAAAGCGCTCGACAAAAAAAAATAGACTCCGTCTTGACAGTTCTTTACAACCAAAGTTCAACGTTCCCGCAGGTCGGCGACTACATCAGCTTCAGAAGCGTAAACGGCGAAGGCCTCATCGGCGACCAATCTGATTACGCCTCCGCACCAACTGGCGATTCCATTCGCCCGTCAAGCGACGCCGCCCAGCTATGGAACGTCTCGTTGGGATATGATACGGAGACGCATCTCCCCTCCCCGTGGGTGCAAATCACCAAAGGCACTACCGAAGAAAAGAACGACGGCAAGAACAACGGTAAAGACGAAGGCAAGGATAAGGATAAAGACAACGGCAAGGACTCCCCGGAAAAAACTTTCGCGAAGCCCTCATTCCGCGTAAAGATGACCGCACCGTTCGAGTTCGCCATCGTCTTGGACGAATCCTTGCCGAGCCTCGCCAAGAAATACACAGTCATGGACATGATGGGGCACGTGGTTTCCGCGGGAGAATTGGACAGCAAGGACACCCGCGTGAAGGTTTCGACCACAGGTTCTTACGTCATCAAAGTCGGGCTCAGCTACAGGCGTGTGAACGTGAAGTAGTAAACGGAATCTCTGATACTATTTCCGGCTCATCCGAGCCGGATTTTTTTTGCGACCGGAACCCACTCTTCTCTCCCGCATTGACGGGATTTTTCGTACTATCAGCTGTATCATGAAAATGCGATTTTTATAAAACCACATATTTTTTCATCATTTTATGCTATTTTCAAAAAAAAAGTATCACAAAATGTTGCTTTACAAAAAATTTGAGTGTATATTTGAATTTACAAGAGGCTTCTTAGGAGTCATCAAGAAAAAGAGGAGGACAAGATGAAACCTTTTAAAACCATCATTGTGACAGCAGCCGCGTTAGGTTTATCCTATACATGGGCTCAAACTGTAAAAGAATTCCATGTTTTCTTGCCACAGAATTACGCTTGGCAATCCGCCGTTCCGCTTATCAACGAAGACGGGAAAACCCATGAACTGGTCCGCGATCCCGAACATTGCGGCTGGTATTACAGGCGTTACGTCAACGAAGCGCTCCCCCAAAGCGCCCTCATCTACAGAGACGACGACACCGCCATGCAGGATGCGTTCGGCGTAAACGGCACCAAGAATTACACCGGCACCACCGAACCTATTAGAATGGCAGAAATATTCGAGCTATTCGCGACGGATGCAAACTACAACAACGCCATTTATTTCGTTGCCGACGAAGACGAGGCGGACAAGCTCCCCGCCCAAACAATGGGCTGGTTTTCCGCACGCCCCGCAAATGTCCAAGGACAATGCAGTTTTAACTTTGCAACGCTTATTTACGATACCGACGCCAGCTTGCATCCAGCATTCTCTTGCTGGGCCGCGGGCGCCAGCGCTACAAATGACGGTTGCCAGGCTCCAGGAACGGCTGCCGCTCAAGGGGTCAACAAAACAACCGCCCTCAAGGCAATCTATGACTGTATGGGCGTCACGACGGGCATTGTAGAATCCACTTTGAGTCAGACAACCAAAAAGCCGAGCCTTACCGCAGCAGGCAAGAAATGCTTTATTGACGAAACCTACTTCAACCAGTTGTTCAATATTACGAGCAACGTGAATGAAGCCTCATGTTTCGACATCCCGTTTACACGTTCCAACAACGGCTGGGAATTCAATTCCGATAACTTTGTGAGCCCGGGCCTTAGCGTTCCTGTACGCGGAGGTTTCTATCCGGTCGAGGCGAAAACCGACGCCTCGCTTTTGGCAACAAGCCCTGCACAAACTCCAGTCGCAGCAGCACGCACAAAACGTTCCGCTGAAGGTCCGGTCTTTTACGGTCCGGCACTCCGTGTAAATGATTCGACAACGCAAATTCCGAAGATTGACACTTATTGCAACGGTCCAGGCTGGAATGGAGGCTATAATTGCGAAGGACTCTTCGCCGATGGCGAAACGACTGCCGAAGCAATTCAAACGAATTTAAGGCTGGGGCCGGACGCTTGCATATTCGGCTGGAGTTGCGACGAAGCGACAAGCGCTCCTGAAAATTGGAGTTTCTTCGCCTACAATTCTGAAAATGCCGGCACGGAGACTTCGCGCTGGACCTCCCAAGAAGGTACTAGCGGAAACGGAGGCCGTAACCTGCACTTCTGTTCTGAATCCCACAGCAATTTCTACTACAAGAAAGGCCTGAAGTTCAGCATCAGCGGAAGCGACGACATCTGGGTCTATATCGACAACAAGCTAGCGGTTGATTTGGGCGGAACGCACCTCTCAGCTCCCGGTTTCGTCGATTTGGACACGTTCATGCCGAACGCCGTTGTGGGCCAATCCTACGATATCGACATATTCACCTGCAACCGCCGCGCAACATCTAGCGATTTGCGAATCAACACGAACTTGTTCCTCTACCACCCAGAAACCTCCGGCATATCAGTTGTCGGGAAACAAGATTTGATTCGCTATAGAGATGATGGCAGCAACGTTTACAAGATTTGCTACAGGAAATCCAGCGGCAGCGCTTGCGCTTCGGCAACGGTCGGCGACATAGAATGCTGCGGAGACGAAATTCTGTCCGCATGCCACATGACAGTGAGCTACTTGTTGACTCAGGATAAGACGGGTCAGGACCCCGCCAAGATAAAATATAGCGAACAAGAATTTGCCGCGAATCCGAAACCGTTTAATGGCGCTATCGATGTTTCTAATTCGACAAAACCCATCATTAACGAAAATAAGTTGGCGGACGTTCTTCCCAGCGGAAAGTACTACCTTCTTATCAAGATTGGTAACGATACAAAAGCCATCGAAATCAATATCAAAGGCTCCGTCGATATCGCTAACCGCAACGCCGTCATTGTCGACGAAGAGGGCAACAAGAGTCTTCCGATTAAAGTCAACACACAAGCACTCGCATCGGCACCATCAGGATCACCGAACGCCAATCTGCTGATTCCGCTCTACATAGGCACCGTTCTTGAGCCTTGCGTATCGGCAGAATGCGATGAGCCTCAGGAATTGCACCGTAGCGCAGGTGCATCATACGCTTTGGCATCGAACAACAATAAGGTAATGTTCTACGAAAAGAAAAACGGCACGCCCGTCCAAATCAACCCGTCTACGACACGCATAATTGGTGAAAGCGGTATCGATACCGTCTATGCAACAATCCCGGCCGTCGATATGGAATCCACTGAAGAAAAAGCGACAATCAACGTAATTGGCAGCTCTCGCAAAATCGAACTCACGTTCTTCATATCGAGATTCGCATTTGTAGATTCCGATTCTACATATAACATAGTGAGCGCAGACAAGGATACAGAATATCGTTTGAAAAGAGCTACTTACGACTTCTACATAGTCGCCCTCAATACAGACAACACCATTTGCACGGATTGCAACTTCCCGCTCACCCTGGGTCCTCAGTGTTCCGCAGGACTGGAACTGATTGGCAACACAGGTATCGTGAATGGACGTGCAAAAATCACCATCGCCTCTTCTTTGGAATACACGAAAAACGGCGATCGCGGTCTAGCTCAGCTCCAGATTACAGGTCCGCTTGATGAATTTCACAAGGCTACATACAGCAACATGCAGTTCAAGGATCCTTCTCTTCCGGTTCAAATCAACGGAACTCTGGGAATCAAGAATCAGAGAACTGCACACAACGCTCCGGCATTCAACGTTGCAAAGACTGGCGCCCTCGAATTTTCGATTACGACAGACACGCCGAACACAGCCAATCGTTTCGCCGTCATGGACATGAAGGGGCAAGTGGTTGCCGTGGGCACGCTGAACAACAACGACACCCGCGTGAAAGTTCCGACCACAGGTTCGTACATCGTAAAAGTCGGGCATAATCACAAGCGCGTGAACGTTAGATAGCGCAAATAAAATTAACGTGGAAAGGTAGGAGGAAAAACAAGCTCCCGCTCCATTCATTTGGGGCGGGAGTTTTTCGCAACTTTATTTAAGGATTGCCGGGAAGTTCGCGGATTAGCGGGAAAGTCCGCAAGTCGCTGGGAAGTTCGCAGATTAGCGGGAAAGTCCGCAAGTCACAGGGAAATTCGCGGATTAACTGGAAAGTCCGCAAGCTGCCGGGAAGTTCGCGGATTAGCGGGAAAGTCAGCAAGTCACAGGGAAATTCGCGGATTAGCGGGAAAGTCCGCAAGCTGCCGGGAAGTTCGTGGATTAGCTGGAAAGTCCGCAAGCTGCCGGGAAGTTCGCGGATTAACTGGAAAGTCCGCAAGTCGCTGGGAAGTTCGTGGATTTACGTACTTTTCTACGGGAAATTTGCCCTCCGGTACGTAATGAAAAACATGTTTTTTAGCGATTACGTACTTTTGCACTATTTTCCATGCACTTAGTACGTAATTTTTGACTTTTTTGCCCTGCAAAATGCCCAAAACGCCCCTTTTTATAGTCTACAAAGACATTTTTCTATAATTTCAGCCATTTTTTTTCGCTTTTTACGTACTTTTCTATAAGAATTCCACATTTCAGTACGTAACACACAAATTAATCAAACAAAAGTTACGTACTTCCACCCCATTTTTTCGCAAGTCCAGTACGTAAAAGAGCCACTCCAACAATTATCCATGGCTAAAAAACCGTGCGTCACAGCAGAAAAAAAAACTCCCGCTCCTTTCAATCGGGGCGGGAGTTTTTCACAAATCAAAATGAATGTTTAGAAGCGAGCTTACTTCAAGATAACATTCCTGGCGTTCACCATGCCGTTCTGCTCGACCTTCACGATATAGCGGCCGCTCGGCACCATGCCAGAGTTCCACTTGATTTGATGGACGCCCGGCTGGACTTGAGCTCGACAGACACAGCGGAACGGTCCAAGCCCTTAATTGCCGGAGCAAACGGAGCCGCAGCGACAAGCGGAGTTTCTGCAGCAAACGGAGCGTCAGGATTTTCAGCACTCTTGTTCAACGTTTGGCCAATCCACTTAACCACAAAATAGTCCGTATCTTCAAAACCGCTCAAAATCTTATGAATTCGCCTTTCAATATCATCGGGCGTTTCCCTAGGACCCCAAAAACTTTCATTGTTGGTATCCTCATCATCTATATGGATTTGAGTACGTTCAATATGTGGTGCGGAATAATTAGCAAAAACACCATATTCCTTATTATACGGATATTTCAGACTGGAAGATTCATCCTTCGGAACAAAGCAAAAACGCAACCTAGCATCTTTAAAGACCTCGCTCGGCCATATATCCCCCTTATAATCATTTTTGTTGTTATCATCTTCTGTATCATGGTAACGAACATACGGATATGTTCCCTCAGGACAAGCATTATCCATCTGCAATACGACATAATCAAAAGGAACGCGGGGTGTATCATATTGATAGCACAAATTGAATGTTATTGAACTTTTTTTCTTGATCGTAATGCCTGGAGGATTATGATCGCCATACACAATTTTAGTGCTAGGATTGTGATCTTCCGTATCAAGCGTGATGGAAAGATCGCCATCGCAATAACTATCAGGATCTTTCCTCAAAACACCAACTCTCGTTCCATAAGTAAAGTCCCTATCTTCCCCATGTAAAATTTCTCCCGATGACGAGACAACAACAATGTTTCTAAGATCAACATCTTCGGTAGGGCAGTGAACTTTCACTAACGGACGTGGACACACACGTTTACCTTCAGAAGTAACTATAACAGGTCCCAGATAATTTCCATTTTTAGGGAAGGTCTCGCCAGCAGCAATTTTTACATCTTTAAAATCCAATTTTATCCTATAAGTATCCGCATTCATTCTTTGCAAGCTAACGTTCGCGCCAGCAACATTTCCTTGGACCTTTAGTCCTTCCATAGTTTTGCAAACTCGCTGATAAACATAAACGGAAAAGTTCTTTAGGCTTTTATTCGTCTCATTTACCAACTTAAATGAGGGATAGGAAACAATGCAGTCCGTACCCATAACCTTTAACGAGGCAAAGCTCATCGAAGCCGCTAGTAGAACCAACGGAAACATTTTTTTCATATTATTCCTCCTAGTTAATTTTGAGTAAGTACAATATAAGTTAAAATCCAAGCAAAACAAAAAAAGGATAATGTAAAATTAATTTATCTTCTTTTACAACATATCGCTCCATAAACTTACACAAAATTCGTATCATAACGATACACACAATCAGTATTTCATTCTCACACCCACATACATGCAAAGCAATAAGTGCACCTACCTTAATTCGAGGCTAAAGGCAAGAATGGCTTCGCTGAGTTAAGGGATCCAAGATAACAGGGCTCCAAGATGACAGGGAACGGGATAACAATTTTCATGAAGCTCAAACTATAGACAGCTCGTAAAAAAAATCGTCCCGGATGAAATCCGGGGCGACAAATGAAAAAAACAAACTTGACAAATCTCGAATTACTTCAAGATAACGTTCCTGGCGTTCACCATGCCGTTCTGCTCGACCTTCACGATATAGCGGCCGCTCGGCACCATGCCAGAGTTCCACTTGATTTGATGGACGCCCGGCTGGTGGAGACCTTAACTTTGCCCTCGGACTTGAGCTCGACAGACACGGCGGAACGATTCAGGCCCTTGATTGCCGGTGCAAACGGAGCCGCAGCGACAAGCGGCTGCCCTGCAGAAATCGGAGATTCGGCAACTTCGACCTCAGCGGATTTGGAAAGATTCGGATTAATTCTCGTGACTATGTGATACCACGTATTACTACCCCCACTCATAATGTTCTGGATACGATCTATAATTGCCTTTTCATTAGCTTTTTTCTTAGAAAGACCATAATAATACCAAGAATTGGCATTACTATTGTTTTCATCATCTACATAAAGTGCACTAAGTGCAAGATTCGCATTGTTCACATTAGCGAAAATAGACGTATTATAATCATTTACGTATCCACCGAAAGGATATACTTTGGTAGAATTCGGGTCTTTTGGAACAAAGCAGAATTCCAAATCAGCATTAGACCCCACAGAACTCGGCCACAAGGGACCATGCACATAATTTGAGCCTTGACTATCCTCAGTATCATGATGACGTCTAAACGGATACGTACCCACCGGGCAGTTATCATCCATTCTAAACACCGCATAATCATAGGACACCCTAGGAAGTTCATCATACTCATAAGCGCAATATCCGAAATAAACATTACGCCCCGAAACACTCACCCCATTGGGCTTCGGGCCAGTTAACTTCGACGCATTGTCATTCTTTTCTGAATTAAGGGTTATCAAGACATCCGGATATGTAGATCCCATATAATTAAATCCACCACTTTTGCATACCGAAGATTTACTAAGAACTCCTACCCTCGAAGAAAGATTCGGATGTTCCCCAGCTAAGACTTCACCATCCTTCGATTCAACAACGATATTATGGAAACCTTTTCCCCAAGTATAAGGTCTCAGAGCATGAGTTAGCTTATCCGGATTTTCTATAAAAGCCTCAAAAAACTTAGTAGCATTCGAAGGAAAGTAGCTGTTTGCAGGAATGTTCTTATGGCTAAAATCCATCACCACCCTATACACATGTGAAGACTTTCGTTGCATGTAAATAGTATCCGCCCCATATTGATTAGTTATTCTGAAAGTCGGCAATTCACCTGCTTTATCATTTGAAAAATAAACGTAGACTTTAAATCCGTTTACTCCAAGGCTTCTTTGTGTAGAAATCCTAAATATAGGTTTAAATTTACCGCCGTCGGAACTAACTTGATCATCTGGATTACCAATCACCGTTAGACCAAAGCTCATAGATACTACCAATAATATTAATAGGTATATTTTTTTCATATTTCCCCTTTTATTTTGTTTAGTGTTAATGTTTAGTTTGGCGAAGACGCCCCCGCCAACTTGGAGAACTTAACGCCACAAAAACAAAGAATCGCGTTCACGGTCTTCGTAGAAGCAGCGCACTCATTCTCACGCATATAAAATAAACTAATATTCAGGAGCACGAACAAGATTTTATTATACAAACATCAGTTTATTTAAATATTTTAGCCAATTTTGCATTTTATAAAAAAAATTTTACAAAAATATAATACACAGCGTATTATAAACAGAAAGAACATCCCCTGCATACCATAACCATGGAGACAGAAAAGAGGCCAAGACGACATGACAACATGTTCCACGCCATTTTTAGTTTAGCATAGCAAAAAAAAAGCCACCCTATTCATATAGGATGACTTTTCCAAAATAACGCGATCGTTTATTATAAATAAATTCGCTACATTCCTTTCATTTTCAAAAGGGCGGCCATGTCATTCGAGTTGATTTCAAAATCGAGTTCGGCGTTTTCGAGGATGCGTTCCTTGTGTGTGGATTTCGGAAGCGGCAGCAGTCCAAGTTGCAAAACAAAGCGGCTTGCAAGTTGCGGCACCGAGACATGGTATTTTTCTGCCATAGCACAGACTTCAGGCACATTCATGAGGCGCCCTGTCGCATTTGGCGAATATGCCTCGACCAAGATTCCATTCTGTTCGCAGAAATCGATCAACTCCGTCGGCACATGCCCGATATGGACGCGAATTTGGTTCACGGCCGGCATCACGCGGCCCCCTGCCAAGATGTTGTTGAGGTCGTCGATTTCAAAATTCGAGACGCCGATTGTACGAATCTTGCCCGCCTCGTAAGCTTCTTCGAGGGCCTTCCAGACTTCAATATTTTCCTTGAAATAGCAATTCCCAGAAGTCGAACCCATTTCGTTCCACGGGCGTGGTGCATGGATGAGCATCATGTCGATGTGGAACGCATCCAGGCGGTCCATGGATTCCTGGATACTGCGCACGGCATCGTCGTAAGTTTTGACTTCGGCAGGGATTTTCGTGGTGATGAAGACGCTTTCGCGGTGAATTCCTGTCGTTTCAAGCGCAGCCTTAAGCCCAGCCCCAACGCCAGATTCATTTTCGTATGCAATTGCGGTATCGATGTGACGGTACCCAGCCTCGATTGCGGTCGCCACGACCTCAGCAGCCACGTCATTCGGCGTTTGCCACGTCCCCAAGGCTAATTTCGGGATTCGCTGCCCGTTATTCAGCTTGTAAAATTCGTCCAGAACCATATCCTACCTCACAACTTATACTAAAGTAATATAAATTGAAAGTACGAAAAAGTTCGCTTATTTTTTAAAGTTTTAAGACCACTTTGGAATATTTACTGGTGTGAAAATTTTCTTCATTAGATTTCGGTGAAAAACGTTCCGTTTTATAGAACAACGAAAAAAGGCCCGTGAGACGAATTTACGTACCAAAGGTGCGAATTACGGGGCGGAAGTACGCAGCCTCCGTTTTGTTGCTTTGTACGCTATACACTAGAATGTAAAAATCGGGAAAAATTGGCTAAAATTATTGAAAACCGGCACCTTAATTCGAGGCCAAAGGTATTAATGGCTTTGCAGCGTTTCAATGGCAGCCGGATAACGGAGGATATTGTTCCGTTCTACTTTTCAATGGTCTTGATTTCGCCTTGGGCGGCACGGTTCGCATTGTACGGGTCGATGTGCACCATCGCATCGACGACGTTTTCGCCGGAATCTATCAGCAGCTGTTCTACTTCTTCGGCGACATCGTGCGCATCTTTCAAGGTCATCTGGTCATCGACGACGATGTGGACGTCCACATGCAGGTCGCTCCCGACATAGCGCGAGCGGAGCCCATGCAGGCTAATCACCTTGGGGTGCGAAAGCGCCTCCCGTCTCAATTTTCCGAGAACATCGGGATCGGCCCCATAATCCACCAGTTGGCGAAGCCCCGGCCAGGCGATTTCGATTGCGGAATGCAGAATGAAAAACGCAACGACCAGCGCACCGACGGAGTCCGCGAACCACAGTTCCGGGAAGAGAATGGCAAAAACGACAGCCACAAGCACAGGAATAGAGCTAAACGAATCGCTCCGGTGGTGCCAAGCATTCGCCTCCAGCGCCTGGCTGCGGATTTTTTTCCCCGCATTGCGCGTGTAACGGAAGAGGATTTCTTTCACGATGATGGAGACCAGAGCCATCACGGCAACCGACATCTCCGGATGGGACGCCTCGCCCGCCAAGAGCGCAAGAACGGCCTTGTAGCCAATTCCGATGCCCACAGCAGCAACGGCAAGTCCGATTCCAATAGTTATGAGCGTTTCGAAACGCCTGTGCCCGTAAGGGTGTTCCGCATCGGGCGGAGAGTTCCAGAAATGACTCCCGACGATAACCGCGACATCGGTCAAAAAGTCGGATGCGCTATGGACGGCATCGGCAACAAGCGCCTGGGAATTCCCGAAAACGCCCACCACAAACTTGGCGACGGAAAGCGCGGCGTTCCAGCCAAGCCCAATCCAGGTCACCTTGCGGACTTCCGCACTGTCGTCTTTTTTGCGCACACGAGTCATGCCCACTAAGCTAGCAAAAAGATTGTTCGACTGGCTAGGACAAATGCAAAATATGCAACCCAGAACGCCAACAATTCATCTAAACGTTCGTAATAAAAAAACAATGTTTCTATTTTTCTTGAAGCTTATGAAAAAAATTTTAAAAATCATCATCGTCATCGCCGTTCTTGCGGCCATCGCCTTCGGCGTCAAGTCTTATTTCTTTAACGGGGACGCCACCAGCCAAGCGGGAGCACTTATAAGCACCAAGGTGGCAACGGACACGATCAGGACCACGATTTCTGCCACGGGTTCACTGGAACCGGTTGACCAGGTGGAAGTCGGCACGCAGGTGTCGGGCGACATCGCAAAAATCAACGCGGACTTCAATTCCAAAGTCAAGAAAGGGCAGGTCATTGCGGAACTCGACAAGTCCAAGCTGCAATCGACTTTGAAGCAGGCCTCGATTTCGTACAAGAGTGCCGAGAACGATTTGAACTACAAGCAGAGCACGTACAACCGCATCAAGAAACTCGCCGAAAGCAAAAGCGCAAGCGCCGTCGAGCTGGAGCAGGCGGAATACAACTTGAATGCGGCAAAGCTTTCCGTGGAACAACGCAAGAACGAAGTCGCACAGGCCCGTTTGAATTTGAGCTACGCGACCATCAAGAGCCCGATTGACGGCGTCGTGCTGAAGCGCGCCGTTGACGTAGGCCAAACGGTTGCAGCCTCCATGAGCACGCCCACCTTGTTCATCATCGCAAAAGATTTAGTACAAATGAAGGTCATGGCATCCGTGGATGAAGCGGATATCGGACAAGTCAAGAAAGGGCAGCGCGTCACGTTCACGGTGGATGCGTTCCAAGGAGACACGTTCCACGGCACCGTGCAAGAGGTTCGCCTGAACCCGACGACGACAAGCAACGTGGTGACCTACACTGTCGTAATTACCGCAGAAAATCCGGAACAAAAGCTTTTGCCGGGCATGACCGCCACCTGCACCATCGTCACGCAAGAAATCACGGACGCCGTAACGATTCCGGTCAAGGCGCTCAAGTTTACGCCTGCCGAAGGCACCCCGATGATGGACCCGAAAGACATGCCGCGTCCGGAGCGCCCGAAGACCGCCGAAGCCAGCGACAACATGCCGCCCCCGCCGCCGGGAATGGGGATGGGCGGAGCCACACCGCAAAAAGGGGCAAAGAAAAAGCATAAAAAGCCGCGCCTCGAAGGCGACCACGTCTGGATCAACATCAACGGCAAGGCCGCGCCGCGCCGCGTAAAGATAGGCTTGAGCGACGGCGTGAACGTACAAATTCTCAAGGGACTCAGTGTCGGCGATTCCGTCGTAACAAGCCAGGAAACAATATCGGCAAAGAGCAGCCGCAAGTCCGACGCGGCAAGCCCGTTCATGCCGCAACGCCCAGGAAAGAAGAGGAAATAGTTGGTAGGGCTTAGGGACGTCATCCTGAGTGTAACGAAGGATCCAGTAAATTTTAGTTGGTAGAACTTAGAGCTTAGTAGGAAGTGGTTACGTCATTGTATAGGGTCCAGAGACGCATTAACAAATGACCAATGACGAACAACCAATTCCTAATTTACTTAAACCTACTCCCCGAGTATAAACGTCAAATACCACACAATCAGGATGTTGCCCCAGAGGTACATAAAGGGGGCAACCACGGCGAGAAAAGGTCCAAAGGGAATTTGTCCTCCACATTCATCATCGCTATTCCCCGACGCCTTACGGTTCTTAATCATCCCGTACGGGACCATCACCAAGAGACCAAGCAAGGCGGCAACCAGCAGCGTTTCGACTGCACCGGTAACGCCCATCAGGGCGCCATACCCCGCCAAAAGCTTGACATCGCCAAAACCCATCGCTTCTTTCTTGAGCAATTTGGTCGCTATCCAGCCGACCAGATAAAGCCCGCCGCCAGCAGCAAAGGCACCGATCAGGCTCTGGATTGGCAAGATGCCTCCCGGAATAAACGATATCAAAAATCCAACGACAATCCCGCCAACCGAGATGGAATCGGGAATCAGCTTGTACTTGCAATCCACGGCGCACACGGGATAAGCCCCAAGCAAAAGCCAGAACAACGCGGCTGCGTTCGCCCAAGTCTGGGGAGCGAGCACCGGCCGCGTAAAATCCGTACCGAAGCCGACCGCCGCATAGAGCGCGAGCGCCCCCAGCAAACCGCAAAGCGCCTCGCCAATCGGGTAAATAACGCTGATGGGCTGCTTGCAGCAAGCGCTCCGGCCACGAAGCCAAAGCCAACCGACGATGGGCAAGTTGTAACGGATGGGAATCCTCTTTTTGCAGAGCGGACAGTGCGAAGGCGGATTGATCAGCGAAATTCCGCGCGGCATGCGATAGACAATCACGTTATAAAAGCTCCCGACACAGGCGCCGATGCAAAAAAACACGATTAACCAATACCAAAGTGGAATTTCTTCCATAAAAACCTCGTCTTTTTACGAATATATTTATAATTTAGTTAAACATTTTTCTAATACTGGGAGAACCCTTAATGAATATTGAAATTGCCGCTATCTGTGACGCAGCCACCGCCAACGACATCGGTGGACGCATGAACATCCTTGGTGCATTTGACCGCATTTTTGCAAAGTTTCCGCTTGTGATTCCGCAATGTTCCGCAGCGTTCCGCCTGCGCTACCAGCGTTCCGAAGCAGGCTCGCACCAGTTGAGCTTGTCAATCGAAGATGTCGTGGGGCACCCGATCGTGCCACCGATGCAGTCCGAAATCGACCTTCAACCGGTTGCGCAGGGTTTTGACACGGCCGCCGTCAACATGATCTTGAACATGCAGCGTTTGCAGTTCGCCCGCCCGGACAAGTACATCGTGCGTCTGTTCGCCGACAACGAGGAACTCGCAGCGCTCCCGCTGTATGTCCTCGAAGACCCACGCCTCGCCCAGCAGAAACCGCAATCGCCAACCACCGACGACGGCCCCGTTGACGGAAGAGCTTAGTTAGACGAGAGAACGGCTCTGCCAGCCTACAGACGAAAGACGAGAGATGCGTAAACGAGATTTGCGTCAAAATCGCAGTAGGCAGTAGGAGGTGGTTAGTGATTAGGACTATTAAAAACTAACTCTCGCCGGGACTTAGCGCCCGGCTTTTTTTCTATTTTGGGGATATGAAATCCGCATTTTCGACTCGTTTTTCCGTTATCGCCGCAAGCGCGCTGTGCATGTTTTTTTGCACAAGCCTTACCGCCTGTAGCGGAATCAACGACAGCTGGGAAGTCAAAGGCGGCGGATTCATCAAGTACAGCATCAACGGCGACGAAGAAATCACGCAGGAATTGGACCGTACCGATGTCGAAGTCCCCTACATCCGGAACAGCCACCACTACCTGCTCATCAAGATTCCGGCAAAACGCAGCGAGCGCGAGGACCAGTTGAGCATTATGGTGAACCGTCCCAAGCTCAGCAAGAACAACATCGTCCCCAACCAGACATGGATACAAGTCGAAGGGACGCCGAAGGCGTTCGTCATAGGCGACAGCAACTACGTTTCCATAGACCAGAAAGACGACACCAAGTGGACCGCGACCATCAACTTGCATTTTGAAGACTGCAGGAAAGGGAAATGCAACGACAGCCTGCCGCCAATACTTTTCAAGGGGCGAATGCACTACTGGATAGCGGAAGACGATAAATAATTAGGGGTTTGGAGGTAGAAGCGAAGAAAGGCCTATCACAAAAGGGAAATTTTTCGAATTTTACCCACGACCCCTTGACAATAGCCGCATCTTTTTCTAATATTGGACTCGCCTCGGTCGATTAGCTCAGTTGGTTAGAGCGCTACCTTGACATGGTAGAGGTCACAGATTCGAGTTCTGTATCGACCACTGAAAAATCCTCGCTGAATAGCGAGGATTTTTTTTGTAACTGGAATTAAATTTCTTTGCATTCCGGATGCGCAAGTGTTCCCGTCACTCTGTAATTCCTATTTACGGGACCATCAAAATGTTCCGAATATATTTCTCTCATTATTATAAGGGAACCAGGATCATAAACGCTCAAATTAACATCTGTAGCTCCAGGAACTATCTGCATAGACCTCTTTACGCCCGTATTAAAGAAATCCGTAAAGCAGGCAAAACGTTTTCCATCAATAGAATAAGTCAGAAAACTATTTACAGCAAAACCAGCCATATTTTCAATAGTTATCAAGCCAGATTCAGGTTCGTTCGACGAAACAAGATTGGCCTCACCGGAAGCCCTCTGAGCATTATTAATTTCTTGTCTATAAATTTCTCTTGAGTATTCATTGTGTTCCCAAAGGAAATCCGTAGAACCATTTAACCAAATAACAACACCATTATCATATCTAGCACTGATAGTGCACGATACGCCCACTCCATCATACGAGCACTGAGTATGACCATAATCTATAACCGTATCAATAATAGTACTGTCATAAATTTTGCCTTTATGAATCACTTTTAGAGCAACGATAAGCCCCTGTTCATCGCAAAGCTCCCCATTAAAAAAGAAAGGTCCCACAGAACCGCCAAAACCGCGCCTTCCATTAACAGCATGAGTCAAGTCGTCCGTAAAATCCAAGGGACCAAAAGTGTGTTTAGAGCATTTGAGCAAAGCGCCTTCTTTATTTACAAAGAGCGTTATAACGCCTTCACATTTCTGCTGATCCATTTCGACAACGGCATCTCCAAAATTGATATTGGCGCCATCGTGTAATTCTACACCATCCAATTTAATCGGTTTTTCTATGCGCCACGCGCAGAGATGAGCAAGCGCCATCGCATTGCTGACATGAGCAACTTCGAGAGTTTTGGTCGTATCGTTTGTGATTATTTTGATTATAGCCATTTTTACTCCTTGTGTTTAAAATAAAATCCGTTCACTTTTACTTTATTAATTGCATGAATGAATGTTTTTACTCGTCATTTTTTTGAAAGATTTTTTTTACACCTCGAAAAAAAAATTCGGTGCAAAAAAAACTTGTGCGAATACTTCTGTAGCTGAAAAATCCTCGCTGAATAGCGAGGATTTTTTTTGTTAGGTCATATGGCTTTTAGACATCGAGTTCTTCGTAATCCGGATCCAAGGTTGTTCCGGTAACTTTGTACTTCTTGGTGACCGGAGCATCGAAGTTCTTCGAGAAGATTTCTCGCCAGCTCTTGATGAAATAGGCGTCCCAGACATGCAACACGATATCTGTCGCACCAGCGGGAAGGTCGATTACTTTCGTTACGCCCGCAGTGAAATCGCCCGTATCTTCTTTGATGCGTTCGCCATTCAGAGTGTATGACACATCGAACTTGGCGACATACCAGCCTTCGTTTTCAACAGCAATCCATCCGGAATTGGAATTGGCGGCAGCGCGCAGATTGGCGGCGCCCTTGGCTACAGGGGTAAACTGGGCCTTGTAGTTTTTCCAGCTGTAGAGGTCAAGAGAGTATGTCTTGTGACCGAAGAGGTAATCAATTTCGCCCTCGAAATAAATGCGCCCGCCATTGAAATCTACGCCCAAAGTAACCTTTGCGCCGACTCCGGCAACCTTGCCACCGAACGAAATTTCAGGATTGCTTGCATCCAAACGCGTATCGATGATCGTGATGCCGAGAACTTTAATCTTGGCCGCGAAATAGGAATCCTCAAAATTGCTTGTATCAAGATGGATGCCGATGTCATAAGAAAAGAACGGTCCGATACTTCCGCTAATATCATTTAAATCGATCGACGAGCGCAAAGAATCAGCTGAGTGTATCGCGGTCAAAGCATTGTTTGCACCTTTATGGCACTTGATAATGCCAACGTTTTCGCAAACAAAAAGACTTGTCGAGCCACAATAGGTCTGGCCGTCAACTTCAATGATCGCATCTTCAAAATTTATGTCGGTGCGAGGGGGCAACTTTTTGCCATCCAGTCGGATTGGCTTTGAAAGGCTCCACGCATAGAATCCGAAAAATTCCATGATCTTGGAAATTTCGGCGACTTCGAGATTTTTGGTTGTTCCGTTTGTTGTGATCTTGATGGTTTTCATTATTTTCTCCTTGTTGATTGTTGTTTTTTGTCGATTCGATTTTTCGAACCAACAGTCAAAAGATACCATCACAAGGAACTAATCCGCAATTACCCAATGAGGTTAACCTTTTAAGGTTAACCCAATAGTGTTACATATTAATTAATTTAATAATACCTTTGTATGTAAAATTTTAGAAAAGGTTATTTTATACATAATATACAAAAAAAAGAACGTCCGCGAAGCGGACGCCCTAAAGGAAGAAATCATTTATACGATATTTCTCTAGCTATTTTTTAAAATTGTCGTCGTAGTCACTGCCACTGCGGTTAACTTTCAACAGGCCGATGTAATCCGCATTAGTCAAATGATAGCGCAGATCATTTGGCGTAACAAACATGGCCTGGAATTTTCTGAGATTCTGGATCATTTCTCCAATGGAAAGATTATCATCATTGGAAATTTCCGAAATGGCTTGGGCAATATCCTTTATGGCCAAAATAAAATCTTTAACAATCTGGAAATCTATGGAAGTAATTTTCAGTTTTTCCCTGCACTTCACAGAAAGTTCTTTTTCCAATTCTTCCAAAATTTTCTTCACGGGACGATGCTTTTTAGCCCCCAGCCGTTTTCTCTTTGTCAAGAGAACCTTTTTGATGTCATCTCCACCATTCTTTACAAGGTCTTCAAAGACATCGAGCAAAGTATTTGGAGTGCGAGATTTCTTGGTCAGCGAACGCGGAACCTTAACACCGGCATCCCCGTCCTTTATATTCAGCTTAAGGCTCGAATCTTTCTTGGAAGCATCCAAATAACATTGATAGACATACGAAGAGCAAACCATCGTCAGATAGTCCTGTCCTTTTTTTCCATCTATCTTGCTTTTGATTTCGGCAGCAACCAGACTCAGGAATTCCACAACAACTTTACTCATAAAGTTCTGCTTCACTCCGTTCTTGAAAAGAAGAATCAATCCTAAAAGAATCAGATCCGAGAACGGATAAGGAAGATCCTGAAGCACATAGTCCTTGGCAATATTGGCAGCGATTTGAACACCTTTCCTATTGGCTTTCTGGTGACGCAAGACATAGACTTCGCTGCCGCCGCTTTCGGCCATTTTCATCATGTGCGCATGGATTCCGAGTTCACCAGCTTCAGCCAGAACAAAATCCTTTTGCTGGACAAAAATAGCGCCATGGGAAACATCGGAATTATTCGTCAACCTCATGATGAGGCTGCTTATTGTATCATTGGGGTCCCCCTTAAATGTTAGAATATCGCCTGGAAGAAGTTTATCTAAAGTGAAAGTGTCAGTTCCCTTCTTTAAGTTTTTTTTCATATATACCCTTTTGTTTTGTTTTACTTAAATTTATATTACACTATCACTTTATTACAATAACCCATATGGATTATTTTTAAGGATTAGTTTTCTTAAGAGCCTTTTCCAGAAGCGATTCAATCACCTGCCGCCGGGCCGGATCGACGCCTTTCAAAAGTTTTGTGCTATCCGAGATCTTAAAATCCGGATGGTGCTGGAACAATATTTTCTTGTGGACCTCGACTGAAGCCATGTCGCCCTTGAGATAGCGGCATCCAATGACAAACAATAACGGATAAACGCTTTCCGGGCGAATATAGGCGGCACGCAAGGCGTATTTTTCACATTCGTCGTACTTTCCCAGCAAGAAATAGATGAATGTCTTCGGAATATTCAGGTTGGGGTCGCTTTCGAGATCCGGGAAATAGCGTTCGCATTCGTCGAGCAATTCAAGCGCCTTGGAGCCCTCCCCCATAAGCAGATAAATTTGCGACAAGAGCATACTGGTCGAGATATTTTGAGGATTAGATTTTCTCACCATCAACAAATACGCTATCGCTTCTTTCATGTTCCCGGAGAGAATTTCAAAAAGGGCAATCATGAGCCGCGAATAATCCGAATACGGGTCGTCGTGCATGGACGACATGGCAATTTCCTGTATTTTATCAAAGTAATTTTGCGACTTGACCCAAGTTTCCGTAATGGCCGTATAGTAAAGCCTCACTAGCGAATATTTCAAGAACGTGTTTGCAAGGCCTTTCTGGAGCAATGTTTGTAGTTCAAATTCGCACTTTTCGAAACTGTCGCGGGTACGGCTATTCATTTTGTAGTTCACATAGGCACTTGCGAACCACCAACTCGGCTGCTGGTTTTCGCCCCTTTCGAACGACTGGCCTGCAGACACCACCATCTGGCGGTAGAGATGCATCGTCATCTGGTTCGAGAGGAACTCGATGTCGGAATGCTCATCGAACTTTTGAGAATACACCCAAAGGATCCTCGACATGTTCCCGTTAAAAAGAGTCAGATAAAGACTTGGCTTAGGATCTTGCGTCCCCGTCAATATAATCTGGTAGGTGGCGTCCCCATCCTTGGATTCCATGGTCGCATTTTGAATATTGAACAGATGATAGCGATGCAAATTCTGGACGAACAAGAAAGAGAAGACGTTCATTTGGGGATTGTCAAAATTTTCCCTCCGGACAACGAGGATTTTTATTTCGGGGATACGTTTTACGCCATCGTCCGCATCCAGCATGCCCAGTGAGGCCGCTTCGGTCCTGTTGCTCACGTCCATGATCTTGTAGATTTTTGCAAGATGCACTTTGACCGTATTGGCAGAAATATTCAGGATTCTACAAATTTCACCATTTGTAAGTCCCTTACGCACCAGAGCAAGTATTTCTTTTTGTCGAGCCGTAAATTCTTGTTTTGGAGTATTCTTTTCCATATTTTTTTACTTCATATATAGTATAAAACATACATAAAATAATTTTTTTACAAAAACTTATGTAATCATTTCATTCATTTTACATAAATATTCTTTTCCATTTCTGATGAATCACTCCTAAAAATGTTTTTTGAATCCGAATAGCCGTCTTTACGCGGCACGACACGGAGTCCGAATGAGTGACAAAGTAAAAAAAGCTCGGGATGACCCGAACTTTTTCACTTTTCGTAATTAGCAGTTCAGCGCTTCGGCAGGCAAAACAACCCGCGATTCGAAGCGACTGTTCAATTACTTTGTAGCAGCGCTGTCAGCAACAACTAACTTAGCAGCGGAGTCCGCCGGAATAGCGACGGCGCTATCGAGGACAGCCGGAGCAGCGGCTTCAGCCTTGTCCGCTTCGGCAGCAGGGGCTTCCACCTTCGTCACTGCAGCAGGCTCAGCGACCTTGTCTGCAGCCTTCGGAGCCGGAGTTCCGAAGAAGTTCATCTTGGCGAGGAGTATCATCATCACCCAGGAGAGTGCCAAGCCAAAAACACCCATCACGATACCGGTTTTTGCCATACCGTTCGTATCGGTGTAACCCGTCGCATGGGCAAGCGCGTTAGGCGGCGTCGAAATCGGGAGGCTCATGCCGAGAGAGCTTGCAAAGGCGACAGACACGAGGAGAGCCGTCACGCCACCGAGGCCAACGAGGTTGTCCTGGCAGGCGATACCCACGGCGCAGAGAATCGGCACCAAGAGCGTAGCCGTAGAAGTATGGCTCATGAAGTTCGCCATGAAGAGGCAGATGACGCCACAACCGATCATGAGTGCGAGCGGAGACCACGTTGCAAACGGAATCGTCTTGATGAGGTGAGCGGCAAGGCCAGTCGCATTGAGGCCCACGCCAAGAGCAAAACCACCAGCTACGAGCCAGAGCACGTCCCAGCTCATCGCATTCAAATCCTTCTTGGTAATCACGCCGGTCAAGGCAAACACGGCCATCGGAATCATGGCGATCGCGTTATCGTTAATGCCATGGCCTGGAATAGGGCCGATACCGTTCTTGCTGATAACCCACAGAACAACGCACACAACAAAAGTAATATAGACGATAATGGCCTTGGGACTCGTGTCGAACTTGCCGGCACCTTCAATGTTCAGGACCATTTCCTTCATCTTGATCGGGTAAATCTTAAGGAGCAAGACCCAAGCAACCACCATCAAAACAATCACGTACGGAATACCGAAAGCCATCCACTGACCAAAGCTCACCGGATTGGCAACGAGGTCACCGCGGGCGATAGCGTCGTTCAAGGCACCAAGGGCGATGGCGTTAGGAGGCGTACCGATCGGGGTACCCATACCACCGATGTTGGCGCCCAGCGGAATAGCAAGGGCAAAAGCGGCTTTACCACGGTCGTCTTCATCAAAGAGCTTGAGCACCGGAGCGAGGATGGCAAGCATCATGGCGGCGGTAGCGGTGTTGCTCATGAACATGGAGAACACGGCGGTGATGAGCATGAGGCCGAGGAGCACGAACTTCGGGTTCTTTCCGAAGGGCTTCAGGAGCACGCGGGCAAGGTTCAAGTCCATCTTGTACTTGGTGGCTGCTGCAGCGAGGAAGAAGCCGCCCAAGAAGAGCATGATGATGGGGTTTGCAAACGTAGCCATAATGGACTTATGGCTGATCATGGTCACGCCGTCCACGCGGAACACATTGAGTGCCGAGTCCGACATGGTGATGATCATGAGGACGATGACGAGCATCGAGGTGGACCAGATCGGGAACGGTTGCAGAATCCAGAAAAGCGCAGCCATGACGAAAACGCCGATGACGCGAATTTCGAGCGGATTCAGGATTCCCATGGGGCTTGTCGCATCGAATCCGAGGGATTCGTAGGGCAAGAAGAGTGCGGCGATGGCGAGCACCGACGCAATGATGAATTTGATGAATTTTGCTTTTGTCATAACGAGCGCAAATTTAGTAATTAAACATGCGTTCGGCTAGGGCGCCAATGGCGCAGTTGGTAGAAGTTAGTTGGTAGAGCTTAGATATTAGTCTAAGCTCTAAGTTCAGCGCACCATGATTCGTGAGGTGGCGGAGAGACTACCGACCTGAGCTCTCACGAAATAGACGCCCTGTTTCGGCTTTTTCATGGAGACGACGTTCGAACCTTCGCTCGCGACGGACTTTTTCGTCGAGACGATACGTCCATCGACACCTACGATGCTAACCTTGACGTTTGCACCGGCAAGTTTTGCGGCGGCATCAAATCCGACGTTCAGGACGTTCGACATCTGGTTCACGCGGAAGCCGGAAAGCCAGTTTTTCGCGATTTTGGCCGGGACACCACCCTTCGTGACGTGGACGGAGACGTTCTTCGCCTTCGACGAAAGCTGAACGTCAATCGACTTGTCATCTACGACTTCGATAGTCTCGTCACCGATGGTCGCATAGACGCGCAAGCCCTTCGCCCAGACGCGTTCGAGGCCGACGAAACTCAAGTGGCCCCTGCGGGAGGTCGTTGCGCTCGCTTCGAGGTTCCATTCGAGGTCGTCGCCGTTTTTCTTGACGCTCTTGGCAAGACGCTGCTTGCCCTCGACGATGGAGAGATCTACATGGTCGCCCATGCCAGCCGGCGGTTCGCTCAAAGACTTTTCGGAACGGCCTGCGGCAAGTTCGTTCCAGGCGTCACGCTTGCCGTTGTTATCCGAAAGCACGACGCGGAGATTCCAGTTTTCGTCCGAGGCGCTCTTCGCAAGCCCCTTGTTCTCGTTTTCGAGTACAATGGAGGCCCTGAGCGGAATGCGTAACGTCATGGTGCTGGGCGCATACACCCAGACGGCTTCGTACGGTCCAAGCACTTCGGGATGTTCATATCCACCCGTTTCAGAATCCCAATGCCAGAACACGACGTCCTCACGCTGCGGGAGCTTCACGTACCAGCCATACGGATTCGCCATCAAGTTCCAGCCCGAATGACGGTTATACAGTTTCCACACTATTTCGGCGGCCATGTCTGGCGTCTGGAGGTTCAATTCCAACGGTTCGTTATACATTGGCCCGTACCAGTAACCACGGGTGGAATCGAACTTGTCCTTCGAACTGAACTTGCGATACTGCCAGAATTCACCGACCGGATTCGATTCATCCCACCAGTAAACGGATGTCGTTGCGCCCTGTGACGCATAGGCGCTACGGCAGACTTCTTCCATGTTCTCACGGAACCAATCATCATCCGGCGCCATGCCATGCGCTATTTCTTGCTTCATGTGTTCACATTCTTCAACCGCCCAGCTTCCATCTTCACTGGCAATACGTTCTTCCAGTTCATATCTGCATTCTTCGCCCTTGTTGTAGCACAGGGCATACATGGAGAGCGTCTGCCAGGAATTGGTCTTCAGGCTCTTTTCTTTCGGCGTCGAGAACACCTTTTCGTAGCTGACGGAATCCAAGCCGTCCGTGAGCGTAAAGTTTACGCTGTATTCGCCGGCAGGCGCCGGGTCGAGGCGCCACGTGCCGTTTTTCGCCTTATCGACAAACTTTCCATCGACAACGGTATCAAGATAGACGCCGGCATCGGACACGACCTGAATGTGGTAGTTTACCTTATCCGTAGATTTCGCAGAAGCGCTCTCAAACTCCATGCGGAGTGCCAGGCCGTCTTGCTGGACGGTAGGCTGAGCGATTTCATACAGATAGCTTGTGCTCGTGCTGGACTTGGACTTGCTCGAGCTGGACTTGGACTTGCTCGTGCTGGAGCCAGACTTCACCTTGGAACTGCTGGATTTGTTCGTTGCCGTACTGCTGCTGGACTTTACCACTCCGTCCGAAGACGATGCAGGAGCCACAGAACTGCTGGAAGTCTTGCAGTCACCATAAATGGCTTTGACAACCATATCGTTGGTCACGTGGGTAAAGTCGTTACCGCTTTCGGATTCCCAACCGACATGGCATTTGCCATCCTTCGGCTCAATTTTATCCGGCAGCGATGCAGACTTGCCATGTTCAACATCATGGTCCTCTTTGAGCATGAATCCTTCATCATCGACAAATGTTACCCTATACGTGCATGTTTTGTATTCGGCTTCGATTGTCATTGGTCCAGTCACGCTCGTAAAATCACCCTTCCAATCGACAAAGCACTGACCGTCAACCTTCTCCGGCACTTTATCCGGTGCGCTGGCGGAATAACCATGCTTTACAGTTTCCGTCTTTTCTTTTTTCGACCCGTCAGCACCTTCATATACGAATGTCACATTGTATTCACAGATCTTGGAAATCGCACTGACATGGATATCGCGCGTTACATTGCTATAATCCTCATCCCAATAATCAAAGCATCTACCGTCTTCTGTCCGTAGAGCACCTCTCGGAGTAATTGCGGCCTTACCATATTCCACAATCTGGGGATTATCCAGAAGAACTCCATCCTCTGTCAGCAGATTATCAATAAGATCCCCATCCATGTCATAGAAGGCGACCTCATATGTACATGTCTTCGTATCCGGAAGGACATTCATATTTCCAGTGACGTTGGTATAGTCCCTGTCCCTCTCCTTTTTCCATGCGACAAAGCACAACCCGTCATATGGAGGGACGTCATCCGGAGGCGTCGCAGCAGTGCCATGAACAACCTTATCCGTTTTAATAGACTCGCCATTTATGCCAACAAATGTAACCGTATATTCGCATTTTAAGTATTGTGCGGTGACGTTCAGTTCTCCTGTTACGTTGGTAAAGTCGGTGTCCCATCCAACAAAGCACCGCCCTTCATATTTCTTCGAAATATCGTCAGGTGCAACGGCATCTTCCCCATGCACAACCTTTTGTTCCTTGTCAACATAGGTCTTGCCATCCGCGGCAAAATAATGGAAGGTCACCGGATATTCGCATTTTAAGTATTGTGCGGTGACGTTCAGTTCTCCCGTTACGTTGGTGAAGTCGGTGTCCCATCCAACAAAGCACCGCCCTTCATATTTCTTCGAAATATCATCAGGTGCAACGGCATCTTCCCCATGCAAGACCTTTTGTTCCTTGTCAACGTAGGTCTTGCCATCCGCAGCAAAATAATGGAAGGTCACCGGATATTCGCAAGTTTTTGATTCGGGTTCGACGGTCATGCTGGTATTCACATTTGTTACTTCATCGCCTTCCTCCATTATCCATTTATCAAAGCATCGACCATTTTTCGTCGCAGCCGGATTTTTCGACGGAATGGAAACAGAGCCTCCCTTTTTCGTCCATTTCGTTTCATAAACATGATCGTCCAAATCCAGGAAATAGACTGCTAAAAGGTCACCAAAAACAGGATTATGATCGGTTTGAGTGCTACGAATCCAAATTCTTTGTTCGGACTTTTCAGGCCATGCATCATTCAAAGCTTCAACAAAGGTCTGTTCTTTCATTTTCTCCTCTTCCATAGCGCCATTTTTGTTCTCTGACAAAACCGGCTTGACAGATCCTTTCGAATTGCGGACGTTGACACTCGCCTTGCCAACAAGGCCTGCTCCGCTGACCTTGGACAAATCGAAAACATTTTCATGCACAGATTCATCTTTGCCGAACTTTCCAATAGCAGCAATTTCATCATCACCCATATGGTAGTTTGCAACAAATTCATTCGACTTGGTTACGCCATCGCCACCAAGAAGACCGAACAAATATCCCGATACGGCAAACTCACCTGAAGAAGTTCCATTAAAATCGGAAATCTTTCCAAAAGAATAAGTATTATTCACCTTAACAGGCCAACTCGTCAGTTGCGAACTCCCCACAAGGCCTCCCACATAGAACTGCTTACCCACAAGTCCTGTAGAGGCGACTCCACTTGTTTTTTTATAGATAGTCCCACTTACCGAAACACGGTTCAAACTCCGCACAGCCTTGCACTTGCCGCAAATACCACCCATAAAAGTCTGTGTCTTTACACTCCCATTGCCTGTACCGCCATAGGTCAAAAGTGAACCCGAGAAACCTGACGCGGTGACATCGGCAAATGAAATACTGGAATTCCCGCTGTTATCAATATGGGGGAATTCGCCTATAATGCCACCCACAGAAGCACTGAAACCATCATCGGAGACACTTACATTACTGGATGTACTTCCACTGGAAACTCCTCTCGCGATAATATGCTCTAATTCCAGCGGGATACCGGAAGTATTATAAAGGCTCGCCGCACCTACAATACCGCCAATAGTAACGGAAGGGACATCCGGTTCTGTACTGGACGCCGGAGTACTTTTTGCCTCATATAAAATATTGACGGACGAGGTATCGCTTGTCAAGGGTTTTTCGGAAGCAAGCATGGCTGTACCGACAAGGCCACCCACAGAAGCCGAGACGAAGAAATTGCCTGTTTTTTTCGCCGAATAACCACCCTTAATCCAGATTTCGCCCGAAGCATGGGAATTCCTAAGCGTCAAATACTGATCATTCCTGTTTCCGGCATTACTCGTATTTTCACAGCCGGCATAACCGGCAATTCCACCAACATAGTACTGATAAGTTCCTGGAATCGTTATATCTTCCGATATAAGAAATTCAGTTGTTACGGAATTCGCAATTTTCAAGACACCGCCATTGCAAAGTCCACTATTTCCGATAAGCCCTCCCATATAAATATTAGGAGTCCCCGAACTAGAAGAAACAGCGCTATTCTCCATTTCCAATTTTTTCACGGCGACGTTATTGATAACCAAATCCGATAGATTGGGGGCACTCGACGGAGTCGAGTTTATTCTTCTCGTTTCGCCGAATAAGCCACCCATCGTGGACCCACCCTTTATTTCTACTTTTTCAATTCCGGCATTGGAAACGACAATGTTCGTTATTTCCATGTTTCTTGCAGGCTTCCCATACTCGGCATATACAAACAGGCCCGCAATGCCACCCAAAGCCGACGATTCGATTTGGGATGTTCCTTTTTCACATTCTATTTTGTCAATGTTGACATCGATGTCATTAAATTCGCTCGAATAAGCGGCACCGGCAAGACCGCCCAAAAGGGTCTTGTACCCACCCATCTTGCTATCTTTTTTATTTCCGGTAAGTACAATGTCGTTTGTCACTATGATTTTTGATGTCGACGCAACAGATCCAATCATCGAAATATTGGAAATTGCCGAATTATCAACATACCCCGCAAGGCCTCCCGCAAACGGAGCGCTCACGTTAATGTATCCCAGGGAGATATGATCCACGACACTACCATTTTCGATTATTCCGGCAAGACCGCCTACCGGATAGTAGTCTTTTTCGTCATCCGATATCGAGGTTCCTTTAGACGGAATATTCAAAATGATAAAATCCACATCGGAAAGTTTTAAATTTTTGACCGTGCCTCCGGAAATTCGGTGGAATAGACCCATTTCGGCGTCCCAGGCCCCGGCATAAGCGACATTGCAAACTTGCGATATTTGGAAATCGTTTCCGTCAAAGACCAAACCTGAAAAATCAAAGGCTTGGCTATTTTCCGAGCACGACCATTCCGCACCGGAGGTATTCAGCGTTTGCCCAAATTTGATATCCGAAGCAAGCTTTAGTGTGGACGATTCGGATTTGGATTGATCAACGTTTTCTTTTTTCCAATATTTTTTTAAAAGACCTGCAATAATGGCATTAGGCGTTTTGTCGCTTTCGGTACCTTCCGCTATAGACTCGACACAGGTTCCTGTATATGAAAGGCCTAGCCCGGCCATAACCGTACTATTGCCCGGTTCGCACTCAAAATCTTGCTCCAAATATAGAGCCTTGTCCGTCGCGTTATAAATTAGGTTTATATGTTCTGTCAACTGCGCCCAAACGGACGCAGAGAATAACATGCATACGAGAACGAGCAAACGGTTCAAATTTTTCATAGCGACCTTCTATTTTTAGGGCCAATACGCCTCTTTGGCTATAAAAATACTTTTTATGGCAATTTTTGCAAGCGCAATGCAACCAAAAAATATCATTTGTGACCTCAAACACTTAGAGAGGGGAAAATGCACTCTTCGGGCGTTGCCTTGCACGGTTTCTATTACTAAATTGGAAATATCCGTTTTTGGCGTTTCACAGGAGTTACAATGATTAAAAAGGTTCTCATTCTCGCGGCGGCAATCGCCACATCCAGTTTCGCAACATGGGATTTCTTCGGCATTCCGCAAAATAGCCAGGGTTCCGTCAAGGCAGGTCTCTACTATGACTGGGACGACGACTGGTCTCAAATGGGCCTCAAGACCGGCGCCCGCATCAACATCACTCCTAAATTCGAGCTTTCCCTGCAGAACTTCGGCTACCAGTTCTGGAGCGAAAACGAGTGCGATGACAACACTCCTAGATGCAACAACGAAGGCGGCAACGGTCTGCGCGACCTGGTCATCGGCGGACGTTTTGCCCTGACCCCGATATTGAACCTGTTCCTCGACTTGAACCTCCCCATTGGCCGCGACGAAAACGACGGCGAAGGAACAACGGCTCCGAGCCGCCACGAATTGTCCCTCTATTTCGGCGGACAGTTCCATAAAGACCTTGCCGGAGTAAAAGGCGCCTCGTTCGGCACGGAAGCTGGTATTTTCTGGGGTTTCGAACACCACAGCCTTGAAAGAGGTCTCGAAATCCGTCTCGGCGGTGAATTCGACTACACGCTCCCCGCCGCACCAGTAACGCTTTTGATCGGTGGACAGATTTGGTTCCGCGTTTTCAAGTCAGAATATGACAACGGCAACAAGGATGTCGACTTGCACGATAGCTGGTCCCAGCAATACAAGATTTGGGTCGGCGCAAACTTTAACATAACCGACCAGCTTTCCATCAACGGCCAAATTATCGCTCGCAGCCAGGATCTGAAGCACAGGGCTAAAGACGGGGGTAGGAAAATCGAAATGGAAGGCGATGCGACTGGCTTTACCGTAGATGTGGAATTCAAGTTCTAGTCATTGGTTATTGGTCAGTAGTTATTAGTCATTGGTTACTAGAGTTACGCAAGAATCCCGGCTGCCGAGCCGGGATTCGTTTTTTAAAGGGAATGTTCTACCAACTAAACCCCATACCCCATGGTTCGACAGGCTCACCAACCTTAGCCGCGCCCATAGCCCATACCTTCACTGGATTGGGCTAAAGCCCCAACTCTTCGGCTCGATTATAAAAATGAGTAAACTCATTTTTGCAACGCTCGCCTTCTGAGTTGTCTATTGGGCTACGCCCTCCAGGAAGACGTCCCTAAGCTCTAAGTTCTATCTACTTCCTACTACCTAATATCGAACGGCGGGATGGGCAGGCTTTCGCCGGATTTCATCGCCTTGTCGAGCGCGGCAGACTTGACCGGATCGACCCACCAATAGACCGGGATGGCGTCTTCGCGGTTGAACTGGTCGAGCACCTTTTCGGGCGTGCCGTAGCGGTTCCAGTAGAGGATGCGATGGTGGTCGCACTGCCACATGAGCACGTACGGGACGATTTCTGCAAGGCGGTTATCAAGCGCTTTCAAGATTTCGTTGCGCTTGGCGAGGTCGAATTCCGTCTTCTGCAAGTTGATGAGGCTATCGACGACTTTGTCCTGAACGCCAGCAAGGTTGTTCGTACCCTTATCCAGCGCTGTTTTGGAATGCCAGCTCGCTTCGGGGTCGCGGAGGCGGCCTGCGCCCCAGTTCACCCAGTAAAGGTCAAAATCCGCGTCATCCAAGCGCTTGCGGAGCGTGCTCTGGCTCATCTGTTCGATAGTCGCCACGACGCCCACCTTCTTGAGGTCTTCCTGGAAAAGTGTCAGGTGGCGCAAGTCTTCCTGGCTCGTGATGAAGTTTATCGCAAACGGCTTGCCGTCTTTTTCGAGAACGCCCTGAGCGTTCACCTTGTAGCCCGCTTCGGCAAAGAGCGCACGGGCCTTCTCGGGATTGTAGCTATAGACAGGCGCCGTCGGGTTCTGGTTATTGGCCCAGAGGTCCGGATAGTAGCTGTTCAAAAGGAAGTACTGGCCGTACATGTACTTCTCGTTCATGGCTTCGCGGTTCAAGAGGTACGAGAGAGCCTTGCGGACGCGGACATCCTGGAACTGCGGCTTGCGGAGGTTGATGGCCATGCCCTGGAAACCAATCGGTTCCTTGTTGTAGATGCGCTGCTTGACGGCCCAGCCCTTCTTGACGGCGTCAAAGTCGGTCTGTTTCATCCAGATGCTGCTCGTGTAAATCGCGTAAGCGTTGAAGTCCTGCTTCTTGAACGCTTCGAGCGCCTTCGTCTGGTCGTTCATGAAGCGGTAGCGGATTTTCTGGAAGTTGTACTTGCCGTGGTTCCAGTTCTTCTTGAAGCCCCACCAATCGGCGCGGCGCTGGAGTTCGACAAAGCGGTCTTCGCGGAACGTCTTGATGATGTACGGACCGGAGACGACCGGAAACTCGTAACGAATCTTGTTGAAGTCCTTGCCTCCCCACACGTGCTTCGGGAACGCGAGCATGCCGGCGGCTTCCCAGAAGTTGCCCCAGTGCGATTCCTTTGCGGTCATGCGGACGGTAAGGCTATCGACGACTTCCGGGCGTTCAAAGCGGCTGAGACCCACCTTGAAAATCGGCGTGAGGTTTTTCTCGTCCATGATGACGTCGTAATAGAACTGCACGTCTTCGGCGGTGATGGACTTGCCATCGCTCCATTTAGCGCGCGGATCGACATGGAACGTGAACGTCTTGCCGTCTTCGGAGACTTCCCACTTGTCGGCGAGAATGCCGACTTCGCGGTCTTCGGTGGTGTGCAGGCTCACGAGCGGTTCGAACATCATGTTCATGAGCTCGGCGGAGAAACTGTTGTAGTCCTCCCACATGTTGAAGGATTTGGGCATGGCGGAGCCCCAAAGCGTGATGGAGCCGCAGGCACGGGCTTCTTTCGAGGCTATCGGGTCGAACTCGCCGGTCGCCGTGGAATCGAGCGGGAGAATCGGGCAATCCGCTTCGGAAACGGGAGCGCCTTTTTTTGAGGCTTTCGTAGATTGGCCGGATTTGGAATCGCCGGATTCATTGCAGGCGGAAAGAGCAAAAGCGAGAGCCGCAGCCATCGGCAGGGCTAGTAAAGTACGGAGGGAGAAAGTTTTCATGAAGGATAAGATAGATAAAATAGACGAGAGACGAGAGACGAAAGACGAGAGACGAAAGACGATAGACGAAAGACGATAGAATAGTGCGTAAGCAGTAGGAAGTACTGTAGGAGTAGCGGGCGTTGAGCGCGCTTCGCATTGAGGTCGGGCCTTCGGCACTTTGAGGTGTGAGGTTTTAAAAATTAAAAATTAAAAATTAAAAATGAATAATGAATTTTTAATTCTTCAGATTTCATTCTTCATTTCTTTCGTCTCTCGTCTAAAGCCCGCCCCAGCGGGCGTTCTTTCGTCTAAATCACGGCAATCCCACGTGGTGTGCGGGTTGTTTGATTTTGGGAGCGGCGGCTTTTTTAGCCTCGGCTTCGGCGACTTCGACTTTAAGGATGTCTAACGAAAGGCGCGAAGCCTCTTGTTCCGCCTTCTTTTTGTTCGGACCTTGGCCGCGAGCGTACGACTTGCCATTCACGCGGACTTCGACCGTAAACAGTTTCAGGTGCTCCGGTCCCTCTTCTCCGACGATTGCGTATTCCGGTGCGCAGCGCAACTTGCCTTGACAGAACTCCAAAAGTTCACTCTTGTAATTCACAAAGTCCGTCGCGTTGATGATTTCCTGTACACGCGGGAAGTGGAACTTGTTCAAAATCGCACGGACTTCGTCGAGACCGCCGTCGAGATAGACTGCGCCAAGCACCGCCTCGTAGGCATCGGCGAGAATGCTTTCTTTACCCCGACCACCCATCTTGGCCTCGGACTTACCAATCTTCACGTACTCGTCCAACGACCATTCCTTGGACGACTGGGCACAGGCGTGGCCCGAAACGATGGCGCTCTTGCGCTTGGAGAGTTCACCCTCCGGATCTAGCGGATATGTCTTGTACAAATATTCCGTCGTAAGCATATTGAGGACGGAATCGCCCAAAAACTCCAGACGTTCGTTATTATTCGCGTAGGGCACATCCTTCCCTAAGAGAAACGAGCGGTGGACAAGTGCATGGGCCAGCAGTTCAGGATCGCGGAACCTATACCCAAGCTTAGCCTCAAGCCCGTCCCCGGACTTCTGGCGAAACCAGAGTTTTAGGATTTTGTGGAGCAGGTTTTGTTCTTCCAACAGAATCTCCTTATATGGTTAAAATGCAAACATAAATTAAAAAATCTAGTTCCTAGTTACCAGTTCTGAGTTACTAGATAATCTGATTTTGGTCTGTGGTCACTAGTCAACAATCATTAACTTTTGCGAATCTTGCATCCAATTCACTAATCACTAACCACTGTTTACTAACCACTATTAACTAAAAAAGAATCCCCGGCGATACCGGGGACCCAAAGTTCAATCTTTACCCAACTGTTGTGGGCTAAAGCAAAACTAGATTACTTCTTGTGAGCTTCGAGGAAAGCGACAACGTCAGAAACCTTCTGGAACTTTTCAGCATCGGAATCGAGGATTTCGACGTCGAATTCGTCTTCGAGGGCCATCACGAGCTCAACACGGTCCAGGGAGTCGGCACCGAGGTCATTACCGAATTCAGATTCGGGCTTGACATCTTCAGCCTTGACTTCCAACTTAGCAACGATCACGTCCGTGACCTTCTTGAAAATTTCTTATTTTGCGCGGGTTTCTTCGCTCATGGCGGCGGTCATGTCCGTATCGATAAATCCCGGGGCGACAGCATTTACTGTAATGCCGCGGGAGCCGAATTCCATGGAATTGGACTTGGTCATGCCGATAACGCCCGCCTTAGCGGCGGCATAGTTGGCCTGGCCGGCCTGGGTCCTGATACCGTTCAAGCTTGCAATGTTCACGATGCTGCCTTTGCGGGCGCCCATCATGGTCCTGAGGACGGCTCTTGTGCAGAGGAACGTCGAGCGGAGGTCCGTTGCGATAACGTTGTCGAAATCTTCGTCCTTCATGCGTAGTACGAGGCCGTCGCGGGTGATGCCGGCATTGTTCACGAGGCAATCTACCCCACCCAGTGCGTCGATAGCTTGTTTGAAAGCATCCTTCACGGATTCGGAATTGCTCACGTCGCAGGCGAAGGTGAACGTCTTGACGCCGAATTCCTTGGCGATAGCTTCGGCCTGTTCCGGGCAGCCGCCACGGGAAATAAGCACGACATCGGAACCGCGAGATGCAAGTTCCCTTGCAATGGCAAGACCGATACCGCGAGATGCGCCAGTCACAATAGACTTCGTAGGCATTAAAAAACCTCCTGTATGACATTAACTGTCATCTATATAAGTTATCGTCCGAGAGACGGAAAGCGCACGCAAAGAAGCGCCCACCAAGTTCTCAAACAAATGTTTTAGTTTAAACTCTGAAAAGCCGTCACACCACCGGTGCCAGACGGTTATTCCACAGCATATTTATTTGTTACTCAAGATAATAAATGAGACGAGAGACGATAACTACATAGGGCGAATATCGCGACAAAAATTTGTTTTTGGCATGATTGAGCCCAGTAATTAGCACGAAGTGCAATGACGAGAGACGAGAGAATAAAGCGTTTCGTCATTCTGAACGGAACGAAGTGGAGTGAAGAATCCAGTGAAGGTATGGGGTCGCGCTAAAGCGCTTTGAGCACGCTTCGCTTTGAGGTATGGGCTATTGATAGTAGGCGGTAGGCAGAGAACGCTCTTCACATCATCCTTCACTGCTTTCGCCGTTCATGACGCAAAAGTCCATCGTCATTCCTAGTGTCCGTTGAATATCCCCATGTACAAGTTCTTTTTTCCTTGCGATACGGCGAGAATAACGTTTTGCGCACCTAGATGACGCGGCCATGGGAATTGCAAGTCCGTACCATCCATGGATGTTTCGAACAGAAGTTGACCATTGGGAGAGAACATCCGGACTGATTTTAAACCCAGCAACGGAGTGGCGATGTGAACCGTTCCATTTTGCGAGATGACACTGGCTTGCTGCAACAATTTTTTAGATACAGCTATAGAAGATGCCGAAATTGGACGTGTTTCCGAAATCAGTCTAACAACTATAACAGAAGAACTGCTAGACAAGTCCCTCATGAACGGCTCACCCATGGTCACGTTGAACGTAACATATTCTTTGTCAGGTGATTCGGTTATATCAGAAAGGGAGATATTCATGTCAAGGCCGTTTTTAAAAACAAACTTATTGAATTCAGTTACATTTGCACTCCCAGGGAATACGTCTGAAGGGCTTGAATAATCCACTGAACCCGCCGCTCCAATAAGATCAACGTGTCGATGATTTGTATCATTGATTTTATTGTTATTCCAAATTGAATCTAAATAATCAATATGCCATATCAACATTCCAGAGTTTTCTTGACCGATATCCCAACCTTTGTTTGTACGATATTCCAATAGATACATTTCATCTGGATTTTTGGGATTCGTAATGCTGTAAGTAAAATTATCATCTAGCTTATTCAACTGTATATTCCCGTTGGCTTTGAGTTCTGTAGGCGTAAGCCAACCTAAAGACATTCTTTCAAATGCAGAATAGAGTGGAGGAGTGCATCCCTGCACATTATCAGCATTAGAAGGACAACTAGAACCACCCCCATACATAACAGACCAAGTTATCGGTAAAAAGGACCCCCGACCAACATAAAGATCATGCAAACCAAGAAGATGACTAAATTCATGAATAAAAATGCCAACTCCACTTAAAACACGTGTTGATTTATCCCTTTTATATGCACGTTCATCAATTTCATTAGCACACGCATAATGGTTAATGTACAAACCTTCTCTTATCTTTTTTCCTGATTGTTCGACATTTTTTTCACCTAAATAACTAGCATGGGGCCATATTCTCAAATTGGACCCACTTGATGATTCTCCAGCATAAATCATAAAAGCATAATCAACAACACCATTGCCATTATTATCATACTGTAAAAAATCAATTCCATCACTTTTTAGAAGTACATCTAATGCTTGAGAAAACGCCAAATTCGAATTGCCATAATCGCCACCACCATAATCAGCTTGTATTCCAGGCAGTGTCACCGGTCCATACACGTCAAATATCGGTCTAAATTTTCCCATGGAGTTTTTTATAAAATAATCCCTAACGCTACCGATGTTATGATATTCGTTGTAGCCTTCTTTATTCAAATAATCCGTAAACTGAGATACTGGATCAGGGTTTGAGAATCGTACATCCGCAAATTCCACAAGAATTACCAATACACGAACATCACCTTGAGTAAGTTTCGAGTCAGGTGGAGGCATTCGACGTACTACCGGAGATTCAAAAGAATAGCCTGCCATGCAATACACGGCGCAAAGTATCACAAGCAACGCTGTTCTGAAAAAATTCATACCATTCTCCAAACAATACCCCACTAAGCCTGGCGATAGATTGGCTTACGCAATTCTAGTGTCCGTTGACTATCCCCATATACAGGTTCGTTTTTCCTTGCGATACAGCGAGAATAACGTTTTGCGCACCTAGATGGCGCGGCCACGGGAATTGCAAGTTCGTACCATCCATGGATGTTTCGAATAAAAGTTGACCGTTGGGAGAAAACATCCGGACGTTTTTTAAACCCTGCAACGGAGTGTTGATGTGAACCATTCCGTTTTGCGAGATGACACAGGCTTGCCGCAACAAGTTTTTAGATACAGCTATAGAAGATGCCGAAATTAGACGTGTCCAATCCGATATGAAAATTATTGAATCAACAGATGAACTGCTAGACAATTCCCTCATGAACGGCTCACCCATGGTCACGTTGAACGTAACATACTCCTTATCAGGCGATTCCGTTATATCAGAAAGGGTAATGTTCATATCAAGGCCATTCCAAAAGACGAACTTATTAAACTCGGTGACATTCCCCTTTCCAGGGAAAACATCTGAAGGTCCAAAAGATACATTACTCTCTGTGGCTTCGACAATATCAACATGCAGTTGATTTTCGTAATTGACTTTAAAACTTTTCCAAATAGAATCGACATAGTTGATATGCCATATCAGCATCCCAGAGTTTTCTTGACCAATATCCCAGCCTTTATTTGTACGGTATTCCAGTAGATACATTTCATCTGGATTATCTGGATTAGTAATGCTATAGGCGACATTATCGTCTAATTTATTCAACTGAATTTTTCCACTAGTTTTGAGTTCTGTAGGTGTAAGCCAGCCTAACGACATCCTTTCAAAAGAAGAATAAAGGGGAGGAACACAACCTTGCTCAAATTCAGGAGAGCAATTATAGCCACCGCTTTGCATAACAGACCATCTATCAGGGAGAAAGGAACCTCTACCAACATAAAGATCAGGAAGATCAAGAACATGACTGAATTCATGAATGGTAAGACCTATTTCACTTAAAGTTGTTGTCGTTTTATCATGCCTATAAGCACTTCCATTAACTTCGTTAACAAAGGCATGGCGATTAACAAATAAGCCATCTTTCATTCTCTTTCCCGACAATAAGTCTCTCCAAGTTCCAAGAACACTTGCATGCGTTGACAAAGACCTACCCAAAAGAAATTCACCACCATCAATCCCCGCATAAAATACGATCAAAAAGTCAACAGCGCCGTCACTATCGTTATCGTACCTAAAAAAATCGATTTCATCCTTATTGTCGAGTGAATCCAGGGCTATGCTTACGACTTGTCTTGCACTATCTACATTATAATACTCTTTATTACTAGGCAGCGTCACCGGTCCATATACGTCAAATATAGGCCGAAATTTTCCCATGGAGTTTTTTATAAAATAATCCCTAACGCTACCGATGTTATGATATTCGTTGTAGCCTTCTTTATTTAGGTAATCGGTGAATTGAGATACAGGATCAGGGTTTGAGAATCGTACATCCGCAAATTCCACAAGAATTACCAATACACGAACATCACCTTGAGTAAGTTTGACATCAGGTTTTGGCAAACGTTGAATAACGGAGAAATTGTCGGCAGAATTTGCAACACAACACAAGGCGAAAAGCAAAACAAAAAATACTATTCGGAAAAAAAACATACCATCCTCCTTCAGTTAAAAATAAATACAAATTTGCGAAAAAGAACAAAAAAAAAGACATATTTAAAGAGATTCCGGCGCAAGGCCGGAATGACATTGTTAAAAATCCGGCACACACAGCAACACCAAACACCCCGACACGAAAAGGTGACGGGGTGTTTGTAAAGTTTACATTTAGCGAATTACTTCAGCAAGACGTTCTTACCGCTAATGGAACCGTTGTGCTCAATGGTCACCGTATAACGGCCGCTCGGCACATTCCCGGAATTCCAATTCAAGGAATTGTAGCCAGCCTGTGCATTGTCGCTGACCAATTTCGCAATCACGGCACCATCGGGATCCATAATGGAGACGACGGCTCGCCCTGCGGACTTGAGTTCAAACGCAACAGTCGTGCGAGTCAGCATCTTCAACTTTGCAGAAGAAGGTTTACTTGCATTCTGCGATTTCACCTTGGGAGCAAATTCGTCAACTCGGTCCACATAAATGCCGTTCAGCGATTTTGCAGAAACTGAAGCGTCCGATTTCACAACAGTACCGTTTTGCATCACGGCAACAAGCTGTTTGCTATTTTCTGTCGCACTGGCATAAGTTTCGATTTCTTGGACGTTGAACTCGGATTTGTCACCATACCAAGATTCCACGCGTTCGCTTTCCAAATCCTTGACCGTAATTTGCGTGCGGCGAAGAATTGTCGAAAGCGTATCGCCCTTGCTCACGTAGATTACTTCAAGCGGTTTGTTCTTTTGTCCACGAAGCATCGCCTTCGATTCCTCGATGGTATTACCCTTGAACGTAACCCCATCGACAGCGACGATGACATCGCCTGCACGCAAATTGCTTTCGGCAGCTGGAGTGCCGGGAATAATTTCCGCAATCTTCACGCCGTCACGGGACTGGTAAATTGACACGCCGATACCGCCGAACGATTCGGACGCCATGAGCGGAGCTACGGCTAGAGCCGTCAAAAGAAAAATTTTCTTCGTATTGATTTTCATTTTCTTATCCTTTTTAAACTTATTTGCCATTTTATCTTAACGCTAGATTCATCGACTGACCAATCGGACTAAAATCGACTTGATAAATCATAGCGAGATTTGTCGATTGTGTAATCGGACTAAAATCAACTCGATAAATTCTAGATTCCTGGTGCATGGTTATCAGCCTAGCTAAGAACCTGCCATACATAACCTTCTTCGTTTGGCCCATCACTAAACTGGATCTTACAGCATGAATTGTACCAGCCCAATCTCCTTCGATATTGATTCTATTATCACTATGCTGTATCAACTTAAATCCTTTTGCAACAAGCTCCTTGTCTTCGTTACTGATAGTTGTTCTCCATAAAACGTTTCCATCAGCTTCAATAACCATCTGTTGACCAGGATTTGTAAACGTGATTGTACTACCCGATTCAAACTGAATATCACCAACCTGAATATACCCCGGCCCAATCTTTAACGTTCCACCTGATTCGACCTTAACTTTGGAATATTTATCGCCATTACCCAATGTTTTTTCTTGACCTGCAGTGACAGTCAAAACTGGTTCCAAGTCTATATCTGGTAAATAGCGACCTTGATTATCCCAAACATAGAACGGCCATTCCGTGTAATTATGACGAGGCTTATCACCATTATGCACCGCTCCACCCTGAACATGAACATCGACGGAAGAGACATCGGAGTAAATGTGTATATCCCCATCGACTTCAGAACGTGAACGTAACCATACTCCACCCCTACTAAATATTTCACCAACAACAGATTCTACACCTATGTTGACCGCAAAATCCACACGACCATATTCAGACGCAATCTTGCAATATCCCTCTCCATCGAAGCAAATAGTCCTGTCATTCACCCGCATGGCTTCCAAAGAGTAAATCGTAATATCGGGAGGAAGATCCCATGTAATATTACTAGGAGGATCAGGAATATCATCACCAGAAATGAACATATCCTTCCCGTTAGCAACTTCACTACCATCCGACTCGCCACCGTTATCGGAATCCCTATCGAGTTCGTTTCTATTTTTATCATTATCCACATTTGCAAACTGTTCTAATCTATAAAACAGAGTTCGCGCAATTTTTTGAGGCGGATTATCAGAATCTATGTACGTTATCCCAGCCCCTAAATGAAGTTCTAGCATTTCTCCATAAATTTCCTTACGAATGACATAAGGTTCTTCTTTTGTATAAAGAATGATTTCCGTTTTATCATCTACACCATCTCTATCACTGTCAGGATGATTGGGATCCGTTTTAAACCTTTCCACTTCATCAAAATCACATATTCCATCACCATCGGAATCTCTATTAACCCGAGCATCGCCCCTACGACCCATCACTTCTGTTCTTGGTGGGGGAACCATGTAATTTGTAAAAGAACCAAAAATATTTAAAGGCAACCAAGCCATCTCCCCACCATTTTTTATATTTAAAAAGTGGACTTTTTTATTTGCCACATCATGATAATCATAGCCATCGATAACCATAGCATGTGAAGAAGTCAATACAAGCAATGGTCTACCCATATCAATATACGATTTCACAATACTCTCTGTTAGAGAAACCTCAGCATCAGGATCTGTGGGATAAGAGTTCAATCCATCGAGTTCCTCATCTGTTATATTCAACGCCCATGCCAGTGTAGCTTTTGTCTCAGGAGACCCGACTGCTTCATCTATATCTATACCAAAGGCTCCTATTATATTTTCCGTTTTACCAGAGGTAACAAACAAATGCTTACTATCAGCATATTTACGTATTTCTTGTTCACGTGTAAATGTAAAATTACCATCAGCAGTATGCATTTTCACTGTATAAGGTTTTGATTTCCCATGATACACAATTTCATCTTGAGTTAAACTTCCACCGTAAAAAGCGTTCAACATTTGAATTCCAACAGACCAGCAACGCCATTCTTCTTCCTTCGTTCTACGTCCTGTATCATTAGGCCTATCCCACGGAATGTCCGGATCTGTAATTTTTTCACCCCAATTTAAAACAAGCATCTTGGTATCTTTTCTAACGCCAAATGCCGGAACCCCCAACAAGTGAGTTTCGTCAATAGAAGCACCATTTTTTGTTATTCTATTCCAAAAAGAACCAACTACATTCATACGACCATCATCGTGTCGAACAGACCATAAATAATCTCCACCTGTCAAATCCAATTCAACATGAGTTTGGCTTGTAGTGTCCTGATAAACTATGGAATCGCTTGTCGTTTTTACAGTGAGAACATATCTTCCGGCTTTCCTTACCGGATGCCATGCAAACCGATATAAGCTAGATGTGTCATACACGACTTCATTTTCAATAAACGCAACAGGGCTTGGCAATCCATCCTCATTATCGATATCGTTAGCACGATGGCAAACCCAGATACCATCAATCAAAGTGAAAAACAGGCCTTTTCCATTTTCAATTTTAATGCTGTTAACAGTTATACTTCCCACTTCATAAGGGATTTTTGAAACTGAAAAATCCGCTTGATGATGATTGCTTAAAGTTTTACTTGAATCATTCCAAACAATCTGTTGAAACAAAATTCCATTTTTGGAAACGCCTAAATTTCCACTTTGTCCAAGAGACAACGTTTCTTTTACGGTCGTTACATCTGCCGTCGGGCATTCCAATGAATTCGACTGGCAAATTCTCACCTTTTGCCCAGCAGAGAGCGTCCCACCGCCAATTTCCACGCTGTCACTAGCAGACCATTTCAAGTAAAGTCCGCTCAGGTCGATGGCGGTTGTGTCGTAGTTCTGCAATTCCACCCAAGCAGAACGCGTAGCCGTATTTTCAGGCTGAATGCCCACAAAACGAACCTTGGGAGGTTCTTCGTTTACAGGGTCATTGATAGGTGTCAATCCTGCGACAATCGCCCCGTTCGCATAGACCGGGATATTATTCATAATAACAAAATGGTTGGAGTTAGGATAACTGAAGTTGTCCCGCTTGTTAAACGCACTCCAATCCGTATAGTTCATGCCAAGGCTTATCCCGCTTGAATTCGGGAACACGCCCGGAGCAAGGCTTGCCACGTTGATGTTGACGACAAGAAAATCGCCCACCGTGTCAATCGACGTGGTCGCCCCTGCCATGTAGTAAGGGGAAACGTTCAACGTTTTGTTCCTGTCAAAACCCAGGAAATATTTTGCATGAACGTCATTCAACGTGTTCGAAGTGTTATTTGTAAGTTTCAAGCGGAGCGTCAACTGACTTGGGTTATTCCCTTGTTCGTCAAACGCTTCCACCGAAACGAGATTTTGCGCATACGCGCAACCAAACATGGCGCTAGCCATGATTATTTTATGGATTACCTTCATCTTTTCTCCTTTTTAGGACAAGATAAAACTACTAAAATAATTTTTATTTTTTTTTGTAAAACGTTGTTTACATTTAGACAAGTTTAAGAATTTCGTACAAACAACGCATTACGTTACTTTACTTTTACAATTTCATCCATATAAATAGGAACGAACTAACAAAACCAATCGATCTAATCATTTGAGCACCATAATTCAAACAGATTTCCATACAATAGAGACAAGCAACAACGCACAAAAAATGGCTTGCACTTTGAGTTCGCACCGCTTTGGGCTATGGGCACGCTTCGCTTTGAGACCTCACACTTCACACCCCAAAGGACCGAAGGTCCGAGCCCATACCTTTACTGGATCCTGCTCCTTCGAACCTAATTCAACTAAGGCTCTAAAGAGCCAAGTTTCATATATCGGGCTTACGCCCTCAGGATGACGCGTCTTTCGTCTCTCGTCTGTAGGCGCGCAGCGCCGTTCTCTCGTCTAAAAAGAAAAACGGACCTAGCGTTCACTAGATCCGTCTAATTGCAACTAAAGTCTTAATACAGACAAAAGCTATGCTTTAGGAGCTTCCTCGGACTTGATTGCAGCGAGGCGTGCATTGACCTTGTTTGCAACGTCGGCTTCGGCATACTTGGCAGCCACTTCAACAGCCTTTTCGATAGCGAGAGCATCGGAACGGCCATGAGCGATGATGCCAATACCATTGAGGCCAAGCAGCAAAGCGCCACCCGTGGCACGGTAGTCCCACATTTCGGCAAAGCGCTTGCCGGCCGGTGTATCGATTGTGCCGAACATTTCCTGGTGCATTTCGAAGAAACCTTCCAGGAGCTTGAGCACAACGTTACCCGTATAACCGGAGCTAGCCACAACGTCGGCCTTGCCCGCAATGAGGTCTCGGCCTTCGATGTTACCGATGAAATTGACCGGAGCAGACTTGAGGAGTTGGTATGTTTCCTGAAGAACTGCCGGGCCCTTGTGCTCTTCTTCGCCCATGTTCAAGAGACCAACCTTCGGATTTTCAAGACCGAGGTAGGCTTCGGCGAATGCAGAACCAGCAATGGCAAAGTCAACGAGAGTAGAAGCGCGTTCATCAACGTTTGCACCGCCATCGACCAACACAATGCGGCGATCCTTTGTCGGAAGCGCAACCCCGATAGGCGGACGGGAGAACTCGTCACACGTCTTACCGAGAATCATGAGGCAACTCGCCATCATGGCACCGGAGTTACCGGCACTGACGGAAGCATCCACAAGACCTTTCTTCTGCAAGGCGACGCAAGTCACCAAGCCAGAATGCTGCTTCTTCTTGACCACCATGACAGGATGTTCATCCATCGCCACGAGGTCCGGAGCATCTACCACGGAAATCTGGTTGCCGGTATAGCCAAGTTTCTCGAGAGAAGCCTTGACCTCGGCCTCCGGTCCGCAGAGAACCACATGAATATTGGGGGTTTTCTTGACTGCGCTAATAGCGCCTTCAATACAAACACTCGGGGCGTAATCGCCACCCATGGCATCCAGTGCAACTTTGATCACGGATTCCTCCTAGATTAAGCTTCGGCACCCTTCATGTCAACAACTTCCACACCGTTGTAGAAGCCGCAAACCGGGCACACGCGATGCGGACGCTTCACGGAACCGCAATGATCGCAGGTAGCCATAGCCGGCACTTCCATCTTCCAGTGGGTGCGGCGCTTGTCACGACGGTTTTTCCCAGCGGGGGTCGAGCGGTTTTTCAGCATCAGCACCATCGCCAGTTTGGTTGTTTGATACAAAGATAAAATCTTCGTCAGGATTTTTCACGGGTGCAATGGGTTCCTGTAGGGTCACCAACTGTCGGACGCACTCGGAAACATCTACGAAGTCCTGTGTCTGCGGAATCGTATAGGCGAAAACGTCATCGTCGTCGTCATGGAGTTCCTGCTGGGCACACGCTCCGCGCTCCACCTCGACAACAATCTCGGTTTCGAACGGACGGTCAAAAAGATCCAGGCTGCGGACACAAGTGAGTGTTTGCACTCCAGAGAGGGTACCGGTCACAAGGCACTTGCCGTTGCCTTCGGGGCTAACCAGCACCTCGGCTACCAGATCGCCCTTGAGGTGCAGTTCGTCGAAGATTTCAGGAGCGTTCTCAAAGCGGCTCAAATGTAGTAAAACGTGAAAAAGGGGTCAAGTTATTTCCCGTTTTCCTTGGCAAAAGAGGCCGCACTATCCACAAAAGAGTGCAAATCCGTTTTGTCAAAATGCTCGCGTTGCCACTTGGTGTAGTCGAAACGCTCCATCCCCCTATTCAATAATTCAATAGTAGCTGGCGGTGTAATTTCAGTTATCATCTTCAAGACCTCCACTCACTAAATCGATAAATTCAATAGAACTCAAAATTTCATTTCGGAAATACCCTTTATGTCGCCGTTTGCGTCAAACGAGACGTCCATGTAAAAGACCCCTTCCGCACTGCTAATGTACAACGGCTTTACGGTGTTCGTCCAGGCGGTCTGCTTTTCGAACTCGACATCGATATGGTCCCCGTTCAAAACGACCGAAACAGGCATGACGGCGTCCTTGTTGTTCAATAGCCCAAACGAAAAATACGGATTCAGGCCGTCCAGAAAGCGCGGGAAATGGAACGCCATGTTCTTCGAGCCCATCACGGAACCTAAAAGGCCCATTCTATCCTTCATTTCGGCAGAAGTTGCCGAACGCACGTAATCTGCAAATTGCTTTCCGTTCCAGTTTTTGTCCATGTAGAAGAAATTCTTTTTCTCGAAACTCTTGCGGTTCATGCGCGAGCCCATCTTGTCCAGGATATTCGTCCGTTTGACCTTGTCCTCATCGACCCAGATTATAAGGCTATCCGTCATGATGACAGCCCTTACCGAAACGATATCCGAGACGCTGTTCTTCTTTTTCCCATAAATTTCATAGTCCAGCTGCAACTTTCCAAAATCGGCGACGGAATGCGGCTCGATGTTGTTGACGGTCGTCTCCATCTTTTTCACCTGGTACTCGTCCTTGTACATATCGGTCAGGTGCAGGCACAGGAACAGGCGCACATTCGAAAGTTTGCGGTCCGAGCGGTTCTCGACCTTCACGGCCAACTTGTCCGAAAAAGAAAGCGTCGGGTTGTACGCTTGCAAGTCGAGGAACGAATGCTCCTCGAAAATCATGTTCAAGAGAGTCGGCATGTACCGTTCCACATACTTCATGTCCGCAATCAGGTAGTCATAGACATCCTGGTTCCCGCGGCGGAAAAAGTGGCGGAAAATTTCTTCTTTCGCCTTCGCGAAATCGCCTTTTTTGTAGGCGATGATAGCCTTCTGGAAATTGGGCGAGAAAAATCCGAACCCTTCCATCATCGACTTGTACATCGTCTGTACAAAATGGCCTTCCACTGATTTCATCAGGTAGTTCCTGTAATTGTACGAATTGTACATGTCCAAAAGTTCCTCGGAACCACGCGGGTATTCGACCGAAGACTGGTCAAACAAGTTCTTCGCCTGCGTCTCGTTGCCAAGCAGCATGTGGCAAGCGCCCAACAGCACTAGCGCAGGCGCCGACTTCTCGGGATAATCACGAATAAAGTTTCCAAGCAACTGTTTCGCTTCTTCAAGACCGCCCAGAAGTTCCGAGTTCGCCTCGCCCAGCTGGGCACGCCGCACAAGGCAGAACGATTTCAGCAAGGTAGATTCCCGGTCGTGAGGGTACTCCGAAAGCACTTGCGACAATACGACAAGCGCCCCATCGACATCGCCATTGCTTATCGAGATATAAGCCTTGTCCCTCATGAGGCAAAGGCGGTTCCACTTGGCCATGTAGCTCACGTAAAGTCTGATGTACTCTTCCAGATATGCGAGGTAGGCGTCCTGATGCTTTTCGAGGGCGGCACGGGCTTCTTTTTCAAGTTTTTCGTTCTGTTTCAGGTTCTTGAAAAAATCCTTGCCCGTCAAAATACCCTTCGTCACCAAGTTCGAAACTGCAATGACGTCCAAACCGCCAGAAAATGCGGCACGGATGCCTTCCGCAATAGGAGAATTCACCGAAATCAACGTTTCGTTCCCGGCCACGGCGTTCCAGAGATTGCGTTTTTCGGCTTCGTCCAAGTCTTCTTCGGCACGGCGCAAGGTCCTGTAATACGGAATCAGCTTTTTCTTCGCCCGGATGACTTCGGGCGGGATTCCGCGATAATCTTGCACGGCTAAAAACTGGAGGTATTCCTGAATGTTATGGCTTTTTTCGTAGCCCGCGTCCAGAATATGGAACAACCTAATCGTCTTTTCCAAATCGTACTTCGACAAATCAATGGAATCCGCCGACGCGACCGAATTTTCTCGCTGTTCAGAAACCGCTCCAAGTTCGCGAGCCGTTCCAGAGCCGGCAAGTTCGAGAGTTGCTTCTGAACCGGGGACTGCACCCACGCCTGTATCGCCCGACGCTTCGTCAAGCACCTTCACGACGGCGTCAATTTCTTGCTGGACTTTCTTGTCCTTTGCGTTGTCGGACATTATCCACCATACGGCAATCGATGCCACAGCGATCAAGAGAAGAACGAAAACCGCAATTTTTCCTTTGCTCATAAGCACCCTTTAAAGCACAATAACCTGTTCCTTGGAAATATAAATTATAAACCAAACCGGTCCAATTCGCGTTTTCTGCGTTTTTGTAAATTATACTCATATTTATAAAGCCCATGCCATTCAAGATTCGTTTACTCATTTTAAGCCTTGCATTGCTGCTATACAGTAGCAATCGCGAAAATTTCATGGATTACGACCAAAATACCATAGCTTTTGACGTGCACAAAGACAAAATCCAAATTAGCGGAGCCCTATACCCAAACCTATACCAAGATTTGCAAGCCTCAGACTCAAACAAAAACAACCCGCTATACGACATTATAAGTGACTTTTTTTTCGCCGTCTCAAAAGACGACCCCCTATTCGATTGTTCCAAACTTAGAGCGCATATCCGCATCGACGGAGACGTTCCAGGAAAAGTGTTTAAAGAAATATATGATGCCGTAGAAAATAATTCTCTTTTTGGGCTGATTTCCATTGTTCTTGACAACAATTTTCAAAAGCAAACCATAATAAAACCCGCCAACATCGAATGCCCCGACTTACATGTAATTTATCAGGTCCTTCCCATTCCAATAGGATTCCCCGACCGGCCAACAAAATCGCGCCAAACAAACATCTATATTGACTATAATAATGAGCAAAAATCGTATTCCATTACTTACCGCACAAAATCACTCCTAAAACGAATCCCAAAAGCCAAAAAATCCAAACAAAAAGACGAGGCCCCGATCAAAGAAAAACAGATTTTTGTCGCGGCCCAAGATTTGCAAGATCAACTGCAACAAGACTATCTAGACCGATTAACCGATACTGAATACACGGTTATCGTTGGCTTCCAAAACAACGGACGAGTCTTGGAGCCATTGAAAGCTGCGCAATCAGCCTTAGAAAGAGGTTTCAAGGTCCGTTTTTCATTTGAATATTGAACATTCGTTCACTAGATTACATATTCATAGAGCAAAATAAAACTCTTCTTACCATTATAATATATTCGCAAAAAATCCCCATCATTCGGATTAGCGGCTTTTGACATTCAAAAAAACCTTATTACATTTTGCCCAAGAAAAATGATTCTTACGGTTCTGACATACGTGGTCATCGGGATTCTTACGATTCTCGGCATCTTCTATCTCGGGTTAGAAGTGCGGTTCTACCGTGCACTCGGACGGGTGCGCGAAGGCTACGCCGATTCAGAGCCGCAGCCCAAAGTGAGTATTCTGATTGCGGCCCGTAACGAATCCGAAGGCATCCGCGAAACGCTTGACTCCGTCCTCTCGCAAGATTACGCAGGCGATTGGGAAGTCTGGGTGGCCGACGACCGCTCGACGGACGACACCCCGAAGATTCTCGCGGAATACGAAGCGAAATTCGAACGTCTGCACGTGCTCACCATCGATTCCATTCCCGAAGGCGTCAGTCCCAAAAAACAGGCCATCAGCAAGATGATCGAAGCTTGCGATGGCGAAATTCTCTGCCTCACGGACGCGGACTGCATCGTGCAGCCGTCCTGGATCAAATTCATCGTCAAGGAATTCGAACCGGGGATTGAACTTGTCGCCGGACACTCCTACATCCCGACCGACAAAAGTTCGCCGTTTATCATCTGCATGCAGGCCGTCGAGACGCTGATTTACCGCATCGCGGGAACCGCTGGCCTCGCCATGCACCTCCCGCTTACGAGCACGGGCAACAATCTCGCCTACCGTAAAAGTTTCTTCCAAAGCGTAAACGGTTTCAATGGGGTCATCAAAATCCAGAGCGGAGACGACGACCTCCTGATGCAAAAGCTCGCGGCAGACCGTCCCTGGGCAATGCGCTACTGCATCACGCCCTCCACGTTCGTCACCACAAGCGGCAAGGAAACGCTCAAGGCTCTTTGGGAACAGCGTAAGCGCTGGGCATCAAAGACCATCTACTACACGCCCAAAATAGTCTTCGTGCTCTCGATGGTTTTCCTATTCCTCTTGATGCTTTGCGTCACCGCAGCGCTCTCGATTTTCAGCTTTAAAATATTCGTCGCCACATTGATTGCGTTCTTCTGCAAGAGCGTAGGCGACATGGTTCTCATTATTCGCGGGCTCAAAATTTTCAAGCAGGAACACCTCCTCAAATGGTGCATCCCAGTTGAATTCATTCATGCCCCCTTTACCGTACTGGCCGTTCTGTTCGGACTGTTCGGACGTTTCAAGTGGAAATAAAAATGGCAACGACTAAAACTACAACTAAGGCGACAACCAAAACCACTACAAAGAAGACCGCCACCAAGGCTGCGACCAAGACGGCAGCAAAGGCCGAAGGGAAGACTCTCATTATCGCAGAAAAACCTAGCGTAGCAGCTGACCTTGTCAAAGTTCTCGGTGCAAAATCATTCAAAAAAGAAACCGCCTACTACGAAAGCGACACGACGATCGTGAGCCATGCGATTGGCCACCTTGTTGGAATCGCCGACCCGAAAGATATTAACGAAAAATACAAGGCATGGGACATGAAGACTCTCCCCATGCTCCCGGAAAAGTTTCCGCTTGTCGCCCTCCCCACCACTAGAGGCCACCTCTCCGCTTTGGGCAAGCTCATCAAGCGCAAGGACGTGACGACGATTATAAACGCGTGCGATGCGGGCCGCGAAGGTGAACTGATTTTCTACTACATCGTGGATTACGTACTCAAGGGGAACTTCAAGGGCAAGACGTTCAAGCGACTTTGGATGCAGAGCATGACGCCAGCCGCCATCAAGGATGCGTTCGAACACCTCCGCACCGAAGAAGACATGGTCAACTTGAGGAACGCTGCCCTCTGCCGCAGCGAAGCCGACTGGCTCGTGGGCATGAACGGCAGCCGCGGTCTCACCGCCTACAATAGCAGTATGGGCGGGTTCCAGATTACGCCGTGCGGACGCGTGCAGACCCCGACGCTCGCCATCATCGTGAAACGCGAAGAAGAACGCAACCGCTTTGTGCCGCAAAAGTTCTGGACCATCGAAGCCTCGTTCGACAACGCAGGTGCCGGTTACCAGGGCAAGTGGTTCACCGTCGATAAAGAAAACGGCAAGGACCGCATCAAGCAGATTTTCGACGAAGCAAAGGCCAACGAAATTCTTGCAAAGTGCAAAGGCAAGGCAGGCACAATCGAAGAGACGACCGCCCCGAGCCAGCAGAAGTGCGGCCAGCTCTACGACCTCACCACGCTCCAGCGCGAGGCGAACAACCGCTTCGGTTTCAGCGCCAAGACGACGCTCTCGATTGCGCAATCGCTTTACGAACATTACAAGGCGACCACGTACCCGCGTACCGACAGCCGTTGCTTGCCCGAAGATTACGTAGCCCCGGTGAAGGCGACGCTCGCAAAAATCGAAGGCCCGCTCGCCAAATTCGCACAAGAAGCTTTGGACAAGAATTACGTCAAGCGCACGCCGAAAGTTTTTGACAACACGAAGATTTCGGACCACTTCGCCATCATTCCGACAGGCGTTGCGCCGAAGGGACTCTCCGAAGCCGAAGAAAAAGTCTATACGATGATTTGCCAGCGCTTTATCGCGGTGTTCTTCCCGCCGGCGCAGTACCTCAACACGACCCGCATCACGACGGTCGAAAGCGAAACGTTCATCACCGAAGGCAAGATTCTCGTCGATCCGGGATTCAAGGCGATTTACGGCAAGGAATCCGACGAAGATTCCAACATTCCACCACTAAAAGGATCCTCTGCAAAAACGCTCGACATCGAAGCAAAGGAAGACTTCACCAAACCGCCTGCGCACTATACCGAAAGCACGCTCCTCTCGATGATGGAAAGTGCAGGTAAGCTCGTCGAAGACGACGAACTGCGCGACGCCATGAAGGAACGCGGGCTTGGTACGCCGGCCACGCGTGCCGCCATCATCGAAAAACTCGTGAGCGACAAGTACATCGTTCGCGATGGCAAGGAAATGATTCCGACCGCAAAGGCGTTCGACCTTATCAAGGTCCTCTCCGCCATGAACTGCGAAGCCCTCACGAGCCCGGAACTCACCGGCGAGTGGGAATACAAGATGGACCTCATCTCGAAAGGCAAGGAATCGCGCGAAGCGTTCATGAACGGCATCGTCGAAATGACGAAGACCATGGTGAAAAATATCAAGGGATTCAAGGAAGTCGATACGACGGGCGAAGCAAGCTTTAGCCCCGTGAACGGCAAGAAGGTCTTTGAAACCGTGAGCCGTTACACCACCGAAGACGGCATCGTCATCCGCAAGATTATCGGCGGCAAGCACCTCTCCGAAAGCGAAATCGTGGAACTTTTGACCAAACGAAAGATTGGCCCCTTGACCGGGTTCCGCAGCAAGAAGGGCGCCGAATTTTCTGCCGTGCTCACCATCAACGACGAAAACAAAATTGAATTTGTCTTTGACGAAAAGCCCGAAGAAATCGAGCTCGGCGAAGTCATCGGCAAGTCCCCGGTCGATGGGTCCGACGTCTACGAAACGCTTACCGGCTACGTCTCCGACAGCTTCGTCAAGAAGGAACCGAGCGGCATCACGCTCCCGAAAATTCTCCTTGGCAAGGAAATCCCGCTGGACGAAATCAAGAAACTGCTCGCAGGGCAAAAGACTTCGCTCATCAAGGGCTTCCGCAGCAACAAGACGCACCGCCTGTTCGACGCGTACCTGACTCTCGTCAAGGGAAAGCTCAAGTTCGAGTTCCCGCCACGAGAATTCAAACCTAGACGATTTGTGAAGAAGAAAGAGGAATGAGTTGATAGAGTTTAGAACTTAGAGCTTAGAGATGTCCTCGAAACAGTCATCCTGGAGCCGAAGGCGATAGGAACCATTATTTCTTGAATAGCACTTGCGATAGAATCCAGTAAAGCCCCGAGACTAACGACCAATGACTAGTGACCATTGACCAATGACCAATTTCTAAATAAATGCATACAAAGATTCTGTTTATCATTGCAATTTTCGGGGCGTTTTCGGCAACACTAGCCGAAGACTTATTCGAAAGGCAATTTACCCCGATAAATTCATTAACGGAATCCTTACTACCAAAGTCCAAGCCCCAAATCAGTTCTTTGAGCGATACGGCAACTGTTTTTTCCGCCACGAGTTCATCTTCGGAAACGCTCGCAAATTCATCTTCAGCGACTCCCGCAAACGTATCCAGTTCATCCGAACATTTCGCAACATCCTCCGCGGCTCCCGCTAAGAATTCAGCATCATCTGTCAAAGGCAAACCGAATCCGTACAACCTGCCCAACGAGCTCATGCCGCTATGGGATTCGATGACCATGCGCCAAAAGGCCGCACAAATGATTATGGTGTTCCTCACGACATCGCAGTTCATCATCGAAAACGAAATAGGCGGCGTCCTCATCACGGGCAAGCACTTCCGCGAATCCGAAGACTACCTCAAAAGGTTGTCCGAAATCGAATCGAATTTAAGAATTCCGCTTTTCATCGCTACAGACCAAGAAGGTGGCGCCGTCAACCGACTCGCTTCATACTCGGACCGCTGGCGCCATACGCCTAGCGCACGCGAAATGAGACTCATGGATACAGCAAAGATTCGTTCCATTTCAAACGACATTGCCAAGGGTATAAAGACACTAAAAGTCAACATGAATCTCGCCCCCGTCCTCGACCCGGCCAAGGACTACCGTGAAAAAGATTCGTTCATGGAAGAAAGTAAACGTTCCTGGGGCTCAGACACGACCAACGCATACAAAGTCAGGTCATTCGTTCACGGCATGCTCGAAAACGGAATCATCTGCGTTTCAAAGCATTTCCCCGGTTACGACTCTTGGACAAATAGCGACCATCAAATTGCCATCAGTGCCTCGCCGCGGGAAAAAATTGAAAAGAACGTTCAATTTTTCAAAACGCTCGCCGATGACATCCCCGTCACGATGATGTCGAGCGTCCACTTTTTACGCATATCGAGCCGACCCGCCGTCTTTGACGGGAACATCGTCAAAATGACCCGCCGAAGGCACCCCGACATGGTCGTACTCACAGACGACCTTTGGGGAACGTCACTCCGCGCCTGGGCCAGCGGAAAAGACAGGCTCCCCCCGCGCAAGCAGTACCCAGACAAGGACTTCAAAAAACTTGTCACAGCAATCATCGACGCCGGCAACGACATTCTCATGATATCGTACACATCCAAAGCAAAGGACATGCTAGACATCATGATGGAACTAAGCGACAAAAGTTCCAAGTACAAGCGTCGCATCGAAGAATCCGCCGCCCGCATTTTGAAGCTGAAGTATAAAGCGGGGATTCTGAAGTAGGACGGGCGGCTCCACCCTCATTTTTCTTATTTACGTACTAGCGAGTCTCAAAAATCAAGGTTAGTACGTAAGTTTTCAAACACTTACTTTATTCATTACGTACTAAGCAGCTCATTTTACACCAACTAGTACGTAAAAAACGACTAGCACCCCCTCAAAATTGACACAGGCGCTTCAAAACGCCCCCCAAAAAAGGCTTTTGAGCCTCAAATCACCTCCCAAAGCCCAAATTTTTTTGGAATCGCTTGAAAAAATTTCAAATTTACGTACTAACAGCCTCTAAAAGGGCCCCTCAGTACGTAACAGACAAAATAAGCATTTTAGGTTTACGTACTAACAGACGAAATTTTCTCATTCCAGTACGTAAACAGCCTCGTTCGTCCGCCGTTTACTGTGCATTCCTTAAATTAGCAGTCTATCCGCCAACAGCCAGCTTTTTTGCGACGGACAAGTTCACGACGTTTTTCAACACACCCGCCTCTCCCACTTTCTCAAGAGCGAGTTTCAGGATTCCAGCAGCCGCCATCGTATCGTCTAGCGCTCGATGATGATTAAAGTCCGGCAATCCGAGCGATTCCGTCAACTTGTGCAAACTATAACTCGGCAATCCCGGGAAAACACGCCGAGACAATTTGACCGTACAAAGTCTAGGCGGATTGAACTTTATACAACAACGTTTCAATTCTGTCGTCATGAACTTACAGTCGAACTGCACGTTGTGAGCCACGAAAATACGGTCTTGCAAAAGTTCCGCCACATGTTCAGCAATCGAAGCAAACTGCGGCTGCCCCTGAACCATTTCATCGCTGATTCCAGTCAACGTGCGTACAAACGGCGTAATCGGATGTCCAGGATCCACAAGCGAATGGTAAGTTCCAACCACCTCGGAACCGTCCATCAGGACAATTCCCACTTCCATAATCCGGTTTAATTCCTTGTGACCGCCGGTCGTTTCCAAATCGACTACTGCAAATTTCAGCAACGCGAACTACCTAACAGGGATATCGATATCGAGCGTTTCCAAGCCATCACGGGCCTGTACACGGGCAAGCAACATGTTGGACTTGGGGCGACCATAGACAGGAACCACCAGCAAATTGGAAATTCCGCTGAGTTCGCTCGGCACGGCTTCGGTATCATATGCGGTTTTCGTAAAAATTGGATCCTTGCCGCCATCGTATATCAAATAAGTTAACTTACGAGGCATACCCTTCTTGATTTGAGAAGTTCTGACTTGAAAATAAATGTATCCGCCTTTCGGAACATTCCTCAAACTGTCCTTGATTTCTTCCTCCGTGGCGAACTCCGCTTCCATCGCGAGGCGAACATTTTTGCGAGCTAATTCCGCACTCTCGTACTCGACCATGACATTGAACTTGGCGTCTTCGGGAATAGCGCTTTTGCGAATATCGCTAATTTTGCTATTGTTCTGATAAAATTCCCAACGGCCGTTATCGTGCAAAATGACCATAGCCCCGTTAGAAGCCGTCGCCATAATATCCTCGGCATAGGAATTGATGGCACAAACCAGGAAAAGAGCAGCAAATGCACTCAAAAGAGATTTCATTCCACCCATAATAACTCCGTATTTTATGAAACAACCCAACATTGCAAGAAATATACATTCTAATATCATATTTGTGGAATATCGTAATGTTATTAACATTTTAAAAAATTTACATTTGTGATATATCTTACATCACCATGTCCGAAATAGTTCGTTTTGCACCAAGTCCCACGGGATTCCTCCACGAAGGCCACCTGCTTTCGGCGCTCTACGTATGGGCCGCCGCAAAAAAATGGGGATTGAAAGTTCATCTCAGAATCGAAGACCATGACCAGAGCAGAGCGCGTCCCGCCTACATCAAGGGCATCCGTGAAGATCTCGCATGGCTTGGATTCCATTACGATTCCGAAAGCATCCAAAGTGCGCGTAACGCCATTTACGAAGCTGCACTCCAAAAACTTCTCGCCAAATCGCTAGTTTACCCGTGCTACTGCAGCCGAAAGCAGCTCCTCGCCGAGAACCCGCAAAGCGACACCGGGGAAATAATTTATCAAGGCAAATGCTATTATAGACGACAACCATACAAGGCGAGCGACGCGACCAACGCAGTTGGGCATGGCCGAGCCGAATGGTTGGGACAAGAGCGAAGCGATTGTCCAAAGACGAGCGATGAAAGCGCACCGCACAACTTGCGCTTCATCGTTCCAGATAAATTCATAGACTGGCATGACCTACGGCTTGGCGACTTTCACGAAAACCCGAAACTCCAGTGCGGAGACTTTCCCATCCGCGACCGCGAAGGTCAATGGACCTATCAATTCGCCGTCTGCGTCGATGATATCGACGAGCACGTCACGCACATCGTTCGTGGCGAGGACATCCGAAACTCCACGGCCCGCCAAATTGCGTTGATGGAAGCGCTCGGCCACGATAAACGTCCAATCTACCTGCACCACCCGCTCATCGTTGACGAAAACAACAAAAAACTTTCCAAGCGCGAACTCGCCCACAGCCTAAGACAAGACAAGGACGAAGGCGTCTCCCCCGAAACCCTTTTCGGTCGCGTCTGCCACAAGGCGCACCTCACCGAAAGCGCCGCTCCCCTCACGCTAGACAATGCGATATCCATCACTTTAAACCACCTCCCATAAACAACAGGGGGAAAAAAAATTTATATTCCGAAACATGGGCTCAACGTCACTGTTCGCTACAATTGAAAAAATTCGTGAAGAAGCAACGGCTTTTGATAGCAAGGACCGTCTGCTTTGTTTCTCGCAAAAAAACAAATTCCAGTCCCCTCTACTCTTAAGTAACGGAGACCTGTTTTTCGAGACTTGGCAACAGGACGGCTCTCCCCGCGCACTTGCATCATTTTTTCCAGTTTCAGCGAAATACGACGAAGAAAAGCAAAAAGACGACCTGAACAAATTCCACAAAGTCCTTAAGGCCAAAGCCGAGGATTTTTGCAACATGGATTTGTACATGGTAACGGGATTTATCAAATGGGGCGAAAAATCACTTGCGCCAGCATTGCTCATCCCGCTCCACTACGACCCCAATCACGACACGGTCACGATTTCTACGCACGCCCCTATCGAGAACATAGCCCTTTCGACGCTTGACCAAAACATCAAATTTCCTGTAGCGGCAGACTTTTTCAAAAACGGTACTTTCGGTATAAAAAAATTCTTCGACGCCTTTGAAAAAAAGATTGCGCCACATACCGAATGGAAGTTTACGCGAAACGGCTACTGCATCACGTTCTACAGCACCAACAAGCTTCTTCTCAAAAAGAACCTTTCCAACGAAGTTTGGACAACAACCAAAGCGACCAACAACGCGTTCTTCAACGCAACCATTGGAAACGAAGGATTTCTGCCACAGCAATCGCTCTTTGAAGAAACTCCCTACGACCATGTCTATAACCCGGCAGACCACTATTTCCCCTACACGACAGATTCGCAGACAAACAAAGCTGCCATCGATGCGTTGAACGAGCAGACGACCGCTTACACCATACAAACGTGTCCAGGTTCGGACAAAGCCAAGCTCGCCGTCAACATTGCGGCAGAACTCATACAACAAAAGAAGCGCGTCTGCGTTGTTACTCGCAGGGCCATATCCAAATTGAATTTCGAGAACGCCTGGAATCCTCCGTTCCGTTCGTTCCAGGGGCCAGACCGCGAGGTTCTCAAAAAATCCCTAAGCGAGAACCGGGCGAAAATGGTCTCTTATTACGCCACGGTCAACTTTCCGCTCAAGCCAAGCGGAGTGAAGCTCACGGAACTGCTTGACGAAATTGCAAAACTCAAACCCGTCAAAACAAAATTTTCAAACGACATATTCAAGAACATCGAACAAGTTCGTTATTCCAAGTTCAAGTACATGTTTGCGAGCCTCAAACAAATCTCGCATCTGTTCCTCAATGAAAATGGAGTCGATATTTACAACGCCTTCCAAGGAATCCAGTTGCCGGCCATTTCGCAAGACCGCAAGAACATGATTGGCGAAGACCTGGAACATGCCAAGGCGTTGATTGAAAAGGTCAAACCGTTCATCGAAAGCACAAAGAAATCGAAACTTTATCCTGACGGATTCAAGCTTTGCGACATCGTTGAACTTATCAACACTTTCAAGAAGCATTTCGACAAGAACTTGCCCGGATTCGAAGACTGGAACCTCCATTCTAACGGGTGGATCGCCTATCAGGACGACATCGTCGACTTGCCCAACTCAGGAGCCCGCTGGTCCGCTTACCGGCGCAAGGGATCCGATGTTTTTACAGACGAAGCGATAGACGAAAGCATCCTCGCCGAACGCAATGAATTTGTCGACAGCCTGAATTCTACTCTCAAGGCGCTCTCCGACCATTACCGCAGACCGAAACGCATCTTGCTCAGCGTTTTCAAGAATCCAAAGAGTATCACCACCGACGAGATGTTGTTGGAACAAATTGACGAACTTATCGAAATCCAGGAACACAAGCGCAAATACAAGGATTCGTCCGTTCTCGCCATGCGTTTATTCGGCAAAGACTGGAAATTCGAGAAAACCGACTGGAAAGAACTCGCCAGCAAAATTCACCACTACTACTCGTTCCGCGCACGGAACAAGAACAGTGAGCAGTTCGACCATCTCGTGCACATTCTTGAACAATGGCACCTTTTCATTCCGCATGTAAATGACCTCGACACGATTCAGACAAACATCGAGTATCTGCAAAAAAGTGTCCATAACATCAGCAAATCGTTGAATTTGGACGAATCGCTCGACACGCAGAACGTTAATTCATGGGTTGAAAAAGTCGAATCATGGTCCAAATACTGGAACGAGCAGGATATTTACCTGCAGCTCCGCGAACACATGGGCAACATCAGCGATTCCCCCTGCGAAAACTTGGCACAGTTCATCAAGGATTCCAGGAATGCAAACAAGGATATCGCAACGTCATTTGCACGAGCCTGGACAAACAGCCAGATGCAGCAAACGACAACAGATTGCCCGGAACTGTTCAGCACATCTTCAAAGAACAGAAGGCAGCACATCAAGCAATACAGAACACTGATTGACCAGTTTTCCAACGCAAATTTCCGTGCTGCCCACGAATTTGTCGAAAAGCACCCGAACGTGCTCCAATGCGTTACATTGTCCAAAAGCTACGAGCTGGAACAGGACGCTTTTGACGTAGTGCTATTCCTGGACGCCGACTGCACTACTCTTGCAGAAGCCATGCCAGGAATTTACAACGCTAAAAAGACAATCCTGTTCGGCGATCCCTGTTCTCCGCCACTTGAAACGCTCCCGATGGACGCATGCAATACAGAAGTTTCTTCACAGTCCATATTCTTCAAGGACAGTGTACTCGCAGCGTCTCTCCGCAAGGGAATTTCAACAAGGGTTATCGGCTATACGACGCAATACATCGACCCCGCTCTATTCAGTTTTGCAAACAAGAACATTTACAACAACGAAATAGCCCAGTTCCCGAGCGCAACGCTCATCACTAGCAAGTTGCAGACTATCAAAATTGTCCGCGACAAGGCGCAATCCATTGCCGAGTTGGCACTGCAACATGCCGCCAAAAATCCAGGCCAAACCCTGGGCATCGTCACATTCAGTCAAGCGCACAGCATCGAAATCGAAGACAAAATAAACGCACTTCTGGAAAAGAATCCGGCACAGTCAAAGTTCTTTACGCAAGGCAGCCTTCAAAGCAGGTTCTATATCAAGACTGTCGAACGCGCCGTCGACTTATACCGCGACGTCATCTTCGTTTATCCAGACATCGACAACGCAACATCCTCAGCCGGGAACCGCAAACTTTCGATTTGTACAACGCTCGCCAAGCAAAAACTTTACATGTTCTTGTCGGACGAAGATTCAGACAAACTCGCAAATTCCAAACCGGGATTATTCCTTGAATGGGTCAACCATCTCAAGTCAAAAGCAGTCGCCAAAACAGACGATACGCTCGTAGATTCCATTCTGAACGAACAAATCAAGGAAGTTTTCAAGAACGAATCCATCCCCTTCAAGGCATGCCTTGCTCAAGGCGGGATTCCTATCGGTCCTGTCGTCGTAGATGCGAACAACCACAAACGGTTCCTGGCCGTTGTCGAAAGTGACTGTGGCTGTGGAATTTATAAGGAATCCATCGAAGACCGCGAATACATCCGGCCAAACGCGCTTTCAAGACTAGGCTGGAAAATTCTGAACATGTGGTTCCCGCTTTGGAACATCGCCAACGCAGACGAAAAAGAAAACCTTCTCACGACGATAGCCATCGAACAAAGCGTCGCTCCGCCACCGCAAGAGAACGAGCCCAACAGCGATGATGAATCGTCACAAAACAAAGTTTCACAAGTCGAACCATATATCGTGGAGCACCCTCCCATCGAAGGAACTCCGGACGATTTGCCCATCCTGGATCTTTCGACGGAACAGCTCATCCAGCAGCTGAAGTTTTACGTCGATAAGGAATCGCCCATTCATAGTGAACTTTTGCAACAGAGAATTCTGGAACTGCACCACATAGACCGTGCAGGCCCCAAGATAAGCGCCGTGCTGAACGAGACGCTCAAGCAAGCGCTACACCAGAAGCTATTCATCAAGACCGGTCCGTTCTTCTACTCGCTCACGAACAAATCTGTCGTAGCGCGAGACCGATCCAAGAGACCCGATAGCGAACGCAAGATAGCCTACGTTTCGCCCGAAGAACGCGCACTGCTGAAGCTCGACGAACACGGACTCAAACAAGCGCTAGGCGTGTTATAAGATGATAGTTGGTAAAGCTTAGGGACGTCATCCTGAGGGGCTCGCCCCGAAGGATCCAGTGATGTTAGACGAGAGACGAGAGAACGGCTCTGCGAGCCTACAGACGAGAGAAACGTCATCCTGAGTGTAACGAAGGATCCAGTGAAGGTATGGGTTTAGTTGGTAGAACTTCATAACCCAAAGTAAAACGACGAAGAATCCTGAGAATTAGGAATTAGACGCACAGAAAGACGTGTTCGCACTTATGCAAACACGGTTGAACATTGGCAAGACGCAAATAGACCTTGTCTTAGCAGTCATGGTCCGCAAAAGGGGACCGCATCCGTTGTTTAACGAATCTTGACGACAAACGCATTGATGTTGTAGGCAGAAAGCTCGCGAGCTTTGTCTTCCGCAATTTTACGTTTGTTCCACCCACCAGCACGGAGCTTGTAGAACGGCGTATCGAAAACGACCTGGATTGTGTAGCCGGTGCTTGCAGAAAGCTGCGCTTTGCGCCTCTGAGCCGCGTCAAAATCACCCACGGCTTCGAACTGGAGCATATAGAATCCATCGGACTTGTCGTTCTTGCCCGAAACTTTAGCTGGGACCGCAGAATTGCTAGTCGTATCGCGGAGCGAAGCACTGAGCGCAGGCTTATACTCATTTCCGCGGAATAAGGAATCCAAATCGGTTGGCGCCCCGGCCCAAGCCAAAGCGCATAAAGAAGCGGCAATTAAAATCTTTCGCATGTGATGAAATATAGAAACAAAAAAGCCTCCCCGATTGGGGAGGCTTTATAAGACATGCTAAAATCTATTTATTTGCTTTAAGGATACCGCTGCCCACAACTTTCGCATTATGGCGGACACCCCACATTTCAGTCTTGTCGTTCTTGTTCTTCTTTCCATACTTGTCAAGCTGGACGAAGGACTTTAACTTGGCAATGTAAGCGCCCGAACCCACGAGGCGGTTCTTATCAGACTTCATGTTCCACACGATGAAGAAGTTCTTACGGTTCTGCACGCAGTCTCCGTTGAAGTAAGAGTCCGTGCAATTGATACGACCCTTCTGTGTCAAGACATGAGAACCGAGGTTCGTAAAGAACTGAAGTTCGTAATCGAAGAACACCTTGCTCTTGTCGAGACCGGCATATTCTTCCTTAGATTCAATCAAGGCGCCCATGTCGGTCTTGACATACCAACCATGCGGAACATAGCCGTATTTTGCAAAGGCGGAATCAAGATTGGAACTCTTGTTGAAGATGGCATTATGGAAGTCACCTTGATCCATGCTAGCGTCAAAGGCAATAACTTCGGTAGCCGGGAGCTTTTCAATATCGGACTGAGACATTGTAGGCGGAATACCACCAACAGCTTCACTAAGGATTCTTTCGGCATAGGCCGTCACGTCACCGGAAATCAAGACCCACGGAGACGGGAGACGGTCAGTCTGCTTGTAACCCGTAGCAATGTTCCAACCGGCAGCAGCATCAACACGAAGCGTATCAGCACCCTGAGCATTCAAATAATCAGACTGGTCCGTAATGAGACCGATGCCATCGACACTTCTAATGTGGATGTAGTCACCCGACTGCGGGAACAAGGCCTTCTGGCTGTAAAGCAAGGTTACCGTGTCACCCAGGACATTGCCAAGAGAAATACCGGAAAGCGGGATATAATCGGCAAACTGAGGAGACTTACCCGAGTTGATTTGGTAGTTGAAGAGGTTATCGCCTTCAGATTCGCCCTTTGTAGACTTGGCAACCGGTTCCGAGAAAATAACCTTCAAGCGAGATCTTCCTTCCTTTCCAGAAGAATCGGTAACAGCTCTTGCCGAAAGGATAATCGGAGCAATACGGTCGTAAATGCTGCTCGAATATTCAGCCGTAGCAGCCTGCACTGCGCAAGATCCGTCTTCTTTATGCTTGGGACAATACGTAGCCCAGGACTTGAGAGCACCGATACCGGAAGTCTTCACTTTCTTGGAAAGTTTCACATCCCTTCCACTAATGGAGATATAAGGCTTGCATTCCTTTTCGCCCACGCCAGCAGCAGCACCGCAAGTGGAACCCTTCTTAATAGCGTCCTTTTCGAAGGTAATGGAATCCTTGTCATCTTCCCACATGACTACAATCTTATCCGGGAGAGAGTCCACATGGAACTTACGGTTGTAGTAAATGACAAGCGAGTCACCGATACCGTCGAGATATTCCTGATCCATGCTGAAGTATTCCGAAAGAATATTCATCGTGGTTGCCGGCTTTTCACCATAGATATCAAAGATATCGGCAAACAGCGGATACGGGACAGGCGGTTCACGGAACTGCAACGGAGTATACGTAGCCATGGTAAGGTCTTCGTTCGGGCCAATGACCTGGAGCTTGGCTTCACCGAGATCGCCACCCTTCAAGTATTCCAAAGAAGACGTAATGGTAACTTTTGCACGACCATTCACGATTTCAGGATTACCGATTATCTTCAGGCCCGGAGAATTCAGGGAGCCCAAGGCAAGCTCGAAGTTGCATTCCGTACACGGAGAGTTATCGCCCATGAGAGCAACGACATAGAAGTCATATGACGATCCCTTGTCTCTAATGTAGGTAAGGGGGTCTCCGGTGACTTGCGTGAACGATGTATCGTTTTTCACGAAAATCAACTTCGGGGCATAGAAGATAATCTTGGCCTTGCGCGAAGTCCCCGCCACGTTCACAGTGACAGTTTCTTCTGTAGTGACGAGGTCACCCATCTGGAGAGTCACATAGACGGTATCGATACCGGTTTCGTTGATTCTGCGCTTAGTACCCGGATTAAACTTGACAAACTTGCCATCCTTCTTTTCGAAGAAGACGAGGTCTTTATTACTGGATTCCAAAGAATAGACTTCTCCGGCCGCTTTATGCAATTCGATAGGTTCGTGGCAGTTCTTCGGATCAGAGCACGGATCCAGAATTTCACCGATATAGAGCGGAACCAGTTGTTTGTCGTCAGATTCAGTACCGCTAGGATCCAATTTAGAAGCCATCTTCTGGGAAACATAAGTCGTCGGAAGGCTCTTCGTTCCAGTGGTTTCATCAACAGTAATGGCTTCGCGGTCGGCAAGCCCGACAGCACCCTTGATGCTGATTTCAATATTCGACGTTTCATTGCCAATCTTGATAATGAGATAGTACTTGCCGCTCGGAAGAGCATCTGCCAAGTCATCTTCATGGATAATCGGTTTTGTCGGATCAGAAACATCGATAGCGCCGTTAAACGGCTTCGGGTTCGCGGCAAATTCCTGTTCACTATACTTCGTCTTAGACGGATCCTGACCCGTCTTATCCTGTGTCAACATGTAAGAGACAGACTTCTTACATACGGATACAATTTCACTACCGCAGCAATTCTTATTGGCTTCGCCACCTAATGCGGCAGCGCAAGAACCACCACCGGATTCCTTGTAGCAGAGCTTATAGACGTTGGTACCGTCTATCTTATAAGCTTCCTTATCTTGTTTACCAATATATTCGATACCGGTCGTCTGTTCAATGAACATGTTCGTCTTGATACGGACGTTACTCATCGTCGTACGACGGTCGCAGAAGTAGATGTCGATATCATAGGTATTACCGACTTCGGCATTCGGCATAAACTTATCCAAGTCCACATAGCCCGGAGCAGCAAGGTGAGTACCACCAAGGTCCACAGCAAGCTTGTTATCGATATAGACCCAAATGTCATCGTCACCACGGAAGTTGAACTTGAGGCCCTTCTTGAAACGGAAGTTTGCATGGGATTCGAAGCAGAAGTGCTGGTTACGACCGCCATTGCCCCTGCCGCCTTCTTGAGATTCCCAGCGTCCAGTCGCCGTTCCCGAAGTTTCGCTACCATCCGCATAGAACGGCCAATCATCCGGAGCACTACCCCTGTCATTGCAAGACCAGCCAAACACGCAGGCATTCGTACCTAAACGCAAACCGGTAGAAATAGCTTCCGTTGTAGCATCGCCATCAGCAAAGAGACCTTCGCAGTCATGGCCACGAGTCCAACCTGGGCCGTTACAATACACGTCAATCTTCGGAATCTGTTCAGTCGGGTCGTTTTCACGGAGAAGCGGTCCATAGAAAACCGGGCCTTGAGCAAAACGTTTGGTACGAGCCTTAGGAGCCGGGGTCTGGGTAGAGCCGTCCGGCAACAAGGTTGCAATAATCTTAGCGTCATCAGTATCTTCTACCGGATAGAAACCACCTTGAACCTTGTTCGTAAGTCCAGGACTTGTGAAATAGTCGGAGTCAAATTCCCACTTGCCGTCTTTAGAACGCGTGAACGTCATGTCATAGCAGGACATTTCGTTCACACCCTTAGTGTAGTTGAACAACTGGTTGAAGTAGGTATCGTTAACAAAGCACTGTTTACCGGCCGTGGTAAGCTTCGGCTTTTTGGTTTTCGCATCCAATGTAGATTCCACAATACCCGTCGTAACACCGATGCACTTATAAATTGCAGAGAGGGCGCTCTTGTCCGTCTGGCAACCGTCGTTGGTTGCGCTAGCGCCATCAGACCAGCAAGAGAACAACGGATGCAAATCAGCATCGGTATCATAAATCACAGCAGCAAGGTTGTACTCGCAGTTTCCTTCGATGTTCGGCTGCTTGGCATACCAACCATAAGCGGCATCGCTCGTGAGTTCATCCGCTTTAGCCTGGTCCGCTACAAAATACACGGCGTCATGATAGTCCGGATCCTGTTCAAACAGTTCGAACAAGCTTTGAAGCGCAATGGCTTCAACGGGACTTTCTTCCACCAAAGCTTTTTCACCGCCCATGCCGATAGATTCTTTCCCCTCGGTATCATCATCTCTATGAATAGTCACACTTGACGGAAGTTTTTCATCGATATAGCGTCTGAAATACCAGCCGCAATGATCGTTATCCACGTACATTTCATGGTCCCTGCCATCTTCGCTGAGCATCGGAGTGGCACTCTTCCAGGTCTTGTTATCCGGCAAGAATACGTAAAAATCCTTGACATTCGGCTTGGCCTGGGTCACATAAATCTGGCCCTCTTTCTTGGGATCCGGGTGCGCCTGGATCCAAAGTTCGCCACCATCAGTCTTGACGTCTTTACAGGTAAAGCCCTCAACACGAGCGTTCTGCGAATTTACGCCGAAACCATTTCGGGTAATGCACAAGCCAGCGTTACAGTCATTCGCATTAGTACCATTGATGAAGAAATACATGTCATCGTTGGCCTTTATGGTAGAGCTACCAAGATCGACCGTAGACCAACCATCACTAGTCAGACCAGGCTTGGAAAATGGTACTGCATTGCCACCAATCATTATGTAGGCTGAATTCCAGCCACTGGGAAACTTAAAATGAACTACGGGCGAACATACATCATTACCCGTTTGCGATTTTTTCAAATCAGCCCACGCCCCCTGCGCTCCAAGGAGGAGCAGAACCAACATCAATGCAAAGTTTTGCAAAGCGTCATAACGTTTTTTCATAATTTTCATCCATTTAGGTTCTTAATCCACTGAGGCATAACAAAAAGACCGGCCTTCTTGATAAGCCACACCATAGCGAAATCTACTTTTTTTATCATCAAAAAGGAATTTTTTCTTTCAAACGAATGTGAAAAAAAATTTATATAAGGAAATCCACGGACTTATAAACACTTTTTCAACAACAAAAACACGAACCAAAAAAAGCTCCGCATAACGTAAAAATTTAATTACAAAACATAACGTATCATAGCCGTATTATATATGGAAAAGAGAGGAAGAGATTTTCGAATTCAGAATTCGGAGTCAAAACGAGTCCACCGTCCAAACCACTAAAATTCAAACAACAAAAAACTCCAAACCCGAAATTCAATCAGTAGAACTTATATTTTATCACGGGAATGCGCTAGCACGAGGGATTTTTATGGAAGACGAAACCATCATGAGTAACGACAACGCCATCCGCTTCGAGCAGATGGTAGTCCACCCGCATTTGATAGTGTTGTATCCGCAGAGTCAATTTGCGCAGATTCCGCTCGAAAGAGGAACCGTAGTTTTAGGTCGTGGGCAAGACGCCGACATCCGTTTCGAAGACGAACTGATCAGCCGCAGGCATTGTGCGCTCTCGTTCGACGGGGGCAGCGTGACGGTAGAAGACCTCGGCAGCACCAACGGGACTTTTGTCGATGGAAACTACGTCCATAGGCAAATCCTCAATTCCGACAACAGGCTCCAGATCGGCAAGATGGTCCTGAAGGTCGCCTACAAGGATCCAAGCGAAGAAGCATTCAGCCGCGAACTTTACGAAGCGGCGACAAAAGATCCGCTAACAGGTTTGCTCAACCGACAAGCATTCATGGACCGTTCCGCCGGCGAACTCGTCTTTGCCCGCCGCAACAACACGTCCGTCAATATCGTGATGGTGGACGTCGATGACTTCAAACACGTGAACGACACCTGGGGGCACCAGTGCGGGGACCTCATTTTGAGGGAAGTGGCACGCCTGCTGAACGATGAAATGCGCGATTCTGACTTGCTCGCACGCTACGGCGGAGAAGAATTTTTGATTCTCATGAGCGGAATTACGTTCGAAGACGCCAAAAAACGTGCCGAAAAGTTGCGCTCAACGATCGAACGCCACATATTCTCGTGGATGGACGCCGTCGTTCCCGTGACGATTTCACTAGGGTTATCATCCCGCCAAGGCACCGACATCGCACAGATCAGCGAACTCATCGCCGAAAGCGACAAGCGCCTCTACACCGCCAAAGGAACCGGGAAAAACCGGGTAGTGAGCGAAAATTAGTGGTTGGTGGGCTGTGGGCAGTAGGAAGTAGGGCTTAGACGAGAGAACGGGCGAAGCCCTACAGACGAGAGAACGCCCTCTGGGCTACAGACGAGAGAGATTATTGAATATTGTGAAAGCGTCATTCTGAACGGCGTAGCCGTGAAGAATCCAGTAATGTTTTAGTTGGCAGAGCTTAGAGCTTAGTAGACTGTAGGCAGTGACGTCATAGCCCAAAGCGAAGCGTGCTCATAGCCCAAAGCTCTATTCTCGCGGGATTTTCTTAAGTTCCAGGCGAAGCATGAAGACGGCGATGAAAGCCGTTCCGATGTCGGCAATGGGCTGTGCCATGAACACACCGCGGAGTCCGAAGAATCGCGGCATAATCAGCAGGAACGGGATAAGCAAAATAATCTGACGGCAAGCGTTCAGGAACATCGAACGCCAAGCCTTGCCCGTCCCCTGGAAAAAGTTCCCGGACACCATTCCCAGCGGCACGAACGGCAACAAGCAAACGAACGTGCGGAGCGCCTTGCACGTGAGCTGTTGCATGTTTTCGTCGTTCGGCACAAAAGGCGCCACAAACGTCAAGGTCTGCGTCATGAGGAGCACCCACGCGATAACGATAAACGCGGTCGCATAAAGCATCGTGAACTTGAGCGCATCGCGGACGCGGTTGTTGCTCCTGGCCCCGTAATTGTACCCGATAATCGGCTGCGAACCGTGTATAAATCCCATCAGCGGCAAGATGATGATGGAGACGATGCTCATGAGAATTCCGAACGCCGAAATCGCCTGGTCGCCGCCGCCCATGTTGTTCACCACCGGCAAGTCCTGCGTGCCATAAGTCGTGAGGCTGCGGGCCATGATGGCGTTCAAGAGGCTGTTGCTAATCTGCATGATGCTAGGCGGGAGCCCGAGAATGAGAATCTTGCGCACGTACGGGAGGCGGAGCTTCATGAAACGGCGGTTGACCTTGATCGGGGTTGACTTTTTCACGAAGAACTGCATCACGGCAAGGCCACCGATAAGCTGGCTCAAGACGGTCGCCCAGGCAGCGCCTTCGATGCCCCACTTGAGTTTCATGATGAACAGCCAGTCGAGAATCACGTTGCTGCCGGCGCCAATCATCACGCGGGTCATCGCCGTTTTCGGGTGGCCCATGCTACGAATAAAGTGGTTCATGCCGGGGACAATCGTCTGGAAAACGGCACCGCACAGGATAATGCGCATGTAGCTTGAAGCCACGGGCAAAAGCTGGTCGCTCGCGCCAAAGAGTTTGAGGAGCGGCACCATGAAAATCTGGCCGAGCACAAACGAACTCACCGCCATGATAACAAGCAGGACAAAGGAATTGTTGAGAATGATGGCCGCCTGCTGGTACTTGCGTTCGCCGAGGCGGATAGCAAAAAGCGTGTTGCCGCCCACGCCCACCATCATGGACATCGCCATGATAAAAAGCGAAATCGGGAAGCAGATGGTAATGCCACCGATGCCGAGGCTACCGACGCCCTGCCCCACGAAATAGCGGTCCACAATGTTGTAGAGCGCCTCGACGAGCATGCTGATGATGGCTGGCACCGAAAACTGCATGATAATTTTCGGGATGCTGGCCGTACCCATCGCATTGAGCTTTTTGTTCTTTAAAACTTCTTCTTCCATTAAACACCTGTTTGAGGCCCGCAAGATGCAGTCAGCGTAACGCAGAGTGCACAAAATATGCGTAAAGCATCGCAAAAGCCTCGTTTTTCGGGCGCAAAGATAGAAAATTAGTATTTACGTTCCAATATGTTTATCAAGAAATGTGATGATGCAAACAAAAACCGTTTTCGAAACGCAAAAATCGCCATTTCGAAAGCAAATTTCGATTTTTCGGGATTTTTTACGTCAAAAAAGGAGCAAAAAACGGCTTTTTGACGTAATTTTTAGCACAAGCTAACGAATTTTTGTCAAAAAACGCTTTTTCGCGCACCCATTTTGACATTTTTCGGCAACAAACACGACTATTTCGAGCCAAGCAAAGCAAAACCTGACGCAAAAAACAGTTTTCCGCCCCGAAATTTACAGACAACGTTGAAATTTTACGTCAAAACGGCCTCTTTTTGAAGACTTTTGACGTAAAAAACGGCATTTTTTGGAAATTTGGTTTTTATCAGTGCTTTTTCTCCAAAATCTGGAGGGCCTGCTCGATGATAGACGGCGAAAGTTTGAAGATGTCGCTGAGAGTCTGCACGCGGTCGGCAGGGTCGATGCGGGTCATTTGGGAGCCCGTGCTGCTGCGGACAACGAGGTTCCCCTTCTGGTAGTAATACTGGACGCCCTTTTCGCGGTCGAGACGGTTCAGCACGGGGTACGTCATCATTTCGCGGTAGAAACTTTCGTTCCAGTGGAGCTTGAATTCTTCGACGGAGACGCCTTCGACGGGGTACTCGAAGCGGAGTTTCATGGGGGCGCCAGCGCCGCCGGTCCAAAGTTCCATGGATTCGAGCGTCGGGCGCACGAGACGCACGCAGTTCGGGGAAAGCGGGAAAAACGCTTCGCCGGTGCCGAACGGCTGCGGGAGTGGCATCGGGAGCGGGTCGAAAATCAAGTAACCGGGATCGAGGAGGTAAGAGTTAGACGAGAGACGAGAGACGAGAGACGAAAGAGGTGAGTGTCGCGACAACAAGTTCACTTGTTGGCATGACCGTGCCTTACTGTCTGACGCCGAAGGCGTCAAAGACGAGAGGGGCGATTCGTCAGGGTCGGGAAGAATCAGCGCGCAGTGGATGTTGCGTTCCTTGCGCTTGTGCCCCATGACTAGACGCGGCTTGAAGCCCATGTCGGTAAGCGCTTGGTAGAGGTGCCACGTCATGCTGAAACACGTGCCGCCGCCCATCCAGGAATCGATATCGTTCTGGTCACTGTCGTCAAGTTTGCGTGCGCCGGTGGCGCTCCCCGTCTGTTCAAGACGGATGATTTTCGTCAAGTTCTCGTAGGTGATGTTCGAAATCTGGTTACAGAGATCGACGACCTTTTTCATGTTCTCGGGAGACATTGTCGCACCTAGTCCATTTCGGTGGGGAACCCGCCGAGCATGTCGCAGATTTCAGGGCCGATGACGCCATTTTGGATGGCGATGGTGAGCAAGCGCTGTTCGAGTTCCTGCGGCGGGTAGCGAAGGCCGACCGTTCCAACCGGAGTCGCGACGCCCTCGCTTTCGAAAGCCGCGCGTTCCGCAAGAATCGTAGATTTTGCCTCTTGCACGAGGAGTTCGGCAAGCGCGGCATGCAATGCTAGCGACGTGTCGATGTACTTGAGGTGTGTTGGTTCTTCAAGAATAAAGTTCAGGGGTCCCTTTTCATTGAGCACGCGTTCCGCCGGGACGGCCTCGCCGTATTCATCTTCGACACCCATGTTCGCAAGGACAGCCTTTGTCGAAAGGAGCGATTTTTTAAGTTCGGGAGCAGCAAGGGCATTTTTTACACCCGTCGCCGTCACCACGAAATCCGACTTTTCAATCAGCGAAGCGACTGCCGCATAATCGTGGCAATCGACAACTTCTACGCCGTTTTGCAAAAGCACCGCCGAAAAATCGCCCGCCGGCATGGAATTTGCGGATTTTTCAGGATTCGCCGCATTTTTTGCATTTTCGGACTGCGCGGACTGTTCAGATTGCGCGCGTTTCAAATCCGTCACTACAGTAACACAGCAACCGCGACGCACGCCCTGGAGCGCAATTCCCGAACCGACCTTGCCACTTCCGAAAACCAAGAGTTTCTTGCCTTCAAAATTGCCACCAAAGCCCAACTTTTCAAGCGCCCTAAAGTAGCCATCCCCCGTGCCCAAGGAGGTCTCTATCCGCTTCACGATGCCGCTATCGGCGACAAAAACCGGCTTTTTCGCGTCTTTATAGTACTGTACACCCGAACGCGTGAGTTCCACAAAGCCAATTTTCGGGTGGAGCCCCGCAAAAGGCCCCGCACAATCGAGCACCAAATCCACAAATTCGCCACGAGATTCTGCTTCGAGCAGTTCCGCAGGCGTCACGACGGGCACGCCCCACTCCCCCATGAAATCGACAACATCGGGGTCGTTCATTCCCGAAAGCCCCACAAGAAGTTCCGCCCCGCCAGCCACGAGGGCGCGGTACTGCGTCATGGTATTGCGGTAAATCGGGGTCGCCACAAGCACGCGGAGCCCTTCGAACGGGCGCGTTTCGCTCCATTCGCTTTGGAGCGCCACAAGTGCGGGATATTCGTTTTTTTCGTAAACTTCGTCAAGGACGGAAGAGAGAATCGACAGCAAATCCATGGGGAGAAATGTAGAATATTAGACGAAAGAACGCCACTTCGTGACTACAGACGAGAGACGAAAGATAGCCTATGTTGTCATGCCAGCCTCCAAGCATGCATCACCTATTTCTCCGAACAGCATTATACTTTTCAGAAAAGCCATCACTTAATTTCATCTTATGTTCAAAAGTTCTTCTATACAAATCATTGGTTACGCCTGTATAAAAGACGGTTTTGTATTTATTTGAGCCGTAATTGCGGACGCCAACGGCGTCCACTTGCCAAGTGCTGTCCGCCCGATCAAGTCGGGTATGACAAAAAGGAATTGCTATAGAAAGGGATTCCCGCTTATTTAACACACTTTTTTCAGGGAAACGGACCAAAATTTTATGATAAATAAATCTTACAAAATGGAGATTTCCACCTAAAGGTGGCCATGCGCACTAAGGAGCAGAGCTCCAAGTGCTGTCCGCCCCATCAAGTGGGGAATGACTGTGCAAGTGGGAAAGACAATGCAGGGCATGTTTTATTCAAGTTACAACATTCTACAACAAAAATAAAAGTTACATAGTTATAATCTTATTATATGGAGTTAAATTATCTAGGCATAATATGCACAATAAATATTTTTAATAAGGTGTGGACAATGAACTACAAATATCTTTCAATCGCGCTCGCTCTTGGCAGCACCATGGTTTGGGCTCAGACTGCCGAAATCGGCACTTGGGCAGGCTTCCGCAAGGGTGCAGCGTCTTTCACGTTTGACGATGGCGCTCCGAGCCACGTGACCGACGCTGGTCCGATGTTCAAGAAGTATGGCTACAAGGCTACCTTCAATCTGGTGGTGAACTGGAACCCCAACTGGAGCGGATTCCAGGGTCTGGCCGACGAAGGGCATGAAATCGCAAGCCACAGCAACACCCATGGCCAAAACATGAGTGGCGAAGAAGCTTCTTCGAAAAAGGCCATCGAAGGCAAAATCAAGCAGAAATACGGCATCATCACGGTCGCCTACCCGAACTGCAACGTGCCTAACGAAAGCGCGGTCAAGCAGAACTACATCGTGGGCCGCATCTGCAACGGTAGTTGGAAAGGCATGGGCGATGAAATGGGCAAGGACGGTCCCTCCAACTGGGCCCAAGTCCCTGCCACCATGACCGGTGCCGAAGGCCAGCTCAAGAGCACGAACGACTTTACCGGCAGAATGCAGAAAGTCATCCAGAGCAACGGCTGGGCCGCATTCCTCACCCATGGTTTCCAGGGCAAGCAAAACGGCAACGCCAACTACTCGCCGACGGATATCAACGCCATCGATGGTGCCCTCAAGTGGGCCCAGCAAAACGACAAGGACATCTGGGTTGCCCCGATGGGCCATGTCGCCATGTATCTCAAGGAACGCAAGGCATCGAAGGCCGAAGTTTCCTCTAGCGGTGGAAACATCACCGTCAAGCTCACCCATAACATCGCCGACAACATTTCCAAGTACGACTATCCGCTTTCACTCCGTGTGAAGTATGACGGTTCCAAGGCCGAAGTGAAGCAGGGCGACGCCAAGCTCGAATCCAAGATCGACGGCGGCTATGTTTACTTTGACGCGGTCCCGAACGCAGGCGACATCGTCATCTCTGGCGAAGGCGGCGGCCCCACCCCGACATCTTCTAGTGCTACGGAACCGACTTCAAGTGCAAACCCCACTTCTAGCGCTACAGAAGCTTCTAGCTCCAGCAGAAGTCATCATCGTTCTTCTTCTAGCATTGAACCGGGCTTGTCCAGCGCAACAGAAGCACTCCCGATGCATACAATCGACGCAAGCCATGTCGTAGCTTATGTCGACAACAATGGTTACATCACCGTCCAGAACGCTCAGGGCATGAGCATCACCGTGTTCAACAGCCTCGGTTCTGTCGTGCGTACCACCAAGGGCATCGGCATGTTGCAGAAGGTTTACTCCGGTGCGAAGGGCATGTATGTCGTGAAAGTCGGCAACAGAGCATGGTCCATGAACATCAAGTAATTCAAAGATTCGTAGTTTAGGGAAAGCCCGCTCCGATTTGGAGCGGGCTTCTTGTTTGAGTTGATAGGGTAAATGAATAGCTCCCGCTCGGTCTCGAACTGGGCGGGAGTTTTTCGATTTAAGGAGTTATGGGATTAGACGTCTTGTTCAGTCAAAAAGATGTCGCGTCATTTCCAAAAATTCATCCATACTAGTTTCTGAACAGGATTCAGAAATACATGGTACATTAGGATAAGTTTCACCATATTCTGAATCCGATCTGCAATTATCTACAACATGGGCGGCATACTTTTTCCAATAAGGATTTTTAAAGTGGTTATCGTCCTCTTCCCATGTTCTAGAAATAGTACATTTATAAGTCCATACTCCATCCGCTCCCCATTTATTGACGAAACCATCTTCTGCAATGCAATCTTGCATAAACTGCACCGTCACAACAGAATCCTTCGTTTTTAGATCCATACCAACAGATTTCGATTCAGCAGAAATTTTAAAATAATCGTCTACTCCTTCACTTAAACAATAGATACTTTTCAAGAAATCACGCCTTGAAAAAGCAGTTTCATCTACTGAAATTTCCCCATACAGAACGCCATTTTCATCTTGCAATGTATGTACATCACCAAACTTATGATAAAAATTACTGCAAGTTCCATCTTCTTTCTTCGAGCATATCCAACCATTGCCATTTTGGTACGAAGTATCAATAACATCATTATTGATCAGTGTTTGCATCGCATCATCATAAGTCTGGCGGGCATTAACGGTATCAAAAGTCACGACATACTGTTCACCCTGAACCCCAGCAAAAGCGCTCGTCAGAAAAACAGCAGTGGCCCTATTCGGCCTAGACACTTCGTTCATCTTAGCCTTAATGGCAGCGCTCTTTTCTTCAGAAGTCGCATCTAACGCCAGCGTCACCGCCACCGTACTAGGTTGTTCGTCGGCACCGACAATAATGTTTCCGGACTGTTCATCGGAGCAAGCGCTTAACGCACCTGCGACACTCAACGCAGCGAGCGAAAACAGAATAATTTTTTTGTAGTTCATAGGAATCCTCCTTTGTTTTTTTTTAAAACTCATAATTTTTCCTCCTTACACATTTTCCGTCAGCGGGAAAAGCTGTAAATTCAGACGATAAACTTGGTTGATTTTCTTGGATTCGCCGGCGATGGCGATGACTTGTTTGCGGAAACGGTTCACCTCTTCGGAGATACGTTTCACGGCAGTTTCATCGACTCCGATTGTCACACCCGAGATATTGCGTTCACCCGGAGCGATTTTTTCGATGGCTTCGCGGGCAAGGTCAATCATCTGGCCGTTCATGGAGCGGAGCGCAAGCTTAAGTGCTTCGCCAGACCCTGTAATGACTTTGTCCGTTTGCTCGTAGACATTTTCGCCAATCGTCTTGAGAATGTTGAGTTTGACCAAAAGCTTCAACGAATCACGGACTTGTTGCGCCGTAAACGGGTGCTTGATTTTCTTCACGATTTCGCCCGGAAGCGCCCCCGGCATCAACGGAGCAAGTTCACGAACAACGGAATTCACTGCCGATTCGTAATAGTCAAACGCATCAGCATCCAACACTCGAGCACGCTGTTCGTTTGCAAGCCCCTTCATTTTGAGGAACGCCTCTTTTTTCTTGTCATCGTCCTTGGCATTGGTGAATTCAACCATGAGCTTGAAATACTCGCACTCAAATTCATTCAACCCCATCGCTGCAGTCACAAGCGGGACACCCACGCGACTCAGCGAGCTTTTGCCATCGCATACGAGTTTCAAGTACGATGGCGACGAGAATCCGGCGAGCTTGGAAAATTCGCGCCATGAGAATGCGGAACTTTTCTTTCGCCAATCGAAGTAATCAAGCATATACTTTCGGTAGTCTTGATATTCTGTTATTTGTTTCATACAACCTCTACCATAAAATAAGTCCACAACGGTAAGGCTCACGCAAAGCTTCCATTTTGCAGAAGGCCTCTTTTTTCCGGCCGTTGTCCGTTACATTTGTGAAATCAACCATACACTTAAAGTACTCGCATTCGTAATCGCAAAGATCCATGGCATGGGCCACTTGCGGAACACCCACGCGGCTCAGAACGCCTTTGCCGTCACATACAAGTTTTAAATATGACGGTGACGCGAACCCGGCTTGCTTGGAAAATTTACGCCACGAGAACGCAGAACTTCTCTTTCGCCAGTCAAAATAATCAAGCAAGTACTTTCGGTAATCTTGATATTCTGTTATCGGTTTCATGTTCGACCTCCTTACGGAAACAAATATATCTCATTCGGCACCGTTTCGCAATAGGTAAAATGATACAAAGTTTTCGATTTTTAAGCATTTTACGCAAATTTTGCAAATTTCAAAAATTTTTAAAATTAAATGAATCACTCGTAATCACAGATGAATCACGGACAAGACTTTACTGGATCCTGCTCCTACGAACCTAAACGATACTCGCCACTTTAGTGGCCTAGTAGAGTTATGCTCTTTGAGTATAATTCAACTAGGGCTCTAAAGAGCCGAGTTTCATCTATCGCTTCGCTCAGGATGACGGAATGCAAGGGGAATGACAATGCATAACGAGAGGGTGTTGCCCGCTCAGTGACGGGAATGACAGTGTATTTTCTAAATTTCGCATCATGAAACCGTGGAAATTGTTGAGTTCGGAATTTTTGGTGGATGCACCTTGGCTGAAAGTCGCTAAGGAAAAGTGCGAATTGCCGAACGGAAAGGTCATCGACGACTTTTATACGTTGTGGCAACCCGACTGGGTTCTGATTCTTGCTCGCACAACAGACTGCAAATGGGTCATGACGGAGCAATACCGCCACGGCACGGGAAAGATAGCTCTCGAGTTCCCGGCAGGGATTATCGACAGGGGCGAAACACCCGAAGAAGCCGCAATAAGAGAACTGCAAGAAGAATGCGGATACGGGATCTGTCAAAATGACGACGCAAACAAGGACTTAACTGGATCCTTCGCGGCTTCACCACTCAGGATGACGGAGAACGTTATAACCTACTTGGGTTCTTTTCCGGTGAATCCGGACAAACATCGCGGGAAGTTCCATGTGGTATTTATCGACGGTGTAGAGCGCTCGGGAAAAACAAGTTTTGACGATACCGAAGACATCGAGACATCAACGATTTCGGATAAAGAACTCCAGGCGAAAATTGCAGAGGGAACGTTCAACCACCCGCTTCAAATTGCAGGCTACTTCAAGTGGAAACTGACACAGAAGTAAAATACCCGCTAAAAATGCGCACCATCCGTCTCCCGATTTTGATTCTCGGACTGAACGGCGTTCCCGGTTTTGCGATTTTCAGACACTTCAATAAACTATACGGAACAAGTTCGGCGGTTCATGATGCGCAAAGTCAGGCATGCAAAAGCGAACTCGGCGTTATCGGGATCCGCCCTATCAAGCACCCGTGCGTTTTCGGAGACAACGTTTTCGGCGTAGATGCCGAAGAAACGGAACGCCTGGGCGAACTTTTCGAACGTTTCCACTTCGGCACCGTCATTGACGCAAGCGGGAACTGCGCGCTGAAGGCGTGCGAATGCGACCCGGCACGCAGCCGGCTTTTGAACTACAACCAAGGCGTTGACGCCGCCACGTTCGCCGCCCGCTACAACGCGACACTTATCCGAATTTCCGCCGACATGGTCTTTAGCGGCGACGAAAAGACAAAGCCGAACCGCCCTTACGTCGAAACCGACCCGAAAGACCCCATCCACAATTACGGCAAGCACCAGGCCGAGGCCGAAGACGCCATCATCGACATCAAGCCAGATGCCGTGATTCTCCGCGTGCCGCTCCCGATGGACTACGCGCCCGGCGGATGCGCCGGCGCTATCGACTGGATTACGTACCGTTTTCGCCCCGGACGGCCCGCGACGCTTTTTACGGACGAATACCGCAACCCGCTTTCGGGCCCGGACCTTTGCCGCACGGTACAATATATTCTGGAGCACGAATTTCCCGCCGGCATCTACAACTGCGGCGGACCACGAAGCGTTTCGCTCTACAATGTCGGGCAAATCGTGAACGCCGTCGGAGGCTACCCCGCCCGCCTCCTCCACGGAGTGCCGAGAATCGAAGGCGGCCCCATGCCCCCGCGCGTCGGTGACTTGAGCATCAATTCCGAAAAACTGTACAAACTCTTGCCGCCAGGATTCATCAAGCCGTGGCCAGTATTCGACTGGCTCGTGCCCGACAGTTTCGACTGGCACAAAACTTTTGGACGCAATATTACGGATAAAAGCAAAATGGGGAGCGACGAAGCCATCACCAAATTGCTCGTCAACGGAATCGATACGGGACTGTGGCGTTAACCGTGGGTAAGGCGCAAGAACAGGTTGATCGTATGGCAGTCGCCATCATCGCCATCATTATTATTTCCGTAAACTTCTACAGTAAAATCAAAGCCGACGCCGATGGCCCAGGTATCACTCACCCACCATTCCTTGCCTATTTCATAACGGGTAAATATGCCCATCGAGCCGCTGATGTTATTGGCAAGGGCGTTCACCCTAGCAACAGACGCATCGGCGCCACCGGCAACACCTACATAAAAGCCATACATGGGCGAAGCCGGATTCCGGAACGGATAAACCGTAAAGCCTAAGCCAAAAGCCCCATAAAAGGCATAAGCATCGTCTTTTCGATCAAATTTTCCGACAAGTCCCCTATCTTCTTGATTAAGAATTTCATCCAAATAAACTCTATCTACGTTATAGTCTTCCTTGTAAATTTTTCCTTCGCCACTATACAACCCACCTCTGAAATTGAAGTAAAAAGTCAACAGATTGGCAAAAGACGCTCCGAATCGAAAATCTAGCGATGGAAACCCAAAGCCACTAAAACGTTCCTTTCTATGATGTTCACTATAGTGTCTATTTTCTTCATATATTCCATCAAGGTTTCTTTGACCAACCCCCGAAGAAAAATAAAAATCGTTCACATTCAAGGCAGAGCTTAAATAAGAGACTCCCAGACCCGTACCAAAATAGAAGCCCCGGTGTTCATGCGGATTCTCCGCCCATGCGACCGTGGCAAAAACAAGAATACAGACAAGTTTTTTCAAAATTTTCATCATCTTTTAACCACGCGTTAAACGGATCGTAAGCGAAAGGACATTATCTGACTGATGCGAATCAACGGTTTTCCAAACGAGGCCGCTATGCGCAAAGCCAAATCCCACACCCATCGAAAAATGGTTATTCATCCACCATTCCTTGCCAAATTCCAGCTGAAAACCGATTCCGCCATTTCCGGTGTTCGCTCCAGAACCGTAAGCAGCAAAAAGCGTATAGCCCATAGAGCCCCCGACAAAGAGACCGTTGAACGGTGAATTTTTATTCTGGATCGGGTAGAGCGTTGCGCCAAAACCGAAATACGTTCTAAAACTGAAACCATCCGACGAAGACGGATCATCTTCATCTTCGTCCTTACGGACGTCTATACAAGCCATGTTTTCATAGCAAGTAACTAGATAACTTCTATCATAATCATCCAACGGTCCCATATAAAATCCGAAGTTAAAGACCGTATGCAAAGCAAGAAGGTTCCCGAACGCATAGCCGAACTTGAGTTCGACATGCGAAAAGGAGAATCCATTGAATTCATAGTAATCTATATCGTGGCGTTTTCTATCACGCTCATAATCATCAAAGTCTTCTCTGCTGTTATCGAAAAAGTTATAAGCGAAGCCAAAAGAAGCGCTGTTGTAAAAGCCCCTATGTTCGCGCGAAACATTTTTTTCGGCAGCGGGAACAGATTGCGCACAAGCAAAACCCGTTACACATAAAAAAAGAATTGCAATTATTTTTTTCATAAATTCATCCTTATCCAAATATAAATTCCTATCCCCGAGTTATGCGGAACAACAAACTAAAGACTCTAGCATGCCCTTCGTCATTACCTTCATAATCTTTGATAAACTTAAACACGTTGGTAAAAGCAAAGCCTACACCCAACGACCACGATTCGCTCATCCACCAATCCTTGCCAATTTCATAGCGCGTAAAAATTCCGCTATTATCAAAGGAATCAAGACCACTTTTCATATGCACGGCCCAAGCGTCAAGCCCTCCGGCAAATCCCACATACAGTCCGTTTAATCGGGAGAGCGGATTACGGATTGGATAAACGGAGAAACCAAGACCAAGCGAAAACCTGGCGTACATAGTCTCGTGTTCCTGTTTTACAGGCGGTTCAACTTGTTTCGGTTCTACAGCGATAGATCCATCGTCTTCCAGATACCTAGAGACTCCGACTTTTTCCCGGGTATAATCAAATTCCCCACTATAAGCTCCGCCTGAAAAAAGAACATATAATGCAAACAAGTTTGCAAAAGAACATCCCAGCCGGATATCGATTGTCGGGATTTCAAAGCCGCCCAGATCCCAAGTCTTTTTCGGGCCTTCTTCGTAAGAACTCACCCATTGATCACTGAAGTAAGATCCCGATCCATAGTTATATTCAACGTCCGTGTAAAAAAGACTCGCGTACGAGAATCCAAGACCAGCGCTAAAGAACAGGCCGCGATGCTCCTGCGCCCAAGCCGCAGCAGCAACCACCAAAATAAGGACAAGTTTTTTCAACACATTCATTATTTAGCCACGCGTTAAACGGAACGAAAGCGACAACACGTTATCGGAACTATGCGATTCTATAGTTTGCCAAATCAAGCCGGTATGCGAAAAGCCGAAACCCACGCCAATAGACATGTGGTCATCGATCCACCATTCCTTGCCTATTTCCAATCCAAATCCGATTCCACCATTTCCAGTAGTTTCTTCTTCATCAGAATTTATCATGGTAAGGAAAAGCGTATATCCAACAGACGCTCCTAGAAAGAATCCATTCATGGGAGAATTCTTGTCACGGAACGGATAAATTGTCGTTCCAAATCCAAAGAACGTTCTAAAGCTGTACGCATCATTTGAAGTCGTTTTTATCAGGCGACTCTCATCAAGGCGTTCTTCACAATTGTTCCCTACAGAACAGTCACTGTGGAACTTTTCGAAACTATAATCCAGCGATCCCGCGAAAAAGCCTAGATTAAAATCGAAATGGAGGGCGACCAGATTTGCAAAGGCGACACCGAACTTGAATTCAGAGTAAGGAAAGGTGAATCCGTTGAATTCGTAATAATCCACATCTCTCGTTTTTCCGTTTTCCTTGTTATGAAGATCTTCGCGGCTGTTATCGTACCAGTTATAAGCGAACGCGAACGACATGTTGCTATAAAAGCCACGATGTTCTTGCGGTGCGGACTTGGTCTTGGCAGGAGCTGTTTGGGCACAAGCAATGCCAGCAGCACAAAAAACGAGAATTGCAATTATTTTTTTCATAAATTCAATACCTATCGAGTAGTGCGCAAAATATATAATTTTCCCGAATGGGTTTCGCGAACCATCATGTTTCCGCATTGCAAAATCAAGGCGGAAAAATCCGGAAAAATTAGGGGTGCATTTCAAACAAACGCACAAATTCCCGATGCAACATTTTGTCGCTATACTTATCCTCGGGAGACTGGAGTTCATCCGACGTGTAACCGCTGCGAAGCCCCGTCAAGATTATCTTTCGGACCTGTTCGTCGTAACAAAAAATGACACGGAACGTACGGTAGGCAAGCACACCCGTTTTACCGATTTCGTCGATTTCAAGGCGGCGGCGGGTATCGTCAAACGGGCCCCGCACAAGCTGGATTTCGACAAAGCTCATAATATCGAACGGGGAATTCTTGCGGAGCCATTCGACACGTTCGTCAAACGCAGGCGTCGTTTCTATAGCCCACAAATCGCCTTCCTGTTCTTCGACCCAGCCGGCCTTGGCACCGGGGAAAGCATCTGCCATCGGGATGTAGGGCTTGATATCGAGAATCGGCGTTTCGTTCAGTAAATCGGCTTCGTCCACGTACAACGTAAGCCCATCAATTTTGAGGAGACGCACACAGCTGAGTCCAACCGGATTCGGACGGTAAGGACTGCGGCTGGCGAAAGTTCCCACGCGATCACGACCTTTGGGAGGAACCGGCGGGCGCGTCGTCGGGCGCCAGCCTTCGTTTTCGTGAAACTGGAAAATCACCCAGATGCGTTCAAAGCCGTCCAAGTCGCGGAGCGCCATCTCGAAATTTTGTCCAGGATTCAGCACAATCCGGCCTGGATGCCCAGCAAAAAGGCGCCCCTGCCGAGGAGCGTCGTACTTATAAACGGCATCGCCATAAAATAAGCCAATAGGGAAAATTTCCATAAATTATTTATGAACGTAGGACCCAAACAGAACTATGCCAAGGGTAGTTTGATTGACCTTGCTTTCCATTGTCACCGAAGATCTATACAAACGAACCCCAATCAGCGCGCCGTTATTAAATCCGGTATCATAAGCAACTGTTAACGCGATGGAATACCCTTTTCCATTTTCATTCCGGTAGTAGCTATAGCTATTAGAATTTTCAGCATACGCAAACCCTAAGGTCGTAGACAAATGTAAATGTTCTACAGGATAAATGACAAAGCTCGGTCCAATAACTAGGTGGTTATAATTGTTTTTTCCGCCGCCATTTTCAGTAAATTGATTCTCAAACATGCTAAGCTCTCCAGCGAGCCATGCATTGGGACTTACCTGGCCGCCCACGCGAACACCCAAAGACATTGCAAGGTTATCGCATGATTCACACATTTTGTTTATAGATTCATAGTCCACTTTTGTGGAACCTGCGCCGACACCGAGCCCGACATCGACATACACGGCAAAGGACTGTACTGCAAGCAGGAACAAAATAAGAATCGCTTTTTTCATGCTACGCCCCGAGTTTTGTTTAAATCACACTCTTTTTAATATATAAAATTTTACAGCGAGAGACTAAGTTTCCCCGCCCACAATTCTTGTCGTTGCCTGGGTGCAATAGACAAGCATTTTACCTGCATCCGCACAGGACTAACCTACAGAAAGCAACCGTCGGCTTGCGGGATAAAGTCCATGGCAGCGGCTCAAAAATGCGAAAATAAATTTTCGAGCTATGTTTTGCCCCGCTCACTTTTTCTAAATTTTTATTTGATGAAAGAAAAGGCTAAAAAACTCATTGAAAAGTACGAAGAGCTGGAATCGGAACTCGGAAATCCGGATGTTCTCGGCGACCAGACTCGTTACAACAAAATCCACAAACAGTACAAGGGTATCGAAAAAGCCGTCTTGAAGGCCAAGGAATACCTGCAGATGATGGACGACCTTGACGAATACAAGGCAGCCCTCGGCGATTCCGACCCCGAGATGGTGGCGATGGCCAAAGCAGAAATTGCAGAAATCGAAAAGAAGCTCCCCGAAGTGACTGACGAACTGCAAATTTTGATGGTGCCGAAGGATCCGTGGGATTTCCGCAACGCGACGCTCGAAATCCGCGGTGGCACGGGCGGCGACGAATCGGCGCTTTTTGCAGGCGACCTGTTCCGCATGTACCGCGGCTACTGCGACAAGATGGGCTGGAAGATGACCATCCAGGACTTGAGCGAAGGCACGGTGGGCGGCTACAAGGAAATCCGCGTGTTCATCGAAGGCGACAGCGTCTATGGCACGCTCAAGTTCGAAAGCGGCGTTCACCGCGTGCAGCGCGTGCCGGAAACGGAAACGCAGGGCCGTGTGCATACGTCGGCGGCTACAGTCGCAATTCTCCCGGAAGCAGAAGAAGTCGACGTGGAAATCCGTGAAGCAGACATCCACATGGACACGTACCGTTCTTCGGGCGCTGGCGGTCAGTACATCAACAAGACGGACTCCGCAGTTCGACTCACGCATATCCCAACGGGTGTCGTGGTGAGTTGCCAGACGGAACGAAGCCAGTTGCAGAACAGACTCCACGCCATGGAAATGTTGCGTTCCAAGATTCTCGACGCGGTCATCGCGAAAAAGGAAAAGGAAGAAGCCGCAAACCGCAAGGCGCTCGTGGGTACCGGCGACCGTTCTGCCAAGATCCGCACTTACAACTATCCGCAGAACCGCGTGACCGACCACCGCATTGGCCTCACGGTTTACAACTTGGACAAGGTTGTCACAGGCGAACTTGATGAAATCATCAACGGTCTCCAGATGGCAAACGCCCAGGAAAAGCTCGGAAAGTTCAACGCTTAAAAGATGGCGGGTCGGCGCCCGCCATGACGTGCAAAGAACAACGTCATTGCGAGAGGCGAAGCCCGAAGCAATCCACGCTTTTTAGAAGGAAAGTCCAATGCCACAGCAGCAGATGACAGTTCTTGAAATCTTGAACCGCACCAAAGTCTTCTTTGAAAAGAAGGGTATTCCTGATGCACGGCTCGATGCCGAGTACATCATCAGCTACGGTCTCAAGATGAAGAACCGCATGGATCTGTACCTGAACTTCGAGAAACCGCTCACGCCAGCGGAGCTGGACGTGCTTCGCACGATGGTTGCACGCCGTGCAACGCGTGAGCCGCTGCAGCACATCATCGGCGACACGAGCTTCCGCGGGTTCATCATCAAGTGCGACCGCAGGGCGCTCATTCCGCGCCCGGAAACGGAATCGCTTGTGGACATGGCGGCAGAAAGCCTCAAGGGTATAGAAAATCCGTTCATCGTTGAAATCGGCACGGGCACGGGTGCAATCTCGATTTCCTGCGCAAAAGAAATCGCAGGCGCAAAAGTCCTGGCAACAGACATCTCCGAAGACGCTCTCGCCCTTGCACGTACAAACGCAGAAGCGAACGGACTCGGCGAGAATCCCGACGCGGCAGGAAGCGCAGCTCCATCGGCGAGTTCGACAGGCTCACCAACCAGCTCAGGAACCTTACAGTTCGCGCAAGGCGACTTGCTGGATGCCGTGACGACCGACGTTATCGCAAATGCCGTCGGCACCTCGGCGGACTCAGGGACCTTACCTAAAATCGACTGCCTTATCGCAAATCTCCCCTATATTCCCGACGGCGAAAAAGACAAGCTCCAACCCGAAGTCGCAAAGTACGACCCAGCACTCGCCTTGTTCGGCGGTGCAGACGGTCTTGACCTCGTCCGCAAACTTTTAAAGCAAACCGAAGGACGCCTCAAGCCCGGAGCCTCTATTTTGCTCGAAATCGGGTCAGAACAGGGCGAAATGCTCAAAGATGAAGCCGCCAACTACCCATGGCTAGACATTACAGGCATTCATAAAGACTTTTGCAACAATGTTCGCTTCGTAAGCTACAAGGCGAAATAGTCCTATCCTTAACCCACGGTAGCCAAGATGAAGAAAATCATTCTCGTTCTATTGATGTTATTCTGCTGCGGAACGGCTCTTGCAGAATCCACCGATTACTACACTTCGAATTCCGACACGCTTAAACGCACCCCAAGAAGGAGCAGTTTTTACATAAACGGCGGCTTCGGTTTCGACTTTACGCACATCAGCTACAACCATGAATACCATGAGCAAAAAGTCAAATATAGCGGTAACGGATTCGGCATCGTGGGAGACCTCTCGCTGGGTTGCCTCATCAAGGAATTCATAGCGGTTTACGGATCATTCGAAGTCGTCTCCTATGACGGAAAATACGACCTGAAAAATGTCAAGAAAAAGTACAGTTTTATCGATGACGAAATCGACGACATCGCCTTGCTAGGCGGTATCGGCGTGACCGGGTTCCCTTTTTCGCGCGCCAACAACTTTTCGCAGGGAATTTTCTTTGGCGGTAAATTGCTATTTGGTGCAATCATGATGCAGGAGCCCTTCGGAAACTACGACAACTACGACCTCCGCAACTTCTCACAACAAGATAAGGATTATTTTGTAATCGGTTTAGATTTGGAACTCGGCAAGGACTGGAAAATTTCAGACCGAATATCCATAGGAGTCGCCCTGAGATGGCAGTTCCTCGGAATCGTCTCCGGCGATGACACTCTCGTAGACGACGATGACTGGGCAAACTACGAGCATAACCACATGGGAAATTCCGTGCAGTTGATGTTGCGGCTCAACCGGAGATAGGGATTGCACCACTCCATTTCTATGCAGGTACCGTACGGTTCCTCCTTTCGTAAAAAAGACTAATAATTCAGGCAACGCGGTTTTCACCGCGTTTTTTTTTAGCTGCAGACCGTGCAACCGAGAGCAGAGAGTACAAACGTTTCGCTTTCGCCCATACGGTAGAACGGAATCAATGCGTCATCGTCGATGGCTGTATCGTCGTTACCGTTCAACTGCATCAGTTCGCCAATGCGGCGCTTGAAGATGGAAAAGCCAGAATCCCACGGAGTTTGTTCCGGGATTTCGACTACATGCTTGTTTACCTTTATCATTTTGCGATTCATATTTCACCTTTTTGGCGTTCAGTGTTCTTACGAGCACTAATATAGAATCGCCAAATGTCATAAGCTGACATTTTGAGCAGTAGTTGAATTTTTTTCAAAAAAATGGATGACACACTTATGCAAATTCCGGCTAGGTTCCGGCTCAAGGCCGGAATGACGAAGGAGCCGAGAGTAGCGCGAAAGCTTGCTTTCGTATTACCGAGGCGAACAAGTCAAGCTTCGAAAAAGAATGACGAAGGAGCCGAGAGTAGCGCGAAAGCTTGCTTTCGTATTACCGAGGCGAACAAGTCAAGCTTCGAAGAAGAATGACGAAGGAGCCGAGAGTAGCGCGAAAGTTTGCTTTCGTATTACCGAGGCGAACAAGTCAAGTTTCGAAGAAGAATGACGATGCACAGGAAGCCTTATTCTATCACCGTCGCGGTGACCTGTGCGTGTCCAGCCTTGTCCAGCCCAAGGGCCTTCCCCGCCGCTTCGCTCAAGTCCAGCACCCGCTTTTTGACAAACGGGCCACGGTCATTGACGCGCACCACTACAGATGCGCCAGTTTTCTTGCGTACGATTCTCAGTTTCGTACCGAACGGAAGTGTCCGGTGAGCGCAGGTAAAGTCATCCTTATCAAAATATTCACCGCTTGCGGTCTTTTTGCCGTCAAAGCCCCGACCATAAAAACTGGCATCGCCCGAGAACGTATAACCGATTTTGGCCTTCTTCTGAGCATACACAGGCTTTCCGCCCATACGGTCGTAACCCCTACGGTGTGTCGCTCCGCTGCACCCCGAAAAGGCAAACAATGTACAGAGTAAAATTACAAAGGAAAGCCGGGCGAACATGGCGCCCCCTATTCAAAATCGTACATACTGTTGTACGTATTCTCTAGGATTTCATCTTCCTTGCTAATGATTTCAGCCTTTCTTTCTGCGGGCTTGGCATTCAATTCTTCGTAATACTGCCCGGATTTCTTGTCGATATTTTCGATGTTCTGGGCCGTGCGCTTGCGCAAGCGGGCCAATTCGTCGTCAGTTATCGAAATACGCGTATTGAGCAGGTATGCAGCGCGTTTGCCCCACGGCGTCGCGCCATGCTGATCTCGAAGCGTACGGTAAATGGCAACGGCACTATCGAGACGTTCCGGGGACATCTGGAAATAAATAGCCTTCATGTAAAGCGCCTGGATGCCCGACTGCGTCTGCGGATAATCCTTGTACAAACTATCAAATGCGAAAAATGCAGTCGCGTAAGCGGAGTCCACCAGGTCCATCTTGGTTACCGGCATCTCGGAAGCCACAGTCCACAAGCTTTCGGCAATCATGTAGCGGTCTCTAGCCTCGTCTTCGCGCGTTTTCATCGTGACACGCATACCGAGGTTCGTTTGCGCCTGCTTCGCGTAATCGGTATTCGGGAACTTTTCGATGATTTCCTTGTACATTTCTTCGGCGGTGTCGGGATCGTTCAGAAACTCGTCATAGACAAACGCCCTTGCATACGAAGCTCGCATGACGCTGGCAGAATCATTAGAGTTTTCGATTACGTTCGTCAGTCTCGCAATGGCGCTGTCCGCTTCGGAAAGCTTGAGCAAGAAAAGTTCCGCTATCATGAATTCAGTTTTATAGAACGATTTCATGTCAGGGATGGAATCCTTGCTTTCGAGAAGTTCCTGATTACGGTCGCGCATCGAGATAAGGTTTCTCAAGGCATTGCGGCGTTCACGGGACTTGCGGGCATATTCGCTTATGGACCTTGCAATGTAGCTGCTGTCGTAATAGGCCATCGCAAGTTCATAATCCATCTTTTTAGTTTGCTCGTAATCGCCCATATTGAAGTAACTACGGGAAGAGGATTCCGTCTTCGGATATTCCGTATTGATCTTGTTAAATATCACGAAAGCGTCGGCGTTACGCCCCGCCAAAAGCGTGAGTTCACCGATACGGACCAAGTAAAACGGTCGTTTCTTTTCGTATTCCTCGACCTTGTAAAGTTCCTTGAATTCATCGGCAGCCTGCAAATACTTTTTATCGTTCGCCAGGCATTCCGCAGACTGCTCGCCAGCCGTCTGGCGTTCGCGCTCGTTCAGGATCTTGATTTCCTTCGCATTGTAATGCTGGTGTGCCTTGTCCCAACTTTCCATCTTGAAGTAAAGCCCTGCCAAGCGGAAATGCGCCTTGCCCTTCATGTAGGGCGTTCCGCTCGTATCGGCAAGCACGGCCTCCAAAGCGGCAATCGCCTGCTCGGGCGCTTCCGACTTTTCGTCCAGAAGCGAAAGCAAATTCAGTCCCTGGAAGTAATACGGGTGATCCTTGGACGCCACGACGGGTTCCAACGCAAAGCGACTGATATTGTATTCCTGGTTGCGGTAGAGGCAATAGGCACGCTGGTATTCTACTGCACGCATGGAATCGTTGTCAGCAAAATAGCGTTCATATTCATCGTACTTGACGATAGCCTTGGGCCAGTCGGCCTTGTGCCTGTAGGATTCCGCGATGAGGAACACTGCTTCGGCGGTACGTTTCTTGTTGTCCGGGAAACGCTCCAGCACGCGGGAACCTTTTTCGATTATTTTTTCATACTTTTGCGATTCTTCGCTGCCCGGATAGGACTGAGTCTCGTCCGGGACGCTATCCAGACGAGCCGTACGCAATTCGGTCGCTTCGTCGTAGAGCCTTTCCGCATTGAACATGTGATTCAGATATGCACAACACGTGCAACCATCCAACAGGGCGACAAACAGGAACAGCGCTATAAAACGACCTAAAAACATACAGACACAAAATAGATATTTACGAGCTAAAATTCCAGTAAAAGCGGCAGATAATCGCAAAGTTTCATGCCCGTGGGAGGCAAAGTGCTGCGATCCAGGCGGACCATACGAACTTCGGCGGGTTTTCCGACGATACGGGCAAGGATTTCGAAGTTGTCGCGGGTTTCCCAGACGACCGCATCCATGACCACGCCATCGCCGCAGACGGTTTCACCCGTATTGTTGCCGATACCGGATATTCTGGAATTTTGCTTCATGAGTCTCGAAAAAATTTCAGGGGCGACGCCCAAGTGATTCGAAGTCGATGACGAATCATAGACCGTCACATGGACTTCCTTAAATCGGTTCGAATTATCGAAGACGATTGTATAAGTGTGGTGATATGGCGCTTCGTAAAAGGATTCCTGCCAGACAAACCGTTTCACTTGTTTAAAATTCGACAAGGAGTACTTCTTGAAAAATTCCTGCGAAGAGGCGCCGTAGCGAACAAGATAATGGCCTAATTTGGTCGAAAAATCATGCTTTTGTTCGGGCTCTATCGACCCGCGGAGGCTATCGACAGCACGGTTCAAGTTGGCCGTAAGCCCGTTATTGAATTCCTCGATGACCACCCTGCGGGCTTGTTCCACCTCGGAAAGGCGAAGCTTTATGTCCGGGTATTCCGGATCGTTTTTCAAGATGTAGTTGAATTCGCGGCGGGACAAATCGAACATGTGGTTCTTGAGGTAAGCGATTCCAAGCGCTTCACGGAGCGGCAAGTTTTCAGGGTAACGTTCCACCAACGGCGAGAGGATGTCGCATGCGACTTGCGCACGGTCCCTGGCAGAGCCGGCATAGCCGTCCTTTCCTGGGGGAACCTTTTCGCCAATGGTCGCCATCGCACGGCGAGCTTTTTCAAAATCCGGGCGGAAAGCGAGAATACGCTGGTAAGTCTTTTCGGCAACATCAAACTTGCCATTGTATTCGGCAAGGTTGCCACGCAAAAGCATCAACTCCGAAGAGAGCGGGAACTGCGTCAAAGCATATTCTACGACAAGCGAAGAGCTGTCCAAGGAGCCCGCATCATGATAGACTTTCGCCAATAGCTCGAACGCCCGTTGCGAGTCGCCCGACGAAAGACTGATAGCCGCCCGGCATTCGAGAGCCGCTTCCTTCGTGTTCGAATTCTTGAGCAAAAGTTCGGCGTACCAAAGCCTGATTTCATAAATGGACGGAGCCCGGGTACTCGCCATTTTCGCAAGTTCAAGCGCCACGGTCAAATTCCCGGCCAACAACGACTTACGGCTGTCCAAGTAAAAGCTGATTCCCGTATTCGGGTAGCGCGCCATAAGGCGCCCAATCAGGAGATCCGCCCGGTCACGCATCGTCTCCGTCACAGAGTCCATGCTGAACAACGTATTGACTTCACCCCAAACCGCGGCATCGACATTCGGGTACAAAAGCACCAAAGCATCGTAGATTTCGTAGGCAGCCTTTACAGCCCCGCTCCGCGAAAGTTCACCCGCCCGGCGGAATTCAGCTTGAGCCTGCACCGGAAGCCTTTCGACATCGGCCTTGAAGTTCGGCGCATCACCGTTCAGGACCGACGTCCCGGATTCAAGCCCGAACGGGACATCATCCACAACAGTTTTAGAAGGACCATACTTGTTGTAAAGTTTGTATCCGCCATAAGCAACCAGCGCACCAAAGAAAACAACCAAGAAAAGGTACGCCGCCGCACGAGATGCAGATGAAGTATTCGCCATCAGACTTCCAATTAAAGTTCCAAAAAGTCGGCCAGTTTTTCTTTATGTTCCTTGCTCTTCTGCAAGCGACGCAAAGTCTTGTTCTTGATCTGGCGGACACGTTCACGGCTAAGCTTGAGGTCTTCGCCGATGTCCTTGAGCGTCGTATCTTCGACCGTATCGAGGCCGTAGAACATGCGGAGGATTTCTTCTTCGCGCTGCGGTAAGGACGACAACGTTTCCTGGATGAGTTTGCGACGTTCTTCGCGTTCCATGTCCTCGTCCTGGTTGCCATCACTGCCGAGCACGTCCATAAGCGTACTCACGGAATCCGCACTTGAAACGCCAGCGTCATCGCCAATCGGGGCATCGAGCGAAATATCGACAATCTTTTCCATGACTTCTACGATATCGCGTTCGTAGGCGGAAAATTCCTCCATCGAAATAGTCTTGTCGTAATCACCGCCGTTCTGCATCAAGGCTCGCTTGAAGCGGTTCACCAAAGCAAGCTTGTTTGGCGGAATGCGGACGGCGCCCACCTGTTCGAACAAAGCCTTCTGGATGGACTGACGGATCCACCACACAGCGTAGCTGATGAACTTCACGTCCTTGTCCATGTCAAAACGCTTAGCCGCCTTGAATAGACCGAGATTACCTTCGTTGATAAGATCCAAAAGCGAGAGACCGCGTCCCTGGTACTTACGGGCGACACTCACCACAAATCGCAAGTTACCACGGATAAGGCGCTGCAAGGCAGACTTTCGAATTTCTTCGGTTTCACCGTTCTTGATGATTTTCAACAGCGCGGATTCCTCCTGCGGAGTCAGCGTAGGATACCGATTCAAGTCACGAAAATAAAGAGCTTCGTTAAAATCACTCATAAATACAACACCTTTCGTCTTGGACAAACCGTCTTCGACTCTTTCAAATATGGTTTTTTATGCTGATTTCGTCAATTCCTTGAGTTTATCATACGGGTAAATTCCCGAACGGTGACCATCACTGAAGGAAAGTCCCACTGCATAGCGCCCTATCGACTGGACATGATCAAGTTTTACATCCAAGGGAACAGTCGAATCGTCCAAAAGTTTTTCTCCGGTGTGCTCATCGACACACAGCGCGCACGGACAAGCTAAGCGAAGTGTACGTACATCGCAAACGCCGCGAGTCCCGTCATTCCATTCAAAACCGAGCTTTCCCTCTTTTGTCCTGAAAACTTTCTTTGGCTGGATCATGCTTCCTCCACGGGCAACTGTTCGAAATCGTAATTGAAGTTCTTAAGAACACCATCTCCCTCGGACGCAAACATCGAAAGCGTGCGAACCACATTTTCTGCAGCTTCCATAAAGACTTTTGCCGATTCGGAGTTCGGGTAGCGAAGCACCGCCGGAGTACCTTCATCGCCGCAACCGGCAACGGCAGGTTCCAGCGGGATTTTTCCGATAAGCGGAACGCCCCACTTTTCCGCAATTTTTTGGCCGCCACCAGCAGGGAAAATATTGTGGTGCTTGCCGCATTCATCACAAATGAAATAGCTCATGTTCTCGATGACACCGATGACAGGAACGCCCACGTTATCGAACATGGCGATCCCCTTGCGGCAATCGGCGAGAGCCACCTCTTGCGGAGTCGTCACGACAACCGCGCCTGCCATGGGGCAGTTCTGCGTGAGCGTGAGCTGGATGTCGCCCGTTCCTGGAGGAAAGTCGACAAGGAGATAGTCAAGCTTGCCCCAGCGCACGTGATGGATGAAATGCTGGATCATCTGCGAAACCATCGGTCCACGCCAGATGGTCGCCTTGTCAGAGTCCGCGAACATGCACATGGAGACGATGCTGATGCCGCCCTTCGCCTCGACCGGCGCAATCGTATTGTCCTCGAAAACTTCGGGAGCCTTGTCTATACCGAACATGAGCCCCATACTCGGGCCGTAGATGTCGGCATCGAGAATGCCTACGCGGGCACCGGAGAGGCTGAGCGCCATGGCGAGGTTCGCCGTCACGGTCGATTTACCGACACCGCCCTTGCCACTGGCAACGGCGACCACGTGCGCCACTTCGCCGATATGGGAATTCTGCGGAGCCTTCGCGGCGGAATTGTCATCGCCCACACGACCCTGCGAAGACGTGAGTGTCACCTCGACTTCGCTTGCGCCAAGACTTTTGACGATAGCGATGCACTGGTCCTTGAAGCGGTCGCGAATCGGGCATGCCGGGGTTGTGAGGCGCAAATCAAAGGAAACCTTCGTACTTTCAATTTTCAGATTTTGAACAAAGTTTAATTCCACGATATTCTTGTGCAAGTCCGGGTCCTGGACTGCACGCAAGGCACTCAAGATATTCTGTTCATTCAGTTGCATGTTTACAGCTCGGCTCTACGAGCCTTTGGGCTATGGGGTCGCTCGCAAGCTCGCTTTGAGATATGGGTAAAGAATTTTGCTTTAATTTAACAAATCGCAGTCCGTCATCCTGAGCAATGCGAAGGATCCAGGACTCTTTGAGACTAGATTTCTCGGGTTCTGAATGACAAAAAAAAGACAGATACCGAAGTATATGTCTTTTTGAAGTGTGCAATTTTTAAAGCGCCTTAAAAACGCAAAAGTGCAAAAGTGCGCGAAAATTAAATCTTGATCTTTGCGCCCATGAGTTTCACGAATTCGCGGACAATCGCCGTATCGCCAGGCCATGCCGGAGCCGTTACCAAGTTGCGATCTACGACAGCTTCGTCAACATTCACAGGCACATACGTACCGCCAGCAAGAGTGATGTCCGGGCCTACAGCCGGGTAAGCCGTCGCCTTGTAGCCTTTCAGCACGCCTGCAGCGGCAAGCACTTGCGGACCATGGCAGATAGCAGCCACCGGTTTTTTAGCCTTGAAAAATTCCTTCACGATTTTGAGCACACGTTCGTTCAAACGGATGTATTCCGGAGCACGGCCACCCGTAATGAACAAGCCTTCGTAATCCTTCACCTGCACAGCATCGAAATCCGCCGTGAGAGCAAAGTTATGGCCACGAGACTCGGAATAAGTCTGTTCCCCCAAGAAATCATGAACTGCCGTAGCAACAGTTTCGCCGGCCTTTTTGTCGGGGCACACGGCATCCACCTGGTAACCCAACATGGACATCGACTGGAACGGGACCATGGTTTCATAGTCTTCGGTAAAATCGCCACAAAGAAGCAAAACCTTTTTTGCCATTTTTGCCATTATAAACTCCTGATAGATTAATAGCTTGTTTTCTTTTTTACAACCAACCTAAGATTGGTCATAAGAAAATACATAAATTACTACAGGAATGCGTTCACATTTAATTTTTTTAACAAAATGGTTGACTATTGGTTATTAGTCAAGACCAGTCACCGATTGTAGCCCATCAAGTAAATTCCGCCGGCGCAGGCGGCAACTCCAAGCACAAAGCTTGCTAGCGCGTAAATTGCGAACATCCCTATCTTACCGTTTTGCAGAAGCACGAGGTTTTCATTTGCAAACGTGCTGAACGTGGTAAAGCCACCGCAAAAGCCCGTCACCAAGAACAGTTTGAGGTTCGGCGAAAGGCTGTCGCACTTGAGGAACAGACCCGAAAAAATCCCGATGCAAAAGCAACCGAGAACGTTCGCCACAAACGTCGGCCACGGGAATCCGGCCGCTTTCGGAATCACCAAGGAGAGAAAGTAGCGAAGCACGCTACCGAGAGCACCGCCAATTGCAACGTAGAGATAGGACATAGGAAGTGGTTAGTGGTTGGTGGTTAGTGGTTGGTGACGGTAGCTATGGGGTCGCACTGAAGTGCTCTGAGGTCGCTTCGCTTTGGGGACGCTCGCAAGCTCGCTTTGAGCACTTTTAATTAAAATAAGCTCATAGCCCAAAGGCACGAAGTGCCGAGCCCATACCCCAAAGCACCCGATAGGGTGCGTGCTCATACCCCATAGCCTTACATTCCCGTTTAACATTACTACAGCGAGAACTTCGGCATTCTAAGGAGATGCGTCATGCAGGGCGGCCATTCTTCCTCGTAGTGACTCACTAGGATGATGGTCGTCTGCGTCGAAAGCAGTTGCAACAAGTGGAACAGCTTTTCGCGGTACTCGCCCTTGAGGCCTTGCGTCGGTTCGTCTAGCAACAGCACCTCCGGCGGACGGATGGCAGCACGCGCCATCAGCACCAAGCGCTTGTCAATCGGCGAAATCTTGCGGATGGAAATCGTCGGGTCTTCGAAGTCCAAATACTTGAGCCATTCGCGGGCCTTCGCCTTTTCTTCCCACGTGATGTTTTCGGCACGGCAGAGGTTCGGCGTAAAGCCAGTGCAAAGCACGTCCAAAAGGCTCAAGTCTTCGCGGTACTGGAGCGCCATCTCCGGTGAAAAGAATCCAAGTTTTGCCTTGTGGTCCCAAATGTTGAGGCCATGCCCCGGGCGTTCGCCCAAGAGCGTAATGTCGTTGTTGTAAATCTGCGGATGGTCAGCCGTGAGCATGCCGAGGAGCGTACTCTTGCCGGCACCGTTCTCGCCCATGACCGCCCAATGTTCACCCTTGCGAACCGTCCAGTTCAAGTCCTTAATGACATCCGTATCGCCAAAGCGGACGTTGACATGCTTCAAATCAAAAAGTATTTTCGCACCAGAATTGACTGGATCCTGCTCCTTCGAACCTAACTCCACTAAGGGGCTGAAGCCCCTAGTCTCGTATATCGCTTCGCTCAGGATGACGCAGTCATTGTCATTCCCATTCTCTCGTCTTTCGTCTGTAGGCTCGCCAGAGCCGTTCTCTCGTCTCAAATCAACAATCTCGTAACCGCGCAATTCCGCTTTTTTGAACTTCGGGGCGGCGGCGGCTTTCGGGAGTTCGCCTGCGTACTGCGTAAACGTTTTGTCCGCATAAACGAACGCCGGAATTTCCGGAAGCAGTTCATCTTCACGAGCGAGGCGCACCACCAAATTCAAACCCGGACGTTTCGCGAGGTCAGTAACGCAACCCGCCAAATGCGCACGGTACTCCGGGTCGAGTCCGCCGAACAAGTCATTGAAATAAACCCATTCCGGCTTTTCCATCCACATGCGGGCCAAAAGCACTCGACGAAGTTCGCCGTTCGAAAGACTCAGCAATTTGCGGTCAAGAATTCCTTCGGCAAGGTCCGCAATGTTCAGCGCCTCACCAAGTTTATCCGGATCGGTCAGCGGCCATGCCATATCGTCGATATAGCGGTCCGTCTGCAAAAAGAACTTCTTGTCCAGAAGCAAGTTGCGCACCAGCGGGGCTTCCGCATCGTGCAAGCTGATAAAACGCTGCTGGAAGAACGGAGCCAGCGCCTGCTGGATTTTACGTTGTACCGCCTCCGACATCGTGGAGACGTTTTCACGTTGATTCAAAAAATGAGTAATGACTCGGTCAAGGTCCTCGCCTTCGGTGCTGAAAATTTGCACTTGCGGGAACATCTCGATCAGAGCTTCAAAACGTTTGAATTCCATGCGCCCAAAGATAGAAAAAAACGGATATCATTATTCTTTCTTCGAGGATTTCTTCGAGGAGCGGCGTTTCGGTTTCAATCGCTTAAGGGGATCGTACGGTTCCTTGCATTCTTCAAAATTTTCAAACTTGCCTTTAGAAAAAACGACTCGCCGCACGGCAGGCAACCCAGCCCTCAATGCCCAATTTTCATCTTCGCTTTCATCCGCTATCGAAAGTAACTGACCAGCATCATCGTAAGCAAACACAAACCTTACGACCTCTTTTCTCGATTCTGACAGCGGCGGGAAAAATATGAACGGAAACGGCCTGACAAAGCGTTCCTCGAATTGCACATAATTCTTGAGTTTCCCATTTTCACCATATTCCCGTTTAATGATTCCTGCGTAAGAATCCATACGCAGCCCCGGTAAAAAAGTTTCTTCTTCAAAAGTGGAATCTAGCACCTCGTCGCCCGCTGGATTAAACAGCTTTATCCGAGAAACGACAGACTCATAAAAGTTGTTTTTTTCCGAAGTTTCCTTAATTAATTTTCCGTTCTCGTAATAACGGGTAATTTCCATTTCATAACGATCAGTTCCGTATTTGACAATTTCGCGATTTTCCTTAAGCTTTCTCTTGTAAAAACCGACCTTGCGCCCCGACTTGTCAAGAATATTCACGCTGTAATTTGTCGTATCGTTCGAGGAATATTCATAATGAAAAACCCGATCACCATATTCATACTCAACGAGGCGCTGCAAGCTATCAAACAACATTTTATCCGCATAAAATTCATTGCCTACATACAAGGATCCTTCGACATAAGTTTCGCGAGTCTTGGATGCATAACCAAGCAATTTTCCAGAAACTGGATCCAGCTCCATTTTATCTTCACTAATCACCTCGTCACAACGTCCGTCATGCCACTTGCAAGCAACACATTCCGTCACGATTCCATTTTTGCGCCTACCCACATACAAACTTGAGTCCCCAGAAAGGCTAGTTTTCAACGAAACAACAGAATCCGCAGCTTCCGCCTTAATCTCTTTTGAAAGTCGGAAGCAACTGTCTTCTTTTACATATCGGGTAATTACAGTTCCCTCGCCCCACTTTGAACGAAGTTCCCCTTCTAGCGAATCTTTTTCGTATCGTTGGGAGAATTTAGACTCTATGCGTTTTTCATTGATGCCGTACGTCTTGAAAAAATATTCCGCAGCAGCGCCAATTTCCAAAAACGCTTTCGGATCAAGATTATTAGCCCACAACTGGTCCGGCAAAGCTCTACATACGATTCCCTGCGGCAAGGTCTTCGAAAATTGCAACATATTCAGCGCACTTTCCGGGCCACCAGATCCATCCCCCGACAAGTAAACGCCCGAATCCAAGGAAAGCGCTCGACAAGAGTGATAGCCGTAAAATGCCGCAACAAGCAGAAGCGGGGCCGCAACGATTAGCAGAATTTTCGTGGACTTTTTCATTTAGATACACTTAAATGCAATTTTCCTTAAAATACCATTTTGAATGTCCGAAAAAAAATTTTTTCCCTGATTTTTCCGTTTTTTTACGTCAAAATAGCCGGAAAAATCCCATTTTTGACGTAATTTTACACACAAATTATTCTTTTTCGATGAAAATCACAGAATTTTTTCAATTTTTCAGACACTTTTTTTCCTTAAAAGGCTTGATTTCACTGCATTTTACCTCTCAAGCCCCTCAAAAAAGCAAAAATATTACAGACAACGTTAAAATTTTACGTAAAAAAGCGCCCAAAAAGCCAAAATCTTACGTAAAAAATGCCATTTTTTCAATTTTTTGCTTTTTCACGGCTTTTTTAGGGGTGACAATTCAACAAAAAAACTCCCAGCCGGAGCCAGGAGCTTGTGAGGAGGAAAGAATCTTAAGCTTTAGAACTTGTTGAAGAAGTCCCAAGTGGTTTCTGGCACCCAAGACTGACGCTGACCAGGGTCCTTGTGATCCCAGATGTGACCGCCGTTCTGCGTGCACCAACGAACCGGGAAGCGTTCTTCGACGGTCGTATAGTCGTAGCAGACGTGCGGACCGCTGCCGCCGTATTCCTGAGCGCGTTCGTTCTTGGCCTTGCCGCCTTCGGAATTGAGTTCCAGGATAATGTCGCGAGCGGCACGTCCCATTTCAGGGCGGCACAAGTCATCCTGCAAGCCGAGCACGCCCATCCAGCCGATGCCCATTTTCTTGCGCTGCGGGAGCCAGATGTTGCGTTCGGCTGTTTCATACACGGCTACGGCGCGGAGCACATCCTGGTGGTTCCAGGAAAGTCCATTACTGAACATGGAGCCGTAGCTAAAGCCTGTCGAGAACACGCGGCTAGAATCAATGCAGAAGTTCCCTTCGAGCATGGCCAAAAGTTCGTCGAAGAGCAGGTAGTCATCTTGTGCCCACGGGGCCTGATTTCCGTTGCCCTCGGGAGCGACAAAAATTACAGTTTCATCCTTGTCAAACTGCTTCAGGCCATAGTAGCCTTCATCCTGCACGCCGCCGGCCCAGCCGCCCATGCACTGCATTCCGAAAATGAGTTTGTACGGTTTGTTCTTGTCGTAACTCTTGGGGATATCGATGCGCACGGTACGCGTCCCCTTGCTCCATTTAAATTCGATATAGGGTTTGTCACCGCGATACTTGTAGTCGAGCTTGGTATCCTTGCCACAACCGCGCGTCGGTACCGGATCGTTCTTGAGGCCCCAGCCGTAAGCATACTCCGGCTGCTTGACCGTCTTCTTGAGTTTAAGCGTAACGTTTGTATCCAAGTTGGAAAGCGCGACCGTCAACGTGTCATAATCGGCTGCAACCACACGGAGGTCATCACCATCGCCTTCCTTGGCAAGTCCGCGGGCAACGGCCTCGCCGAACGAAGCCCCGTAATTTCCTTTGGACGTAAAGCGGAACGTGCTCCTGGCGCTGCCCACGCTCACGCGGGCGAAATAAGCTCCCTGAGCCTTGACGATGGACTGCATGTCCAGCGTTCCTGAGCCATAAACCGTCTCGTTCAAGACGCGAGAACCCACCGCATCAAAAACCTGAACGCGGACTGGTGAATTTGTACTCTGCGAATACGAAAGTACACCATTCATCACGCTCACGTAACCGACAGACTGTCTTGCCATGTGGATGGCATCGATATTGCCTTTCCCAGTAGAATCGCCAACAGCCGCCGAATCCTTTGGATCTTCCTTGACAATCTTGAATTCGCCCTTTGCGTCGGTCGTCGTCTTGAGACCGTTCTTCAAAAGTTCGACAGAAGCCTTTTCAATAGCCTTGCCGCTTTCGTCACTAACCTTGCCCGTAAGCGTAAAGGCCTGAGCCGATGCCACCATAGCGAGCGCCATCGCTGCACATTTTAAACCAAAATGGTTCATAGTTGTTCTCCTTTTGTATCATTCCTAACTCTTTATTCCCGAGGGACGAGTCCTCCAAACTGATTTGATACATGCAAGGAGAAACACCACGCACAAACGTGGAAAAAACAAAACCAAGCATGAACACACCAGTGTTCTTCCTAACGGAACCCAATAGTAATATACCCTCGTATGTGCAGTCTATCACAAACTGCAAAAGCAGTTTCATTGACAATTAGTCCACAGCGCTCGCTCAAAACAAGGCGATTTTGTCCAAAACATGCTACTAAATGAAATTTTTCTCGATTTTAGTAGCATAAATTCTACTTTATGTAAAATTTTCAAGATCTGGTTCCTCTTATTTATGCTACAAAAATTGAATTTTTTTCCAATTATGTAGCATATACAACTAGCAAAAGTCAAAAAAGGCATCCAATTTTCATTACATTGTTCAAAAAACGTGCTACTAAATTTCGGTTTTATGCTTTTTTGTAGCACATTTTGGCAAAAAAAGGGTGAATTTTTGGGAAAATCAGCGGAAAATCGCAAACAACAAAGCAAGCAAGTTTTTCTTTGCTATAATTACCGGCGATGAATTCCCTTTTGACAAAAGCAATCGACCAGGAACGCCTCACGCCAGCGGAAGGGCTCGAAATCCTGAAAAACGTCCCGTGGACAGAAGTCGTCGAGGCTGCCGACACCGTACGTCACGCCAAACTCCCCGGGAACCGCGTCGGCTACACGGCGTTCCGTATCGTGAACTACACGAATGTTTGCGAAGTGACTTGCAGTTTTTGCAATTTTTGCCGGAGCGCCCACAGCCCCGAAGCATACGTCTTGAGCTTGGACGAAATCCGCCAAAAGACGTGTGAGGCGAAAGCCAAAGGCGCCGACCAGATTTTTTTGCAAGGTGGCGTCAACAGGGAAATCCCTCTCAGCTATTACACCGACGTTCTGAAGATGCTCACACGGGAACTGGGCGTAAAAGTGCGCGGATTTTCACCCGTTGAACTTGTCCGCATCGCGGAATTCAACAACATGGCGTTTGACGACTTGCTCGACGTGCTGAAAGACGCCGGGCTCAGTTCCGTCCCGGGCGCGGGCGCCGAAATTCTCTCCGACCGCATGCGTCAAATTCTGAGCCCCAAAAAGCTCCCCGCGCAGCAGTGGTGCGACACGCTTGCCGCCTGCCACAAAAAGGGACTCCCCGGCAGTGCGAACATCGTCATCGGCAGTGCCGAAACCGCAGAAGAAATCATCGAGCATCTCGAATACGTCCGCAAGACGCAGGACATCGCCCACGGATTCAAAAGTTTTGTCGTGTGGACGTTCCAGCCGCAAACGGACAAGTTCCCCATCCGTCACGTTCGCGGCGACGAATACCTCAAGTTGCTCGCGCTCAGCCGCCTGTACCTCGACAACGTCCCGCACATCGAAGTTTCGCTCCTCGGCATGGGCCTTTCGCTCGGCGAACTCGGACTGCACGCCGGCGCCGACGACATCAACAGCATCGTCATCGAAGAAAACGTGCTCAAGAACCACGGCCTCACGACCATCGAACAGGCCGAAACGTTCATCAGAAACGCCGGATTCACTCCCTACCGCCGCTCACTCTGTTTCGACTAAAACAAAAGCCGCCGCTCCGTTTTAAATACTTTTTGTTTAGATTAATAAAGTGCCGCAAGCACAACCACCTCTTTCAAGAAGGAGCGCTTATGAGCTGGGAATGTAAATACCTCAACGAGACGTTTTGCAACAAACGTCAACAAGAATGCGATCCCGGCGCCAAAGGCTGCGTTCTCCAGGGGCGTTTCGTCTTTCCGCTAAAAGAAAAGACGAAGGCCCAAAAGAAGAGCAAATAAAAAAGACCCCCTTTCGAGAGTCTTTAAAAGCCAAGGCTTCGTGCGCTTCACATTGAAATTTTTCGAACATGACCTTGCGCATTTCACTTCGCAAGCAAGTCGCCAATGATTCCACTCAAATGAGACGCAAAATCTCCTGGGCAGTCTGTTCGGCAAATGCATTATCCTGCACAAAACGGCGAACTTCCGTCGGATTGATGCGGGCGTACTCCGAAAGAGCACGACCGATACCATTGCGGATGTAGTAGTCGTCGTCCTTGGCGCAGGTAAGGCAGAACTGACGCAAAAGCGGCCAGTCGGTGCGGTCCTTGTACTGTACCTGGAAGATAATCGCACTACGGCGTACCCAGATGTTCGGGTCGCGAATCCATGACGCAATCTTCGTCCGGAGCGCAGGCAAGCGAAGCGCCAAGTCGCCCAAAACGCAAGAAGCTAGCGTATCGACGGTGTCGCGCCAAGCCCTCGTCTTAATGAGCTTTTTCAAAAAATTCAGGTGTTGCCCACCAAGAAGCACGCGATGACGGAACAAGTAGTCACAAGCAGCGTATTGGAATTCCCTGTACGGCTGCGCCCACATGTCCTCGACCCTCGAAACCAATTCATCTCCGTCCTTTGGCGGATACTTGTCGAAGATCGGATACGTGACTTCACGGCGAGGAACTAGCCTCACCCCAAGGAACTCAAATTGTTCCCTGGCCTTCTTAGACATTTCATGCGACTCCTCCTCATTGGCGATAGAGCGCATGGCGAGAGATATTTCTTGTGTAAACCGAAGCATGTACACCAAAAATAGTCCATAAAGAAATTTTTTTCTAGACCTTGACAAACATTTTTTTCAATTTTTTTTAATTTTTTTCTAAAATTTTTGCAAAAAAAGTGTAAAAAGAACCTTGACAAAGCAAAATCAGCTTAAAAAGACCCATTTACCATGACAGATTCCACCAAAAAAGAGAATCTCCAAATCACCGAAGTCCCCCCCGAACTACGCGGACTTTCCGATGAAGAAATCATCAAGAACTCGGAAAGCCGGAATAAAAAGTTCGTCGGAAAAAAGCATAACGGCGCAAAGCGTCCGTCCAAACGTGAACGCCAGGCCCTAAAAGAACAGGCCGAAAACGCCAAATTCAACTCGCTCGTTGCCAAATACAACAACGTCGATAAACCAAGCCATAATGTCGAGAGCGATGCGGAAATCAATAAAATCCTCAAAAAAATAGCGGCGCCGCTTGCAAGTTCAAATACCGAGAACGTCGAACCGCCCAAGCCCATCAAACCGGCAGCCCCCGAGACTCCGAAACGCGTCCTCAAAAGCGTACTTTCGGAACCGCCCAAGCCGCCTTCCGGCCGCGTTCTCAAAGGCTCGTTCGGTGCAAAGCCAGGCGACAAGCCCAAGGCTGTCATCGTGTCCGCAGCAGACCTCGCCCGCCAGCGCATCGAAGAACGTGCAAAGAAAATTCGCGAAGCGCTCATGGCAAAAAATAGGGCGTTGTACCCTGAAGCCGCCGCCGAAATGCCCGTAAAACGTCCCCGTGGCCGTCCCCGCAAGAATCCACTGCCGCAGCCGCCTGCGACTGAGCAGGCAGCAGAGTAGCCGGTAAGTCGCTGAATTAAATCCACCGTACTGACATAGTACCTTGGTCAAAATGTTTCTTGCCGAACTTATACCTCTAGTTCGGTTAACGTTTAAAGTCCTCGCTTTTGCGGGGACTTTTTGCTTTGGGGTGTGTACTATATTTGAAATTCTAAAGGCCGTTTTTATTGAACAACGTGTAGCCGCGCACGAGGCCGTCCTGGAAAAGGCGAACGATATAATTGCCGTTCTTGAGGCCCGCAATATCGATGTCAAAACGGTTCGTGCCAGCAGAGAGCATTTGCGAGAGTTTCAGGCGCCCGTCCATCGAATAGATTTTCACGCTCATCGTTCGGGCCAGTGCGGCGCCCGCCTCGATTTGGAGCATCTGCGAATTGGCACGCACGCGGAATCCCTGATTCACCTTGGCGACCGGCGCAATGTCCGTCGGCGGGTCAACAACGACCGGCTTTGGCTTGTTGCGCAGCAGGCGCACGCCATAGATGCCGCCAACCATTCCGGAGCTCGCCGTAAACGAGATGCGGACGATTTTCTTGCCCTTCACCATCTTATCCGGGATGGGGTACGTGACATTCACGAATTCATCCTTTTTCCAGCGGTTCGAAATCGTCTCGGTCGTAAGCTTTTCGCCGTCAATGGAGATGTCGAATATACGCGTGCAGCCTTCGTTGCCCCAGTAACGCACCATGAGGCTCAGGGAATCTTCGCTGTTCGTCTCAAATTCATAGCTGATGAGGCCGCCATCGCCACCCGAGCATTTGCCCGCATCGCGGTAAAATTCACCGTTTGCCGTGCCCGACGTGGAATTTTCGGTTTTCATCTTGTGATCCACTTCTGGCTGCTGCTCGCCCGGAGCCACCTTATCGACCGTCTTTTCGTCAAGCGCCAAGGCTTCCTTCTGTTCCTTTTCCAGGCGGTCGAGAATCGTCGGGTCCGTAAGCACCATCCAGTACAACATATAACGGGCATCGTGAACTTCGTAGAACGGCTGCAAAAGCAGGCTTGCGTCCTTTTGCTTCGCAAAGAGATAAGGCGCCTTGAAGTGCATCGGCTCGCCCTTCACCGGTTCCACCTTCGAGGGAATATCCTCTTTTTTGCTCGCAAGCATCGGCGCCTGATCGAGCGCTTCCAGCGCTCCGGACGCGATATGGCTCCAACGACCGTCATCGGCGACAAGGCCGTTCAAATTCGCCGTACCCGTCTTTGCAGAAAGCACAATCGGACCATGCAAAAGCGCCACGTAATCGGTCACGCCCGGCAAATCTTCGACGTGCGTGTACATCGGGTAAAGTACTTCGACAGTATCGCCCGACTTCCAGAACTTTCCGGCCGACACGTAGCTCGACGGGGTCGATTTCTTCACGACAGTATCGCCATTGACGATGACCTTGAATTCGCCTTCCTTGACCCAGTACGGATGACGAATCTGCATATCGAAATCGCCGCTGCCGGTAATCGTGAACTTGGAACTTTCACCCTTCGGGAAGGATGTTTCCTGCTTGATTTTCACATTCTTGTCTTTCCAATTCAGCATGGAAGCCGCAAAGAGGTTCACGTAAAGCGAGTTACCGTCTTTCGTATAAATAAACTGGTTGTACTTGGCCGGATTTTCCATGCCCGAACCGACGCAGCACCACATGCCCGCATTGACCTTGGAATATACGCGGTAATGGCGCGGACGGGCCGGCGTGAAATACACATAACCGCCATGCGTCGGGTGAATGGTCGATAGAATGTGATTGAAAAGCGCACGTTCATAGAAATCAGTGTAATGCGCATCGTGCTTGATGTTGAACAGACGCTCCGTCAACTTGAGCATGTTGTACGTATTGCAGGATTCAGGTCCTTCTCGTTCTTCCACGAACTTTTTGTGGTTGTTGAGCGCAGGGAAATGTTCCGAAATGCTGTTGCCGCCAATCGCGATACTGCGCTTGTTCACGACGGTCTGCCAGAAGAAATCGGAGCCCTTCTGGTATTTTTCATCGCCCGAGAGTTCCGCAATTCGCGCAAAACCGACGACTTTCGGCACCTGTGTATTCGCATGCACGTTCGTCAAGTTGTCATTACCTTGCGACATCGGATTCAAAAGCCACTGATGCGACCACTTCTTTGCGGCATTCAAATACTTTTCATCTTTCGTGAGTTTATAGGCGTCAGCGTAAACTTCGGGCATGCCACCGTGTTCCGTGCCGAGCATCTGCTGCATCTTGGAATCGTTCAGGCCGTTCGTAATCGTAATGCCCCAATCGCAAAGCGCAAGGAACATCGTCTTTGCCTGTTCGTAACCCGCATAAACGTAAGCGTCACGCAAGCCCGCATAAAGTTTGTGGATATTGTACCACGGCACCCAATAGCCGTTCTGTGCGCCGGCATCGCCGTTCTTCATTTTGAGCCACATTTGCTTGCCGTTCGGCACTCCGCTGATATAGCCCTTGAAGTTATTGTCCTTGGAATTCTGGTCCTGAATCGTCTTGAGTTCCGTCAAAATGTATTCAAGACGTTCCTTGACCTGAACGTCGTCATTGTCGGCATAATGCATCGCCAAAGCGCTCAAATAATGCCCGAGCACATGGCCATCGAGCCCAGCCCAGTTCGGGAACTTGCTCGCCTTGGGTCGCATCCCCGCTTCTTCGTAAAAAGGCGCGAGCAAGCGGTCCACATCGTAGCTGAGGAGCGTTTCGACGTTCAAGTCCTGGCGTTCCTTCAAGACGCCGTCCAAAAGCTGCACATCCGACAATGCGAACATGTCGGGATACAGCACATCCTGTGAGAATCCAAAGCCGCACGCAATCCCCGTCAAAGCGAGAGCCGTGCGAACACGCTTACCAAACCATCCTAACTTCATAAAAGCCACCTTTTTTTATGTCGGCTTCAAAAAAGCCGCTCTGTCCTACCCTAGAAAATAGGTTGCAGAGCGCGCGTTAGGATGGGGTCCAATTTAATTAGTTTTGCTAATTTGACAATGGTCTACGGTCCAATGGAATCTATAGAAACACATTTTCCATCGCATATTTTTTCCGAATCCGAAGTAAACTCGCTTACAAGCGTTTCGAAATCGGCATTTTCATCTTTATAGACGCAAGAAGAATTGAGATTTCCAGCTTCATCGCAAGCGCCTGTAGGCACTGCAATCTCAGTTGCGCTTTTACATGAGTTCTTGAAAATTTCAAAAACACTGTCACATGCGGCTTTACCATAATTTTTCAATCCTATGATTCGTCCAACAAGCTTATTTTGTCCAATCTTGAAACTTGCCGAATAGGACTGATTATCTCTTGCACAAGTTGCAGTCGCACCTTTTTCCGCTCCATAAACGTTAATAACACCACTAGATCCGTTTTTAACCAAGCCATTTCCTATATCAGAAATAATCTTATATGTTTTAGAAACATCCGATTTAAAAGCTACAGTGTCAAAAGTCACCTCTAAAGAATCAACGCTAGGCTTTGCATCTATGGGCGTTGTTATATCTTTATTGTCACTCGAAGAACGTTCCGAAGAACTGCTGCCAACGTCAACATTCTGATGAGGGAGTTCAGACGAAGTAGACTTCTTACTGCTACTTGAGGCACCACTTTCCGTAGAACTTGATACATCACTCTCCGTGGAGCTAACATTTTCGGAATATCCCGCAATAGCATTGGGATCTACTGTTCCACCGGAGCAGGCGAACAAAACAAACAGAGCAAACGATCCCGTTAAATAGATTATTTTGTTAAGCATGTTTCTTTTCCACTATTTTATTGGTGACTGGGAAAAATTGAAAATTTACACGGCAAACTTGGTCAAGGCTTTTGCATTCATTTGCGATGGCGACAACCCTTTTGCAGCACGATTTAATCTCTTCGACAATTTTGTTGTAACCGTCACGATTCACGCTGAGCGTAGCACCGTTAAAGAAGCGTTCTTCCGCAGAATAGCGATCAACGGCACGAGCCGCCATAATCGCCATCTCCTTGTGCATGGCTCGGATGGCAACCGGTAGAGCCTCCTTGGAGCCAACGACAGTCTGCGATGTTTGCGAATAAACTTTTTCATCTTCTTTTTTCAGGAATCCCGCCTTGACAAGAAAAGCCAAGACATCGCGAACCTCTTCGGCAGACACATACTCCTTGCATTCCTCGGCAAGGTCACGCGGGTTTGCGCCAGGCATCAACGGAGCAAGTTCGCGAATAACCGGATATTTCCAGGATTCATAGTACTGGAACGCATCTTTATCGACAACGCGAACCTGGTGTTCCAAGGCAATCCGCTGCATTTCAAGAAAAGCCGCCCTTTGAGCATCAACCGTTTCAGCATTACCAAAAGCGACAAGCTGGTAAAAATATTGTTCTTCGTATTCGACAAGCCCCATCGATTTTGCAACCTGACACGCTTTGATCTTGCTGAGCTTGCTCTGTCCCATACTGACAAGTTTCAAAAAATTCGGCGAAGAAAAACCAGCATTTCGACAAAATTCACGCCACGAGAACGCCCCAAGACGCTTGCGTTCGTCGTAATAATCCTGCAAATAAAGATGATAATCCCTATACTCAAAAATCGACTTCATAACATGAAAATTAAATTTTCGCAAAACAAAAGTCAATACCCGTATTATACAGAAAACATTATTTTTCAACTAGAAAAGCAATTTTTCTTTAAATTTTGCAGACTACAAAGGCTATATCATACAGCATGTATACCATCTCTTTCGATCTCCATGACAAACAAAAAAAGATGGCCATAAGACCATCTTTTTTATCAAATCCAAGATTTGAAGAAGAAACAATCTTCTTCAGGGCTTGGAAAAGGAAGCGAGTTTAACTGTCAAACCCAGCCGAAGCTAGAAGCGAGCAGAGCGAGGCCGCAGGACCGAAGCTGTACTAATCGTACAGCGAGAGTCCGAGAACGAAGCTATGCGACGCTTATAGCGAGGCCTACTTTTTCAAGAACTCGTTGATGCCGGCTGCGGCTCTACGACCTTCTCCCATTGCCAAAATGACAGTGGCAGCGCCGAGCACGATGTCACCACCGGCATAAACCTTCTCCATGAAAGTCTTGTTGGCGGTTGCATCTTCGAGAAGGATGTGACCCTTCTTGTCCACGGAGAGTTCCGGTGTGGTGTTGCTGATAAGCGGGTTGGAACCGTTACCGATAGCAACGAGCACTGTGTCGCATTCGATTTCGAAGCTTGCACCTTCGACCTTGACCGGACGCGGACGGCCCTTTTCGTCGGGTTCGCCGAGTTCGTACTTGTCGACGAGCATGCCACGGACGTGACCGGCTTCGTCGCCAAGAATCTTGGCCGGGTTCTGCAAGATGCAGAATTCGACACCTTCTTCCTGAGCGTGGAGAACTTCTTCCTTACGGGCCGGGAGTTCGTTCATGCTGCGGCGGTAGATGATGCGGACCTTTTCTGCACCGAGGCGGAGAGCCATACGGGCGGCGTCCATAGCGACGTTACCACCACCGAGAACGACAACGTTCTTGCCAGGCCACATCGGCGTATCGGCATGTTCCTTGTCGTAGGCGCGCATGAGGTTGGCACGAGTGAGGTATTCGTTAGCAGCGAACACGCCGACGAGGTTTTCGCCTTCGATGTTCATGAACAACGGAAGACCGGCACCGGTACCGACGAACACAGCGTCAAAGCCATCCTTTTCGATGAGGTCCTTGAGCTTGCGGGTACGGCCAATCACAAAGTTCGTTTCGAACTTCAC
>CADCDO010000006.1 GCA_902800345.1 Fibrobacter succinogenes
AACCGGCGAGTGTTACGGTCTGGCCAACATCTTCCTTGCGAAGCTGGCCGCAGTTATGTGTACGTTTCATGGTTGTATCCTTGAAGATAATTTTTCGGGGCAAAATATAGAAATTAGACGAGAGACGATAAATGCGTAAGGCGAATATCGCGGCAAAAAACTTGTTTTTTGACATGATTGAGCCTAGCATTTAGCACATGTGCAAAGACGAGAGATTTCTTGTCTAAAATATGTGCGAAGCACCATTATTTCTCTTTAGTCTTTCGTCTGTAGGCATGAAGTGCCGTTCTTTATTCTTGGTTTGTGGTTAGGAATGTAGCGTGTGAAACTATATTTCTATATACTCTCGTTAGTTTTTTTTTATGGAAAAACATGTCGTTTTGAGCTTACGTTTGGGGTTGAGGCTGATTCATGGGGCGGCCTTTCTTTATGGTTTTTACTTTTTTAGCGAAGTCCTTAATATAGTAGAAATGTTCCAGTTTCACTGGTTTCTTCCCTTTGCTGCTCTTGCATGCATGACCTTCATATTTTTTTCCGCCTGTTCTATTTATGTTGTCACGAAGGATGGAATCCGATGGCAGTTGATGTTTGGGCCTGCGCTAAGTCCATCGAAAAGACGTAAGTTTACGCCATGGAATTATGAAATTCTTCAAGTCCGCGGCGTATTTCCTTTTTACTATATGTTTGCATTCCTACGTCAGGACAATCCTTACCCTTATGGGGGAGATTATGATCTTAGTCCAGACAATATACCCTATCGACGTTCGATAGCATTCTTTTTCTGCAGAAATTTTTTAGATCTCATTATTTTCATAGATGAAAACATCCCGTATGAAAAAATGAAACCTGAATACAGAGATCGAATCTGGCAACTCGCTGACAAATATCGTCGGTTGAAATGCAATCATCCGATAATATATTGGATATTGAATAGTGTCTGATTTTGCAGATTTTTTTTACGAACAAGGTTTATTAAGCTAGGTTTGCTCTAAATTAAGAATCTAGTGAAAGTTTGGACTATGGGCTCGGGCATCGCCCCATCCATGCGGAAAATAATGAACTCTATCAGCACTACGTGCTTCCAGAGTGACAGATGTAATAGGATTCAGGAGCGTCCCGCTCACTTGTCATCCTGACGACTGTAAGGAGGAAGGATCTAGTGAAGGTATGTGTAAGCGAGTTTACTCGCAACGCTCGCCTTTTGCATTTATTGGATTTTACTGATGAAAAAATATTTTTATTCGGTGAAAATCTAAAGTTAAAGATTATATTAGCTAATGGAGAAAGGAGAGTGAAAATGAATCGAATCCATTGCGTTCTCTTGACAATTTTATCTGTTGCAGGTCTGACATTTGCGGCTGGTGGCAGCAAGGCTGTTGGAAAATTCCTGGAAGATGGATATTATGGCATGGCGAATATGGAAACTGTCAATTCGCCTGAAGGAATATATTTGTATGTAGATAATGGTTGGGACGAACCTTGTTTGGAATCCCCGCGTCATTTGAGGTTGTATATTGAAAATAATTTGGATGGTGAACAAAATGAAAATATATGGATTCTTACGGATAAAACCAAAATTAATATGGAATCATTGAATTCAGAACTTAAAAAGGGGAACAATCTCACTTTGGACAAATTTACGAAACTGGAATTCGATGAGTCACACGATCGGTATCTGTTGGTTGCAAGTGATCGCCATGGGGATATAGAATTTAAGTCGGATGAAATACCGGAAGATAGTTTTATTACAGAACTGACTCCAGAAAATTATTTTACTGTTTTTAATTATATTCTGTATCAAAAAGGTGATTCGCTGACTGCTCTTTGTGGGTTTATTCGTTCTCATACGTGCTATTATATAATGGGATGCTTTTATCGAGATGATGGCTCCTTTGTCTTTGATTCTCTTCCCAATCCGGAACAACTGACGACTGGTGGTTATCAAGGATGTCCTGCGATAACATGTCCTTCTTCGTTATATACAAATTATTCTGCCGATAAACGAAACAACTTTGATTTTCCGTTGTACAAGGTCAACGGCATCCCTGCAACCAAAAACTCTTCGAATATTGTCATCCAGAATAAAAAACAACCGAAACTCAAGCTCAAAGGAAATCGTTAAAGTTTCGGCGGTTAAATAAATTACAGACCAACGTCATGACGGATTTGATTCGTCATGACTCACGTCATGTTGGACCCTATCGCCTTTGGCTCCAGGGTGACAGAAGTAATCAGTTATTTCTTGAGCTTCTTGAGGAGCGCGGCGGCCTTCGTGAACTGCTGCTTCACGGACTTCGGACCCGTACCGCCTTCGATGTTGCGCTTGCTTACGCTGTATTCGAACGTAAGCGTCTTCTTCATCTTGGCGACGTCCGGGACGCCGGCGGCGGCCCAAGCCTCGTCGGAAAGTTCCGTAAACTGCTTGCCTGCACGTGCAGCATCGCCGACGAGGCTTCCCACGACGTGGTGGGCGTCGCGGAACGGAACGCCTGCTTCCACGAGCAAGTCGGCAAGGTCTGTAGCGAGAAGTGCCGGGAGCATCTTGGCGTGCATCGTCTCGAAGTTGAAACGAGCTGTTTCCAAAGCTTCCTTCATCACGCGGAGAATCACCTTCACGTTATGGACGCTATCGAAGACCGGTTCCTTGTCTTCTTGCAAGTCGCGGCTGTAGCTGAGCGGAGCGCCCTTCGCGAGCGTGTAGAGTGCGGTGAAGTTGCCAAGCATGCGGCCAGACTTTCCGCGGATGAGTTCCATGGAGTCCGGATTCTTCTTCTGCGGCATCATCGAAGAACCGCTGGAGAATGCATCGTGCAGCGTGAGGTAGCCAAATTCGCAAGAGCTCCAGTTCACAAAGTCTTCGGCGTAGCGGCTCATCGTATTGGCGATAATCGCGAGGTCGGCGTTGAATTCGAGCATCATGTCGCGGTGGCTCACCGCGTCGATGCTGTTCGGGCTCACGTCCTTGAATCCGAGTGCTTCGGCAACGAGAGCTCGGTGGTAGGGGAATGCGGAACCGGCCATGGCGCCACTTCCAAGCGGGAGCTGGCTATGCAATTCGAGGAAGTTGTCAAGGCGCTTCACGTCACGGCTCACGGCAAAGAACATGCTCATGAGGTAATGGCTAAAGTAAATCGGCTGGGCCTGCTGCAAGTGCGTGTAACCCGGCATCATCTTGCCGAAATACTTTTTCGAGAGGTCCAGAACCGTTTCCATGAGATCAATTTCGAGCTGGCGGATTTCGGCGGCGCGGTGACGCATGTAAAGTTTGAAGTCCGTGCAGACCTGGTCATTGCGGCTGCGGCCCGTGTGGATCTTTTTGCCGAGAGCGCCGATGCGTTCGGTGAGCACGCGTTCTACGGCCATGTGGATGTCTTCGTCGCTATCGCACCAGAGGTTCTTGCCGGCGTGATAGTCGTCGAGGATGCTCTTGAGGCCATCGCAAATCTTCTTGTAGTCGGCCTTCGAAAGAACTCCAGATTCAACAAGACCCTTGCCATGTCCGATGCTCCCTTCGATATCTTCTTCGATGAGTTCTGCATCAAACTGCAAGCTGAAACTTAAATCGACCATGCTCTGTGCCATGCCGCTAGCAAAGCGGCCCGTCCACATGTTGGTCTGGGTATCTTTCTTTTTAGCCATTGTAAACCTCAAATAAAAAAGCCGTGAAATCGGCAATGATTTCTCGGCTAAAGATAAAAATTTTTAGTTGCTTGGCGGAACTTGTCCGTGGAACAAAATGATTTAGTCCCAGACGCTCCTTTTGACCGGAGCGGGCTGTGACGCCGGCATGTAGTTTGGCTGACCGTAGTAGTAATTGGCTTGCGGATAGTTTGCAGGCGCGTTATAGACTGGCGGATTGTTGTATTGAGGCTGGGGCTGTGCGTAAGCCGTCAAGCAAGTCTGCAAGTCCGCGTTCCTGAGATTTTCGATGATGCATCGAGTGCTTTGTTCCCGGTCGCGCGAGAATTTTGTGCGGGCAACAAGGGTCCCATTGACGAAAAAGTCGAAATTGCCGTGCTTCATACCTTTGTAGCACCTGCCAGTAGCGAGAATATCCTGACCCAAATTGTCGACGAAATGCCAATTGGCATTGTTCACATGGTAGCCGGAGCAGTTACAAGGCTGGTTTTTAGAGGCTTCGTCCTGATACCTAAGATACGAGCCACCGCAAGAGCAAAGTAACATCATTGCTGCGCTGATAATGACAAACTTTTTCATTGTGAACCTCGAATAACAAAACCGTGAAATTTTCCGTAATTTTTGTTAATAATACAAAAATTGAAATTATTTGTATTCTCCCAAAAAAGCATCCGGTCATGTTAAAATGACGCGGATGCAATCAGGAATAAGATCTTTCAGGCGCACCTTGGATTAGAATCCGAGGGCAAGGCCCAGGCTGAACTTGAAGCCGTTCATGTAGTTCTTGTTCTTGACAACGTCAAAGCCCTGCTTAGTTTCTTTAAGTTCGACTTCGGGCGTTGCGAAGAAATCGACAAAGTAGTTCGCCTGCAGGATGACCATGACGCGGCTTGCACGGTTGAATATGATACCGCCGCCCAAATCCATGGAAAGACCGTTGGCTTCGTATTCCTTGTCGATACGTTTCCCGTCTCTATCCTTGATTCCATCGGTATCGAGGTATGCGGTTCTCCAGCTGTAGGCCAAACCGCCACCGATAAACGGAGTAATGTTCTTGGTGCCGAACGGGTAGTAAAGGTTGAGCGCGATATCCGTGAATCTGGATCTGTCTTCGCTTTCGGTCAAGTTGCTCATTGTCCAGTCAAAGCCAAAGAGAATGTTCTTGGCGTCGTAGAACATGAAGAAACCAAGACCGGCATCCATTTCCGCAGCGGGATTGAGTGAAAGTTCGCCCACGATCTTCAGACCGTAGTAAGCGGAAATACCTTTCTTCTTCGGGCTCTTTGTTTCCTGTTCGGTGACGCTGAAGATATCGTCGTCATCGACGGCTTTGCGCTTTGTGCCGATGTTGCGTGCCACGCGCTGGATAATCGGGTCGAAGTCGTCCGGATTCTTGGCTTTGAGGCGGTCCGTCCATACCGGGGATTCGTTGTTGACGTCGTAAAGCTTGAAGGAAGTGATGACGTTTTCGCCAAGGCGGGTAAATTCGGCGATGATGAACTTGGAGCAGTTCTTTTCAATCGCTTTCTTGTTTGCTGCGTCGCGGTCGCCGGCCTTGATGGAGTCTTCCTCGGAATGGTTCACGAGAATGAAACGTCCGTCGTCTTCGATATAGGCGTTCATGAGTTTTTCGGAGGGCGCTGCAAAGTTCTGGTTCAAGCCCACCATGTCGAATGGGGCGAGATATACTCGTTCGCTGGCATAAACTGATGCTGCGACTGCAAGCGTTGCCGCTAAAAGCTTCTTGATGTTGTTCATCATGATCATATCCTCGTTTTTGCTCATTTTTTGTGGTCTGATTCCTGTCCCCAAGGGCAGAATCGACCCAAAAGAAAATGAACCGTTGTATAACTCTTAATCTAGCAAATCTTAAACGAAAAAAACACTTTTTTTTTACAAAAATGAGTATGAAAAGATGAATTGGTGTGTTAAACCGATAATTTGCTTAATTTTACGATAAAATTGCCTCTTGATGGTGCTCTTGTTCTAGAATATCCTTCATTTTTTTTGTAAGTAAAGAGGCACTTTTGGTGATGGGGAGGTCTTTGTACTCATCTACGGATATCGGGGCGAGGACCTTCAAGTTGTACCGATAACGTTCTGTCGGGTGGTACTGCAGCATTTTATCGTGCTTGCGGATGCCGATTTTTTCGTTTCCGCCAAAATAAACTGGAATAACGTCATTTTGAGAATAAAGCGCAAAACGGGCGGCACCTTTCTTGAATTCCCAGGGCTCGCCAGGCCTTGAACGCGTCCCTTCCGGGAATATGATGAGGTTGTTCCCTTCGTCCATTGAATTTTTTGCTTGTTCCAGCTGGTTTTCGAATGGAATGTTATTTGGAATGTAAAGGTTTCGGACTATAAGTGAAATGAATTTATTGTTGATAAGGTCTCCCTTGACGATGCAGTCTGCGTTGGGGACAAGCGAAAATAGTATGACAACGTCTAGTATCGAGGGGTGGTTCGCAATCACGACCTTGGACTTTATTTGGGAAAGCGCATCCCTGTTTTCTACGTTGACGCTGATGCAGTGGATGGAAATCATGACTCGGACAAAAAGTTTGAAGTAAAAGTGGTTGAACTTTCGTGCGAGGACCTTGAATTTCTTTTCGGAAAAACCGGCCATGATGTGCATGATGGGAAATAGTATCAGGGCGAGTAAAAGGCTGCAACTGCCAAAAAAGGCGAAACTGAATAGCTTTACGATGATGTGCCAGACGTAGCGGATTCTTTGTTTCATAAGTTTTAGGCCTTTCGCATGTTGATGGCACAGAGAAAGGCCAAGGCCTGTTCGGCTGCTGTGTCGAAGTTGTTGTGCAATGCGCCGAGGAGTGAAAGTTGTTGCTTGACGTCGAATTCCCCCAGTTTGTGGTCGGCTTTTGATTCGTCGGTCGTCAGCCTGAGGGCTATTGCGCAGACGGCGTTCGGGTAGGGGACGCCTGCGACTGGAGCGTAAGTTTCGGGAATGAGTTCGTCGGCGAAGATGAATGTCCGTGAGCTTGCGTTTTCGGTTTCGAGGGCGGCGATGCAGTCCGTAAGCCCTGTGGTAAAGGCTTCTTTTCCGGAGAATACGGCGGAATAGCCTTTGTCGTTTGTCTCGAGGATGGAGGCGTTCGCTATGGAGGCGTTGAAAACGGAAAGGCTGAAATGGGCTGGCGAGACTGTTCCCGTATCGATTAGCGTCTGGGAAATTTTCAACTGCTGGCTGATTTCACCGAACTGCGAGGCGAACGTCACCTTGCAGGGGGCAAGCTTGCATCCGTCGTCGCCGCGCGAAACTTGGTCGCTGACGAGAACGACCATGCGCGAGATGTAGCTTAGGCGGCGTCTCGTAAGCATGGGGACAAAGGAAACGTCTGGCTTTGGGCTTGATTCCGTTGGGACGAAACTTGCGAACCTTTCGATGTAGATCCGCTTTCGAGAATTGTTGTCGGACATAGTTATTTTACACGGAAACGGAGGAGGGAATAGGCGTTAGGCCCAACGTTGTGGTGAGCCTCTTTCAGCTCGAACCCGGCCTCTTCGATGGCGTTCTTGAGTTCTGCGTAGCGGTACATTTTGCTGTTGCCGTTTGCGATGCAGGTAAAGTAGAGCGATGTCGCCTGTAACGAGTAGGCGGCGGCTTCGAAGCGTTGCTTGTCCCAAAGCGGTTCGAGAACATAGACGTCCGTTTCCGGCGTGGCGGCGCTATGGATTTTCGTGAGGATTTTCGTGACCTGCTTGAGCGAAAAACAGTCCAGGAACTGGCTCATCCAGACGGCGTTCGCGCCTTGAGGGAAATGGGTCGTGTCATCGAGGACGTTGCATGGGATGGAGTCTATGCGGTCGGCAAAGCCGGCGGCTGCGGCATTCTTTTCGGCAACGGCCGTTTGCCCCGGCAGGTCGATGATGGAAACCTTGATGTTTGCATTGTACTTGCAGCAGGCTATTGCCCACTTGGCCGTGTTTCCGCCGATGTCAAAGAGGCGTGGGGATTCCATGCCGGCGAGCTTTTCAAAAACAATGGGGAGCGCTTCGGGGAAGGCGAGGTCGGAGTAAAAATGGTCGAAGCCAAACCAGCTTTTCTTTTGCTGCTCGGTGAGCTTGGACAGCCCTTCATAGACCGTTTTCCACGACCCGAGGTGCGGGAGTCCCGCAGGCTTGTCCTCGCGGATAGATTCTTCAAGGTTCTCGGCGCCACGGTAGCAGATGTCCTGGGAAAAGTCCATGTTGACTTGCGTCATTTCGTCGGCCATGAGGAAAAATCCGATTTTACCGAGCTTGAGGCGCAAGTCGTCTTCGTCGGAATTTTCGTGGAGCTTGATGGCGCCCATGCCAAGTCCCATCTCGACAAGGACCTTGACTCCGTAGAGAGATATGTTCAGTTTTTGGGAGAGTTCCGAAATTGTTATGCCTTTTTTGCGGGCGCTGCTGATTGCATTTAGGATACCCATGTTCCGGAGGGCTCGTGCGGCCTGGAAACTGAGAGGGGCAAATGCAATTTTTTGTGCTTCGAATTTAGCATTCACGGCATCGATGGAATCATCTTTGTAAAAATCGAACATGGTAACTCAATTTTGAAAAAGTTAAAATTTCTATGCTTGAAGTAATATACTTTTAATTTTCTATATTACTATATTGGTAAATTAGAAAAATAAATTACTATCGAGGTCATAAAAAAAAATATGTCTGATTTAAACACCCGTATAAAAGAAGTCATCATAGAGTCTCTGGAATTGGAAGACATCACTCCTGCCGATATTGTAGATTCTGCGCCGATTTTTGGCAAGAACGAAAAGGGCGAAGGACTTGGTCTGGATTCTATTGATGCTCTTGAACTTGGCATCGCCATTAAGGATAAATTCGGTGTCACTTTTTCAACGGTAAAAGAAGAAACCAAGAAGCATTTTGCATCGGTCGATGCGCTTGCTGCTTATATTGCTGAACATTCTGAGGGTTGATTTATGGAAAAACAGGTAATTTTTGAAAAAATCAAGGCAGCTCTTATTGATGATTTCGATATCAAGGAAGAAAAGTTGGTGCCGGATGCCAGACTTTATGAAGATTTGGAACTGGACAGTATCGACGCCGTGGATTTGATTGTGAAGTTGAAGTCCTTCTTGCCAAGGAATATCGACCCGGAAGTGTTCAAAGCGGTCCGTACGTTGCAAGACGTTGTCGATGCCATCTATAACTTGATTCAAAATCCGGAAAGCAAATAATGAAATCTGTAGCGGGAAAGGTTTTCTTTACCGCGATTTCTGTATTGTACCCGCTAATTGTCTATTGCGGGCTTGAGTTCTGGGCGCTTTCGCCAAGGCGCCTGAGCCTTATTCTATTGGCTCTTGCGTTTTATCATTTCTTGAACTTGACGCGAAGCGCTACACGCTTGGAACGTGGGCGGACATCGATTTTTATAGTGCTTATCTTGATATGTGCGTTTGTTGCATTTTTTCTAGATAACATTATTTTTATAAAGTTCTATCCGGTGCTGGTGAGCTTGAGCTTGCTTGCGTTTTTTGGGTTTACGCTTTTTCGCCCCCCAAGTTTTGTCTTTCGGATGGCGAGTCTTTGGGACAAGTCTATCCATAGTTCCCCCTCGCGGAATGCCGTGGAACGTTACTGTCGTAATGTGACTCTTGTGTGGTGCGGATTCTTTGTCTTTAATGCGACTGTTGCTACATTCACGGTTTTCATGGCGTCTGATAAGGCTTGGTCGCTCTATAATGGATTAATTTCCTACATTTTAATGGGTGTAATTTTTATTGCTGAATTCTTGGTTCGAAAAATGGTGCAGAATAAATTGCAATCTTATGTTCCGGTGTGCGATCTAGAATTGGATTCACGCCCTGGCAGTGCTCTCGTGAGTTTCGATTCCGGTCTGGAAGACGGTGTAAAGACTTGGGACGATTTCGTCCGTGATGTTTCAACGGTGCGCCATTATTTGGAGGCGCGTGAAAATAAGCCGTGGATTTTGCATTGCGAAGATTCGTATTACTTTACGGTTTCGCTTTTGGCGATGCTCCAGAGCGGGCGCAAGGCTTTGGTGACGGCGAACCGTCAGGAAGCGTTTATCAAGGAAATCAAGAAGCCGGAGTATGGTTTCTTGACGGATGAACCTTTTGCGGGTGGTTCTGCGACTATGGTTCAGGATGTGCTTGCGAATGGCGAGAGCGATGGTACGCTCAGGTTTGGCAAGTTCGACAAGTCCAAGGCCGAAATGGTGATGTTCACTTCGGGCACGACGGGCGAACCGAAGGCCGTCTATAAGCTGTTCCTCCAGTTCGAGAATGAACTTTTTGAACTGGTGAAGGTTTTTGGCAATGACTGGGTGAACCGCAAGGTTTATAGCACCGTGAATCACCATCATATTTACGGGCTTTTGTTTACGGCGCTTTTGCCGATTGCGACGGGCCTTCCGTTTCGCAGGCACCGCATTGATTTCCCGACGGAACTGGTGAGCCTGGTAAACGAGTCTGCCGTGGTGGCGTCGAGCCCGGCTTTCTTGAAACGTTTGTCTGCCGAGGCCGATAAACCGTTCGATTTCAAGTGCCCGCCGATTATATATTCGTCTGGCGGTCCGCTCCCGGCGGAGGTTGCAGGCAGGGCCTGTGAACTTACGGGCATGTGGCCGATGGAAATTTACGGCAGTACGGAGACGGGGGGCATCGCTTATAGGCAATCCAAGAACGGGCTTATTTGGACTCCGTTTGAAGTTTGCAAGATGAGTGTTGCCGAGAATGGCTGTCTGAACATCAAGTCCAACTATATTCTGGAGGCCGAGGGCTTTACGACGGGAGACGTGGTGGAACTTTACGATGACGGGCGATTCTTGTTGCAGGGGCGTTCGGATTCCATCGTGAAGATTGAAGAAAAGCGAATATCTCTCCCTGAAGTGGAAAACCGCCTGAAACAGACGGGACTGGTGCAGGACGTGCGCGTTGTACCGATGTCGGGAAAACGCCAGTACTTGGCGGCGGCTATCGTCTTGAACGAGGCGGGGCGCGAAAAGTTTGCCGGTGCTGCGAAACTTTCCATCAACAACTATTTCCACGATTATTTGCTCCAGTTTATCGAGAATACGGTTTCTCCAAAGAAGTGGCGCTATCTCGAAGAACTTCCGCAGAATACGGAAGGGAAAATCCGCATGCGTGATATCCAGGCCCTGTTTAATTTGGCTGAAAGCCCGAATTTCAAGATTTTGAAATTCCGCAGGGAACCTGGCGTCTTGACCGTGAAACTCGTGTTCCCGACGACTAGCGACTACTACGATGGGCATTTCCCGGAATTCAAGTTGCTGCCCGCCGTGGTCCAGGTCGATATGGTGCTCCGCCTAGCTAGAAACTTTTTGGATGTGCCCAAGAATCTTTCCAAAATTCATAGGACAAAGTTTGCAGGTCCGATATTGCCGGATGTCCCAGCGTGGTTGAAGATTACATACGATGCGGATGCGGCGAAGGTCTCGTTTAACTATTATGTCGAAGATGAACAGGGCAATCCTGGAAAGAATCTTTCGAATGGTTCGTTTACCATGAATCCGGAGGAATCCCGTGGCTAGGGCTGATTCTAAGGGCGTAGAAATTAAGCTGTGTGCAATTGTTCCGGTGTATAGGCACGAAAGTGCTTCGAGAGCTGTTGTGGAAAGGCTCGTCTCTTACGGGTTGCCGGTTGTTCTTGTGGATGATGGCAATGCTTCCGAAGGCCACGAAATCCTTGTGAAAATTACAGAGGAATTTCCGGGGGTTCAGCTGGTGACGCACAAGGTCAACTTGGGAAAAGGCGGTGCCGTGCGTTCCGGAATGGCGGCGGCTGTTGCGGCGGGCTTTACGCATGCGCTCCAGGTGGATGCCGATGGACAGCATGACATGGATGCCATCCCGTTCTTCATGAAGGCTGCCAAAAAGCATCCTGAAGACATGATTGGCGGGTTTCCGCAATACGATGAATCTGTTCCCAAGTCCCGTGAACAGGGCCGCAAGATTACGAATTTCTGGGTGGCGGTAGAAACGCTTTCGAGACAAGTTCCCGATGCCATGTGCGGTTTTCGCGTTTATCCGCTCGCAAAGGCGTTGCCGGTCGCAAAAAAGTTCCGCAACAACCGCATGGGTTTCGATATCGAAATTCTTGTGAGGCTTTCGTGGGCGGGCGTGAATTTGCGCTTTTACCCGATCAAGGTGTCCTATCCTAAGGATGGTGTATCCAATTTTAGGCTGTTCCATGACAATGTCGCCATTTCGATGACGCATACTAGGCTTTGCCTTGGAATGCTTGTCCGTAGCCCATTGATCCTTGCACGACGGATTTTTAAAAAGTGATGCCGGATACGAATAAAGAAACATCGAGTTCAACGAGTTGTAGCGAACACTGGTCCGAAATTAAGGAAGTGGGCGGTGGACTTTGGCATTTCCGTTTTATGCTTTGGACGGCGTGCCATTTGCCGCTGTTCATGGTGGAATGCATTACGGCGGTTATCTGTTTCTTTTTTTGGCTTGGGGCCCGCCCGGTCCGTGCACGCTCCAAAATTTATCTTAATCATTTGTCCAAGGTCAGCGGGAAACGGTTTGGATTTTTCAGTACGTACAAGCATATATTTTCATTTGCGCTTTCCATGATGGAAAAACTGCTTGGCTGGAAGGGCGCGATAAAGCTGAATCAAATTGAGTCGCAAAATGATGACTTGCAAATGCTGGTCCAGCAGTTGAATCAAGGCCGTGGCGCTTTTTTGTTGTGTTCCCATCTTGGAAATATGGAAATGCTCCGCTCGCTGACGGAATTCGGCGAGTTTCATACGGAACGGGATTTTCAGGTGTTTCCTGTCGTGGACCTTTCGGGGACTACAAAGTTTAACTCGCTCCTTCGTGAATTGAATCCGGACCTTATCGATAAAATTGTCGATGCAAACAGTATCGGCGTCGATTCCGCTATATGGATGAAGGACAAGATAAGTGCGGGAAACCTTGTCGTGATTGCAGGCGACCGCACGTCCGCAAATTCGAGAAATCGGACTATAGAAACGGATTTTCTTGGTGAATCGGCAAATTTCCCGGAAGGCGCGTTTTCTTTGGCTGGGATTTTAAACGCTCCGGTTTATTTCATCTTTGTTGTCAGGAAAAATGATTTTAATATACGTACGGCGTATGAAATGCATGTGGTGCGTGCCAAGACCTCTTTGGATTGCCCGCGCAAGGAACGTCCGGAACGTTTAAAGATGCTTTTGCGCGAATACGCCGAAATCCTTGAACGCTTGTGCGTCGCACATCCGTACCAGTGGTTTAATTTTTACAACTTTTGGGAAGGTTAAATAATTGGAGAATATTATGAAAACTATCGTGATTGGAAACAGAAAACTCACTATCGAAGATGTCGTGGCAATTGCCAAAAAACAGGTGGCCGTCGAGTTGGACAGCTCCGTTGAATTCCAAAGGAAGATTGATTCTGGAGCAGAGTTCTTGGACGAAGCTTTGGCTGAACATGGCGGTATTTACGGCGTGACGACAGGCTATGGCGATTCTTGTACGCAAGTTTTGCCACCGGAACATTATTACCAGTTGCCGATAAACTTGACACGTTTCCATGGATGCGGCATGGGCGATTATTTCGATGCCGAAACGACCCGTGCGATTATGGTGGTCCGTTTGAACACGCTTGCACAGGGATTTTCGGGCGTAAGTTACGCTTTGCTGAAGATTATCATGCAGTTCTTGCAGAACGATATCTTGCCGTTGATTCCGCAAGAAGGTTCGGTGGGCGCGAGCGGCGACTTGACTCCGCTTTCGTACTTGGCGGGTGCCGTGATTGGCGAACGCGATGTGATGTACAAGGGCGAACGCAGGCCTTCTTTGGACGTGATGAAGGAACTGGGAATTGCCCCGCACAAGTTCCGCCCGAAAGAAGCTATTGCAATCATGAACGGTACGGCGGCGATGAATGCGGTTGCATGCATGGCATATTCCCGTGCGGAATACCTCTCTGATTTGGCTTGCCGCATTACGGCGATGATTACAGTTGCCATGAAGGGCAACGCCTACCATTATTACGAACGTTTGTTCGAAGCGAAACCGCATCCAGGGCTTGGTGTTGCAGCAAAGAAAATGCGTGATGCTTTGAATCTCGAAGTCGTGAAGAACGTTGTACCTGAAAAAATCCAGGACCCGTATTCTTTGCGCTGTGCTCCACATGTGATTGGACTTTTCTACGATTCCAGCGCATTCTTGCGGCAGTTGATTGAAATCGAGCTGAACAGTGCTAACGACAACCCGATTGTGGATCCGTTCACAAAGAACATTTTCCACGGTGGTCATTTCTACGGCGGACATATCTGCCTTGCGATGGACACGCTTAAAAACATGGTTGCAAACATTGCCGACCTCTTGGACCGTCAGCTGGCGATGATTGTCGATATCAAGTTCAATCGCAATTTGCCGCCCAACCTTGCTGGTAGCAAGGGCGATTACGATATCAATCACGGATTCAAGGCGGTGCAGATTGGCGTGTCGGCGTGGACCGCTGAAGCTCTCCATTTAACGATGCCGATGAGCGTGTTCAGCCGTTCGACGGAATGCCACAATCAGGACAAGGTAAGCATGGGCACGATTGCCGCTCGCGACTGTATCCGCATTTTGGAACTTTCTGAACAGGTGGCGGCGGCTGTACTTTTGGCGTCTGCCCAGGCGCTCCGCATCCGCTTGGAACGCAAGGAAATTTCAGAAGACCGCATCAAGAACCTGAAGGATACGTACGACCAGGTGTTCTCCAAGTTCGCTCCGCTTGAATGCGACCGTCAGCTCGAAAAGGACTTGCGCAACACGCTGGAACTCATTCGCGGTAAGTTCTACGCAGTATAGAATAGCCTGGAGGCGTTTATGGCAGCAAAGAAACTCAAGGAGACGGTCGAGTTCCAGATCGAATTTTACGATGTCGATTCCATGCAGGTGGCGTGGCACGGCAATTACGTGAAATTCATGGAAGTGGCTCGTTGTGCGTTATTGCGAAAAATCGGTTACGATTACAACGAAATGACGCGGAGTGGATACCTTTGGCCGGTCGTCGATATGCACGTGAAATACATCCGTCCGATGGTTTTCATGCAGAAAATTCGTGCTGTGGTGACGCTGGAAGAATACGAAGTCTGCATGAAACTTTCGTACAAGTTTATGGATGCAGAATCCGGCACCGTGTTGACGAAGGCAGAAAGCACCCAGATGGCGGTTGATTTGGAAACGAAGGAATCGCTTTGGGCATGCCCTGCTTGTTTTACCGAAAAGGTGAGAGCGCTTTTGGCCGAGGATGATTGATGCAGTCTAGGAATCCTTTTTTTTGTAGATTGACCTGCATGTGGTTAATTCTTTTACTGGGCGTTTCCATGTCCGTGGCGGCGGTCTTTGACCATCCGGTGAATGCGGATTCAAAACGGGTGCTGACGAGTTCGTTGGCCGAAATGACTCGTTATGATGTCATATCTGGTGATTTTGTGCAGACTAAGTCTATAAAAAAATTGAACCGCAATTTCGTTTCGACGGGAACGTTCCGCATATCGAAAACGTCAGGCGTTGTCTGGAAGACGGAAAAACCGTTTCCTTCGGAGTTGACTGTGTCAGATGAAGGCATTACTGAACGTAGTGCGAATGGGCATGTTCGAACGATTTCTACGAAGGACAATCCTGTATTTACCGAGTTTTCCAAGACAATCCAGGCTGTTTTTTCGGGGAATATATCTGATTTGGAAACGAAGTTTAACGTGTTTTACGAAAAGACTTCAAATGGCGGCCAAATTGGACTGGTGCCTCGTGAGGCTTCGGTGCGAAAAATCGTTTCGAATATCGTGATGGACTTTTCATCGAGCATTGACAAGGTTGTTATTACGGATGGAAGCGGTTCTCCTGTGACTTACGAGTTTAAAAACCAGAAGTCAGAAAATGAACCGGGTTCGGCTCGTCAAGCCGGTTCTCCATAATGCAGGTCGTGACTTATGAAGTTCTTTGGCGGAATACGCTTGGATGCAAAACTGGGAGTTGTCCTGTGGGTGGTTATTCACTCCATCTTGATTATTCTCGGTCTTTCTGTTCCATGGAAGATGGATTCCGACTTGTATTCGATACTGCCGGATTCCAATGAGATGAAAAATGTGAGTGCAGCAGAAAAAGAGCTCGGCGCTCGCACCATGCGAAACATTACGGTTCTTGTCGGTCATGAAAATTTCGAGATAGCCCGCAGCGTTGCTGTTGCTTTAGACAGTGCTTTTTCGGGCGATTCTTCTTTTGACGAAGTCCGTTTTTATGTCGATGAACATTCTTTTGACCAAACGCATGATTTTTTATACAGAAATCGCTATAAAATTCAGGGCGCGAACCTTCGAGAGGCTCTTGCAGCTCGAAATCTAGAATCAATCAAATTGGAGGCGTACAAAAAAATCTACGGATTGTTTTCGTTTGCCGATTTGAACCGTTTGGAAGATGATCCGTTCTTGTTGGGGGAGGCTGCGTTCGACGATTTCATGCAAAGGTCTCTCTTGATGTCTGGGCGTTTTACTCTCCGTGAAGGAGTGCTTGCGACAACCGATTCTAACGTGACTTATGTCATGTGGAACGCTGTGCTTTCGGAAAAAGTCCCGTCGATGTCTTCGGAAAATCATGTCTTGGAGCGTTTGAACCGTACATTGGATTCCTTGAAAAAGAATCAAGTGGGGATTGTGGTGGCGAAATCGGGTGTCCCGTTCCACAGCTATGAAAGTTCTAGCAGGGCGAAGGCCGAGATTGCGTTGATATCAGGCATCTCGATGGTGCTGATTTTGCTGTTGCTTCTTTATGTGTTTCGCTCGATGCTTCCGATTGCCGCGACACTTTTGACGATTGCAGTCGCCATTTTCTCGGCACTTTCGTTCACGTGGTTTGTGTTCGGGAACATCCATGTCTTTACGTTCGTATTCGGTACAAGCGTGATTGGCGTGAGCATCGATTATGCGGTACATTTTTGGACGCATTGGAAAGAGCGTACTTTAGGCGCTTCGCGTTCTCGCAGCGTGTGTAGCCTTATTTTCAAGAGCTTGTTGCTTGGATTCATGACAACTGAATTCAGCTATCTTGCACTCACTTTTGCCGATTTCCCGTTGCTCTGCCAGATGGCGGTGTTCTCGATGGTGGGGCTGTTGAGTTCGTTCTTGACGATAACGCTGTTGTTCCATGCGGTCTTTGATGTCGGGTGGAATTCTTCAAAGGCGAAAACGTTGTCGAAATCGAATTCTTCGCGGAAAGGAACATTGTCAAAGCCGAAATCGTCGAAACTTCCGAAAGCATTGCCGAAAGCGTTTCTGAAGCTTTATTCGTCAATCCCGAAGAACGCTTTGCGTCTTGTGTCGGTATTGTTTGTGGTGGCGTTGATACCCGGCCTTTATTTGTTGAACATCCATACGGATTTGCGTAGCCTTTACACAATGAGCGACGAGATGAAGGCGGCAGAAGTTTTGAACGCGAAACTCTGCAATCCCGGAATTTCTGAAAATTACTTTATAGTCGAAGGCGATAGCGAAGAAGAAGTTTTGCAGCACGAGGAACTTTTGACGGAGCGCCTTGTGCGTGCCGAAAAAAATTCGCATTTGAAGTCGCACCTTGCGACATCTGATTTTATTCCATCTGCAAAAACTCAAGCGAATACTTATGTTGGGTTTCGTCAGTTATTTTTCACAGACGGTTCTTTGCAGAATATAACGGATTCCCTTGCCGATTCCGTGAAAAGCTATTTGCGAGGAATTGGGGTGCAAAATGACTCCGCTTTTGTAGCGGGACTAAATAAAGGACTGCACATTAGTCATTTAAAATCAATAATCAATTCACCTTCGCTTCCGTCATCGTTCCGTTCGATGCTCAAGATGCTTTGGATTGGCGAGGTGGGGGATTCTTCGGAGCGTCGCTTTTACAGTGCCGTTTTTCCGCTCCGTGTCTCGAAAAATTTTGATGCTCAAGAAATTGCAAATGGTGTACCAAATGTTTATGCGGTGAACAAAATGCAAAATATCAATGGAGCTTTGACAAGAATTTCGCATATTTCGCTGCTATTGGTCGGTTGTGCTTACGTTGTTGTTTTCTTTATTCTTGTTATTGTATATAAATTAAATGAGTCAGTGCGGATTATCCGGGCTCCGGTGTTGGCGTGTTTCTTTATAGCATCCGTTTTTGGCTATTGCGGAATGGACTTCAATTTCTTTGCTATCGTGGGAGTCATCCTTACGTTGGGTATCGGTATCGACTATGCGCTGTTCTTCAGAGAGGGCGGTCGCAACAATACGACAACGACACTTGCAGTTATTCTCTCGGCAACGACAACGCTTATTTCTTTTGGAAGTCTTGCTTTTAGCGGATTTACGCCGGTAAAAACATTCGGAGTTTCGGTGTTGCTCGGTATTTTATGTTGCTTTCTGCTTTCCCCGTTAAGCGCAAAACGTTAATTTTTTTCTAGCTTTGTTCACGATTATGAAGTATGGCTTCAAAATTTTTGTGATTGCATGTTGGGCGCTGTGTGCGGTTTGCCTTACGTCGTGTCATCAATCGCTGGTCAAGCCCAATTCTGTGCCGATTTATTATTCTGATTCTGGATACATCAACTTGTTGCCGACGCAGGCCATGTCCGGTTCTCTCGACGGTCTTCAGCATTTGGAAGGAACTTTTAGCAAGGATCCTACGGCTCAGGGCTCCCAGGAAGATTCCTCTTCGAAATCATTTAGCGGCGATGTATGGGTACGTGCAAACGACACCCTCCTTTCGATTACGCTCATGAGCGGTTTTGGAACGACGATTGCCGAACTGGCCTATGCCAATGATTCGGTCTCGTTCGCAAGTTCCTTGATTGATGTCGAAAAGATGAAGGCGGAATATGTTCTGGCAGATTTCCAGGCTTGCTTCTATCCGTTCGACGCACTGAAAAAAAATTTTGAAAAGCACGGCTTTACATTTACCGAAAAACGTTCGACCGAGAACGGCAATCCTGATTTTGAAAGGGTGTTGAGCGAAAACGGAAATGTTATCTTTCGCATCGTACGCAAGGCTAATGAAATTGTTTTTGAAAATGTATTGCGCCATTATGCGTATCACATCACTTTAGGTAACGACTGATGAACCGACCCTTGTATATCAACGATTTTAGTCTTCACTGCATATTGGGTTCTGACAAGGCGCTTGTTTTTGAGAAACTTTCTAAGGGCGAACGTGGAAATTTTACGTCATACGATGTGGCCGGAGTCATGCGTCCGGCGGCGACCATCGACCCGGAATCGTTACCTCCCGTAAGTGACAAGAAATTTGACAACCGCGTCAACAGGCTGTCGCAGGCATCCCTGGAGAACATTGACGCGACGGTTCGCAAGGCCGTTGGACTTTTTGGCCCGAACAGAGTCGGGCTGTTCCTTGGCTCGTGCGACAACGGCTCTGAAGCGTCTGTTGCTGCACTCCGTTGTTTTAAGGAAACAGGGGCGTTCCCCGAAGGTTATGTACTGGACTACCAGCTTGCCGATTATCCGGCGAAGTTTATCGCTGAGCGTTTCGGGATTACGGGGATGACTTCGGTGCATTCTACGGCCTGTGCCTCCAGTGCAAGTGCCTTTGTTTCGGCCCGCAACAACCTCTACGCAGGGAATTGCGACGTGGCCATTGTGGGTGGCGTGGATATCGCCTCGCTTTCGGTGATTCTCGGCTTTGCGTCTCTCGAGGCGATGAGCGATCGACCTACGAATCCGTTCAGTGCGAACCGTTCGGGCCTTACGCTTGGCGACGCTTCTGTGTTTTTCGTGGTGACGCGCGAACCCTGTGCCGAACTTTGCACGCCGGAATGCGGAGGCTTGAAGGTCGTCGGTTTTGGCGAAAGCGCTGATGCGGACCATATTACGGCGCCGCGTGCCGATGGGGAAGGCGCTTACCAGGCGATGAAGGCTGCTCTTGTTGATGCAGGAATCGAAGCCTCTCAAATCGGTTATGTGAACCTGCACGGAACGGGTACTGAACTGAACGATGCCATGGAATCGCGTGCCGTCAATCGACTTTTTGGCGAAGCCAACCACGAAGATGTTCCGGTCAGTTCGACCAAGGCGCTGACGGGACATACGCTTGGCGCTGCCGGTGCTCTGGAGGTGGCGTTCTGCTGCCTTGCCTTGCTGAGCCGTGATGGCGAAAACAATTGCACGCTCCCGGTCCACCTGTTCGACGGTGTTGTCGATCCGGGACTTCCGCCTGTTCATTTGGTTAAAATTGGCGAAAAAACGAATAATCTCAAATATTGCATGAGTAATTCGTTTGCTTTTGGTGGTTGCAACGTTTCACTGATTATTGAAAATGGTTTGGTATGACAGAAGAATTTAAAACAAAAGAGTTGACTTGCGAACTTGTTCCGCACAAGGGCAAGATGTTTTTGCTCAATCGTGTGCAGAGCTACAGTCTAGAGTCTGTCTGCATCACGACGGAAATCGATATTACACGTGACAATCTTTTTTACGAAGAGGAACTTGGCGGAGTCCCCGCCTGGGTTGCCTTTGAATACATGGCGCAAAGTATTTCTGCATTGTCCGGGATTTATGGACGCTCCAGGGGTGAAAAGCCGAAGGTGGGCTTTATCATGAGTGTGAACAGCTTCAAGGCGAATATCCCGGTTTTTAAGGTGGGCGAGACCGTTGTCGTGACGGTCCGACAGACGATTCGCATGGACATGGCGGTTACTTTTGACGGAACTGCGAAAGTGGGTGAAACTCTTGCGGTAACAGCAACGCTTAATACGGTTGAAGTCGCAGATCCCAAGGCAGCTTTAGGTTTGAATTAATTACGAGGTATGGAATGATGGATAATTCAAAGTCAGTTTTGATTACTGGAGCGAGTGGCGGAATCGGTCTTGCAATTGCCGAAGCTGTTGCAAAAGAAGGCTACACGGTTGTCGCTCATTACAATAGAAATTCAGCACCGATTGATGCACTTGCCGAACGCATCCGTGCCAATGGCGGCAACATACGTACGTTGCAATTCAATATTTGTGACCGCGAACAGTGCCGTGAAGTTCTTGAAAAGGATATAGCCGAAAATGGTGTGTATTATGGCATTGTCACGAATGCGGGCGTATGCGCCGATGCCTCGTTCCCTGCGATGACGGACGAATATTGGGATAAAGTGCTCAATACAAACTTGAACGGTTTTTACAATGTCGTTCATCCGTTGGTGATGCCCATGTGCCGTAAGCGCAGAGGCCGCATTATCACGATTTCTTCGGTGTCCGGCATTATCGGAAATCGCGGACAAGTGAACTACAGTGCGTCGAAGGCAGGTCTCATCGGAGCGACCAAGGCTTTGGCGACTGAACTGGCGAGCCGCAACATTACGGTGAACAGCGTTGCACCAGGTGTCATTGAAACAGATATGATCAAGGACGCTCCCTTGGACATGATTTTGCCAGCCATTCCGATGAAACGTGTTGGAAAACCTGAAGAAGTCGCGGCAACTGTTGTATTCCTGCTTTCTGAAGGTGCTGCTTATATTACACGCCAAGTGATTTCTGTTAATGGAGGTCTCGCATGACCCGTCGTGTCGTTGTAACTGGTGGAAGTTGTGTTTCTTCGCTAGGTGTTGAAATTGATGACATTTTTTCGTCGCTAAAAACTTTAAAAAATAAAATCGTGCGGATGCAAGACTGGGACAAGTACACGCAAATGAATACCCGTCTTGCAGGACCGATTCTTTATGATTTGCCTGAATATCCTCGTAAGAAAATCCGTGGCGCAGGTCGAGTAGGTTTGCTTGCGATTACGTCTGCAGATAGGGCGATTCAGCTGGCGGGACTTACCGAAGATCCAGACCTTTTGAAGTCTGGTCGCGTTGGAGTCGCCTACGGTTCTTCGATGGGCAGCGTCAATCCGTTACTTGATTTTTTTGCAATGCTGAATCCGCCCCATGACGGTTCAAAGATTTCGGCAACGACTTACATTCGCTCGATGCCGCAGACTTGTGCCGTAAACATCAGCATTTATTTTGGCACGACAGGCCGCTTGATTACGACGAATACCGCCTGCACGAGCGGAAGCCTTTCGATCGGTTACGCTTACGAGGCCATCAAGTACGGAATGCAGGATGTGATGATCGCTGGTGGTGCCGATGAACTCGACCCGACGGAATCTGCCGTATTTGATACGTTGTTTGCGACCAGCGTGAAGAATGATTCTCCGGAGATTACGCCTGCTCCGTTTGACCGCGACCGCGATGGTCTTGTCATCGGTGAAGGCTCGGGTACGATTGTGCTCGAAGAATACGAACACGCGAAAGCCCGTGGTGCCCACATTTATGCGGAACTGGTCGGTTTTGGGCACAACACCGATGGCGACCATATTACACAGCCCAAGAAAGAGACCATGCAGCATGCTCTCGAGCTCGCCATTAAGGATGCGGGAATCTCGCCGGATGCTATCGGTTACGTGAGCGCTCATGGAACGGCAACTCGTCATGGCGATACGGCTGAAAGCTGGGCTACGTTCAACGCCTTCAAACAACGTTCTGTCGCTATTTCAAGCCTCAAAAGCTACATCGGCCATACGCTAGGCGCATGCGGCGGTATCGAAGCGTGGCTTGGCATCAACATGATGCATCGCGGATGGTTTAACCCGAACTTGAATCTCAAAAACGTCGATCCTGAATGCGCTCCGCTGGATTACATTACAGGAGCTGGCCGCGAACTGGATACGGAGTATTTCATGTCGAACAACTTTGCATTTGGCGGTATCAATACTTCGCTTATCTTCAAACGCGTATAATCAACGGCTTTTGCTAGAACTTGGTGATGGATTCTACGTGGTAGCCCTCAAGAGCTTCGCGCCCCTTGAGGTCGCCAAGTTCGATGATGAAAATGCAGCATCCAACAGCACCGCCTGTCTTTTCGACAAGGTGGGCTGCGGCTTTTGCCGTGCCTCCTGTAGCGAGCAGGTCGTCGACGATAAGGATTTTTTCGCCTGGCTTGATGGCGTCTTTGTGGATTTCCATGCAGGCGTTGCCGTATTCGAGATCGTACGAAATTTCGACCGTTTCGCGCGGGAGCTTGCCTTCTTTGCGGATGGGGACGAACGGCTTGTGGAAATGTTCCGCTATCGGCACACCGAAGAGGAAGCCGCGGGCTTCTAGCCCGGCGACGACATCGAATTCGATATTTTCAAGAGTCTTGTAAAGGGTGTCTAGCGTGAGCTTCAATGCGTCCGCATCACCGAGAATTCCCGTGATGTCGCGAAAAATGATTCCAGGCTTCGGAAAGTCCGGAACGGAAACAATGTAATCTTCGATACGTTTCATTTTCCCCTCATTATAATGGTCAATAACCAATAACTAATAACTAATGACCAACAACTAATGACTATCTAACAATTTCTCTACTGTTGCAATAATCTTATCGCGTTCTCCGCACCAGTTCGGCGCAATCAAGAGTTCGCTCGGACTTTCGCCGCTGAACCGTTCAATTGCGATATCCGGACCGATAATCTTGATCATCTCGGCGACCGCTTCGCAGTATTCCTCGAATGTCAGGAGCTTGATTTCCCTATTGGCGAAATCTTGCGCCATGACCGTCCCGACGACGATATGCAACGGGTGAATCTTGACCGCGGCTAGTTTCAAGTCGTGGATGACTTGGGCCGTGTGCTTGAAATCGTCCATCGTTTCGCCCGGGAGCCCGACAATCACGTGCGTCGTGACCGTGAGACCCGCCGCTTGGCAGCGTTTGACAGCGTCTTCGAACTCGGCAAGCGTATGTCTGCGATTTATGCCTGCGAGTGTCAAGTCGTTTGCCGTCTGGAGCCCGATTTCGACGATGATGGGCTTTTTGCTGTTGAGTTCCGCGAGGTATTCAATTTTCTCGTTTTCTAGGCAGTCCGGGCGCGTGCCGATGGCGAGTCCCGCAATTTCCTTGTGCTTGATGATGGGGTCGATAATTTCGCGCAAGTGTTCAAGCGGCGCGTGCGTATTCGTGTATGGCTGCAAGTAGGCGAGGATTCCGGCGTGTGGGTACTTCTCGCGGAGCTTCGGAACGAACTTTTCGAGTTGTTCGCAAATAGAAACTTTTGCTTGGTCAAAGACGGGGCTAAAGCTGCGGTTGTTGCAGTAGCTGCATCCCGAAAATCCCTTGGTCCCGTCGAGATTCGGACAGCTCATGCCGCCGTTGAGCGGGAGCTTGCGTACCTTGAGGTAGTTGGGGAACAGTTCCAGAAGTAAATCGCGATAAGGTTTGTAATGCATAACAAAAAAAAGATAGTATATAAGGATTCGAAGTTTGAATGGATTCCCTAAAATTTACGGGTTTGTATGCGTGGCTCGGAAATGTTAAAGCATGCTCAATTGCTGCATTTGCCTTAAAAGGTTGTCGTCTTTCATTTTAGTTTACTGGATCCTTCGTTACACTCAGGATGACGCGTCTCTCGTCTAACTTCACTGGATCCCTCGTCGCTTCGCTTCTCGGGATGACGCGTCTTTCGTCTATAGCCGCATCGCGGCGTTCTCTCGTCTTTGGACTTTGCACATGTGCTAAATGCTAGGCTCAATTATGTCAAAAAACAAGTTTTTTGCCGCAATATTCGCCTTACGCATTTATCGCTTTGCTCAAGTCCCAACCATTCGGCTCGGTCCTGCCCAACTTCGTTGGTCGCGACTCTCGCCTTAAATGGTTGTCGTCTTTCATCTAAAATTGACGCCTACGGCGTCCGCGGCTGCGGCTCAAAAATGAGAAAAATTCTATATTTGCACTTGTATGTTTACGGGTATAATTCAAGCAACCGGTGAAATCGTTTCCCTTGAAAACAGGGGAGATGCGCTGACCATGCGCATGAAGTCGCCGGGATTCTTCAAAAACAGCAAACTGGGCGACAGCATTGCCAATAACGGTGTGTGTCTCTCGGTCGAAAGCTGCACAGATGACGAGGCGACGTTCTGTCTTATGCACCAGACGGTCGTGAATACGTCCTTCAAGCAGGCGAAAATCGGGGATCTCGTCAATCTCGAGTATCCTTGCCGTGCCGATAGCTTTATGGGCGGTCATTTCGTGATGGGGCATGTGGACTCGACCACGGAAGTTTTGCGTGTTACCCCGCGTGAAACGGGTGTCGAAGTGGATTTAAAGCTCCCTGCGGACTTGCGCCGCTATGTCATCCGTCGCGGTTCCATTTCCCTGAACGGTATTAGCTTGACTGTTGCCGAAAAAGGGGAGGATTACATCCGCGTTTGCATTATTCCCGAAACGCTTGCCCGCACGAATCTCAGAAATTGGGTGAGCGGAACCGTTGTGAATGTCGAAGTCGATATGCTCGGCAAATATATTGAAAACTATCTAAAGGAACGTGACCTTGCTTAATACGATTGAAGAGGCCATTGAAGATTTCAAGAACGGCAAGTTCTTGGTCGTGGTCGATGATGAAGACCGTGAAAATGAAGGCGATTTCATTGTCGCCGCCGAAAAGATTACTCCCGAAAAGGTGAATTTTATGCTCCACGAGGGGCGTGGTGTACTTTGCTGCCCGCTCCCGATTAAGCGTTGTCGCGAATTGAATTTGACTCGCCAGACGGCGGAAAATACGTCCATGCTTGGCACTCCGTTCACCATCATGGTCGATAAGCTAGAAGGCTGCACTACGGGCGTTTCTGCCCACGACCGTGCCGCGACGATTCAGGCTTTGGCTGACCCGAAATCCAAACCTTCGGACTTTGGCCGTCCGGGTCACATTTCCCCGCTTTATGCACAAGAAGAAGGCGTTTTGCGCCGTGCAGGCCACACCGAAGCCGCGGTCGATCTCGCCAAGCTTGCTGGACTCCAGCCGGCTGCCGCGCTTATCGAAATCATGAACGAAGACGGCACGATGGCCCGTATGCCGCAGCTTCAGGAAGTCGCGAAAAAGTTTAACCTCAAGATTATTTCCATCAAGGATTTGATTGATTACCGTCTGAGAACGGAAAAACTCGTGCAGCGCGTGGCCGCACCGCATGTTTCGACCAAGTATGGTGACTTTACTGCTTATGCTTACAAGAGTACTACCGACGGTGTCGAACACGTGGCTTGGGTTGCCGGCAATCCGGACTTCAGTAAACCGGTTTATGTTCGCGTCCATAGCGAATGCCTCACGGGCGATATTTTTGGAAGCCTCCGTTGCGATTGCGGCGACCAGTTACATGCCGCGATGAAGTTTATTGGCGAACATGGTGGCGTGTTCCTCTATATGCGCGGTCAGGAAGGCCGTGGTATCGGGCTTTGCAACAAGCTGCGCGCTTACGAACTGCAAGAAAAGGGCCTGGATACGGTCGAGGCGAATTTGCACCTCGGGTTCAAGTCCGACTTGCGCCAGTACGGTACAGGTGCCCAAATTTTGGCAGACCTCGGTGTAAAGGAAATGCGACTCCTCACGAACAACCCGAGTAAGATTTCTGGCATTTCCGCTTACGGTCTCAAAATTGTGGAACGCGTGCCGATAGAAGTCAAGCCGAACAACATCAACCGTTTTTACCTGCGCACCAAGAAAGAGAAAATGGGTCACGAACTCCATCTCGACGATTCCGATCATGGCGCAGCCGAAGTTTTAGATGAAGGAAAATAAGATGAAAGAATTCAAAAATTCCCTCAATGGTTCTGACATGAAGGTGGCGATTGCCGTTGCCCGCTTTAACGAGGTGGTGACGGACAAGCTGCTCGAAGGCGCTGTCCGCGAACTCGAAACGCTCGGGGTCAATAGCGACGATATCGCTGTGGCTCATGTGCCAGGTGCGTTTGAACTGCCTGGGCTTTGCCGTAGGTTTGTGAATTCCGGCAAGTACGATGCCGTGATTGCCCTCGGTGCCGTTATCCGTGGCGAAACAGGCCATTACGACGTGGTGGTGAATTCTTCGACGGGTGGCATTGCCGCTCTTGCCGCCGAAGGCAAGATTCCGGTGATTCTCGGAATCTTAACGACGGACACGGTCGATCAGGCGATGAACCGCGCAGGTCTCAAGGCTGGTAACCTCGGTTGCAACTGGGCGAGGACCGCCGTTGAAATGGTTAATCTTTACAAGCAGATTGGGAAATAATTATGGCTCAAGTAAGTTTTAGGCCTGCTCGCGTTTTCGCCATGCAGTTGCTTTATGCAATGGAAATCGCTGGCTCTACGGCGGGCGAGGCGCTTCCGGGCGTGTTGGAAGCCCAGCCGCTCCAGAACGAAATGAAAAAATACGGCATGAAGCTTGTCGATTTGGTGCAGGCCCACAAGGCTGAACTCGATTCCGAAATCGAAGCTTGCTCTGCGCACTGGGGTATTGAACGCATGGCGATGCTCGACAGGATTGTCCTTCGCATCGCGATGGTCGAACTTTTGTATGTTCCCGATGTGCCGATGAAGGTCGTCATTTCCGAGGCCGTTCAGATTGCGGCTAAGTTCAGCACGGATTCGTCGAGTTCTTTCGTGAACGGCATGCTGGCCGGGGTCGTACAGAAACGTGGAATATTTGAAAACTCTACTAAGAAGGATGCTTAAGCACTATGAAAATCAACGAAAAATGGTATAAGCACATTTTTGCAGGAATCGCGGGCTTTATAGCCTTGATCGTCTATATGCTGACGATGGCTCCGACGGTCTCTTTCTGGGATTGCGGTGAGTTCGTCGCTTGCGCCAATACGCTTGGCATTCCGCATCCTCCTGGAACGCCGTTCTTTGTGTTCTTTGCCCGTGCGGTGATTCTCCTTTTGCCGTTCGTGGGTGAAATCGCAAAGCGCGTGAACTACATCTCCGTGGTGAGTTCTGCAGCGACGGTCTATGTGACGGCGTTGTTTGCATGGGAACTTTTGGCGACCGTCCTCAAGACGGACAACTTGGCTCAAAAGATTTCGGACAAGATGCGTACGTTCGTGCTTGGCACAGCCGCTCTCGTGGCGGGTTTCCTCCTCACGTTCTCCGACACGTTCTGGTTCAACGCGGTCGAAGCCGAAGTCTATGGCATTGCCATGCTTATCTTGGTGCTTGTCTCCTACCTTGGCCTCGTTTGGTACAACAAGCGTGACGAGGAAGGGAGCGACAAGATTCTCATTTTCATTTGCTATATCGCGTTCCTTGGCGTGGGCGCCCACCTCTACACGATGCTTACGGTTCCGGCCGTGTTCGTGTTGCTCCTTGTGGCTCAGCCGAGAAAGATTGTCGAACGCATTCCTATCTGGATTACGGGTACGCTCCTTTGCTCCGTGATTTACATGGTGTCCGCATTTATCGAGATTTCGCTTCTCTGCCTTATCGCGCTTTCGATTGTCGTCTTTGTGCCTGCCATCAGGACTGCGTTCCCGGCAAGATTGAACAATGCTTTCAAGCTTTCGCTTGCTTTTGCGTTCTTCGCTTTGGTTGGTTATAGCACGCACCTTTACATTCCGATCCGTTCGGAACTCAACCCGACGATTGACGAAAACGATCCGGAACTCAACATCCGCGACGAACAGGGCAACCTCCAGTTAGGTAACCTTTTCGATGGCAAGAACTGGAATGCATTCAATGCGTTCATCGAGCGTAAGCAGTACGGCTCCGAAAGCATGATTTCTCGTGCCTTCTACCGCCGTTCGCAGCTTGCCCATCAGGTTCTTTCGTTCCCGAGCATGAGCTATGGCGGCTACCAGATGGCGCAGTACCTGCCGTACAAGGTGGGCGGCGTAAATTATGCGAACGGTGTCTATACGTTCGACGCTTCAGAGAACGAACCGGTCGAACGTCTGGGCTTCAAGTTCCCGACGCAGATGACGTTCATGGGCGACAACATCCCGATGCAGCTCTTCTTCTTCTTGCTCTTCAACGGCCTTATTATTGCTACTTGCGTTTATGTTTATAAGCGCAACAAGCATGTGGGAATCTTTGTTTCGACGCTTTACGCACTTTGTTCCTTGGGTCTCCTGTTCTATATCAACTTTGCCGACGGAAGCCGTATGGAACAGCGCGACCGTGATTACTGGGTGAACGTGATGACTCGCAACGTGGCGGACTTGAATAGCGCCGGTGCAGGGATTACGTCTCTTCCGGATCCGAACGAACTCATCGATCTCCGCCAGACGATTGATTTCTCGAAACTCGCCATTGAACGTCTTCGCATGAACAACGCTCCGGCATCGAGAATTGCCGAGTTCGAAAAGAAAATTTCGGCAGCCGAAAATACTATGGCATGGAAGAATTGGCAGAAGATTGAAGAAAACTTTGCCCGTTTCGGCCAGAGAGCTCCGTTCCCGGAAGCGGTCCACATGGAAGTCCGTGAACGTGACTACTTCTATACGCCAGCATTTATCTTTATGAGCATGATTTACGGTATCGGTGCGGGTATTCTCGTATTGCTTGCTGCGACGACGGCATCGACAATGGCTTTTGCATCTCCGATTGCGGCGGCCCTCGTGCTTGTATCTTTCCTTGTCCCCTGCATATCCAACTACAAGGAACATGACCGTTCCGGCCTTTGGGTACCGTGGGATTACGCTTACAACCTCCTCAACAGCTGCCGTCCGAACGCCATTCTCTTTACGAACGGCGATAACGACACTTTCCCGCTTTGGTTTGCGCAGGAAGTTGCCGGAGTCCGCAAGGACGTGCGCGTGGTGAACCTTTCCCTGGGCAACACGGACTGGTACATCAAGCAGATGCTCGTGAACGAACCAATCCTTAAGCTTTCTTACAACAAGGAAACCATCGATAACGACATGGTCCTTGATAATAGCAGTGCCAACAACCCGAACCACCAGGTGGCAACTTGGGTCCGTCGTGCCGAAACGCTCAAGCCGAAACTCAAGGAACGCATTGACCAGATGGAGGCCGCAGGCAATCTCTCTGAAGCGGATTCCGCAAAGCTTCTCCAGTTCAAGGTGAACTACCAGGTTTGGGATGCATTCTTGGATTGGGCCAAGAGGAACCGTGGCGGCATGATGCTTACACAGCACAAACTTGTCATTGATCTCGCATTGCAGAACATGGACAAGCCGATTGAAATTTCTACGACGGTCGGTATGTCCAACTTCATGGGTCTCGAAAAGTACATGGTCCAGGAAGGCATGGTCTACAATTTGGTGAAAGGCGACCTCACGCCGCGCCAGAACTCTTTCGATGCGAAGATGACCGCAGCCCTCATCGATAGCGTGTATAAGTTCCGCGGTCTCGGTGACGGTTCTGCTTACATCAACTCCGAAACGGAACGCTTGCTCAGCAGCTACATTTCGCTCTATTTGCAGATTTCGTTTGACGCACGCGAAAAGATTAACGCCCTCGTCTCGAAAAAGCCTTTCACCAAGGCGGATAAGGATGAAGTCGAACGCATTGCAAACGATGCTGCCAAGTATCTTGAACTCGGTATTTACCAGTTCCCGAAGGAATGGCGCAATTACTGGGCCGCTTCCTTCGTTTATGCTTCTGCTGGCATGAAGGAAAAGGCGCTCGATGTCGTGAACCGCGGTCTTTCCAATATTGCTGCTTACGACGCTCCGGGGCGTAGCCGTCTTGCCATGAGTCTCCAGCAAATCGAGTCTATTACGGACGGACTGAAAGTCGATGAAGGACCGGCCCCGAGTACGTCGACGGAACCGGCTCCAGCGGCTAATTAATTTCGAGGTTTTGCAATGGATTTGAGCTTGGTGATCCCTGTTAAGGAAGAAAGTGAAAATCTTCCCGAGTTGATGAAGGAAATTTGGGCGGCCATCGAACCGACGGGCATGGAGTTCGAGGTTATCGTGATTGATGACGGTAGCCGCGACAATACCTGGGAGGTCGTTGAAGGCTTGGCGAAGGAATACAATGCTAAGCCGGGTTCTTCGGTGAATGCTTTCCGTTTCCAGTTCAACTGCGGCAAGGCTGCCGCACTTGCTCTTGGCTTTTCCAAGGCTCGCGGCAAGTACGTCGCTACGTTGGACGGCGATTTGCAGGATGACCCGCTCGAAATCCCGAAGATGATCAAGATTCTCGAAAGCGGTTATGACCTCGTGTCCGGTTGGAAAATCCGCCGTCTGGATCCGTGGCACAAGACGCTTCCGTCCAAGCTTTTCAACTTGACGGTCTCGATTGTGTGCGGCAAGCGTTTGCACGATTTCAACTGCGGCATCAAGGCGTACCGCAGCTGCGTCGTGCGTTTTATCCAACTTTACGGCGACTACCACCGCTTTATCCCGGTGATGGCCAAGTGGCAGGGATTCCGCATTACCGAAATGCCGGTTGCGCACCGTGCCCGCGTTCATGGCGTCTCGAAATACGGCGTTTCCCGCCTCGTCAGCGGATTCCTCGACTTGGTATCGTTGATGTTCATGCGCAGTTTCTCGTCGAAGCCGCTTCATTTCTTTGGTCTGATTGGGCTCTTGTTCATGCTTTTCGGCCTTGGCACTTGCGGTTATTTTGGCTATGAATGGTTCCAGACGGGGGCGATGCATGTGCGTCCGCTGCTTTTGGCGGGTGCATTCTCGCTTGTCATGAGCGTTCAGTTTTTCTCGCTTGGGCTTTTGGGCGAGATGATGAATGGTAATAAAAAACGCTCATATCCTGTTTCCGAGACGATTGGTGAATTGTAATTTTGTATAGATTTGTGTTATAGTGAGGTATTTAATGGAGTTCCCTAAGAGTTTGGTTATAATTCCTACTTACAATGAGAAGGAGAACATTCTCCTCATCATGTCGGCGATTTTGGAACAGAATGAATGTCTTGAAATTTTGGTGGTGGATGACGGTTCGCCGGATGGAACGGGTGACCTTGTTCAGGCCGAAGCCGACAAAAATCCGAGAATCCATCTCATTCGTCGTAAAGGCAAGATGGGACTTGGCTCCGCTTACGTGACGGGCTTCAAGTGGGCGCTCGAACGCGATTATGAACGCGTGTTCGAAATGGATGCCGACTTTAGCCATAGCCCTGCGGACTTGAACCGTTTCTTGGAGACCGCCGAAGATGCCGATCTCGTGCTCGGCAGCCGTTACCAGAATCGCCGAATCAGCGTGGTGAACTGGGACTTGCGTCGCCTTATCTTAAGTTATGGCGCAAATGTTTATACCCGCATTGTGACGGGCCTTCCGATCAGCGATGCTACAGGCGGTTTCAAGTGTTTCCGCCGCGAAGCGTTGCAGGCTTTGAACCTCGACAAGATGAAGAGCGATGGTTACTGTTTCCAGATTGAGACGACCTTCAAGATCTGGAAGAAAGGCCTCCGCGTGAAGGAAATCCCCATTATCTTTACGGACCGCACCCGAGGCACCTCCAAGATGAGCGGTGGCATCATCTCTGAAGCGTTCTTCCTCGTGCTCAAGCTTCGCCTCGGCCTCGCTTAGACGAAAGACCGCTACGCTGGTAGACGAGAGACGAAAGATTTTATAATGGTGCTTCGCACAAAATATGAAAGTTTTTTGCTTTAAAGAGTTTCTATGCTAAATAGGGTAAATGCTTGTGCTATGAGCCTTGATTGTCTGGTTCAGCAACGGAACTGTGTGCAGCCTTGTTGCTCACGTTTCTCTTGTCGCACTTCTATAGTCTATCGTCTCTCGTCTTTTCTCTTTCGTCTATCGTCTCTCGTCTTTCGTCTCTTATTTCACATCTCTCGTCTTTCGTCTGTAGGCGCAAAGCGCCGTTCTTTCGTCTAATATGCTTTCCTGTTCCGTCATTATCATTGCTTATAACTCTTGCGATTTCATTCCTGCGTGCTTGAAGTCCGTTCGTGACGCATGTGAAGGGATAGATTCGCAGATTATTGTTCTGGACAACGGTTCCAACGAGCCGATTATTCCCGAAATCAAGAACTTCTTCCCCGAAGTGGAATGGATAGATTCCAAGGAAAACCTGGGCTTTGGAAAGGGCTGTAACTTAGCGGAAAAGCATGCGACGAAGCCTTACTTGTTCTTCATCAATCCCGATACGATTATTTCGAAGAACGCTTTCCGCGAAATGCTCAATTTCATGGAAGAACACCCGGATGCGGGCACGGTCGGTTGCAGAATCCTGAACGAGGACGGATCGCTCCAGTGGGCGTGCCGTCGTTCATTCCCGACGATTGTCTCTGCCGTGTCGAAGACGATTGGACTTGCCGCGCTTTTCCCGAAAAGCAAAACGCTCGCAAGCTACAACATGACCTATGCCGATCCTGACGAGATGACCGAGGTCGATGCCATCAGTGGTTCGTTCTTCTGCATACGCCGCGACGTGTATGAAAAACTGAACGGCTTTGACGAAGACTTCTTCATGTACGGTGAAGACTTGGACCTCTGCTTCCGTACAAAGCAGATGGGGCTCAAGAATTATTACACGCCGGTGACGAATATTCTGCATTTTAAGGGCCAAAGTTGCCGTACGCGCCGCTGGGGTTCGTATGTCGATTTCTACAAGGCGATGCTTATCTTTGTGAAAAAACACAAGGACCTTTATTTTGTCCCGAACTTCCTCGTCTCATTCGGTATTTTGTTTGCCGCGTTCGTGGGCATGTTCTCGCGTCTTATCCCGAAGTTCTGGAAGATGTTCCTGGATATGGGCGTCGTTGCGATTTGGACGATGTTTTTCTTTAGCTATGAAACTTTTATGGATACGCCATGCATCGATTGTTCGGAAAGTCTCCTCTTTGTTAAGAACAACTTTGTAGAAGATTGGTGGCTTGCGGTTTTAGTGGTGGTCCTGAATCTCGTGTTCTTGATGTTCCGCGGGGAATATACGGTATCGAGCCTTAAGGGCGATAGGTTCTTGCGCTATTTAATACCGCTAAATTTGTTTACAGTCGGAGGATATTCGGCGTTTCGTTTCTTTACGCAGACTCCCATTGTGGATGATGGGATCAGCGTCTTTCCTTATGATTCCCACTGGATTGCCCTTTCGGTCTGCTCCAGCCTCTTTATCCCGTTTGCGCTCCTTGCCTGGCGCCGCGTTGCGTTCTGGATAAATTATTTCTACCGCATCTTTGCGAAAAAGCGTCACCGCTCCATCTTGCTTGGTGGCCGCGAAGATTCCCTCAACAACTGGTTCGACAGCTACAACGTCATCCCCGGAATTGAAATTCTCGGCTGCGTGAGCGGCGAACCCGAAAAGCTCTCCGAAGAGAACCGCAAGCACTTGCTAGGACCGCTTTCACAAATGGATTCCATCTGCAACCGGACGGGCTGCAGGGAACTCCTGGTTGTCTCGAATTTTTCGGGTTATCGCGAAAATTTCGACATCAACTGGCTCGATAAGCTCGGAATGTGTGTGTTCTTGCTCATAGGAAACGGCAAAAATGGCAATTTTGCCCTCGTAAACCTCAAATATCTTCGTTAAATCGCCCTTTTTTGTAAAAATGATGTTATTTTTTTTTATGAAATAACTCATTTAAAAGGTTTTATGCTCGATTCTAAATTGTTAAGTATTCTTTGCTGTCCGGAAACTCGTCAACCTCTTACGGAGGCTCTCGAGGATTGCATCGCTCTCTTGAACAATGCTATTAATGCTGGCACCCTCAAGAATGTAGCTGGCGAAGTTATTACTGAACCCCTGACCGAAGCGCTTGTGACTCCCGATGGTTCCCGAGTCTATCCGGTTCGTGAAGGCATACCTGTACTTTTGGCGGATGAAGCTGTTCTTCTTCCATTGGAGAAATGATGGCTGTAACGTTGGATTCCCTGAAAAAGGCTGTAAAAAAGAACAAGGGCCGTTCCCAGGCGCTTGCGTGGCTTGCCGATATGGAACGAGCCTCGGGCGACTATGACGCCGCCTTGAAAACTGTCGATGAGGCTTTGGCTGCATCGCCGAACGATGTTCCTGCGCTGTTGGTTCGCGCAAAGATTCTGTCGGGAAAACAGGATTTCGCTGGTAGCGTTTCTGAATACAAGAAGGTGCTTGCCAAGGACCCGTTCTGCCTTTCTGCGCATAAGCGTATGGGCGAATCCTATGATAAGCTGGGCAAGACCGATGAGCGTAACGCTTGTTTCCGCCGTGTTCACGATATGGACCCGCTCGATTCGTTCTGGAAAGAGGAATACGACGTCCTTCCTGAAGAGTCTGCGGACACCATGGTCGCACCTCCGATGGACGATAGTTCCTTCACGATGGACATGGATTCCGAAGTGGATGGCGCTGATGTCAATGGCGAAGAAGATGTGTTCGCCAATCTTGCGGCCTCTCTTCCGAATACGGACGAAGAAGACAGTTCTTCGATGGAAAACCTGCTGAGTTCCTTGAATGCCGCTTCGGGCGATATTTCTGCGGAACCGAGTTCTCCGGATCCGTCTTTTGACAACGTTTTAAGCACGTCCGAAGTGTCTTCTGCTATTACAGGTATCTTGGGCGGCGATGACGATCTTGATGCTTCTGAATTCCTGGATGCAAAGGGGCCTGAAGTTTCGGTGTCCCCGTTTTCGCAACTGAACATTTCGGACGCCGTGCCTGAAGCGGAAAAGCCTTCGGATACTGAAGAAAACGACGCCCCTCCGTCCGATTCCACCCAACCTAGCGAAAATGAGTTTAGTTTGGACGAACCGGCTGAAACAGGAATCGGCGAGACTGATGTCGATGATGCGTTTGCTTCGCTTTTAGGCGATGATGACTTGCCCTCTGAATCTCCGGCCGAAGCGGAAAAGCCGCTCGAAGTCGCAGAACCGGCGAAACCGGTAGAGGAAAAGCCAACGAATGTCGATGACGCGTTCTCCTCGATTTTTGGCGATGACGAACTTCCGGAAGAAAAACCGGTCGAACCGCTTGCTGAAGAACAGGCTCTGTCTGCGGATGAATCCCCAGCCGAGGAATCCCTGGGAGGCTTGTTTGAAAAGTCAGCCGATGCGGACTTTAGTTTGAACGAAACTCCTGCTGAAGCGGAAAAGCCGCTCGAAGTCGCAGAACCGGCGAAGCCGGAAGAGGAAAAACCGACGAATGTCGATGATGCATTCTCCTCGATTTTTGGCGATGACGAACTCCCGGAAGAAAAACCGGTTGATGTTACGACTGGCCCGGCCGCTGATGTCGCAAAAGATGCTGATTTGAATTTGGATGAACCGGCTGAAGAATCTTTCGGTGGCCTGTTCGAAAAGTCTGCCGATGCGGACTTTAGTTTGAACGAAACTCCTGCCGAAGCGGTTAATCCTGCGAATACGGCTGAGCCGGCTGAAACTGCCAGTGCAACGGAGCCTTTATCGAATAAAGGTGTTCCGACGACGCACATGGATTTTTCGGATGACGATGATGCGATGAAGTCGGATGACTTTGTTCTTGACCTGGATTCCGATGCGTCTTCGAAATCGTCAGATGAATTTGTTGTTGAACCGGTTTCTGAAAGTGCTGCGGCGGATCTTTCTTCGGAAAAAGTTGCAGCCGCTCCGGCTGAAGGTGCTAAAAAGGACGGAATCTCGGAAGATTTATCTGTCAGCGTTGACGGTGCGTTTGACGCCCTCTTTGGCGAAGAAAATTCTGTTGAGGAAAAGCCTACTGCAGAAAAGGATGACGATGTCGCCAAGGAAATGGGCGGGGCCTTTGCCTCCATGTTCGGCGATGACGAAGACCTTGCCTTGCCAGAAGAAAAACCGACTGCTTCGGCTCCTTTGGAGCGTTCGACAGGCTCGGAAAACTTGTCTGCAACTGCTGCCGGAAAAACTGCCGAAGCTCCAGCTGAAGTAGCGCTGAGCCAAGAAGCGACTGGCGCTGAAATTGAAGAAGAATCCGTGAAGGAAAGCGTGGGCGATTCTTTTGACAGCATCTTCGGCAAGGACGATGACTTGGATTTGCCAGAAGAAAAGCCTGCAGCTCCGGTTGCAAAACCTGCGGCTGTCGAGAAACCCGCGGCTGTCGAAGAACCCGCTGAAATGTTCGCTGAGGCGCCTTCTGCGGATTTGGATTCGGTGGATTCCGAGGTTTCCAATGCGTTCAAGGGACTCTTTGATGAAGATGATTCCTTGGCGGAGTCCGATGCCCCAAGTAACAAGGGCGTGGATTACTTGATGTCCGGCGATTCCGATGATGAAGTTTCTGCAAGCTTGGTCTACGATGCGGACGCACCGCTTTCCCGTGGTGCCGCTGATTTGGACGATAGTCTGAATACGCGCACTCTAGCGGACATTTATATGGAACAGGGTGTCTATAACAAGGCCCTTGACATTTATTCGGACTTGGCCAAGAAGAATCCGAATAATGCGGAAATTAAATCTCGTCTGGAAGAAGTAGAAAAACTCTGCCGCGAAAAGTTTGGAGAAGGCTAATATGGCTGAACTTCGGATCGAACAGCTCTTGCGTGAAATGGTGAACCGCAAGGCGTCTGACTTGCACCTCCGCGTGGGCGTGCCGCCGGTTTACCGTATCAACGGTACATTGCAAAGACTTTTTGACGTTCGCATCGACGGCGCCATGATGGACTCTTTTTTGGATGACATCATGAATCGCGATCAGAAAAATAGATTCGAGACGAACAAGGAATGCGACTTTGCCGTGGGCGCACGCGACATGGGCCGTTTTCGTGTGAACGTGTTCCGCCAGCGTGGAACGATTGCTGTCGTGATTCGCCATATCAAGGCGACAATCCCTCCGTTCGAAGAACTTCATCTGCCCGAAGTCATCCGCGACTTAGCCCTTACAAAGCGCGGTCTTGTGCTTGTTACGGGTACCACGGGTTCCGGCAAATCGACGACGCTTGCTTCGATGATTGACTATATCAACCAGAAGGAATCTGTCAACGTCATTACCGTCGAAGACCCGATTGAATATCTTTATAAAGACAACGTAGCGATTATCTCGCAGCGTGAAATCGGCGTGGATACGCTTTCGTATGCGAACGCACTCCGTGCGGCTCTCCGTCAGGACCCGGACGTACTCCTCGTGGGCGAAATCCGTGACCTTGAGACGATGCAGATTGCGCTTACCGCTGCTGATACGGGCCATATGGTGTTTGCGACCATCCATACGACGAATGCCGTGGAAACGATTCACCGTGTGCTTTCGATGTATCCGCCGCACCAGCACGACGAAGTGCGTCTTTTGCTTGCTGAAGTCCTGGCGGGAATCATTTCGCTTAGACTTTTGCCGACAAAGGATGGTAAGGGTCGTGTGCCTGCTGCCGAAATTCTCGTAAATACCGGCGCCATCAAGGAATATATCCAGGATAAGGATAAGATTGACATGGTGGAGCAGGCTGTTGCCGAAGGACATATCCAGTATCGTAGCCAAACGTTCGACCAGGCGCTCCTGGAACTTTATCAGAACGAGCAGATTTCGCTTGAAACGGCCATGAACGCGGCGACGAACCGCGATGACTTCGACCTCAAGGTCCGTGGCATTACCGGCACATCTGACCGCGGCTGGATGTAGTTTAGACGAAAGACCGCTCCGCTGGTAGACGAAAGACGAGAGAGGCGAATGCAGCGGATACGCTTGCGTATCCATTGCTGAGCCGACAAGTCTTGGCCTGAAGAGCAAAGACGAGAGAGGCGAATGCAGCGGATACGCTTGCGTATCCATTGCTGAGCCGACAAGTCTTGGCCTGAAGGGCAAAGACGAGAGAGGCGAATGCTGTAAAATTGAAATTTGAAAAAGGCGAGCAAAAATGCTCGCCTTTTATCTTTAGTCTCTCGTCTGTAGCCACGAAGTGGCGTTCTTTCGTCTACTTCGTATAGACGCATCTGTCGGCGCTGTCGCCGAAGCATGTCTTGTTCATGCCGCTTACGCTGTTCACGACAGCGGGCTGGCCTACGCTGGAGACCATCTTGCTTCCGGAGAAGCTAGGCTTGAACGCAATTTCGGAGGTGCCGTAATAGTTGTCGGCAGTGAAATTCACGCTGTACTGCTTGCCTTCTTCGGAATTGTTCGTGCCAAAGCCGAGCAACTTGCCGCCAGAAATTGTCGTCGAACCGTCGGAATCGACCATGCCGCCCATTCCGCCGTTCATGCGGCATTCCACGATAATGACACCGCCGGAAATATTGATACCACCGTTACTGTCTATGCCATCCGTATCGCCAGTACCTACGTAGATGTAGTGGAATCCGCCGGTCACCTTGAGATTGCCTGTGCTTCCGCCACCGAAACCGCCGCCCCAGCCGCCTCTGCCGCCCGTATTACCGGTCATTGTGCTAGTGCCGCCGGCCGCGTTCCAGCCGTCATCCGTGGTGATGACGCTCGTGATGCCGCCTTCGAAATTCATGTCTGGCGATTCCATGCCTTCGTATGCCATGGTGACGCTCACGTTCGCGTTGTCTTTGACATAGAGGGCCTTGTCCGCGTGGACGCCGTCGTCATCCGTCTTTACGGTCACTTTGCCTCCGGTGAAGGTGACGGTGCCGCCGCTGTGAATGCCATCGTCACGGCTGCTGATTTCGATAATGCCGTCGCTTATGACGATGCTGGAATCGCTCTTGATCCCCTTCATGCTGGAATCGGGTGCGCAAGAATTACCGCCGCCAAATCCTCCGGGAAATCCGCCACCGGGGCCGCCGCCGCCTTGGAAACCTCCGCGACCGCCATTTCCTCCGTTCCCGCCGGTGCTAGCGCCAAGGCAGTTTTGCCCGCCTCCGGTCGTGATCTTGATGGTCGGGGCCTTGTTTTCTCCGTTTGACTCGTTGTCGGCGTTATCTTTGGATTCTTTGGCAATGGTGACGACGTTGTTCGCGGTGATGCCGTCGAATGCGGACGTGATGGTGATTTCGCCGCCCGTGATTTCGATGGAGCCCTTGCCGTTTGCTAAATCTGTCGCATCGTCATCGTCGCTTTTGATTCCATCGCCAGCGGTTGTCGTGATGTTGATGGTGCCGCCGCTAATTGCTACGGAACCTTTGCCCTTGAGACCGTTATTCTTTGCGTTGACCGTGATGAGGCCGTTTTTGACTCTCAAGTCGTTTGTCGAATGGATTCCGTTGTTGTAGTTCGCCTTTACGACAAGCGTTCCTTCGCCCTTGAGGGTGAGGTCGTCTTTCGAGTAGATGCATGCTCCGGTCGTATCGGTTTTTGCTTGACCCGCATCGTTCGTGTATGTATGCGTTTTATTTCTTGTCGAAGCGTCGGTGAATGTATTGGTCGTGCCTTTCTTGGCGACGACAAACGCCTTGTCCGCCTTCTGAATATAGATCGGGGCGTCAGCCGTGTTGGTAAGCGTCAAACCCTTCATGTTCAGATAGACTGTCGTATCTGTTTTTGACGTATTGACGAGTATCTGTGCATCGTTTCCGCTGTATGTCCCGCTAAAATCGTATTCGCCGCCGCAAGTAATTTTTACGGTTCCGCCTTCGACCGTGACGCAGTTTCCGGCGTTTGCAACGGTCGCGCCGCTCGCGGTGTAGGTGATGACGGGACGGTCTTTGATGTTTTCGTTGTCAGGGGCGGAAATGATACTCGATGAACTTTGCGTGCCCGGGAGGGAGGCGCTGCTGCTCGGTGTAGTCGCCGAACTGCTCGTGATGATTGCATTGCCGCTTTGAGAACTTGTTTGCGGTGTCGGCTGGGAATTGCTGGAGGTGTTTTCTCCGTTACCCGCATCGTTAAAAGCCGAAGATGAACTGGTATCGAAAAAATCCGTCGCAGATGATTCGATGCTTGCATCGCCTGAAAATTCGTTTGCGGGGGATGTGGAGTCAGAGCAACTTGCCAATAAGACCAGGGAAACGGTCGTTATGCCGCTTAATCGGATAAATTTTTTTGTATCCATGCACATAAATATATCTCCCATTCATTTTTTTATAAACGTAGTTTTTAGCAGATGTTAAAAAAACTTTTTAAAAACTGATTCGGTAAAAAGAATTCTTTAAAGTGGTACAAAAAGTTCCGGTCGGAACAAAAGCCATCAAAATTTTATCGTGGGTGAAGATATCCGGCAAAAAAACTAAATTTTTGCAATGACTTTTAAAAGATTTTATTCAGTTCTGTCCGGCCTGCTTTTGTGTGCGGGCTTTGGTGTATCCATGGCGGCATCTCCGGTCATCGAGCCGGAACATACCCGCAATTTGCGAAACCTGGAAACGGCACCGATGCTGTTCGAATACCATCGCCAGACGACAGGGGATAAACCGCAATACTTTACGTACCCGCGCAGGGATACGACGTTCCGCAAGAACTTCGTGAAGACTGAAGGGAATGCACTCCTGTATTTTGACAACGTGCGCGGTGCGGGTGTTTTGGGGAACGGGCTTCAGTACAAATGCGAATCAGCTGATTCTGCCTGTATGGCGAAGGCGCTGGCTATTGAAAATGCGAACCCGCGCGTGGCGATTGCCGCAAGCATTATTGGCGGTATTGACTATCGTGGTGGAAAAACTCTTGTCGACACGAATGTCACTGTACTCCGCGAAAAAAAGAATCCGGTTCTTGGCGATACGATTTGGCCGGGAATAGACGGGGGCCTTTACCTTCGCGGTTTCGTCGATTCCTTGGATTTCGTCTTGGATGCCCGCATTTACAGCGAAGGTCATTCGTCGAAGGATCCGAGGTCTTTTGACCGTGAATTTTTGGAAGTCCAGAGGGAAAAGGACAATTCCGGGGTAGAATACACGAGTTACGCCCGTTATCGTACGCATTTCGCCTTCAACTACGATTGGCTGCGCTTGGACTTTGGTCGCGACGTGATGCACTGGGGACCGGGTTATTACAACAACCTCACCTTGAACCAGTTTGCGGTTCCGTACAACATGATGAGCTTGGACTTGATGATTGGTCCGCTTCGTGTGATGAGCTTTTATGCGGACTTGCGTATTTTTAACGATAGTTTCAGCATGTCGAACAAGGACAACTCGCGCAACCTCTTTGGTCACCGTTACGAACTGGCCGTGGGGAACGCGACGTTCGGTATCAGCGAACTCCAGGTGCTGTATGACAACTTGAAACCGTGGCTCTTTATCCCGACGGCTCCGCTATTCATGGAAAAGGGAAACTATTCCGAAAATAGCAACAACGGAGTTCTTGCTTTTGACTTCAACTATCGTTTGTTCAATAAAGTCCGTCTTTATACGGAATTTTTCTTGGATGACATGGAATCTCCGATCAGCTTGATCAGGAACGACAATGTCGAGGCGAAATGGGCTTGGATGGCGGGATTCCAGGCGGGGCATGACTTTTACTATAAAGGCCACAAAATTGAAGCGGGTACGATTTTCGAATATGCCCGCGTAGAACCTTATGTGTATTCCCACTTTAAAAAGAATTCTGCCCAGGTGGCGCACTTGGGTTATCCGTTAGGAAATCAGGGCGGGCCGAACAGCCGGACGATTGACTGGAACATTTTTGCTCGTCTGGACGGTCACATCTTCGCTTCGGTTCGCCAGACTTGGTTCTGGAAAGGGACTGATTACGGTAGCGCCGTGAACGATACGACTCCGCACAGCCATTTGAGAACACCGAAAAAGTTCCTCTCTGGAGCGGAACTGCAGTACACGCTCACTCCAGCCATCAGCTACGAAGGACGACGTTTCTCGTTCATGGGCGAGATTACGCTGATTGACGACCGCAAGGCATATATTAGAGCAGGATTTAAATTCTAGACGAAAGAACGGCTCTGCGAGCCTATAGACGAAAGAAAAAATGGTGCTTCGCACGAACTAATGCAAACAATTCTCTCGTCTCTTGCCTTTCGTCTAATGCACTTCTAATCACCGTTAACTAATCACTACTTATGACCAAACCTGAACTTTTAGCACCTGCGGGTGATCTTGTCCGAATGAAATATGCGTTTGCTTACGGTGCGGACGCAGTCTATGCGGGGCAGCCAGCTTTTTCGCTGCGTGCCCGCGAAAACGGCTTCAAGAATTTGGATGATCTTGCCGAAGGCATTGCATATGCGCATGAACACGGGAAAAAGTTCTACCTCACGAGTAACGTGATTCCGCGCAACGTGAAAGTCGAATCGTTCCAGAAGGCCTTGAATGCGGCGCTGGAACTCAAACCCGATGCGCTCATCGTGGCGGATCCCGGCTTTGTAGGGTGGCTTCTCAAGGAACATCCCGAAACGGAAGTGCATTTGTCTGTACAAGCGAATACGACAAACTATCTAGCGGCTTCGTTCTGGAAAAATTTGGGAGTCCGTCGAATTATCTTGAGTCGAGAACTTCGTCTATCTGAAATTTTAGAGATAAAGAAACGTGTGCCCGAACTGGAACTGGAAGTGTTTGTCCATGGAGCGGTCTGCATGGCGATGTCCGGACGTTGCATGCTTTCGAACTGGGTGACGCACCGTGACGCCAACCAGGGGGCTTGCGATAACAGCTGCCGCATGCCGTACCGCCTGTATGCAAATCCGGGCCCGCAGGTCGAGGATTACCGCGAACACGAGGGCTCCTTTTCGCTCCAGCGGACGGACCGTCCGGAACTCGATCCGATTGCGCTGGACGAAGACACTTGGGGCACATACTTCATGAGCAGCCGCGATCTTTGCGCCTTGGACGTGATCCCGGAACTTGTGGCTGGCGGGCTCGACTCGTTCAAGATCGAAGGCCGTACGCGCTCGGTTTACTATTTGAGCCAGGTCGTCCGGGCTTACCGAATGGCGATAGATGCTGTCGCTGCCGGGAATCCGGTGCCCGAAGAGAGCCGTCGCGCGATAAGTTTTGTCGATGGGCGAGGCTTTATGCCGGGATTCTTGCGCGGTCCCTTGCCGCAGAACTACGAGGCGACTCATGTGGATGCATTGGGCGGCTGTGTCGCGGCGCAGGTCCGAGAATTTGATTTGACTACAGGTTCGTGTCTTGTGAACGTCAAGAATCCGTTTTCAATGGACGATTCGCTGGAACTCATGACGCCCGACGGAATGCAGCCGTGCGAGGTTGAAGAACTGCTCGATTTTCGTGGAGCTCCTGCCGACAGGCTGAATCCGGGAACTGAAGGAAGGGTGTTTTTAGGTAAAAATGCCCTGAAAAACGAAAAAATTGCCCATTTTAGCTTTATTGTGAAGCGTTCCAAATCTTTTTAAATTGTTAAAAAAAATACATTTGGAATATGGCTGTCGATGAAGCGACAAAAAAACAGGACGAGTTAGAACTTTATCAAATTGATGATAAGGCCATAGTCCCTTTCTTTCAGAAACATCTGGAAGAGTTACGACAGTTCATCCATGAACATCGCCAAGATAGGCTTAATTTATTGGTACTTTTAAAGCAATTTATCCGTACTTATCGCATGCCTTTCAATATGCAGCGCTACATGGAAGTCCAAAGGACGTTTATCCAGCGTTCCCTGCATGATAAAATCCAGGATCGCCAACTTGCTGTAAGCCACTGGATTCAGGAATTCGCCGGTCGCCATCGCAATCGCATGATTCAGCTGCAGTGTCTGTACCTCGATAGGGTCAAAGATCAACTCTTGCCGGAAATCGAGAAAATGCTTGCGAACCGTATCGACCATTTGCAGGATAAATTGGACAATCGTGACGAGTCGAACAATCCGCCGCCACCTCCTGAAAATCCAGTCCAGTAAGAACGTCTAGTCTTCTGTTTAATCTAGTTTATCAAAGAAAATATCGCCGTCTTGAATCGCGATGGTAATCGTGTGCGTTCCTTTGTTGCCCATGTCGTTGTAATGGACGAGGTATTTGCCGTCGCCTAAAGGTTCTATCTTTTCGACTTCCTGGATGTCCTCGCCATCCTGCGCGTTGCTGCGGAACTTCCAGACGGCGTAGCCGCCGCCATCGATGAATTCGTTGTCGTACGCTTTTGAAAGTTCTTGGGCGAGCTCTTTCGTGCAATACTTTGTAATGACGGAATCGTTCGCAAACTCGTTTCCAAAGATATGTTTGCTGTAGAACGTCTGGATTTTTGCTATGGCTTTGGAGTCTACGTCGTTGCTTGTGTTCTTTTTGGGATTTTCTGGCATAAAGCCGTGATTCTTGAAAATTTTGAAAATCTTGATGTAACGCTCGTCTTTATGTTTGCCGGGCACAATGGAAAAACGGTTCAGGCGCTTGTCGTCTGAAACTTCAACAGAAATGCTGACAAGGGAGAATGATGCGGAAGGGTATATTCCCAATCGAACGCCTAAATTTTTACCTAATGGTCGCGATTCGACAGACTTTAAGTTGAAAACATCCAAAGCGGTAAATTCATCGTAGATGGTTTTGGCTTCGAGTGAATCAATCTGCTCGACTGTTTTTTGGATGTCGTCGCCAAGGCTGTTTTTGTTGGAAACAGTTTTATAGCATTTTGAAAAATCGGGTGTTTCACAAGTGAAATCGAGGGCGTATCCACCCATGTCGTCTGCGTCAAGGGAATACCTTATGGAGAAAAATTTCCCAGCGGACATGGGCCAAAGTTTAAGTTCTCCTAAATTTATGGACAAGCTGTGTTCGTCATCATCGTTGAATTCATGAAACGAGTCGACGATAATTCCCGTATCGTCTAGTTTATGTAAAATACTTTCGTGAAAGACTATTAAAGCTATGGCACTTAGTGCAAGAAAACTAAAAACTGCAATCCAAATGTTTTTTTTCATTTCAAATGATCCTTAACATAAAAGGTCGTAGTAAAATTAACGTTTTTTATGGAGATTGTGTTCCTTGCAGGACGAATTTTGCGATTTTGTGCTACCAAATCCCCATTTTTTGATGCTTTGGTAGCATATTTTTTACTTTGTATGATGAAAATACAGCCGTATGGATGGTTTATGTGTTACTGAATCTGCTTTTTTTACCATTTTGGTAACATAATCTGCGGTGTAAATTCAAATTTTTTGAGAAAAACGCTTAGTTTGTACGCAAAATGTGCTACCGAACAAAGATTTTTTTTGCATTTGGTAGCATTTTTTCGCATTTCGGACCCTTTTGGTGTGCCAAAACCAGTTTTTAAGGTAGAATGGTTATCGGAGTTCCGTCTTTTACCGCATCGTATATTTCTTCGATTTCGTCGTTTGTGACCGCGATGCAGCCGGCAGTCCAGTCTTTCCACTTGTGCCAAAATTTAAAAAGGAACGCCGAAATCTTGTTCGGGTAGCCGTGGATCATGATATCCCCGCCGGGCTCGTAATTGCCTTCTTTCGCGGCCTTGATTTGCTCCGCGTCCGGGTACGAAATCCTCAGCGATAAATGAAAATCGCTGTTGGGGTTGTGCTTCTCGATGGTGTATTTGCCCTCGGGCGTCTTGTTGTCGCCGGATTTGACCTTTGCGCCCACCGGATTCTTGCCCAGTGAAATTCTGTACGTCTTGACAACATTATCTCCGTTGCGCAAGTGCATTTTTCGGTTCGCCTTTTCTACGAGAATGTTATCGATGGGGGTGGTGAGCATGGTTTTAGGAGATTCCTTTTCCGAAGAGCATGAATATAATAGAAATGTTAGTAAAAGTAGGGTACCCGTTCAATTATTACCGGATGTTTTTGAAATGTTGTTTGTTGGATATCTATGAACTCGAAAAAGGAATGCTCGTTATCCGTGCAGACGGAGCGTCCTTGAGCCGTAAAGAAAACGGAATGAGTAAGATGGACGGTGAAATATCTTAAAAATGCTCGAAAATGCGACTCAAGCTGAAAATTGTCTTGAAATGAACCCCTTTGTTTTTTTACACGACCCGATATGGCTCGATTTTTTCTTGAAATTTACAACGATTTGTTTAGAATTGTTGACAGATTAGTACCTCCAGAGAAAAAAATTTGTAGTTTATATCCGTAACTTCAAATTTGTAGGAGAAGGTTATGAATTTATCTTTTGGTTTGAAGCAAGGCTTATTGCTTTCGGTCTCGGCTATGCTTTGTAGCCTTGTGGCTTGCACATCAGACGATGAAACTGTCTTGGCCTATTATCCAAAGACTGCGGAAATCAAGGATGGAAAGCTTGTTGATTACCGCGACGGCAACGAGTATGGGATTGCGAAGATCGGTGGCGTCTATTGGATGACCGAAAATTTGCGCTATGCCGATAGCTCAAGCACAAAGAATCTTAAGGGCAATTCCTGGTGCTACAATAACGATAAAAAGGAATGTACAAAGAACGGTCGCCTGTATTCATGGACCGCTGCAATGGACCTCACAGCGGAAAAGGGAAAACAGTTCAAAACCGATTTCTTTTATGAAAACGTTCAGGGCATTTGTCCCGAGGGCTGGTTTATCCCGAAATCTTCGGATTGGCGCAAATTGCTTGAATATGTAGAGGCGCACAATGGTGGTGAAGGTAGCGGCACAAGCTTGAAGTCGGTTGACGGCTGGGATGAAGTCGATTCCGTTGCGGCTCCGACGAACCGCTTTGGTTTTTACGGTACGGCTTCCGGTCGTCGCAATAACGATGGCGAAACCTTTATGAAGAAGGGGCAACATGCCTTTTTCTGGACTTCCGACAACAATGACGAAGGTACAGCTCATGGCTGGACGCTCCATAGCGATGTGGATGCCCTCCAGGAAGGTTTTTACTACAAGGACCACGGACTCTCCGTCCGCTGCATGAGCACTCATAATTACGGCAATGTGAAGTTGGACTCTTCGTATTTGGAAAATATTCCGCATAATTACGGTACATTGAAATATGAAGGTGAAAAGTATAGAACTGTGAAAATTGCAGAGCTCACTTGGATGGCCGACAACATGAATTATGAAGTCAAGGGTAGCCACTGCTATAATGACGATAAGGATAATTGCAGCAAGTATGGGCGCCTCTATACGTACGAAGCCGCAAAGAGCGTTTGCCCGGAGGGCTGGCGCTTGCCGACTTCCTCGGAATTCAAGAAGTTGATCATGGTCTCTGGTTCGGGTGCCTCGTTGCGTTCTACCAAGGGCTGGACCGACAAGGCTACAAGAGGCCTCAACTTCTGGGGCTTTGACGCGAAACCTGCCGGCGGAAAGGAAAATAGCGATTACTTTGACTTGAAGATGAGCGCCTATTTCTGGATGAACGACGGATCGCAGAATGATGATGTTGTCTCTGCACTGTGGTTGAATTACTATAACACGAATGCGGAAATCGTAAACCGTAGTACGTCCAACGAATTCTCCGTCCGCTGCGTGAAAGAAGAAGAATAGGCTCAGTCATCCTGGACTGTTTCCAGGATGGACGTTGTTACATATTCCTGCTGATTTGATAAAAAGTGCCGCACGTCCGTGCGGCTTTTTGATTTACAAGTACTTTTGCCTGCAAGATGATTTTGCGAAGCCCGTTTAAAAAGAGGGCTTTAGGCGGAGTGTAAAAAAAAGCCGCGCTGCTCAAATGCGTGGCTTTTTCATATTCTAGAATCCTATGCTTGCTTGGACCATGTAAATTCGGTTTTCGTCCTGGCCCGTATAGTAGCCGCGTTCTTCGCCCCATGTGGCAAAGTCAAAGCTGAAGAATCGTAATACTTCGACGCCGACACCCGCAGTGGGGTAGCCGCCTCTGAATCCGCCCGCGAGCCGCAAGACGAGGAATCGCACTTCGTTATTGAGTCCTGGAATGGCAAGCAGCGTCTGCTCCAGTTCAAAGCCGAAGTTGAGATGGCTGAAGAACTTGTAGTTCCTGTCGCAATTGAACATGTCGGCAAAGTCTACCGCGACGTTGAATTTACGTCCGAAGCCTGTATTGCTGTTCATGAATTTGGGGCTGTAGTTTGCTCCGATGGTAAAGTTAGGAATCAGCGTTTCTCCGGCGAGCTGCTTGAAGTAAATGTCCCGGAGCGATGCGCCGAAACGAACTTCGCGGCTGTACTGGTAAAGGACGCCCATGTCGATTCCAAACGAGAACGTCTTGGAATCGAAGAAATCGTCCGTGGCGTTGTCGAGCTGGTTGTCCAAAGTATCCATGATGGTGCTGTAGTTTGCAAGCCCGATAGTAATCATGTTGACTTTATGGCGCTTTGCCAGTTTTCCGCCAAGGCCTACGGAAAGTTGGTTCGGGATGATTTCATAGGCGCCGCCTATTTGCCCGACGGCGTCGATGTAGAACGTATCGACAACAAGGTAGGGGATGATCAAACCGCCGTCAATATACGGAGATACGCCGCCGTTCATCCAGAATGCCGCACCGAAATTGTGGAATGCCATTTCGGCATCGATTTTCAGCCTGACATCCAGGTTCTTGTGGTCGTAGGAATTGATAGTCTTGATGTACTTTGGATTCTTGACAAGTGAATCGAGTATGGCGCTTGTTTCACTTGTTTTTGAATTTTTTGCGGCATCCTGTGCGGACCTGAACAGGTCCTGAACGTCCTTGACGTCGTTATATGTCGAAAGAAACTTGCTGAATTCCCCGGCTCCACCGACGGTTATACGCATGTCGCCGATCCAGTTCCGTGGGTAGTAACCTTGTTCCGGACGCTTGTCGTAGTTGCCGAGCCTGTTGATTTGGCTCAGACCGGCGTAGTTGTAATGGATTGCTTCTTTGTCATCGACGACAGCCACGTGGGCGCCGCCCATGGATTCTGCTCGGAGTGAAAAATGCGTAGGCGATTTTGCCGATACGATGCCGAATGAACAGGCGAGAACTGCAAGTAGTGTTACTTTATTCATTTTGCGTTTCTCCCTTCGAACCACTTGAGGAACTCTTTTTCATCGTAGTTGACCCAGCATCCGCCGACCATTTCTTTTCGTTTTTTCAATGAGTACTTGATGTTGTTTACATCGGTATCGTGACGGATAAGTTCTTTGTTCTTTATTTTGTCGTTAAGATTCTTTCCGGGGAATTTCAAGTCGATGGCGAATTTGAGACGGTGGTTTTTCTTGTCGTCGCGTTCATCGGGATCGCGGATGACGTATTTCCATTCGTTCTTGTCTTTGCTTGCCATTTTTCCGTTCATGTCGATGTCGATGGTCTCGTATTTCTCGATGATGTTGAGCGAATCGACTTGAGCCTTGGTGAGGTCGTATGTCTTCGCGTCCTTGCCTTCGGCTATGATTTCGTCCCAGTTCGTCGGATTTTTCACCAGGACGACAACGCGGTAGTCACGGGCGTCTTCGTCGATTTCTCCGTCGCCGTCGTTATCGTAATTGTCGACAATCTCTTCGTCCACGCATCCGTCTCCGTCATCGTCAATAACGTTCCCGAAGTTGAAGAATACGTCGGTGCGGTCGTCGTCGATGGTTTGTGCCCTGTCGTTCAGCTGGATGACCGTGTTGGCCAATCCGACCGTGGCGTCGGCATAGAAATCGTCGCCCAGTTCCTGGCGGGTCGAATCGGGCAGGTAAGCTTTGATGATTTCGGCGGCGCTTTCCGGCGATGTCTTGATGGCTTCGGCTGCCGATGCCATGTCCTGGAGGAACGGCCTGAGGCTATCGCCGAGGTCGTTCAGGGAATTCAGGTTCACTTGCATGCTGGAGTTGTTCGACGCAATTATGGAATTGATTTCGGTTTGGACGTTCCTGATACGGAGCGCCGCCTTGGTGAGCTGCAAAATGGTATAGCTGTCCGCAATGTCGCTGAACCGCACCTTCTTGTCTGTCTTGCCCAACGTGTCGCGGGCGACGAACTTATTGAGGTACAGCATGACGGAGTCGATTCCTTGCGATATGGTTCTTGCCTTGGAATCGTCCATATTGAGGAATCCGTTTTTACCGTTTTCATCGGAGGTCTGGGCGTAGGACATCAGTTCAAAGACGTTGAGCCCTTCTTGGCTGTTCAGTACGCATTTGGCGAGCCCTATCCAAGCTTCGGAGTATCCGGAATCTGCATCGAGAGCCCTGTTGAAGAACTTGCGGGCCGCGTCGTAGTTGGACTTCTGGAATTCCAGGTAGCCATCGAGCGTAAGGGCTTCCGGATCGCCGTTATCGGCGTCGTGACTGTCTGTCGGGTGAAACAGGTTGCAACCGGCAAAGCCCGCAGACAAAGCGATTACAATGGACCATAACCATTTCCCATGCGTTTTTTTACTCATTCTGCTAGTCCTGATAGGATTACTCTGTATAAAAAAATAACTTCATTCTTACAAAAATGAATATTTTGCTTTTTTTTATTGGCTTTTTTTACGATAATCCCTTAAAAAAATATATTTGCGCTCAATGGATGCTTATAAAGAGTATTTTCCGACGAAATCTTACCGCATCGCGGAGTTGCGACTATCGTCTCTGCTTCGGGTCGAAAGGGATCGCCTGGACGGCGTCGCCTCTTCGTTAGGGCGGGAATGCGCCATTGGCGCGGACAATCTGCGGGAACAGCTGCCGCAGATTCTTCGGTTTACGGAATCATATCATGAAGCATACGACCAGTATTTAAAGGCGGTACTTGTGCAACAGCCGCGCCCGATCCAATGCAGGCCGGCGTGCGGCAACTGCTGCCACCATTATCCGATGTCGGTCGAGCCTTTTGAACTTATTGCCATGTACTGCGAGCTGCGCAAGAGGGATGACTTGCTTTCGTTGATGGAGGCTTGCCAGATGCGCTCCGAAAAGTTCGAGTCGTTTTTCGAGAACCGCAAGGGGGCGGGGCTATCCGAGGACGAAGCCGAAGACGGAGCGCTTCACGATTATTTTGCGTGGTGGCGTCCATGCCCGTTCTCGAACGTGGCGGGCGATTGCACTATCTACCCGCTTCGGACCGTTTCTTGCCGCATGTACTTTAGCGAGACGGAACCAAAGTATTGCACTCCCGACATGCTCCAGACGGAAAAAAACGACAGCTATATCGTTTATATGCCCGATGTTGTCGAAGATGCCGTCTATGGGATTTCGGAACATTATTCCGCGTTGGACTTGCCGGAAAGTTTTTTTGGCGGTCTTTTGGCATTGAATGGCTATGAAGGAGTTCTGGGCGCATGAATCCGTTTGAACAAAACGAGAGCCAGCCACTCTCCTTTGACGGCCAGCTCGACCTGTTCGGCTATGTCGCGGCGGACAATGCTCCCGAAGTCAAGGCGCCCTCGTCAGACTGTTCTGCGAACGGGCTCGTCCATTTCAAGTACAATCCCTTGATGAAGAAGAGTATTCGCTGCAAGGGCGGGTTCCTGTTTGGGCACCCGGAGGTGTTGCTCCCGGCGTACATGAAGGCGCCGGAGTTCGCTGCCGCTCGCGAGTTGGCTGCTGAATGGGCGGAACATGCGGTGCGTCGCAAGACGCAAAAGAACAAGGCTATTATCAAGGATTTGGTGAGCCGCTTTTGGCAGACGGTCGATCAGATTTTTACGGATAAGGGCGAGGCTCCGCTGGCAAGCAAGGGGCGGTTGCCGCCAATCCGTCCGCAGGGTGTGCACCACAACTTGACGGACGTGCTTGCCGCAATAAACGACACTTATTTCGGTGGGTTGCTCACGTGCCGTATCACGTGGAGCAACCGCGTGGGCGGGCTGAGTTTCCATTCGGTACGCAAGGATCCGGTGACGGGCGAGAGTTTCCATCTCATTAGCATTAGCCGTGGCTATGATGCCGCTAACTGTCCTTTGTATGCAATTGCGGGTGTCGTTTATCATGAGTGCCTGCATATCGTGATTCCGGTCGAGGAACGTCACGGACGCAGAATCGTTCACGGGCGCGAGTTCCGACAGCGCGAAAAACGCTATATCTATTATGATGAATGGATCAAGTGGCACAAGGAAGTGCTGCCCCGCAATATCCGTGCGATGAGACACCATAAGGCGATTTAGGGCGCTCGATAAAGTCGGCATACCTGCAATTTATCCGGGAAAAATTGGATATTTATACATGCATGTAACTTGGTGAAAATCAACAAGTTACATTTTTCTTATCCTAAAAAAGTGCCGTTTTTTGCTCAAAATCGCCATTTTGTTTGAATTTGTATGTTTTATGTAAGAAAAAATCTTGTCAAGGGATGGTTGAAAAAAATCCTGTTGATAAGTTGTGCGGATGCATAGTGATAATAGTGTTATTCGTACGTTCGTAAGAATGGTGTAAACTGGAAAAAGTCGGATAAAAAATGTTTTTAAAAAAAAAGTGCCCTTTTTGGACCAAAAACGGACATTTAAAAAATTTTTCGCCCAGGGTGGTTGTTCTTCGGTTTTCCTTTCTTATTTTTTGCTTGCTCTTTTGTACTATTGACTGGTTTTTTAGATCGTGGAAAATATTGTTTCTTTGTTGGATATTGCTGAGACGCCCTGGCAACAGGTGCTCGACCGCGTGCGTTCGGAATGCAAGGACTTTTTTGGTGCCGTGATTCTTGACGCTCTTGGTTACGAGGGCTTTTGCAATGGCTATGCCTTGCTCACCGTTCCTGATGAACTGCGTGAGAATTGGGTGAATTCCCATTATGGCGATTTGTTGCGCAAGTCCTTTGCGGATGTCTTCGGTAGTGAATTTATTGATTATCGTATTCGTCAGATAGCTCCTTCGGACCCGATTCCAGAAATCAAGCTCACGATGCCTGTAATCCCACGGACGGTTACGGCTCCGAAGCCGGTGAAACGTCCGAAACAGCCTTTATCGCTTTACGCCCGCTATACTTTTGAAAACTTTGTCGAAGGGGAATGTAATTCTACGGCTTTCCGCGCTTGCCAGGCGGTAGCCGAAAATCCGGGCGACCCGTCTTTGAACCCGCTGTTCGTCTATGGGGAAAGTGGACTTGGCAAGACTCATTTGCTGCAGTCCATCGCCGCAAAAATCCAGAAGAATCGCCCCGATGCATCCATCGTATATTGTCATGCCTACGATTTTTTGCGTGACGCGACCGCGATGGCCTCTGCGCTCCACAACAAGACGGGCAACGTGCGCGAACTCGCGCAGAAGTTCCGCGAACGTTACGAACTTTGCGACATTCTCTTGCTCGACGATGTGCAACTGTTGGAAAAGGGCCTCTGGACGCAGGAGCGCCTGGCCATCTTGATCCGTCATTTGCGTGCCGAAGGCAAGCAGGTCGTGATTTCTTGCGACCGCCATCCGTCCAAGTTCAAGGTGGTCGATACGGATTGCGAATCCCGTAATGTTTCGAAGTCTTCGATCCCGAGCATTTCGAAGAAGCTCCTCACGCCGCTGGAATCTTGCGTTGCGGTGGGCCTTGACGAGCCGGATCTTGCGACTCGCATGCACTTGATCAGCAAGAAGTCCGAGGATTTGCCTTTTGTGAAGGCTGACCGCGAAGAAATTTGCCGCTACCTTTCGATGCCGCCGCGCAAGAACGTGCGCCTTATAGAAGGGCTCCTGAACTTTTTGGGCGCGATGAACATGTTCTGCAAGGCGGACTTGAACTTGAGTGGCGTGAAGCGCCTCGTAGCTCCGTCGGAACACGGCGCTCATATGGAACTCACTGCAAAGAACATTGCCGAGGCGGTTGCGCTGGAATACCATGTCGAAGTTTGCGAACTCTCGTCCAAGCGCCAGTCTGCCGCGATTTCTACGCCGCGCAAGGTGGCGATGTACCTTTGCCGCGAACTCACGACGGATTCGCTACAGAATATCGGCGCGATGTTCTGCAGGGACTATGCCACTGTAATCGCCGCCATAAATTCCCTAAAAAAGCAGATGGAGAAGGACGCATCGCTCGCAAGGCGCGTCCAGGACATCCGTTATATGCTGGAAGCCTAGCATGATTGCTCTTTTGACGGGTGGCGCCGGCGTCGTAGGGAAGGCGTTGTGCCGGGAACTCATAGCACGGGGCGTGTGTGTCCGCGTCTTGACGCTTCCGGGCGATTCTTTGGCGCAGTCTTTGCCGGGCGAGGTGGATGTCCGCTTCGGCGATGTGACTGATTTTGAATCTATTCGAAGTGCGTTCGAGGGGGTCGATGTCGTCTATCATTTGGCGGCAATTCTTTTATCGACAAAGCGCGGGGCGTTCGAGCATGTGAATACCGAAGGGACGCGGAATGTGCTCACGGCGAGCAAGCTTGCAGGCGTTCGCCGTTTTCTCTACGTTTCTAGCATTTCGGTGACGTACCCGGTGCTCACGCCGTATGGCGAAAGCAAAAAGAAGGGGGAGGCTCTGGTGCAGGCGTCCGGGCTAGACTGGACGATTGTACGCCCGACGCTCGTGATTGGCGACGGGGGCGGGGTCGAGTTCAACATGTTCCGCGATTACGTGAAACGCTTCCCGATTTATTTCATGCCGGGTGGCGGCAAGTGCTTGAAACGCCCTGTCCGCAGCGAGGACTTGGTCAAGGGCATTGCCGTCGCGGGAATTGCAGAAAATGCGGTAGGTAAAACCTACGCCCTTGCGGGTTCGACCGTGATGACGATGACGGAAATGGCTGGGCATGTTTTGAAAAACGCCGGAATGCGCCATTTGATGCTCCCGCTGCCGTGGTGGATTTCTCGAAAGTTGGCGGTCCTGAAAAATTGGATTGGCGGGGAGCGTGTTTCTGCCGAGCAGGCTTTGGCGGGTTTCTTGTACGATGCGGCCCCGTCCATCGAGGAAGCCGAGCGCGACCTTGGTTACCATCCGGGCTGCCCTTTTGAGTGATGGGCTGCGGGGTATGGGCACGGGAGTGTCGCCCCTCATGGGCTATGGGCTCGGACCTAGCGGTCCTTTCGGGTATGAGCAAAAGCCCAAAGCGAAGATTCCCCAAAGCCTTGCGGAGCAAGGCGACCCCAAAGCGAAGCGACCCCATATAATACATTCCTGCAAAAATCGGGCTTTTTACGAATATTTCCCGTGTAATTTGTAAACTTTTATTGCTCTAAATTGGACTAAATAAATTATATTAGTAGCATGAATAAGAAAAAAATATTAGCTCTATTAATTTCCTCCGCATTCCTTTTTGCGGCTTGCGGTGATGATGACAGTCCTTCATCCCCGAAAAATGACAATCAAAAGGAAATTTCATCTTCGTCTGAAGATGATTGCGAAACATTGGACGATTGCTTGGATGTTTCTTCTTCTTCGAATAAGAGCGATGCAAAGTCTTCTTCTTCAGCGAAGGAAAACAAAAAATCATCTGATTCCAAGGACGAAAAGAATTCTTCGGCTTCAAAAGATGACAAATCCTCGTCTTCGGTAGCGAAAGACGAATCCTCTTCTAGCGTTGTGAAGGACGAAAAGTCTTCGTCATCCAAGGAAGAACCGAAATCCTCTTCTTCTTTCGTTGCTAAGGATGGCGAGCATGTGGCGTCCATGGACGAGTTGAAAAAGAACATGGAACTCGAACTGTTTGGCGAGAAGATTTATCTCTCGACGGGCAGTAAACAGGGGCTTTTTGGTCTCCGTATTCCGGATACGCTGTGGGTTATTACCTACTCCGATTTCGCGAATGGCCAGGTTACTTTTGTCAAGGGCGAAGCTGGCATGGAATACATTGATGATCCCAAGGCAAAGAAAATTATGGGAGAAGTCGAAAAGGGCTTCAGCATTACATTTATTGTCGATAAGGATGGTGTGCTCAAGTATTCCGTGAACGGTTCCGATTCGTATAGCGAAGCCGTAGAGGCGAAAGTCGCTCTTCAAAGCGGCAAGGTCTCCAAGTCCGAGGTGATTGCAAATAAAATATATAGTTGCGCCGATGGCGATACGACCAGGACGTTCACGTTCTTTGACAATTCGTATATCCTTGAAAATGTTGTTCAAGAAAAGGTGTCAAGCTGGATGGGCGGTCACTATGATATCCAGCGCAGCACGCTCTTGATGCGCCCGGCGTACTATGACAAGTCCGTCTATACGATGTTCAGCTACCAGGTCGGCGAAGACAACACGATTGCCTCGTCTAAAGGAAAAGCGATGAACTGCACGGTTAAGGATAAGTCCGTAACTGCCGTAAAGAAAACGGATTTGGTGAACGAATGGCAGACGCTTGATAATGGCATCAACTGGACGTTCGATATAAAGGCCGATGGTACATACGAACTTCTTGCTTTTGAAAACAACAAGAATGTCGAAGGCAAGAGCGGCTTGTGGGAACTTTATGGCGATCAGCTCATGATGCGCAATAGAGGCTGTATGAACCCCGATAAATGCACCATTTCAATTCATGGTTCCGTCAGTGTAAAGTCGAATAGTCTTGAATTCAAACATACGGACCCGGATACGCCAAAGATTCCGACATCTTTTGAAGCTCCGCAGTACGAGTAGGTGTTAGAACTTTGGTTCGGCAAAAGGTTGGTGAAATTGCTGAAGCCCTGTCGAAGGGCCAGCTAAGTTCTGCCAACTTGCATTTTATAATGTGTTTGAAAAATTGCATCGCTCAAAGGCGGTGCATTTTTTTATTTTCTAGCGCAGAGGATAATAAGATGAAACTTTATGTGGTGCAGATGAAAATTTTGCCGGGCGATGTGCCGGCGAATATGCAAACGATGAAGGCCGCTTTTGACCGCGCCAAGGCTGCCGAAGTAGATTGCGTTGTGTTTCCACGAAATGCTTTGACGGGCCCTTCTAACAAGACGCTCCCCGTAGATTGGGCCGAAATCCGCAAGTTTGCGGGCAACATGCCGTTCTTCTTGTGCGGTGACGTGCTCGACGATACGCCGCTCTTGAACGTGGCCCACGTGACGCACGGGTTGGATTTTTATGTGGTCGGACGTCGCGAAGCCGAAAACAAGGAACTTTCGCATTTGGCAAAAGATTGCGCCATGCCGGTCATTTGTTTGAACGGCGTCGGGACCGACAATACCGGTAAGAACATTTATGCGCTTTCTGGCGGTAGTCGAATATTTGATTGCGATGGCAAGATTGTTTATGAAATGCCGCTCTTTAGCGAAGCCGAAGCGGTCGTCGAACTTGTCGATGGCCAAGTGCAAGTTTATGCGGAATCTGCTAAGCCTTACCCAAGCGAGATTGCCCAAATTCACGATGCGCTTGTATTCATGATTCGTGAAAACTTGAAGATGTTCCACATTTCGCGCATGGTCATTGGTGCCAGTGGCGGTATCGACAGTGCAGTCTCGGCGGCACTTTATTCCGAAGCGATTGGACCGGAAAATGTATTCCTTGTGAACATGCCGACGCGCTTCAATTCGGATACGACGAAGAATGCGGCTCGAGATTTGGCCGAGAATTTGGGAACGCCGTATATGGTTGCCCCGATTTCGGACATTATCGAATCTGTTTGCCATACGCTGGAACGCTGTTCTTTTGTGCGTAACGATGCCGTGATGAAGGTCATGGGGATTAACCATGAAAACTTGCAGGCGAGAACGCGCTCGGCGTCGATTCTTTCGACGGTGGCGTCCGTCTTGGGCGCAGGCGTGACTTGCAACGGCAACAAGAGTGAAGCGATGGTCGGCTACTGTACGCTGTACGGCGATACTTGTGGCGTGATGTGCGCACTTGGCGACTTGTGGAAAACGCAAGTTTATGCGCTTGCCCGTTACATCAACCGAGACAAGGAAATTATCCCGAAAGCTTCGATCGACATTCCGGCGAGCGCCGAACTCAGCGAAGCCATGAACGTCGATGAAGGCAAGGGAGACCCGATTCTTTATCCGTATCATGACAAACTTTTTGCGATGTGGGTCGAAAAGGGCGTGAGCCTTGAGCATACGGAAAGGCTTGCGATGGAAGGAACTCTCTGTGAAACGCTCGGTGTGGATGCCGCCTATTTCAAGGCCCGTTTGCCGACTGTGGATGCCGTGCTCGAAGACATGCGGCTCTGGTATCGCCGTTTCAAGGGACTTGCCTTGGCAAAACGTATCCAGTTCCCGCCGATTCTTTCTGTGAGCGGCCATGCTTTCGGCGGTGAATACCGCGAAAGTCAGGTGAAATTGTGAGGAACGTGCGCTCCTAGTGGCTTAACGTGCCGACTTCAAAAAGCATAACCAACTAACTCCTAGTCACCTCTTTATAGGCTTCTACTAGCGCTTCGAATTTGACGGCGCAGTTGGCGGGGGAGGTGGAGGGGAGTTTTACGGCCTTGATTCCGGTCGCTGCTTCGCAGTATTTTTCGTAGAGCTTGTGGGCGGTGGCGCCTGTGCAAAAGATGCGCTTGATTTTCGTTTTGGCGAGGAGCGATGCGATGTCGTTCGGCACCACGTCTTCGATACTCGTGTCGCTTGCGCCAATGATGGTGCAACTGTCGAGAACGTCCCAAAGGGCGATGTGATGCTTTAAAAGCATCGCTTTTTTCTCGTTGATTGTTTTGGGGAGAGGTTCGCTCAAGACGCTGGCAAGAACTTTCCAAAAGCGATTTTGCGGATGGCCGTAATAGAATCCCTGTTCGCGCGATTTGGGTGAGGGGATGGAACCGAGCAAAAGAACTTCGGAATTGGCGTCGAACAGCGCCGGAAACTCATGCGTGACGAACGTCCGCGTGTTCTTGGATGTTTTTGCGAGAGTCTTTTTTGTTGCCATAACTTCTAGAATGTAATTTAATTTTTTTTATTTACTGGATTCTTCCACCTAGACCACTAACCACCAAGAGCGTGCCAAATGAGTGACGCAAAAATAAGCTTGCTTATTTTTATGTCCGAATGCAGCCGCGGACGTCGAAGACGTCAATCACTAACCACTTACTTCCAAACATTGAATATCCCCCTCAAAGTTACTATATTTGCCCGCGTAAAATTAACACTGTATGGATCCTTCGACTTCACTGCGTTCCGCTCAGGATGACTCAATGCTCATACCTCAGAGGGCGCCGAAGGCGAACGACCTCATACCCCATAGCTCAATATGAATCCAGAAATTGAAAAACGCCGCACCTTCGCCATCGTCAGCCACCCTGACGCCGGTAAAACCACCATCACCGAAAAGTTCCTGTGGTACGGGAACGTCATTCGCGAGGCTGGTCACGTGCGCGCGAAGGCCAACAAGAGCTATACCGTCAGTGACTGGATGAAGATTGAACAGCAGCGTGGTATTTCTGTTTCGAGTTCCGTGCTGAACTTCCCGTTCGAAGGTTGCATGTTCAACCTCGTCGATACCCCGGGGCATCAGGACTTCTGCGAAGACACGTACCGTGCGCTGACCGCCGTGGACGCCGCTCTCGTGCTTATCGATAGCGTGAACGGTGTTGAAAAGCAGACGATTCGCTTGATGAATGTCTGCCGCATGCGCCACACGCCGATTATCACGTTCATCAACAAGATGGACTTGGATGGCCGCCACGTGCTCGACTTGCTCGACCAGATTGAAAGCGTTTTGCAGATTAAGACGGCTCCCTTTACGCTCCCGATTGGCGTCGGTAAGCTTTTCAAGGGCGTCTATTCCATCGCCGAAAATACGTTCCACACGTTCAACCCGGACGATGGCAAGCAAGAAATTATCCAGATGGAAGGCCCGGACGATCCGCGTCTCGTTGAACTCTGCGGTGAAAACTGGGTGAATCAGTTCAAGGAAGAATACGAAATGGTCACGGGCGGTATGGATCCGTTCGACCACGAAAAGTTCCTCAAGGGCGAAATGTGCCCGGTGTTCTTCGGTTCTGCCGTGAACAATTTCGGTGTGCGCCAGCTTTTGAACGCTTTTGCGAAACTCGCTCCGCCGCCGATGATCCGCGATACGGACAAACGCCCGGTCAAGCCGGACGAAGACGCTTTCAGCGCGTTTGTCTTCAAGATTCAGGCCAACATGGACCCGAAACACCGCGACCGTACGGCATTCCTCCGCATTTGTTCGGGCAGCTTTACCCGTGGCGAAAAGGTGTTTCACGTGCGTACCGGCCGCGACATCCGCTTAGCCGCTCCGACCGCTTTCCTCGCGAAAGACAAGGAAGTCATTGACCACGCCTGGGCAGGCGACATCGTGGGCATCAACGATCCGGGACTTTTCCGCATTGGCGATACGCTCACGGACGGCGAAAAGATGAACTTCACGGGCATCCCGGACTTTGCTCCGGAACACTTTGCCCGCGTGACGCTCTTGAATCCGCTCAAGTCCAAGCAGATGGCGAAAGGCCTTGCCGAACTTTCGGAAGAAGGTGCAACGCAGCTTTACGAACCGCTCAAGTCTGCCGTGCCTGTCGTGGGCGTCGTGGGTGAACTCCAGTTCGACGTGCTCAAGTTCCGCTTGCAGAGCGAATACGGCGCCGACGTGCAACTCGACCGCGTGCCTGCTCATTGCATCCGCTGGGTGAATGGCCCCGAAGAAGATGTGGGCAAGTTCGCCGACGAATACGCCGGCGACTGCATGATGGACAAGGAACGCAATCTCGTGTGCCTTTTCCCGAATGAATATCGCCTGAACCTTGCGCTCAAAAACTACGAACGCCTGAGCTTCGCAGAAACCTCGCAAGGGTAGTGGGGAGTAGGAAGTAGACGGTAGGAAGTAGGAAGCGTCATTCTCGACAACTCTGGAGCGTAGCGACAGAGGCAGGAGGGAATCCAGTGAATTTAGACGATAGAATGGCGCTGCGCAGCTACAGACGAGTAGGTTGCAAGTTGAGCGTCGCGACGATGAGTTTACTCATCGGCATGACCGAAACGCAGCACCTGACGCCGGAGACGTCAAAGACGAAAGATTGAGTCTCGTCATTCTGAGCGAAGTCGAAGAATCCAGTGATGTTAGACGAGAGAATTGTGGGCTTTTTGTCATTCTGAAGGGATGATGCCCCGATAGAATCCACTGACTTTTTAACGACAATTTTTAGCGAAGTTGTCGTTTTTTGTATATTGAAAGTATGAAATATATATTTTTCTTTATTCTTTTTTGTGTTGCCTGTGTGCAGGCTCGTGAATACGTTTGCCTTGAATTGCTTAATGTGGATATTACCTTTAATCAAAAGAATGTTCCGGAGCGCTTCAAGTTTTCTTTTAACGATAACGTAATCTCTAGCGATGTGAATGTGCTATACCCGATACAGAAATCCGTTGATTACGATGGCGTTGTCCAATTGAAATCCAAGGATGCAATCCGTACGTTCCATATTTCGTATGAAGATCCGGGCGAAACAAAAACTCTAGATTCGGCTGATGTCTTCCCGATAAAATCTTTGAAAGGTAAAGTTGATTCTGTGGCTGTTGCGGATTTGTGGGGGACGGGCGACCTCTTCACGAAAGCATTCCTCTATGCTGAAAAAATGAAATCGGTTCGATTTCTGGTTCCGCTGCTTGAAAAGAAAAAAGGCAGCTATGTTTCTGTGGGTTACGCCTGTACCAATTGGCATGATTTGCGCGAAGTCGAAGACCCGCAAAAATGCGTAGAAAAAATAAAAAAGGAAAAAAAACAAAAGAAGAAATCATCAGAAACAGGCAACTCTAAAATTCCTTCTACAAAATCAGCGGATAAATATGGCTTAAGTCCCAAGTTTTGGGATGATGTGCAAAATAATATCGACTTGTCTGATTGCTATTTATAATGAACTTTAAAAAGAAAATCAAAATCGCGTTTACTTTTATCGCTAGCTTTTTGCTAGTGTGTTTGGTGTTTATTTTTTATGTGATGCACGATGAATCACCGATGAAAGAATCGTTTGCAATGAACACGTCTTTTGTCGAGATAGAAACCGACTGCTTTGATTATTGCTTTACGGAAAAGGACCGTTATTTCTTGAAAAATGAATTGAACGTTCTTGATAAGGATACCATTCGTTTAATGGCTGAATTTCACGGCATCAAGAGCGTAATCGGAGTCGTGAAGTATGAAAAAAGTCTATATGTTGATTTTTTAAATGGCTATGATAGAACGTGCTATTACATTGTTTTGGGAAAACATTTCTTTGGGCCTTTTCGGGAAAGAAATGTTGTTTATTGATTAAATTTTTAGCCTTTGTAAATGCGAAAATTCTCTTTGCTTGCTGGTTTTTTAAGGGACGAAACCTCGAAATTGCGAAAAAGTGCTACCAAAAGCTGAAAAAAGTTCTTTTTGGTATCATGTTTTTTATATAAATTAATTAAAATTGGCTGATTTGGAGACCTTGTAGCGCTGTTTGTGTTACCAAATTGGCTGAAAACGGTGATTTGGTAGCATAATTTGGTAATGCTTTCCCTTAAAAATGTATGGACAACGTAAAATTTGTGCTACCAAAATGGGGAAAATATGGTTTTTGGTAGCATAAAACCTGCAAAATGGGCTTCTCGTTTTTTTTTATTGTAGCTTGTAAATAAATCGAAGGTGTGTTCATGTCCTTTAAAACAAGTTTTTTTTCATGTCTGTCTTGGAGCCGTTGGTCCCTGAACAAGTACACTGAGTTTGCCGGGGTGCTGTTGAAAGGGATGACGATAGGAGCCTTTGCTATATTCTTTGCGGCTTGTGATGATGATAGCGGTAGTTCTGTGGACCCGGAAGTAATATTAAGTAGCGATAGCCATGAAGAATCTAGTGGCAGTTCATTTAATGGCTGGAGTTGGGATGTGCCGAAGGAAGCCCGTCTGAATCCGGAAATTGCCTACGGTGCCATGATGGATTCCCGTGACGGCAAGACTTATAAGACTGTAACCATTGGCTCCCAGACTTGGATGGCGGAAAACTTGAATTATGATGACAGTGTAACCACGACGAGTCTTATGGACGAAAGCTGGTGTTACAACGATGTGGCTACCAATTGCGATGTGGCTGGTCGCCTTTACAGTTGGCGCGCTGCGGTAGATTATAAAAAAACTGGCTGCGGAAGTGGTCCGATATGCTTAACGACCTTGCCTGTGCAGGGCATTTGTCCTGAGGGCTGGCACTTGCCGGATTCAACGGAATGGAATACTTTGTTCACTGCGGTCGGTGGCGCATCCACTGCTGGCATAATGCTCAAGTCCCGGAGCGGCTGGAATGATTACGAAGGTAAAAATGGGAACGGCACCGATGCCTACGGTTTCTCCGCGTTGCCCGCCGGAGACAGGTACAGCAATGGTTTCTGCACCAATGAAGGCCGCAACGCAATTTTCTGGAGTGCCATCAGAGATGGATCATTCCAACGCTTACTATATGTACTTGTACAATGACCATGACTATGGGGCTCTGGACAGTTACTTCAAGAGCAAAGGTTACTCTGTCCGTTGCGTTAAAAACTAGACATCTCCCTCCGCTCTGCTGCTGTTGATTCTACTTTGAAAATTAAATCCCCTGTACTTCATCAGTACAGGGGATGTCTAATTTGATTAAAAAATTAGGGTCAATACCAAGAGCCAGTACCTTGCATTGCAATAGGGCCTTCATTATATGTGTAGTTGACGACGACGCCATCTTTTATCATAACATCTAATTTTTGTTGTTTGCCAGAGACCTGAGTTGATGTTAAACCTGTTGTGCCTTGTGTATCCATGTACATGTAGGTCCAGATTTCACCTCCGTCAGTCATTGCTTTATTCATTGGTGCGCCAAATTTTTGGGTGATTTGATCAGCTGTCGTAACATTTTTTTCTATGGCTTGTACATTGGCTGGATCAATTGCAGTACCCATAACGGAATGTGATGTTTGTGCACATCCAATGACGAAAATGGATATCATAAGAAAAAGAAACAGTTTTCTCATATTCTTCTCCATGCTGTTTTGTAATGTTAGTATGTTAAGTGGAAATATGTTGAATTTCTAATAAATATATTTCTTGGAAGTAGAGATGATTGTATTTTTTTCTTTTCAATTAATCTTTGATTGTCGCAAAATCCCGAAAATGCTAAAAAGTGTTACCAAAAGTTGGAAAAAGTGATTTTTGGTAGCATGTTTTCTATATAAATTAATTAAAATTGGCCGATTTGGAGGCTTTGTTGCCCTGCTTGTGTTACCAAATTGGCGGAAAACGGCAAATTGGTATCATTATATGGTCTTGTTCTTCCTGAAAAGGTACATACAAGTTAAAATTTGTGCTACCAAAATGGGAAAAATATGGTTTTTGGTAGCATAAAACCGGCAAAAATGGCCTGTCTGTTCTTTTTTCGGGTCGCGAACTTCCTGCTTCCTGCTTCCTACTGTCTGCTAAAAAGCTATCTTTACCGCGTTCAAATTTAAGACGTGATATATTCACGAGGTAATACAATATGGCAATGCAAGATATGAATGACCAGGTGCAGGCTCGCCTGGCAAAGCTCGACAAGTTCAAGGAAATGGGTGTAGAGGCTTATCCTCACAAGTTTAACAGGACCCATGATTCCAAGGTTTTGAAGGAAAATAAGGACGCCTTGATGGTGACGAAGGAGCCGGTGGCTTTTGCTGGCCGCGTGGTACGTTTCAATCGCAAGGGCAAGATGTGCTTTATGCACCTCAAGGACCGCTATGGTCGTTTGCAGGTTGTGGTCGCTCGTGACGAAGTGGGCGAGGCAAACTACGAAATTGTGAAGATGACAGACCTCGGTGATTTCATCGGCGTGAACGGTACGATGTTCGAAACGCAGAGCGGTGAATACTCTGTGCGTGCCGAAAAGGTGACGATGCTTTCGAAGGCTGTGCGCCCGCTTCCGGTCGCTAAGGAAAAGATTGACGAAAACGGCAACAAGGTTGTGTTCAACGAATTTGCCGACGTGGATACCCGCTACCGCCAGCGTTATATCGACATGGCTTTGAACGATGATGTGAAGGAAGTCTTCATCAAGCGTTTCAAGATCATGCAGGCTATTCGCGAATACTTGATTGAAAAGGGATTCATCGAAGTCGAAACGCCGACGCTCCAGCCGATTTACGGTGGCGCAAACGCCCGCCCGTTTACGACTCATCACAACGCTTGCGATATGACGCTTTATCTGCGCGTCGCTCCGGAACTTTACCTCAAGCGCTGCATCGTGGGCGGCATGGAAAAGGTTTTCGAATTCTCGAAGAACTTCCGCAACGAAGGCATGGACCGTACGCATAGCCCGGAATTTACCGGTCTCGAATTCTACGAAGCTTATGCCGACTACAACGACATGATGGTGCACTTCGAGAACATCTACGAACGTGCTTGCATTGCCGCTAACGGTACGACGAAGATTCAGTATCAGGGCAAGGAAATTGACTTCAAGGCTCCGTGGCCGCGTTACAGCATGATCGAAGCCATCGAAAAGTTCGGTGGCCTCAAGGTCAACGAAATGAGCGACGACGAAATCAAGGCCAAGATGGAAGAACTCGGTGGTCACTTGGATGGTGAATTCTCTCGCGGTCGTGGCATCCTCGAACTCTTCGAACTCACTGTTGAAGACAAGCTCATCCAGCCGACGTTCATCAAGGACATGCCGACTGAAAGTACTCCGCTTTGCAAGAAGCACCGCACCATCGAAGGCCTTATCGAACAGTTCGAACCGTACGCCAACGGCTGGGAACTCGGTAACGCTTACACCGAACTTAACGACCCGATCCGTCAGCGCGAACTCCTCGAAGACCAGGTCCGCCGTGGCCGCGGTGGTGAAGGTGAAACGCACCCGATGGACGAAAACTTCATGCACGCCATCGAATCTGGCTTGCCGCCGACGGGCGGCGTGGGCTTCGGCATCGACCGCATGGTCATGCTCCTCACGAACCAGCAGACCATTCGCGACGTGCAGCTCTTCCCGTTGATGAAGCCGGAAACGTAAGGCGGAGCCTTACGGCTAGTAAACAGTGGTTAGTGGTTAGTAAACAGGAATGCATAAAGGAATGCAATGGCTCAAAGCTATAAAGATTTGGTAGTCTGGCAAAAAGCGATTGATCTGACCGTTGCGGTTTATCAATTGACGAAACAGTTCCCTAAAGAGGAATTGTTTGGACTAGTATCCCAAATGCGGCGAGCTTCTGTTTCTATAGCCAGTAATATTGCAGAAGGTGAAGGACGCAAGTCTAAAAAAGAGTTTGCTCATTTTTTAGGCATTTCCCTTGGATCAAAGGCTGAGTTAGAAACTCAATTGCTTTTGTGTGAGCGTGTTGGTTTAGCTAGTTCATCTGCAGTTTCTGAAATAAGAGATTCGTTGGATGAAATCGGAAAGATGCTTGCCATCTTAAAAATGCGACAAGACTCTCGTATTGTGATAAAACATCCCAACCACTAACCACCAACCACTAACCACTAAAATCTCGTCTCTCGTCTATGATTAGTAAACTCGAACTTCTCATTGCTTGGCGTTACTTGGGGGCTCAACGGAAGAGTCTCTTTGTTTCGCTTATTGGTATTTTCAGTATGCTCGGTGTTTCCATCGGCGTGTTTGCGCTGGTGGTGGCGCTTGCGGCGGTCAACGGTTTCGAAGAAGAGGTCACTGCCCAGATGATAGGCAAGGATGCTCACTTCGAGTTGATGGCGTACAACGGCAATCCTATCGGACCGTACGATAGCCTCACGCAGGAGGTGAAAACTCGCGTGCCGGATGTGGTGGCGGCTTCTCCGTTCATCATTTACAAGGTGGGCATCAGCTCCAAGAAGGTGAACGATGGCATTGTCATTTACGGGATTGATCCCGCGACAGCTAAAGGCGTGACGGACATCCACAAGTACATCAAGTGGGGCGAGTATTCTGTCGATAGTCTCGAAGACATGAGCGGGAAACTCCGTCCGGGAATTATTCTCGGAACTGGCTTGGCGGCGCGTTTGCGCGTGGTCGTTGGTGACAAGCTCGTGTTGCAGACGTTCCAGAGCCCGGACGAAGCGATGAATTCTGGTGGCCCGAAGATGATGATGTGCGTGGTGAGCGGCATCTTCGAGACGGGCACTTACGAATACGATGGCAACCTTGCGTATGTCGGCATTTCGGATTTGCAGAAGTTGCTTGGCATGGGGAACACTGTGACGGGCATCCAGTTCCGTATAAAGGATCACTGGAAAGCGGGCGATGCGGTCGATACCATGGCGACTTGGCTTTCTTATCCTTATTACGCTCTCGATTGGAAAACCAAGAACATCACGCTTCTCAAGTGGATGAACTACGAAAAGTTCATTGTGGCGGCGGTGATTTGTTTGATTATTTTGGTCGCAGCGTTCAACATCATCAGTTCGCTTATCATGGTTGTGATTGACAAGACTAAGGAAATCGGCATCTTGCGTAGCATGGGTTTCAGCAAGGCGGGCGTTATGCGCGTGTTCATGCTGATGGGTAGTTTCATTGGCGTGGGCGGCACCGTTGTGGGCGGGACGATTGGTCTTGTGCTCTGCAAGTTGCAAGAGGCTTACCACTTCATCAAGCTGCCGGGTGACGTGTACGTGATTCCGTATTTCCCGATTTCGGTGCACGTGATGGATGTTGTCTTGATTTTTGTGATTGGCATTGTTCTGTGCGTGTCCGCAACGCTTTTGCCGGCATGGAAAGCAAGCCGCTTGGATCCTGTGGGGGCGATTAGACATGAATAAGAACGCTCGCAGGCTCGCTATGGGCTATGAGGTCGGGGCTAAAGCCCCTTTGAGCTCGCTTCGCTTTGAGGTTCGTGGTTTTGTATATAACATTTTTACCTCAGAGTGCCGTAGGCACGAGCCCATACCCCAAAGGACCGAAGGTCCGTGCTCATACCTAAAAGGTGAAAGAAAAGGTGAGGTCAAATTATGGAATTAGAACCTCTATTGAAAACAGTCAATCTTCGTCGCGTCTTCTCCGAGACGGGTGAAGAACTTGAGATTCTCAAGGGCGTGAATTTTTCGATGGATGCGGGCGAGCTTGTGGCTCTCACGGGTTCTTCGGGATCCGGCAAATCGACGTTCTTGAATTTGGTCGGGATGCTCGATACTCCGACTTCGGGCGAGATTTTATTCAACGGCAAACCGCTCAGCAAGTTCAATAGCGAAGAGCGGGACATGTACCATCGGAAGCATGTGGGGTTCGTGTTCCAGTTTCATCACTTGCTTACGGAATTTACGGCGCTCGAAAACGTTTGCGTGCCGGGCCGCATTCTCGGGACTCCCGAAAAGGAATGTCGTGAACGTGCCGAGATGCTTTTGGAAACGGTCGGACTCAAGGAACGCCTCAAACACTTGCCGCGTGAACTTTCGGGTGGCGAACGCCAGCGTATTGCGATTGCGCGCGCTCTCATGAACAACCCGTCGCTCGTGTTTGCGGATGAACCGAGCGGCAACTTGGACGAGGCGAATTCGGCGAAATTGAACGAACTTTTTGGCGAACTCAATGAAAAGTTCCATCAGGCTTTCTTGATTGTGACGCATGACGAAAAATTGGCTAGTTTTGCAAAACGCAGAGTCGTGATGCACGGCGGAGTGATACAGTAGGGATTTTAGAGTTATATTTTTAGTGGTTAGTAAGCAGTGGTTAGTAAACAGGGTGGCTTCGCCGCAATTATAAGTCCTAACCACTAATCACCAACCACTAATCACTTGATTTTACTATTACAGCTTAACTATGGCAGATATTAACGGTATTTTTTCAGCTAAGGCAAAGGCAGCGCTGCAGGCGGCACGTATCGCGGCTCGCAATTTAGGGAGCGACTGCGTTACGGTAGAACATTTGCTATTTGGTCTTGTCCGCGAGGATTCAGGTTTTGCATCCGAGACGCTCAAAGCGTTGAAGGTGAATTTAACAGAACTCAGCGAAACGATTCAGCGGGCGCTCAGCACGAGCGGCGGTCTCATGACGGTCGGTGGCGATGCTCACGGCGGGCTTTTGACGTTTACGGCGCAGTGCAAGGCCGTGCTTTACAATGCCGCCAAGATTGCCAAGGAAGAGGGCGTCCAGTTCATTGGCCCCGAACATTTGATGCTTGCGATTTTGCAGCAGACGGATTCTCCGGCAGCGGCAACGCTTTCAACGTACAATGTCACGTTTGAAAATTACCAGGAAATGCTGATGCAAATCAAGCGCCAGGCGGATGGCGGCCAACCGTTGGATGACGGCCAGTCCGATGATGAGCCTCGCGAACGTTATACGCAAACGCGTCAGGCATCTCCATCCCGGTCCAAGACTCCGATTCTTGAACATTTCGGTCGCGACTTGACGGCGATGGCCCGTGCAGGAAAGCTCGACCCGATTATCGGTCGTGAAGAAGAAATTGAACGCTTGATCCAGATTCTTTGCCGCCGTAAAAAGAACAATCCGGCGCTGATTGGCGAACCTGGCGTGGGTAAGACTGCGATTATCGAAGGGCTCGCTCAAAAAATTGTGCAGCGCAAGATTCCGGACCTTTTGGCGAACAAGCGTGTCGTTTCGTTGGATGTTGCCGCCATGGTGGCCGGTACGAAGTATCGCGGACAGTTTGAAGAACGCGTGAAAGGCTTAATTACGGAACTCCAGCGCGTTGGCAATTCCGTGATTCTCTTTATTGACGAACTCCACACGATTGTGGGGGCGGGCGGCTCCGAAGGCAGTCTCGATGCGTCGAACATCTTTAAGCCGGCTCTTGCGCGAGGTGAACTCCAGTGCATCGGTGCAACGACTTTTGACGAATACCGCAAGTACATCGAAAAGGATGCTGCTCTTGAACGTCGTTTCCAGACGATAGTCGTGAATCCGCCTTCTGTCGAAGATTCTATCCAAATTCTAGAAGGTCTCCGTCCGAAGTATGAACAGCATCACAACGTGCATTACACGCCGGATGCCGTGCGTGCGGCCGTAGAACTTGGCGAACGTTACATCAGCGAACGCTTCTTGCCGGACAAGGCGATAGACGTTCTCGACGAAGCGGGTGCCCGTGTCCGTCTCAATTCCATCAAGATTCCGCAAGACTTGCAGAACATGGAAGACGAACTTGGCGAATGCCTCCAGAAAAAAGAAGAAGCGGTCGCCAATCAAGATTATAGTTCTGCGGCCCAGTTTCGCGCCCGCGAAGAAGAGTTGCAGAACAGCATTGCCGAACGCAAGAAACAGTTGCAAAGCGAAGTTACTGAAACCCCGACTGTCGATGAAAACGTTATTCGCGACGTTATCAGCAAAATGACGGGAATCCCGGTTAGCAGGCTTGGCGGTGAAGAGGCGCAAAAGCTTTTGCACTTGGGTGATGCAATCAAACAGCGCGTGATTGGTCAGGATCAGGCTGTCGATGCGATTGTCAAGTCCATCCGTCGCAGCCGAGCGGGCATCCGCAACAACAAGCGTCCGATGGGAAGTTTCTTGTTCCTCGGTCCGACGGGTGTCGGCAAGACGGAACTGGCGAAGGTGCTTTGTAGGGAACTTTTCGGTAGCGAGGATTCTCTTGTACGTATCGACATGAGCGAGTACATGGAAAAGCATAGCGTCAGCCGCCTGATCGGTGCGCCTCCGGGATACGTGGGCTTCGAAGATGGCGGTGGCCAGCTCAGCGAAAAAGTACGCAAGCATCCGTATTCAGTCGTGCTTTTGGACGAAATTGAAAAGGCTCATCCGGACATTTACAACTTGCTTTTGCAGATTTTGGACGATGGCATCTTGACGGATAGCTATGGCCGCAAGATCAATTTCAAGAATACGATTATCATCATGACGAGTAACGCCGGCGCCCGCGAGGTCCGCCACAGCAGTGGCATGGGCTTTACCAAGATGGGCGAGACCGACGATTACGAACGCATGGAGAACGCTATCCGCGAAGAGGTCAAGCGCGTATTCTCCCCGGAATTCTTGAACCGCGTCGATGAGCAGATTGTGTTCCGTGCGCTTTCCAAGCATGACCTTGTGTCTGTTGTGGATATCCAGATGGGATTCTTGCAGAAGAACCTTTCCGATCGCGGAATTCTTTTGGAAATGAACCAGGAAGCCAAGGAGTTTATCGTAAATCATAATTACGATGCCTCGCTGGGGGCACGCCCCATCCGCCGTTCTATCCAGAATCTGGTCGAAGACGAAATCGCCGAAGGGCTCTTGCTCGGGACGATGACGGACTTCTCCACGATTTATGTCGGCGTCGAAAATGGCAAGCTCTCTTTCAAGTGCGAAAAAATCAAGTCGTAGAGCTTGGGGCTGTGGGCACGCTCGTAAATTCGGTCTGAGGTCGGCACGTTGTGCCTCTGGGCTATGAGCACGGAGCTAAAGCTCCTGTGGGCACGCTTCGCTTTGAGGTCGCCTTGCTTTGCAAGGCTTTGGGCTTTAGAATTACAATTGCTCATACCTTCACTGGATCCTTCAGCCCTACAGGCTTCAGGATGACGTCCCTAAGCTCTACCAACTAAACTCCATAGCACATAGCTGAAAATCATCTTTTTCTAAGTTCTAAGTTCTAAGCTCTAAGCTCTAAGTTCTAAAAATTCTATATTTCGTCCCGAATTTTAACAATCAACCTATGAGGTTATCAATGTCTCAGATTTCTGCTGTTCTTATCTTCGGTGCTCCGGGTTCTGGCAAGGGCACTGTGGGCGCAAACGTGGCATTGCTCCGTCCAGCGAATCCGGCAAGCTCCTCGCTTCTTACTCCAGCAAGGGCCTCCTCGTCCCGGACGAAGCTACCGTTGAAATCTTCGGCCGCTTTGTCGAAGGCCTCGTGAACACGAACAAGCTCAATCCGGAAAAGGACACGCTCCTCCTCGACGGCATTCCTCGCACGGTTGCCCAGGTCGATCTCATCAAGCCGATCGTTGACGTGAAGCACATCTTCGTTCTCGACATCAAGGACGAAGAAACCATCGTCGCTCGTCTCCTCAACCGCGCCAAGATCGAAGGCCGCAAGGACGACGCTGACGTGAACGTCATCAAGAACCGCTTGAACGTCTATAAGGAATCTACCGCCAAGGTTCTCGAAAAGTACGATCCGAAGATCATCAGCCACATCGTTGGCGACAACACTCCGGACGAAGTCTTCCTCGACGTGCTCAAGGCTTACGTGGACTTCACGAAGAACGCTTAATTCGTTTCTTGGATTTTGTTCAAAATGCACCTTGCCCCGCGGCAGGGTGTTTTTTTATGCGTTTTTCGTGCTTTTACGTACTAAAACCGGAGAAAACTAGGCTCAAGTACGTAAAATTTTATGTTGTATGTGCTTTGCCGAGAAAATTTACGTACTAGAAGCTTTAAATTTATGCATCCAGTACGTAAAACCACTCGAAAATGGGAATTTTTCGTGTGAATTTGTTTGCAAAACCCTGAAAATTACGTACTTGGCTAGCTTGAAAACTCCTCGAAGTACGTAAAAAACGAAAAAAGTCCCTTGTTTGAACCCGTTTTCCCTTTTGGTATCCTTTTGACACTTAAGCCCTAAGCTCTAAGTTCTTTTACCTTGAGTGTGTCATATACAAAAAATCTTTATTTTTAATGCTTAATTTTAATTAAAAACAGATATTTTGTGTCATGATAGCCCGTAAATAGGGTATATTTGATAACATGAAACCGATAACAGAATACAAAGATTATCATCCTTTGATCAAGGATTTCTACGAAGATCAAAAACGGACCTCGTACTTTTCCTGGAGGGAATTCGCGAAACTTGCGGGGTTTTCTTCACCGACTTACTTGCGGCTTGTGAGCGAAGGCCAGAGCAACTTGAGCCGCGTATCGATGAACCGTATGATTTCGGCAATGGGGCTTGCGGGCTTTGAGGCGAACTACTTTAGAGCGCTTGTCAATTTTTGCAATGCCAAGGATGACGAGGCCAAAAAGCCGTATTGGAAAGAAATGCGACAGATTGCGATCGAGTACAAAGTACGCATTGTCGACAAGGAGGCTGTCGAGTATTTCGATGGCTGGAAAAATCAGGTCGTTCGCGAACTGGCGCCGATGATGAGTGGAGCCACTCCAGGGCAGATGGCGAAAACGTGTTGCAACGAAATCTCCGCTGCCGATGTCAGCGCTTCACTTGAATTCTTGACCAAAGCGGGATTCCTGAAAAAAGGCGCGGACGGCGCGTATCGCCAGACTGAAAAGAACGTGACCGCATCAAAGGAGGGCTTGGCTTATGCAGTACATGCGATGCATCACAAGATGTTGCAGCTTGCCGATGAATCCATCGAACGCTTTGATCCGCAAGATCGCAGTGTGTCGAGTGTGACTTTTACGGTCAACCGCGAATGCTACGAACGCATCGCTCAAGAAGTTGATGCGTTCAGGAAAAAGATTGCCGCAATGGCTTCGGAAACAGAAAAAGCTGATCAAATTTATCATTTGAACATGCAACTGTTCCCGCTAACTTGGAAATTAAATAAAGAGGAGGTCTAGTATGAAAAAACTTTATAGTTTGTTTGCTCTCGTGGCGCTTTTGTTTGCCGCATGTTCCGAAAATGCATCGTCAATTTCGGGTTCGACGAGTGTTCCGAATATGGGAAATAATTTAACGCCTGAATCGCCTGTGTTGTGCAGCACGATTGGCGTAACGGATTCCCTGGAAGCCATAGAAAAAGGGTGTATATGGTCGCCTGATATGTGGAACCGTACATCGGGATACCGCGTGCGCACCGGTTACGATAACGGGACGAATACTTCGGGTATTTGGACTTGGCATACAGAACCGGGAACTTATGAGAATGCTCGATTTGAATGGCCTGGAATGGCTACGGCAGAATATGATTCGATGGCGCTTGCCGATGTTATAGACAAGTGTGATGGTAGCTTGTGTGGAAAGATTGTATATGAACCAAATGAAAATGAAATCGATTCGGAGGATGCATCTGTCGCGCCTAGTGCTTATGTCGAATTCTATTTTGCGGGAAAGGATTCTTTGGGTAATATAGAAGAAGCTGATGTCAGCGCCATGAAAGGAATTTGTGTTGAATTTTCGGGGAATCTTTCTTACTTGGGACTTTTACCCAGTGATTCGATTGCTGATTTGAATGACTACTTTATTAATGGTATTAATTTATCTACATTGAGAGATCCTGATATTTCTTGGCCTAAAACCAAAGAGGTGTGTTTTGCTTGGTATCGTTTTGAACGGTATGGATCTGATAATTATCGTGTGCCAATTGAAGACGTTATAGCCCATTTAAAGGGAGTGCGTTTTGGATTGGATTATGGTACAGAATTTAATATTGTAAGTATAGGTCGGTATCATTTACCTAATTTTTCAACTAATCTTCATCCTGTCGATGAAACTTGTGTGCCGATTGGAGCAGATTCGTATACCTGTGATTGCGAATTTTCGCAATACCTTGATATGGTTCTTAAGGATAATGAATTGATACATTTTATGATAAGGGCACAAGAGACTGATTTGGTGTCATATTCTGTTTTGACGAATGAATGCATTGATAGAACTTGTGATAGTTTGTCTAAGCAATCGCATGATGCTGAACCAGTTGGTTCTCTTATTTGTGAGAATCCGTTTCCTGTAATGATTAAGTGTGCAGATGGAAATTCCAGTGAATCGCAAGAGTATATTGCTAAAGAAAACGATGCGAAATTTGATGTGACACTTGAAAAAGGAATTGCCGCTGTTGATTCCCTTTTCAACTACTGCATGTCTTTAAGTGATTGATTCATAGTTGTAGGGGGAAAGAAAAAAGGTGACCAGAGAAATCTGGTCATTTTTTTCTGAAAATTCCCTTTTTTTTCCTTTTTTTTTGTATATTGGCCCCGCAAACTTTTAAGTTGGAGTGATCTATGAATTGTAAAAAAATAGGTTTAGGCCTTTCATTATCTATGGCAATGGGTTTTATGGCTTGTGGCGATGACTCTTCGTCCCCGGTTTTGCCCGCCAATACCACGGTCGGAACAGAATCTTCATCTAGTGTTGGTTCCGCCGCTCCAGAATCTAGCGCCGATGTTGCCAGTTCTTCTAGTGTTGCCGAACAACCTTCCAGTTCTTCTGTTGCAGAAGCTGAACCTTGTGCATTTGCCGCAACGGACAATGTTTGGACGATTTCGTACAAGGGTAGCGATGGCAAGAACAGCGCAAAGATTACGACCGTCTATGAAATCAATGGCGATGACCTCGTTATCCGTGATTCCATCCGCTATACGGGCAGCATGACCAGCATGATGTGCAGCATTGAACCTACTGCTTCAAACGCGTCTTCGGACAAGAATTTCGTTGGCGAACGTTCCTGTGATTCTGATGGCAACACTGTTATCTACGTTTCTACCACAACTCAGAAGGGGTACTTTGCAGGCAACGCTCGTGAAACATTCTTTACGACAGTGCAGAACGCTTGCAAGGTGGCGGTTAATGGCGGCAGTTACGAGAAAGTCGCCTTCGCTCCGGTGACCAAGTGCGACTTCACCATTGACGATGCCGAATGGAGCTACTTCTATAAGGACGAAGGCCAGAATGGCGATTCTATCCCCATGAAAAAGCTTCTTTTCCCGGATCCGGAAGATGGCCGTTATGTCAATATGAAATACTCGATTTATCCGATGTCTCATATTGAATGCGTTTCCAAGAACTTCGCCGATTTCAGCGGAATCCATTATTGCTCCGCTGATGCGTTCTTGAATATTGCTTCTTCGACCACGACTTTCAGCAAGGAATCTCTCTTTGAAATGGAGCAGAAATCTTGCAAGGAATTTTTGCCGAAGGATGCGGTAACACCGTCCGATTCCAGCGCAAACGCTACAACCGCTAGCGATTCCACTGCAACCAATACCAGTATTACTGATTCTACCGCAACAAATACAGGTACAACTCCCACTGGAGACATGGTTTCTTGCGACATCCCGGGAGTTTTAGGCGAATGCATCGAATTCCCTGCCGGTAGCGACGAAGCCGCCGGATTGACTGCCCAGTGTGTGTCCTTGATGGAAGGCACGCTCGGCACTGGCTGCGCTAAGTAATATTAGAAACGCTCGCGCTAGAGACAATTAAAAAGGCGACCGGAGAAATCCGGTCGCTTTTATACTGTCATCCTGAGCCCATTCGACTTCGCTCAGGGTAAACTCCGCCCGTGAGGGCGTAGATCGAAGGATCTAGTTGCTTTATGCGAGAGCCTTGATCTGTGAGCCTCAAGCGACTCGTATTGCGATTTCATCGCATAAATCGGCGCCTCAACAATAGAAACAAGCAAGCTTGTTTCTGCTGTACTCGGCTTGGGTTTATTTAACGAGTCGTGGAGGTGAGAGCACTTGCCTGTCGTAGGTTCTTAGTTACACTTAGGCAAGTGCGGCTATAATAGCGTCGCCCATGCCAGTCGTGCCGACCTTGGTGCAGCCTTCCTGGTAGATATCGCCAGTGCGGTAGCCCTGAGCGATGACCTTTTCGCAAGCAGCTTCGATAGCCTTGGCCGCTTCTTCTTCCTTGAAGGTGTAGCGGAGCATGAGGGCCACGGAGAGGATCTGGGCGAGCGGGTTAGCGATACCCTTGCCAGCGATGTCCGGAGCAGAACCACCGGCCGGTTCGTACAGACCGAAGCTTCCTTCGGCGATAGAAGCGGACGGGAGGAGACCCATGGAACCGGTGAGCATTGCGCATTCGTCGGTGAGGATGTCGCCGAAGAGGTTCGGGCAAAGGAGCACGTCGAATTCACGCGGGCGCTTCAGGAGCTGCATGGCGGCGTTATCGACATAGAGGTGTTCGAGAGTCAGTTCCGGGTAGTCCTTGATGACTTCGTTCACGACTTCGCGCCAGAGCACGCTCGTGGTGAGCACGTTGGCCTTGTCGATGGAGGCAACCTTCTTGTTGCGGAGCATAGCGGCGTCGAAAGCGAAGCGAGCGATGCGTTCGACTTCGTAGCGGCTGTACTTCATGGTGTCGAAACCGATTTCTTCCTTGGAGCCCGGAACGCCTTCGCGGCCCTTCGGCTGGCCAAAGTAAACGTCACCCGTCAGTTCGCGGACGGTGAGAATGTTGAAACCGTCGCCAACGATGTCTGCGCGGAGCGGGCATGCGCCTGCGAGTTCCTTATAGACGCGGGCCGGGCGGAGGTTGCAGAAAAGCTTGAAATGCTTACGGAGCGGCAGCAGTGCGCCGCGTTCCGGCTGCAGGTTCGGGGGGAGGTGTTCCCACTTCGGGCCGCCCACGGAACCGAAAAGAATACAGTCAGAAGCTTCACCCAGCTTGAGGGTGCTTTCCGGCAGCGGAGAACCGCTTTCGTCATAGGCGGCACCACCGACGTTTGCCCATTCGGCGTTCACGTCGAAGCCGAACTTCTTGGAAACCACGTCCAGCACGCGGACAGCTTCTTTCATCACTTCGGGGCCGATACCGTCGCCCGGGAGCACTGCAATCTTGTAATTCTTGCTCATTGTTAATCCTTGGTTTTGTATTTGAACGGCTCAAATTTAGTAAAATTATGGGTGAGGAGCGCTTTTTTGCGGGTGATGTATGCTTTATAGAGTTCTGGTTCTTTTGATTTTAACGGTTTTGGCAGGGTGTGGCCAGCAGGCCGAGACGGCTGATACGAAAAAGAAGCCTGTGCAAATGCCTGCCGAACCTCCTGTTTCGTTTAAGACCTATAGCGTCATGGATTCTGCCAATCTCGAAAAATTTTTTGAGTTTGACGAAAAAAAGACCATGTACAGCAAGGAAATCCAGAAGGTCCTAGATGATATCGAACTCCTGTTTGGAAAGCGCGATTCGTCTGATATATTGGATAGTAGTAAGCAGATTTATTATAAGGTCTGTTATTCCGATGTTGATAGTTTTACCGTCAGGCATCCGTGTTCTCTGGATTCCACGTTGCTTGTAAATATCGTGAGAAAGTTCAACTATGTTGATTCGTTAAGGGGGATCAAAGTAAAGCTTGACTTGATTGCGTATTCGAAATCAAGTGATTTTCTGGAAAGTTCGAAAATGTACCTGAACGAGGATGGTTCCATTGAGTCCATGTGCTCTTCAAAAGATGGACAGAAGTGCGATAGTCTGTTTGTTGCCGCAGCTGTTTCAAAGAAACTTTTTCCCGATATTGCGTTCCCGGAAGGTAGCAATCATTTAGTTTGGACTAGTCCTAAGCTATTCAGTGAGAGTATAGACGAGTCGTCTTTTGTCGAAAAATTTGAAATAGATTCTTTTCTGACTTCACGGAATGAGTGGTTAATAGAGCGAAGGTATCGAAAAGAAGAACGTAACTCTATTATTCCTTTTGAAATGTGCTACGAAGACGGTTTTGCCAAACCTTGCGGGCTTACCGAGGAACTTTATTCCCGTGTAAAAGAGTCCATGGAACAAAATAATTTCAAAATCGTTGCCGTGACGTTCCAGAGGACTCTAACCGTCAATGAATTTGCCTACGGCGCGATGTCCAGTAAGCATTTCTGCAAGTCCAAAGACGGCTCCCGGTGTAGCGAACTTTATGCATTGGTTTATAGGCATTATGCCGCCGAAGATATATATGGCAGCTTTTTTGCCTTGTACCGTTTTGATCTGAATGATTTTACGTTTATACAAGAAGACTTGGGCGACGGGGACTTCATTAATGGATACGAACGAGACTTGTATCGAAAAGACGGCACTTTTGTAGCCCGAGAAAAAAAAGCCAAAAATTAACGTGCAATCCGCACTTGTTTTACGGTGCCGTTCCGGACGGAGCGGAGCATGTAGATACCTTGGGTCTTGATGTCGCTGGTATTCTGGAGTACGGAAACGGCCTCGTCGATAGTGTAGGCGCGCAGGCGGCCGAGTCGGACGCCGTTCAGGTCAAACACGTCGTATGCCTGGAGGGTATTCGCTTGCAAGTGGAGGCTACTGCCGATTGCAATCGTGGAATCCGCGATAGTCGAATCCCTTGCGGTGGTATCTTCCTGAAAATTGAAATATTCCTTGAGCCAGGTCATTGCCGGGCGGTCTATGCCATCCTTGATAATGCCGGAACATCCTAGTTCCTTTGCGTTGCAAGATGCCCATGTCTTGCCATAGATATAGCCCCAAAGGGTAATGCCTGCAATACGCTCCTCTTCCATGAAAAGGGGGATTTGTTCTGAATAGCATTTTTTCTGAATATCGTCGTTCACGGTTCCTATATCGTATTCGGTAATGTACAATGGAATCTGCGTACTGTCAATAATTTCTTGTAGGTATTTTTTAAGGGTATTGAAGTTGAGACAGTTTGTCGGGCCGGAGCCCGTTGCCATTAAATCATGTCCTTGCATTCCGTAGCCGTCGACTGGTGCACCGTTCTTTTTGATGGTATTGATAAGATTTATTCCGACATCTCTTTGCCATTGGAACGTATTGTAGTCGTTGTAAATGAGAATCGCCTTGGACCAGCGCTCGCGAGCCATCTTGAAGGCCGTAGTGACGAAATTGTAGTCTCCATCGTTGTCACCGCCTAGGGCATCGATAAAGAGATTGCCTCTACCGAATCCAGAGTGGTACTGGTTTGTCGCTGATCGGCCAGCCTCGGTTACCACATCGATCATTTCTAGGTCGGGGTAATGTTCCGCGACGGCATCGAACCAGGCGGTAATGGCATCCTTGGTTTCTTCGACATTAAGTTGATTGACCCAACCTGGGTAGTGTGTGCCCCATACGAGTGTGTTGAACTTGAACAGGACTCCATTCTCTTTTGCCCAGTTGTAAATGGCATCGCACTTGGAAAAATCGTATTCGCCACGATTTTTTTCAATTTGAACCCACAGGCATTCGTATTCAGGGGTAATCTGGTTCCAGTATTTCGCGAAATCAGACGGAACTTCGCCATCGACCGGAATGTTACCGACGAACTTGGCGGCACCGTCGGCAAGGCCGAGGGCAGAAACGCTACTCACTGCCACGCCCCAAAGGGCTAAAAACGCAATTTTTAAGGTTCTAGAACACATAATTTACCAATATAAACATACTTTCACTTTGCGGATAAATGTCCAATGTGGCGATGTTTACCATTGACAAAACGTCCACAACCTACGGTCATGAACTATATTTATTGATATCTAATGGATTAGGATTATGAAAATATTTTTTCTGAAAAGAACAATGCGTGCCGCGGTTGTGGCGAGCTCTGTTTCCCTTAGTTTGGCAGGACTTTGTATGGCAGAAACTCCTATAAAAACCATTCCTTGGAACGGCTATGTCGGGGCAGTAAGTTTTACCTTTGACGACGCGCTTGCGAATCAGCCGCAGAACTTGAAACCGATACTGGATGAGTTACCGGATGTCCACGTGACGTTCTTCCTCACGGATATGGGGAATGGACTGAAGCAAGATGCCGCGGGATTTGCCGCGCTTGCAAAAGCGGGAAACGAAATCGGGAACCATACCAAGACGCATCCGCATTTGACAGGAGTCAGCGCTGGGGAACTTGAAGATGAAATTGTCAAGTATGCAAATACGATTGAAAGTACGCTTGCGGAACTGGGCGCAGATGTGACGGTGACCTCGCTTGCAACTCCTTTTTGTGAAAATAACGACAAAGTAAAGAATGTCATCGCAAAACGGCATTTTATCAACCGCGATTGCGGATGGCATGGCCGCAACGAATGGGATGTGGAACCGGACTGGATGAGTATTCAGGCAAAAGTTTGGACGCGTTCGGGAGCTACGGTGCCTGAGATGCTTTCGGCTCTCGATACGGCTGCGTTTATCGGTAATTTCGGGGGTGCGCAACCATGGGAAGTCCAAGTGAAGGGCGGTTCATGGCTCGTTGTCTTGAATCATGGCGTCACGGATGATACGGGTGATGATTATTCGATCAACCCCTCGGATATCAAGAAAATTTTCGAGCACGCCATTGAAAATAAATTATGGATTGCTCCGTTTGGAACCGTTGGGGCTTATCACCGGGCTCATTTTGTGGTTGACGCCGCAACTTTGACTGCGACGGAAGACGGCTTTACGGTGAACTGGGAAATCCCGAATGAACACATGCCGAAAAGTGTTCCGTTGCGCGTGAAAATCGATACGAAGAGCGTTGGCGAAAATGCAGTCGTGGAGCAGGCAGGCAAGAAACTTGCTCCCGAGAGCGATGGCTCCTACATTATCGAGTTCATGGCGAAGAGCCTCAAGGTGCGTAAAGCCGGTTCAGATGATGTTCCCGGCGATTCCACTGTCGTTAAGGATTCGACTGCCGTTCTTCGCAAAATGACGTTTGCTAATTTGACTTGGACAAAGTTTTCCTTGTTCGATTTGAACGGGAATTGTCTTGGCGAGACGAATGGCTGGAATGTTCCCGTCAATTACCCCCAGGGCGCTTATGTCATTCGTGCAGAGGCCTTAGGGCGCCCTGCCGCAACGAGAATGGTTTATGTTCCGAACCGCTAGGAATAGCGCCTGATTTGCTTATATTATACAATGGAACGAAAAATTTGCATTTTTTTCCTTTAAAATGGGTTCTTTTTACAATTGGGCCTTTTTCCACAATTGTAAAATAGCTCTTGCTTATTTATATTAAAGGAGAAAATATCTCTCATAAGGAGGTGGGTTAATGTATAAACATTGGAAAAAAGTTTTGCTTGCTTTGACGGCTTTCTTCTGGAACGCTTGCGACAATAGCACTTCGCCGACTACACCTCAGGTTGTTCCTGATTCATCGAATACCACAACGGAAAGTCCGAGTTCCAGTTCTGCCGTGCAAAATCCTGCATCGAGTTCGGTTGCAGAATCCGCAACATCGAGCTCTGCTGCGGTAGCTCCGTCTTCAAGTTCCGTCAAAGAAAAAGTAAGTTCCAGCAGCTTAGACCAGAATGCGGATCTTTACGGCTGCCCGCCTGACGTTTGTGGGGCAGAACCTAGTAGCAGTGCTGGCATGATTGCACCCAAGTATGGCGTTTTGATGAGTTCCAGCAGCAAGGGCATGATCGCCCCCAAGTATGGCGTCGTGATGAGTTCTAGCAGCAAGGGCATGATTGCCCCCAAGTACGGCGTCGTGATGAGCTCCAGCAGCAAGGGCATGATTACGCCCAAGTATGGCGCTCCGATAATAACCAGCTCTAGTGGTGGCTTTGAGGCTGTCCCGTTGTACGGAGTCGCGTCGAGCGTTTGCATAAAATCAGAAGGGGATTCGACCTTGAGTTGTAATGGCGGGTTGACTTGTGTCGAAACGCATCAGGATTCAACGTCTATTCCTAGCTGCTCCGGCGATCAAATTTGTGCAAAATACGGGGTCGTCATCATCAAGAATCAGGTTTACAAGTGCGATGACGGCAATGTCTATAACGAAGCGGAATTCAAGGCCCGTTATGACATATTGACTGTTGTTGAAAATGTCAAGAAAAAAGTCCCTTGCTACAAGAACGGGAATAGCATGGATTGTGACGATGGCGAGTCCTTTGAAGTTTCAAAGGATGGAAATGGGAATGTAATTTACCGTAGTAAAACCGTAGATTTGAGTGAAAAAGAGTTTTTGAAAAAATACGAAATCCTGGATATGTCACCAGTTCTTTACGGTCCTCCCTGCATGTTCAACGGAACGTGTGATGAGGAAAAGTAGTTGTTAGTGTTTAGAGCTTAGAACTTAGAGCTTAGAAAATATCTAAGCTCTACCAACTAAAACTTTACTGGATCCTTCACTACGTTCAGGATGACGTTACTAAATTCTACTGGCTGAAAAAATTAACATCTCGTCTCTCGTCTTTCGTCTTTCGTCTCTCGTCTTTCGTCTCTCGTCTCTCGTCTCTCGTCTCTCGTCTTTCGTCTCTCGTCTAAATATGCATCTCGGTCTAAAGAAAAAACTTGCTCTTGAGGCGTACCGCCTTTATCGTCATAGTGAAATCAGAACGCACAAGTTGACGTATTTCTTTTGGGAATGTACGTTACGTTGCAATTTGCACTGCTTGCATTGCGGTAGCGATTGCGTTGCGGATGCCATTCCGGACATGCCCCGCGAAGATTTTTTTCGCGTTTTGGACAGTCTCGCTCCGCATATCGACCCTAAGAATTTCGCGGTTGTGATTACCGGCGGGGAGCCTTTGATGCGCCCGGACCTCGAAGAATGTGCTAAGGAAATCAAGGCTCGCGGTTACCCGTGGGGAATGGTGACAAACGGTCTGGCGTTGACTCCTGAACGTTATACGAAACTTTTGAATGCGGGACTCAAATCGCTTACGATTAGCCTGGATGGCCTCGAAGATAACCACAATCATTTCCGTGGAAATCCGCACAGCTTTGAACGTGCCATACGGGCGATAAACATGGCTGCGCATACCGATGGCATCTTGTTCGACGTGATGACTTGCGTGAACAGAAAGAATCTCAAGGAATTGCCTCAGCTGTTTAACCTGCTTTTGAATCTCGGCGTCAGGCGGTGGAGAGTCTCGAACGTCTTCCCGAAAGGTCGTGCCAAGGATAATCCGCTGTTCCAGCTTTCAAACGAGGAATTTAGGCAGACTTTTGAGTTTATCCGCGAAGCGAAGGCTCAGAATCTCATGAACGTGAACTACGATTGCGAAGGGTTCCTTGGCAGTTACGAAAAAGTAGTTCGCGATCAGCCGTTCTTCTGTTGGGCGGGCGTGAACATCGCGTCGGTGCTTTGCGACGGGAGCATTTCGGCGTGCCCGAGCTTGCGTGGTGACTACATCCAAGGAAACATCTACAAAGACGATTTGTGGGATGTCTGGCAGAATCGCTACCAGGTGATGCGCGACCGCAGCTGGGCAAAGACTGGGGAATGCAAAAATTGCAAATACTGGCGCTACTGCGAAGGCTCCAGCTTGCACCTCAGAGATGAGAAAACTAAGGAATTAGCCTACTGTCATGTGAAACGCCTTGAAAACGCCGGCGTGTAATATGCCCAATGTTGGCAGGGGCTTTGCCGTAATGGGTCTTGTTTATTGTTGATTTTGCCTAGTCCGTGCGATTTCCCGCGGATGGTGACTATGGTGTTCCTGCTTGATGAATTCCTTGTCGATGTGCGTATAAATCTGCGTGGTGCTGATATCGGCGTGGCCGAGCAGTTCTTGTAGCACGCGCAAGTCCATTCCCGCTTCGAGGCAATGCGTGGCAAAGCTATGGCGGAACGTATGCGGCGAGACTTGCTTGCTCAAGTGCAATGTGTGCTGCTGCACAATTTTCCAGGCCCCCATGCGGCTCATCGGCTTGCCGTGGGCGTTAAGAATGACGTTGTCCGTTTGGGGATGCGTGAGCGGGCGACCTCCTTCAATCCAAGCGCGAAGGTTTTCTTTTGCCTTGCTGCCGAGCGGCACGAGGCGTTGCTTGTTGCCCTTGCCAATCGGCGTGAGCCATTCGTTGTCGAGGTCTATTTGCGAAAGCTTGATCCCGAGCGCTTCTGAAATGCGCAGCCCGCCACTGTACATGAGTTCGATGAGTGCGGTATCGCGGAGCGGGTTCTTGCCGTTTGCTGCACTCTCGAAAACGCTATCCACTTCTTCGCGGGTGAGGTACTGCGGCAGGTAGTGCCCGAGCTTCGGAGTCGCGAGCATCGATTCCGTGCTGTAGTCGTACTCGCCTTGGTTCTGCATGTACTTGAGGAACCCGCGCAGACTTGAAAAATGCCTCGCGACGGATGTGGGGGAGTATTCTACCTGCCCGGCGGTGAGCGTCAAGAATTCATCGAGCGTTTCGGGCTTCAAATCTTTGAGGTCAATTCCATTGTCGTCTAGCCATGCGATAAAATGCCGCAGGTCTTCTTGATAGCTCTGGATAGTGGCGGGCGAAAGGTTCCGCTCCACTCCGAGGTGCGAAAGAAATGCGTCTAGACGGTTGGAATTGAGACTCATTATTTGGATTCTTCTTCGGTTTCTTTGAGATTGTCTTCTTTAAAGAGTGTGTCGTTTATGCAGCGAACCGAATGGAAATACTTATTTGTCATGGTTGTGCCGACATTCAGGGAGTCGGACCCGACGCCTACGTACGCAAAGAGAATGTATCCGACACTGTCCGATTTTACATCGCTACTCCAGAAATCTGCGGACCCGCTCGGCTGCTCAGCTTCTTTGTGGTAGATATTGGAATAATAGATATAATTGTATTCTTTGCGGCGGTCTTCTGCATATCCGCCGAAGCCGATGGAAAAACCGTATGCATCGTTTCTTCCATAATACTTGGAGACGAGTTCTTTAGTTTTGTGATTAGGGGCGGCAATGGATATAAGTGTATCGAAATCTGCTTTTTCCGGTAGGTGCCAGCCCGCCGGGCATATCTCATTTGCTTCTTCAAATGTATAGAGCCTCCCGAAACTGTTGCTATAGTCTGAATAGACGTGGTCTTGGATATAAATGCTGGAATCGGTCTTGTAGTTCAGGTTTTGCGCCATCCACTTTTGTGAGCCGATAATGGTTGTTTTGTAGGTTTGTCCGTCACGCGAATCGGTAAACTCTCCGTACTCGAAATTCGGGTTCAGCAGCGAATCCGAAATATCGGGGGCAGGTCCGCTCTTGATGCAAAAGATGTTTGCGGATTTGTCTCTGTGATTGCTGAAACTTACGCCATCATCGGTCGAGAACTTGATAGCGGTATCATAGGTTGTGTTGAAATTTTTCCTTATAAAAATTGGTGTGCTTGATTGGCCTGCGTAATAATCTCTTCCTAAGTAGGCGCTGCTCTTTTCATAATCAAGTTCGATAGATTGATAACCCGTCGGCTTGAGGTTGAATCCGTATGCGTTTAATCCATTTCCTTTTTCCCATCCTGATGTGGATTTTAGCATTTTGCCTGCAAAACAGTATCCTCCAACATTGTCGATGAGTTCCTGCCATTGTGTCGAATCTGCTACAGTCCAACCGCTAGGGCATTCTTCTGAACTGAAGAGCGGCCTTGCCAATTCCTTGTATTTCATCCATATTTGGTTACCGATTTTTACGGTCTTTTTACCATCGAATTCTCCATATTCGCAGTTGTCCGTTTTGCCAATGTTGCATGGCTTGATTTTAGGGTTCCATTTAACGTCTTTGCAATTCTCGTCTTTTGACTTGATGGTGGAGGGGTCGTTCAGGTCCTGTACGGGTCTGTCGTCCAAGATGCAACGGAGTGACCGGCGGGAAGTCACACGTTCACCCCCATAAGTGTAGGCGACCATGGAGCCAATCGAGACCAGTGTGGCGCGCCTGTATCCTTCGTGATAGTAGACGTTTCCGTAGTTGAAGTGCGCCGATGTCCAAAAGCTGGATGCCGCTCTATGGGCCGAGAAACCGTAAACATCGCTACCGCCATCTTCCTTGGAATAGAGCCTGTATCCGGCCTCGAGATAATTGTTGTCCTTGTCCTTTCCGATAGAGACCTTCTGGAGTAGGAGCGTCCAGTCGTCATTAGTAGGTACACGATACCCTTCGGGGCATAGTCCCTTGAAGGGCTGCTCGCAGGGGTCGGTTTCTGTGCAGCCGCTGTTCTCGGAGTCGATAACGTCTGACCAGTAGTAATTTCTACCGTATTTCTTGCAGCCGGAATCCGTCGTGTCGGCGCAAACGCTGGTTTCGGTTTCGTAGTTCAGGTTTTCGGCCATCCACGTCTGGGTCCCGATGGTGACGGTCTTGTATGTCCTGCCGTCGCGACTGTCGGTAATGGTGCCCTTGGTTACGGTAGAGGGTTCAATTCTGTAGACGTCCGAAGGATCGAACGAGCTGGACGAGGATTTTTTCGTGCTGGAAGAACTGACGCTCGATGAAGATTTTCCCTTGCTCGAAGACGATTTTTTCTTTGTATCCGAGGTGTTTTGGGAAGAACTTGAGACTTTTTCATCGTCATCAGGAGAACTGGGGGACTTGTCGTCACCGCAGCAGGCGAAAAATAGAGATAAAAGCAGGACCGGAATGATTGTTTTTTTCATGGTGTGAATATCAGAGGGTTCTTACAACATAACAATATATAAAAATTTTCAAAAAAAATGCTATATTCCCCTTGCCAAAACATTTGTCTATTTCTATAATTGTGCGCGTCCTAAGCGACTATGGATGATTAGCTCAGTTGGTAGAGCAGCTGACTCTTAATCAGCGGGTCGCAGGTTCGACCCCTGCATCATCCACTAGACACTGAACCGCAAGGCGAGGTGTTGCAAATACAAAAGCGTCAGACAAAGATAAGCGTCTAACGAACTTTGAAACTGCGACTTTTGATTTTTGCAAAGACATAGCTCCCATCGAAAGACGGGAATGCGACCAAAGATTTTGGATGATTAGCTCAGTTGGTAGAGCAGCTGACTCTTAATCAGCGGGTCGCAGGTTCGACCCCTGCATCATCCACTAAACTCCATCTGTAAGGATGGAGTTTTTTTTATGGTTTCGGGAACCTGTTGTGGTGTCGTTATTTACATAGAATGAAAAATGATTGAAAATATTGTTATTGCTTTTTTTTAAATACAAATTTTTTATATTATAGCCTACGTAAGGGTGTTTGAGTTAAAACTCTACAAAAAGGATTTTGAATGAAAATAGTTCTTCCTGTTGCTGGAAATGGGCTTCGCCTGCGTCCATACACGGAAAATCTTCCTAAGTGTTTGCTTCCTGTTGCTGGTAAGACAATCATAGATTGGATTGTTGATGATGCTCTGTTTTTGAATCCTTCCGAGACGATTTTTATTACAGGTTACAAGGCTGCTGTTATTGATGATTATTTAAAGGGCAAGTCGGGATGGGGCGCTCTCCGTACGGTGGTCCAGTCCAATCCGCAGGGGCTGGGCGAAGCGATTAGCCTTGCGCTCCCTTATGTAAGCGATGACGAGCCTCTTTTGATTATTTTGGGCGATACGCTTTTTGAAGCCGATCTCTCGATTCTCAAGAACGCAGATGAGAATATTCTCTATACGTTCAAGGTTGAGGATCCGAAGCGTTTTGGCGTTGCCGTGACGGACAAGGACGGTCGTATTGAACGCCTGGTGGAAAAGCCGCAGGAGTTTGTTTCGGACGAAGCTATCGTTGGTATTTATTACATCAAGGACGTGAAGGCGCTCAAGGAATCGTTGAACTACCTCATGAAGAACGACATCCGCACGAAGGGCGAGTTCCAGTTGACGGATGCTCTTGAACGCATGATCCAGGGCGGTTGCAAGTTCCGTACGGCTCCTGTCGTGAAGTGGCTGGATTGCGGTCTTGTCGAAACGTTGCTCGAGACGAATGCGTATATTCTCCAGCGTAACGAGAAGTCGAATTCTCAGGCGTTCGAAGGTTCCGAGATTGTCATGCCCTGTCACATCGGAAAAAACGTAGTCATCAAGAATTCCAAGGTCGGTCCTAACGTGTCCGTTGGTGATGGTTGCGTCATCGAAAATACCGAAGTCCGCGATGCGATTCTTTGGGAAGGTGTGAAGATTTCGGACCAGAAGGTCGCCAATACCGTGATTCATGAATAAAATAACGAATACACGATCTTGAAATTATAAAGAATCTTGAAATTATAAAAAAAGAAGGCGGGCTTGATGACCCGCCTTTTCTATTGACTTGTAATGACTGACTAAGTTCTACAAGCTAAGCTCTACCAGCTAGTATTACTGCACATCTATAGTGACTTTGTACATCGGCTTGCCCTTGTAGCTGCGGAGCTGGTCTCTAGGTGCGGTGATGACCTTTACGTTTTTCTTCGTGACACCGCTCTGTTCACGCAGCACTTTGAGCAAATCCGCATTGCGCTTGACTGCCATTTGCGGGAGTACTTTCATCATGTAGTTCTTGTCGATTTCTGCGGAGTGCACCTTGGTGTATTCCTTGAATTCCTTGCTGCTTTCCTTGATTTCTTCGATAGCCCTGTAGTCCAGTTCGTTCAGCTGCGTCTTGTTGTTCTTTTCCTTGTAGTAGTCAATCTTGAGCTGATGGATCTTGTATTCCTTGGCCGTCTTGCGCGGATTGTAATACTGCGTGTAGGTGAGGATGAACTTCGGGTCTTTGCGGATTGTCTCTAGCATTTGGATTGCCTTTGCGTACTGCTCGCTCGTGAACGTTTCGCTGTTCGAGTCAATCAGCACTTCGTTGTTTTCGCCAAGGCTGATGCCGAGTGCGCTTGCGCCCGCACTAGCGAGGTTGCCGACCAGCTTGAACGGCGAGAGAGCGACTTTGATGAGCAGGTTCACGACTGTCTTCCAGATGATCTTGCCGTAGGAGAATTCCGGGTCGTCGAGGTTTCCCTTGACCGGGATGTCGAACTGGATCTTGTCGTCCTTGTCCTTCAAGATGTAAAGACCGATCTTCATCGGGACGGTGTATTCCGGGTCAATCTTGTCGTCCTTGTCGCCAACGGTGATGTTGTAGATATCGATGGTGTTCTTGCTGTCGAGGTTCCTATCGACAATCTTGCTATCGCTCGCGAAGGCGAGCGTGCCTGCCTTGAGCGGGTAGGCCGTGTAGTGCAGCGAGTAGTTCGAAAAATGCTTGAGCGCGAGGTTCTTGATGCTGATGTAGATGTCCATCGTCTTGAGGTTGCTCAGTGCTCCGTGATACTTGAGCGACATGCTACCGCCTTCGGGGAAGCTGGCGTTCACGAGGACGTCGCAGGGCGTGTCGTAGTTGATGTTCTGGCCGGAGACCGTGATGTTGCTTACTTTGTAGTTGAACGGACGGATGATGGTGTGGTCGGTCGCCGTGACGGTCGTGTTCTTGACGAGGAGCTTGTTGACTTTGGCCTTGAGCGGCTTGGACGGTGCAGGCTTGTCTGCGCCGGCTGCGCTTGAGGAATCGTTTGCGACTTCGGCTGCCGGAGCTGTTGGACTTTCGTTGGTTGCTTCGGGTGCTGGTGTCGGTTCAGCCTTCGGTTTGGGGGCGTCCTGAGCCGCATCTGCCGGTGCGTTCCCCTCTGCCGGGGCGGCTTCCGTGGCGGTCGAGTCCGTTGCCTGCGGATTGTTCTTGTTCATCGGGGCGAGGAGCGCATCGAAATTCGTCTTGCCGTCCTTGAACAAGTCCACGTGCGTGTAGGCTCCATCTACGATGACGGAATCGATGACGTATTCGTTGTCGGCGAGGTTCGCCTTGCCGATGCCGACGGTTACGCTCTGCGCTCCCATCTTGCTTCCGCTATTCTCGATGATGGCGACGTTGTCGAGCGAGACTTTGCCTTTGACATTGGACGAAAGGATTCTGTTGATGTTTCCGCTAATGGACATGTTTGCCGAGAGATCTCCCGCGAAGTCCTTGTAGCTGATGAAGTCGTTCAGGTAGGGCTTGATGCTTTTAAGCGCAAATTTTCTCAAGTCCAGGTTGATGCCGTAATTGTATGTCGCCATGTTGGCTTTGACTTTCATTCCCAGGTCGCCGCCGTCTGCGAATCGGAGATTTACATCGACGCCGGTTGCGTTGTCTTCCAGGTAAACCATCGGGATGTTGATAGAGAAATCCTTGATGTGGAACTTGGAACCGACTCTCGTGTCTTGGTAGATGATGTTGCCCTTTTCAAAAATGATGTTGTGGAGGCAAATTCTGACGGGGAATCCGGCCGCGATTTCTGCGGCGGTCTTGGCGCCGCTATCCTTGGGCTTTTTCTCGTCCGGATGCTCGGCGTAGTAGATGCTGTCTTTCTTGTCGAGAAACTCCAGGATGTCGGTGAAGTTGAAGCGTTCGCCGTGCTGCGTGACGCGGACGTATAGCGCCTTCATGTAGATGTCGCTGATGTCCAACGTTCGCGTGAAGAGTTTCAGCGGGTTGATGTTCATGCTGAACTTGTCGAACGCGACGAAGCGTGTCTTGTCGTCAGATTCCATGATGGCAAGCGTATCGACGTCCAAAACATAGGTGAATGGATTCAGGCTGATGTCCTTGATGGTGATGCTTCGGCCAATCATTTCCTTGGAATGCTCTTCGATGTAGCTTCGGGCAATCTTGGGCCCCACGAGGAGAGCGATGAAATAGAGGAGGATCAGTGATCCTAGGACGATAAGGAGAATTTTGACAGACTTTTTCATGTGATAAAATTTAAATATAAATGCATGAAAAAATACGATATTGTTTTTTTTTGCTTTGGGATGACAGAGTATGGAGTTCTTTTGCGTTTATGTCCTTTTCTTTACATTTCTCGATAAATGTGTAAATGTTTTTTAATTCATGACGATGTTCCGCTTTTTTACAAATTAATGTATTTGCGGTGAGAAAAGGACTTGCTTGGGGTGTGCTACAAAAAATGTAAAAAGTGCGATTTAGTAGCATAAAATCGCGAAAATGGTAAAAATGGTTGAGCGAAAAACAGTGTTCCCTATGGTAAACGGGGTTTATCTTTTTTTATATTGCGCTTGAAGTTTAAAAAGTTATTCTTAAAGTATGAACTCGAAAATCCATTATTGCCAGCCGGGATACGCTCCAACCGCTTCCAAGATTTTTTTGATTGCTTTTTCGGAGGATGTTCCGTTTAAGTCGATCAAATTTCGGATTCTGGACGGGGAGTCTCGCCTTGTTTACGAGAGTCTGGCTGTGAAAGATTGCCGTTGCGATTACACAGATGAGTTTTTGTATAGGGGGGATTTTTCGGCGGTGACCGTTCCTGGCCGCTATCGAATTGTCCTCGAAGATTTTGATGCTGAATCCCACTTGTTTGAAATTTCGGACGAATGGTTGTCGCGTGAGCTTCGGGCGAATATCAAGTCATTTTATTTTCAGCGGAGCGGTGTCGAATTGCCGGAGCGCTTTGCGGGTGTGTGGAAACGTCCTGCGGCGCACTTGGACGATAACCTTGAATTTCATCCGACGATGAACCGCGCGGGGCATTGGAACGCTCACGGAGGTTGGTATGACGCTGGTGATTATGGCAAGTATATCGTGAATGGCGGCGTGAGCGTTGCGACGCTGATGGTTGCATGCGAATTGCGCAAAAATGCGGATTTTGTTGGCGGTGCCGGTTTTTCAGCATCGTTTGCGCAGCCTTCGAGTTTGCTAGATGAAATTCGTTTTGAGCTGGAATTTTTCTTGCGGATGCAGGATGACGATGGCGGAGTATTTTTCAAGGTGACGCCGTACCGTTGGGACGGCTTCGTGACGCCCGTGGAATCGGATGCTTCGCAGAAACGTTATGTTCTTGGTAAATCGACGTCATCGACGCTCAATTTTGCAGGAGCGCTTGCCCAGGCGCATCGTCTCTTTGCGGATGTTGATGTAGAGCTTGCGACAAAGTGTATTGTTGCGAGTATCCGCGCATATTTGTGGGCCGAAAATAATCCTGATGTCGAATGGCCTCACAATACGGAAGGTAGCGGGGGATATGGAGACCCGGATTTAGGCGATGATTTTTTCTGGGCGCGAGCAATGCTTTATCGTGAACTGAAAAAATCTGATGATCCTGTCGGGGATTGGGCTAAAATTACTGGCGTGAATATCGCGGAATTACTGGAACGGATTGAAACGCAAATTCCTGCGGATATGGAGGCCTATTTGCCGACATACGGTTTGCAATGGCGTTCGACGCAGAACTTGGCATGGTTTGCACTTGCGACAGCGGATTGTAAATGGACAGAAAAGGCGCGCATGGCCTTTAAATATACGGCGGATGAAATTATTCGTTTGCAAGAAAAGGACCCGTACAATTTATCCATTCAAAAGTTTATTTGGGGTAGCAATGGCGATATTGCGAATCATGCACTGACCCTTTATTTGACTTGTGAATGGTTTAACGACGATAAATACCGCTCTGCAGCGATGGAGCAAATTGAATTTATTTATGGCAGGAATCCGGTGGATGTAAGTTTTGTGACTGGCTCGTCATGGAGCTCACCGAAGTTTCCGCATCACCGCATTAGCCATTCGGATGGCGTCGATGAACCGGTTCCGGGGCTTGTTGTCGGCGGGATAAACGAAGACCGTCAGGATTCCCAACGCAATCCACGATACTTTGGAAAATCTCGCGGAATGTCCTATGCGGATGAACAGTGTTCTTTTGCGAGTAACGAGGTCGCTATCAACTGGAGCGCTCCCTTGACTGCAGCACTGTTACTGTCGGCTATTTCTTAGGACTTCCGGATTTTCCCTTAGCGGGTTCTTTCTTCTGGTCTTTCTTGGTTTCTTTTGTTGCTTTTGAATCGTTTGTCGATTTTTCAACGGGTTTTTCTTTAGATGGTTCTTTGGCCGTTTCCTTGGATGGCGCCGTTTGCGCTTCTTTGGCGGATTCCTTTTCGGACTTGTCCTTTATTTTGTCTTCGATTTTCGGGAGAAGCTTTTGCAAATTGACGTTCGAGATTTCTTCGCGTTTGTATTCATCGTAAGATCGTATGGGCTTGTAGTAAGAGGAATCTGCGGCTTCGAGCGTGTCGGCGTTGAATAAGTCGAAATAAGAGGCGAATAAAGCTGCCCAACCGCGGAGCCAATCCTTGCGCGATTCACGGTTGCTGTACCAACATTTAGGATTGTAGGTGACGTGTTGGATATCCATTGTCAAGTAAACGGGACTGTTCCCGGAAAGTTTTTGAAATATTCTTTTGACGCGGTAAGTCGATGCCGCTCCAGTGATTAGGAGTACTGTGTCTGCGTTGTGTTTCTTTAACCACGGAATGACCGAGTAGGCTTCGCTGATGGTGGAGGGATCGTTGTGCGGAACAAGAAAAATGGCTTTCCCATCGAAATTGCCGAGTTTCATGAAGTCTTCGGCGTAAAATTCGGAGTTGCTCCTGTCGCGGAATGTCCGGCGCCCAAGGATAAGTACGGAATCGACTTTGCCCTCTTTTAAAAGTTCGGCAGTAAAGTCGCTTCGTTCTAAATCGGGTGTTTGCCCGTCGAGTACGACAACCCATTTGGCGTGTTCAAATTCATCGTTTTGGACAAGCCAATGACCGCTTTTTTCAAAAAGTACATATGTGACGATGGCTATCGCAAACAGCACAAGAAGAGTAATGCCTACTCTGAAGTTCTTTTTTTTGCGACTGTCGTTCTTATCGGATTTTAAAATCTTTGACAAATTAATTACCTATTGGGTTTACCCTGTCCGTCTCCGAACGGACATGATCTTGTGAACTTGTACAATGCGGCATCCTCGCCATCGGAGTAATATTTTTTTCGGATGTTGTACAGCTTGAATCCATTTTTTTCGTAGAATGCGCGAGCCTTGGTATTGCTGTCACGGACTTCCAAAAAGCACTGGTCGCCATCTTCATTGAGTTTGTCTAGGCCTGCGGTGAGAAGCTGTGTGCCGATACCTTTGCGTTGCTCGGATTCTCGAGTGGCTATGCTTAGCAGTTCTGAATCGGACCCAAGCAAGTGAAAAATGGCATAGCCGAGGAGCGGCCTGCCTGAAATGCCGGTGGAACCGCTGCAGGAATCGATGCCAGCTTCTTTGTCTTCGCACACAACGCAGTATGCATAGTGTGCGTGAATTTCAGACAGAAACTGATTTTCGTTCCAATCCTGAAACGCAAGTTCCCGTTGCAATTCAAGAACTTGAGGCAAATCATTTTCTGTCATTTGTCGCAGTTGCATTTGTGATTCCTTTTTATGCACCTCTAATTACAAGACTTTACTGGATTCTTCACTCCACTTCGTTTCGTTCAGAATGACGCGTTCTTCTAGCTTTACTGCCTACCGTTTAGTTACTACTTCCAAATTCTCTGGATTCTTCACTCCACTTTGTTTCGTTCAGAATGACGCATTCTTCTAGCTTTACTGCCTACCGTTTAGTTACTACTTCCAAATTCTCTGGATTCTTCACTCCACTTTGTTTCGTTCAGAATGACGCTTTCTTCTTGCTTTCTACAGTCTACCGCCTACTGTCTACTGCCTACTACGTTTTCAGCTTCTCGAAGTACGAGGGCTGGATGTAATTTGCTTCTTGGATGAGCGATGGCTTGACGGTTTTGAAAAGCGGCGACCACATGCTGAGCGGCTTGTCCGTGTCGAGCTTCGTTTCGATTCCTTTGTCCTTGAAAACTGCGGTGAGCGTTTCATCGGCGAATGCAGCGGCATCGACAACAGCTGTCGTGACGGTGCTTGCCTTCAGGCGTTCGACTACATCCACAGTCTCGATAAAACTTTCGACGCCATTCAACCGCAAGTACCAGAATCCGTTACGAGCGCGGATGACGACCGCCGTATCGTTGTCGGCGACTCCAGAAAAACAGGCTAGCGCTTGCAATGTCGTTACACCGTACAAATTGCGTTTGCCGCTAAAGCAGAGCCCTTGGCAGAACGCGACGCCCGTACGCAGTCCGCTGAACGAGCCCGGTCCGACAGTTACCATGACTCTTTTTACGTCGTCGAGTGTTGCACCGACTTTAGCAAGCAATGAATCTAGGCTTGCACTTAATATTTCGCCTTTGCCTGTCGGATCCACGATTTCTTCGTAAACCGAGTCCGCACAAAGTGCCATTGAAATTCCCTTGCGGGAGGTATCTACTATTAGATCGTAGTTGGTCATTAGGATGAATTTAGTGGTTAGTAAACAGTGGTTAGTAAACAGGAATGTTTTAAGTGGTTAGTATGCAGTGGTTGGTAAACAGGGCGGCTTTGCCGCGATTATAAATCCTAATCACTAACCACCAACCACTAACCACTATCTTCTAATCTCCAGGCTTTTGTCGATGATGAGGTCAATGAGTTGGCTGTAGGTGATGCCGACGCAGGCTGCCTGTTGCGGCAACAGCGACGTCGGGGTCATGCCCGGGAGCGTGTTCGTTTCAATCGCAAAGAGTTCGCCATCCTTCGTGATGCGGACGTCCGTGCGGCTGTAGCCTGCACCGCCCAAAGCGTAGTGGGCGTTTTTCACGAGTTCCTGGATGCGTGCGGTGAGTTCCGGGGCAAATTCCGCCGGAGTGACTTCCTGACATTCGCCGTTGTACTTCGCTTCAAAGTCGAAGTATTCACGGGTCGTCATGCGCATTTCGGTCGGCGGCAGGGGCTTTTCGCCTTCGATGTAGCCGCAGCTCGCTTCGCCACCGGCGATGAACTTTTCGCAAAGCAGGCGGTTCGTATCCTTGAATAAATCCTGGGCAATCTTACCGGCTTCGTCGAGATTCTTGGCGATGCCGATGCCGATGGAAGAGCCTCCCAGCGGGTCCTTGATGACAAGCGGGAATCCGAGTTCGTCGGATACGTTCACGAGCGTGTCGCCTGTGAAGTCGTGCTTCCAAATGACGCGGTAAGGCGGAGTCGGGATGTTGTTCGCCTTGAAAATTTCTTTCGTCTTGACCTTGTCCATGGCGAGAGCCGATGCGAGGAGACCGCAGCCCGTGTAAGGGATGTTCCAGTTTTCGAGCATCGCCTGGATGTGGCCGTCTTCGCCCCATTTGCCGTGGAGCGCGAGGAACGCGATATCTGCCGACGGGAGTTCCGAAAGTGCCGGGGACTTCTTCTTGTTTGCCGCCGTGCCTTCAAGGCTGTGGAAGTAGTTGACCGAAAAATTCGTTTTCTGGTACGGAGAAAGTTCGCGGGAAGACCAGTGCCAGGTACCGTCTTTATCGATAAGGACCGGGTGGATGTTGTATTTTTCCGGGTCCATGGCTCGCACAACACCAGTGCCGCTGACGACGGATACATCATGTTCTGTAGATGGACCGCCCATCAAAACCAAAACGCGTAAACGGGACATAAAAAACCTCTTTAAAATCTTAGCGTTTAATCTAGTAATTTAGATCTTAGGACCTAGAACTTGGAACTCTGATTTTGGTTGTTGGTTTGTGTTTGTTTCTTTCTGGGGCTGCTGAGCGTTCTTGATTGTGAAAAATGCGGTCGATAGAATCCAATTTTTTGAAAAAACAGCGTTTTTTGCGCCTAGGAATGCGAAAAATGTAATTGAAAAACGCAAAAATGTTAGTTTGTGCTAAAATTTGTGTTGGAAAATCAATTTTTCTTTTTTTCGTAAAAAATGGCCAAAAAAAGAAGTTTACTTTCTTTTACATTCGGTAATGTTAAAAAGGGGGTGAAAACGCAATTAATTAATTCTTTTTTTTTATCGGTTTGTGTTCATAAAATCTATATTGAAAAAAATTGGTGATAAAAAGGAGATTTTATGAGAGTCTTTGTGACGGGTGGGACCGGTTTCATTGGTCATTATGTGGTCAAGGCCCTTTTGGAAAATGGGCACGAAGTCGTTGTTGCGACGCGCCACCCGAACAAGGTTCCGACCTTGAGATCCAATCCTAACGTTTCTTTTGTCGAAGCGGCTTTGACGGATTTCGAACGAATGGGCGAGGGGATGGTTGGTTGTGACGCTTGCATCCATGTGGGGCTTGGCTGGGGAGATACGCCGAGTGCCATGCTCATGAACGATACCCGTGCGACAGTTGTTCTTTTGGAAATGGCTGCCCGTGCCGGCTGCAAAAAGTTTATCTATACCAGCAGTACTTCGGCAATGGGGCGAGTCCGTTCCGAAATGCGGGAGTCGACTAGCAATCTGCCTATTGATTTGTACGGGGCGACCAAGGCGGCTGGAGAAGCATTTGTCCTTGGCTTTAGCCATGGTTACGGGAGCCAGTTTCCCGAGGTGAAGATGAAACGCAACATCATTCGTCCGGGCTACACGTTTGGCAATCCGGCCTATCCTGATGGTTGTTCTCAGCCGGATAGCAGATTTTTTGATATGGCGTACGCCGTCAAGGAAAACCGTGACATCCATATTATCAAGAACGACGGTACGCAATTTATCCATGCTTCACAGCAGGCTGAAATTTATATGAAGTTGCTGGAGTCGGATTTGAACGAAGAAATTTTCCTGGGTCTTGGTTTTGAGTGGATTAGCTGGAAGGAAATTGCCGAAAAGATGATTGCCCTGAAGCCCGGCTGCACGTCCAGGATTGTGGAAAAAGATATGGGCTGGGGTGAAAATCCGATGCTCTACAGTGTCCAGAAAATCAAGGACTATTTTGGTTTGGCGTTTGACGCTCACGACTTCTTGGACGACCACATCCGCTGGACTTTCGAGAACGTGTGGGAAAAGTAGAAGTTTAGCTGGACGTTAGGAACCAGGTTCAATCAGAAATTTGGAATTAGGAATGCGGAATTGATATTGTCATCCTGAGCGATGCGTTTATTCCGTATTCCTAACGATTCGTAAACTAGCCGCAACGCGTCTTGTGCGCGTCGTTTCCGATGTAATCGGGGTAGTCGTTGTCGAAGCAGGCGGCGCAATAGTTTTCTCCTTCGCCTGTACATTCCTTCATCCCTTCGACGCTCAGGTAGCCGAGGCTTTCGACGCCGAGCATTTTAGCAATTTCGGGAGGCGTCATGGAGCTGGCGGCAAGTTCGCCTTGACTCGGGAAGTCCATGCCGAAGAAGCACGGGTGCGCAACAGGGGGCGATGCGATGCGGATGTGGACTTCGAGAGCGCCTGCATCGCGGAGCATCCTAGATAGAATTTTGAGCGTCGTACCGCGGACGATGGAATCTTCGACGACGCATACGCGTTTGTTCTTAAGGACGCCTTCAATTGGATTGAATTTGAGCTTGACCTTCTGTTCACGGACGTTCTGCGTGGGGTCGATGAATGTTCGTCCGACGTAATGGTTGCGCAAGAGTCCTATTTCAAAGCGGATGCCGCTCGCTTGTGAGTAACCGAGAGCGGCTGTCGTTGCGCTGTCGGGAACCGAAATCACGATGTCTGCATCGACGGGGCATTCCTTGGCGAGCTGCTTGCCCATCTTGCGGCGAATTTTATCGCAACTTTGTTCGAAAATCTTGGAGTCCGGACGGCTAAAGTAGATGTATTCGAAAATGCAGTGGGCCAGCCTGTCTTTTTGCGTGAAACGTTCGGAATGGAGCCCGTTCTTGGTGACTGTCAGGAATTCGCCGGGCTGGATGTCGCGAACGTAGTTTGCTCCGAGCAAGTCGAATGCGCATGTCTCGCTGGCGACACACCAAGCTTTTCCCATGCGGGCTAGCGAAAGCGGGCGGAATCCGAAACCGTCACGGGCGACAAACATCGAATCCTTGCTGATAAAGACGAGGCAGAAACTGCCCGTGAATTTTGTGATGGCTTTTTTTATCGCTTCGCCAAGGTCATCGGCATCAGTGCGTGCGATTTCGTGCAAAAGAATTTCAGAATCAGACGTTGTTTGGAAAATATGCCCATCGGCTTCCATTTCGGCGCGGAGCTCGTTTGCATTGGTGATGTTGCCGTTATGTGCGACCGCAATCTGTCCCCATTTGCAGCTGACCAAGATGGGTTGGGCATTGGCGAGCGTCGAGGCTCCCGTTGTGCTGTAACGAACATGTCCGATTCCTGCAAAACCGTCAAATTCGTCGATGTTGTGTTCGCGGAGCAGAGTTGACACAAGACCCATGGATTTGCGGACGCGTATTTTGTCCCCGTCGGTTACGGCAAAGCCTGCACTTTCTTGACCGCGGTGTTGCAGGGCGTATAGCCCCATGGTAATATTACGGACAACTGCGTCGCCATTGTAGATGCCAATCACGCCGCATTCTTCATGTAATTCTTCGAGCATAACGCCTCTTTGAAATGGTTGCTTCCTCTACCTCAGGGGTCGTAGCCCACCCGGACGGGTGCAAGCAAGGAAGCGGACGTGCAAAAAATAGAAACAGCTTAAATTTGCGGTAAGGGGTTTTTGAAGAAAAAAGTGAAGCGAAAAATGAAGCGTTTTTACGTTTTGTGTAAAAATCCGGTTTTTGAGTAGATGAGTTTTACATTTTCTGTCGATGAAAAAAATAGACAGTATTGATCAAGGCGATTTAATGAAATTTGTAATCTGCAAAAAACATCACTTTCCCCATCGAGTAAACAAGTGCTGTATACTCCTTTTTCTGCTAGTTTTTTACAAATAAACTCTATAGTTGTGAAAAAAATGGACTGAGTTGCGGCGAAGTCATTAAATCATGCTGCAAAGTCGTTAAATCGAGTAGTTGCTAGAACAACGTGAAAAGAACATGTTTGAAGATGCTTATTCCGTCCGCTGCATTCAGGATTAGTTTATCGTAGAACTTGCTATAAGTGCTACGAGTCCAAGGAACATCGCCACCTTCGTGAGCGATTGTGCACGGCGGTAGTTCTTGCGTCGTGCGCTGAAAAGGATTACCGCGAATATCGGCGTGAGCGCAATGCCCGTGATAATCAGGAACAGCGGCGGGTAGTTGTGCCCGAATACCTTGTCCATGTAGAATACTGGGAGCGGGAGCGAAATCCAGGTGAAGGCGATAATGGCGCCAGCAAGCCTCCTGGCGGTCGCCGAGCCCGCGATGAGCGGGAACGTCATGATGCCCGCTTTCAGGTCTCCTGTCTCGTCTTCCAGGTCCTTGTAGATTTCGCGTGCGGTCGTGAGCAAAAATGCGAACGGGATTGCCGGGATTATGGCCCAGATGTATTCCTGTGAATTGTTGTTTTCAGACAGTACGAGATTCGACAGTATGATGTATTCCATCAAGGCGTAGAGCAGGGGAGTCGTGCACAGGAACGCGACCGTCATGTTCTTTAAAAGCGGGATATGCTTGAGCCACTTGTTGTAGGCTATCAGGAGTGCCCCGAGCAAAAAGAAGAAACCGAGCGGAAAGTATTCAAACGGAGAGGACGAGTTTGAATCTCCGAGTCCGCAGAGGAGCATCAGCACGAACAGGACTATCCAGGTTATGCGTGCGGCCTTTACCGAAACTTTCCCGGTTACGAGCGGCCTTTCAGGGCGGTTCAACTTGTCGCTTTCTAGGTCCAGGATGTCGTTCTGGATGTTCGCAAACCCGATGGCGAATGCGAACCCGAACGCTTCCACTATAACGGTAGACCAGCCAATCCAATCAAAGTCGGAATTGCAGTCGTCGGGCAAGAAAAGCGAATGGGGAAACCCGAGCAGCATATACCCGACCACGAGCGTGATTATCGCAATCACGATGTTTTTAGGGCGTGTCATTTTGAATAGCGTGCTGATTTTCGATTGCATACGTTTTTATTGTTTTTTAAAGTATTGCGGGCATGGATTGTCCGTACTGTGATTGCGGGTGGTCTGTGCTGAAATTTAGCTAGAATGTTGCATGCTCGGATGCTTATCATTGTTTTGGGAACCATTTTGGATGGAAACTTTGAAAAAAGTGCGAAATTTACGTGAAAAATTGAATTTTTTTAAGATTTTCACGTAAAATTTTTAGTTTGTATGTGCTTTTGCCGAGAATTTGACGGATTTTTTGAGCGATTCGAGGATGTTTTGCCGTAAAGAGACCTTTTTTATTCTAAAAATTGTTTAATTTGTATATAAAATATGCAAAAATTGTATAATTTGTTTGAAATTTTACGTAAAAAAACTTGAAATTGACCTTTTTTTGACGTAAAAAACGGCCTTTTTTCGATTTTTCACATTATGCGCAAAATTTTTGGATTAGCCAACCACTAACCTTCACTGGATCCCACGTCGCTTCGCTTCTCGGGATGACGTCCTGTGGTGCGTTCACTGTCTACTGCCTACTGTCTACTTTCAACCGTCTACTTCCTACCGTCTCTACCGACTAATTTCTATCTTTACGCCATGCCTTTTTTTACGAAGAGTAATCTGGAAGATTTGAGAAAGGAAGCGGAACAGCTTTCGATTTGCGTCGAACATTTTTTGTATGCTTCGGAACATATTCCCGAAGGCGACTGGAAGACGAAAGGCTTTTATGACAACTGCATTGAAAAGTGCAATGGCCGCTTGAAGGCGATTCATTTTTTGATGGAGTCCATTCGTCGCGGACGCCCGGTAACAGAAGAGGAATTGGAAGAATCTGGAGCGCTTGAAGAAGAAAAACTTTCTAAATTGACGGATAATGCAAAATAACGATTTTGATTCTGACGAACTAGATGAAGCGCCTTTGAAAAGCGTGCGCACGTCGCGGCGAGAACATAGAAGTCGCCGAATCGACGTCATGCGTGAGTTGGAATCCGGAGTCGTTGACGAACGCCCTATCAAGGAACGTTTCAGCCGTGAATTTAAAAAGGCGAAAATCAAGCGCATCAAGAATCCGGTCGAAAATATCGGCGAGGAAAATTGCGTAGAAGGGCTCGTGCTCGAAGTTCACCGCCGCACCTGCGAAGTGCGCTTAGACGAAAGAACGGAGCTTCGCTCCTACAGACGAGAGACGAAAGATAATAACCAGAATGAAAACTCTCTCTCGTCTCTCGTCTCTCCACTCTCGTCTAATGTCGTAACCGCCATGTACCGTGCGACGACGTCCAAGACGCTCGGGGAATTCCCTGCAGTGGGCGACCGTGTGCTGCTCGGGCTTGTGAATGACGGCGATGACGAAGGCGACGGTGTCGGTTCTCAGAAGTATTGCGTTGTCCGGGTACTCCCGCGAAAGAGCGAACTCAAACGTCCGGGACCGCGTGACAGTTTTTACAAACAACAGACGCTTGCCGCAAACATCGACCAGGTCGTCATAGTCGCAAGCGTGACGCAGCCGGACTTCAACTACGGATTCATGGACCGCTTTTTGCTTGCTGCAAACTTGAACGATTTGCCGTTTGTACTTGTTCTCACCAAGATGGATTTGCTACCAAATGGTGAAGCGGACCTTTCGACGGATATCCGCGACTTCATGAAAATTGTCGATAAAGTGATTCCTGTGAGTGTCAAAAGCGGAAACGGCTTGGACGAACTCCGCAATGAGCTGCTTGGCAAGTCGTCCGTATTTAGCGGTATGAGCGGGGTCGGCAAATCGACGCTTATCAATAAGCTTGTCCCGCATGCCGAACTGCGTACGGGAGATGTCCGCGAACGTGATGGCAAGGGACGCCACACGACGACCTCATCGAGTTTGTTTGATTTTCCAGGTGGAGGTTTCGTGATTGATACTCCGGGTATCAGAAGTATTGGCCTCATGGACTTGGAACCAGAAACGCTGGCTAAAATATTCCCGGGCTTTTTTGATGACGACCATTTTACGTGCAAGTTTAGCAACTGCAAACATCTCAAGGAACCGGGCTGTGCTGTGCGCGCTGCTGTGGAATCGGGCAAACTCTCCGAGGCTCGCTATGCAAGTTATGTTCGAATTTTAAATTCAGGAAAATAACCAAATGTCTGATTATGTTGTAAAAATCGCTCTTGTTGCATCGATTATCCTGATGGGATATAATATCTCCGAGTTCATAGCGAGCTTCAAGACTGTGAATGAAAAAATCGAAGCGTTTTTGGGTATGGCCAAAGAAAATTCGGCGACGAGTGCCGATTTGCGGAGATCCAATTTTATTTTATCGTGCGGTCTTTCTGTGGCGTATGCGTGCTTGATCTATTTCTCTGATGTGGTCTTGTGGCTTGTCGTGTTGATTGCGTTGAAATTCGTATTGACGTTGTTTGTCTCGGATAAACTTTTGGTTCAAATTTTACGTGATGGCTCGATTTCAAAGAAAAATTACCTTGTTTCGAAATTGGACTCCTTTTTTAATGCTGCAATAGGCTTTGCCTTTGCACTAATTTTGGTACTTTAAAATGAAAAAAACAAAAACATTTTATTCAAAGATGTTCGTGCGCATGGTGATGGCTGTTGCTTTTGCGCTCCTTGCTGTGACACCTTTGTTTGCGCAAGGAAATTTCCCCTCGGGCGCTTTGCCGACGGCTTCAAATCCGCTGGGGCAAGGGCCTGTAGGCGCAGGAATGATGAATATGCGTTTGCCCTTGTTCTTGGGAGGCTCCTTTGGACTTGGCTCCGGTGCAGGCGTTGGCGACGGAAACGATGTAGGCGTTTGTGAAATTAAGCCTATGATTGGGGCGTGGCTTCCGGGAATTGCTTTTATTCGTCTTGGTTATGGCTTCTCTAGCTATAATGAAAAAGATGATGATGGCAAAAAAAGCGAAATTGAAAACTCAAATTTTAGCATTGATATCGGAGCGCACATTTTGAGCGAGTTTTATGTGACTGGCTCTTATTCCAGGGCGAACGCCTTGAGCGAAAATGGAGACGTTTCGTGGAATGAATGGAGCGCTGGGTTTGGAACGTTCTGGGCCGTTTTTGCTAGAACATTCTTGACGCTTGATATTGGTTACCATTGGGTCCGTGAACATTTTGACCCGTTCTTGGACAAAAGGGTTTCGGGTGGGCGAATCCAAATGAATGTCGGGTTTATTGTTTTTGTTTATTAATTCGTTCGAAATATTTGAACGTAGCGAGTTGCGTAATGAAAAATGTTGCTGTTTTGGGCGGTGCTTTCGACCCTGTGCATAAAGACCATGTGCGTGTGGCGAAGACTTGTCTGGACCGTGGATTTTGTGATGAAGTCTGGTTTATGCCAAGTCCGGATCGTTGGGATAAAAAATTGAATGCCAGTCCGGACGACCGTTTTGCGATGCTTGAACTTGCCTTTTCGGGTGACAAGCGTTTAGTGCTTTCGGACTTGGAAATTGAGCAGGGTGATTTTCGTGGTTCGTATGTTTTCTTGATGAGTCTCAAGGAAAAATTCCCGGATGTCAATTTCCGTTTGCTTACGGGAGCCGATACGTATGAGGGAATTCCGCATTGGCGTGATCCGCTCAATTTTTATGGAACGAACTATAACGGCCATTTGCTTTTACGTGATATTGAACTGATTGTTTTTGCTCGCAATGGATATCCTCAGCCGAATATGGAACAACATAAACGCAATGGTTACGCCCCGCTTTTTTGGCTGGGGCCGGATCAGGGCTTTAACGGTGTCTATTCCAGTACGGCAATCCGCAGGTCGCTCTTGTTGAACCGCAACGTTTGTCCGCAAGGACTAGAGTCCTCTGTTTACGATTATATCATCAAGCACGATTTGTACAGGGAATAAAATGAGCAAGGCTCCGTCGGATATGTTCTTTGAAAGCGAGGTGCGCCCGGAATATGAAGGGCGCCTTTTGCTTGATTCCCTCAGCGACCGTTTCACATACCACAGTCGTGAGGACTGGATTGACCGCTTGTCGCGTGGGCTCGTGACGATTAATGGCGCAACTGCTGATGTGGAGACGATTGCTCATCGTGGTGACAAGGTTGTTTATCACGTCGAAAATTACAGCGAACCTGAAGTGCCGACGGATTTTGAAACGGTCTTTGAAGACGATGAATTTATTCTGGTCGCAAAGCCTGCGGGAGTCCCGGTGCACCATACGGGGCGTATTTTCTACAATACTTTTGCGGCGATTATCCGTCGTGAATTTGATTCCGAAACTGCAACGCCGATGCACCGCTTGGACCGCGATACGGGTGGCCTTATCTTGTTTGCAAGGTACGGAGAAACGGCGGCGCGATTCCAGAAAAATCTAGACCGCATTTTGCTCCGCAAGTTCTATCTCGCGGTCGTGCGTGGTAATTTCCCGGAAGGCGAGGTGGAGTGCCACATGCCTTTGCGCGAAGATCCGGAGGATCCGATCCGGTTGCGCATGCATCACCGTGCCGATGGCAAGGAATGCTTTACGCGCTTTAAGTTCGTGCGGCGTTTGGATTGCCCGGAGATTGCGCCGGAACTTTCGCTTGTGGAGGCCGAACTCATCACGGGCCGCAAACACCAGATTCGGGCGCATTTGGCCGAGATGGGCTATCCGATTGTGGGGGATCGCTTGTATTACCGCGATGGTGCGTATTACGAGAAACTTGCGCAGGGCGGTGAACTCACCGATGAAGATCTCAAGGTTCTTGGGGCGCATAACCAGATGCTTTTTGCGTACAAGGTTGAACTCCAGCTCCCGTATTGGAAAGAACCCCGCGTGTTCGAAAGCCACGCATACCCCGAAGACATGGCGAAGTTGTTGAGTAAAAACGTTTGAATTAACAATAAAATTGCTCTGGATCCTTCACGTTCGTTCAGGATGACATACGCTATTCGTCATTCTGAGGCGGAGCCGAAGAATCCAGGAATTTCTTCAAAAAAACGCTTAAATTAACATTAAAAGCGCACTGGATGGTGCGCAAAAGAACTTTTTGTGTGAGATTTTTGTATCTTATTGCACATGAAATTTTCACTCCTTCCTAAAATGTTGTTATGTCTGGGGCTTTCCGGCGTTTTTGCCGTAGCTCAGGAAACGGTGGAAAGCGTCCGTCGCCAGATCAAGGCGGTGGAGGCAGAAACCGCCCGCGAAAAATCTATGCATGAAGCCGAAAAGAAGCGCCATGCCGAATTCGTCGAAGTCGGTCGCAAGAAGGTGCAGAACCTGTCGGCGCAGAACAAGGTGCTGAAGGCCGAAATCGATTCGCTCAATGTCGAATTGAAGAAGATCTCCGCTGCGCGCACCAAGACGAATGCTTCTATTCGCCATTTTGAAAACCGCAAGACGAAGTATGCGGACTCGCTTGCGTCGGTCATCGAGTCTCTCGTTCCTTTCTTTGAGGCTGATTTCCCTTATCGTACGGACGAAGCCGTCAAGAGCATCCAGGAAATCGCAAGTATGCTGCACAAGGGCCTGATTGAAACGGATGATGCATTGAACCGAACGATGGAAGTCTTTTATGACCGCATCCGCCTGGGGTATACCACTGAAGTTTGGAAGGGCTTTTTGCAGGTCGATACACGTAACGTCGCCGGAACTTATTTGCGCTATGGCGCCGTTGCTTCGGTTTTTGTCAGTAACGATGGTAATGACGTGTTGTTCCTTACGAGGGCTGCCGATGGTTACGCTTGGAAGAATGTTTCCGAAGACCTTTCTATGCGCACGATTCTCAAGGACGTGATGAAGGTCGCCGAAGGAAAGACTGCTCCAAGGCTTGTCACTATCCCGGTATCTTTCCCGAAGGAGGCTAACTAATGTTTAGACGAAAGACGAAAGACGAAAGACGAAAGACGAGTGTCGAACGACAAAAGATTGTTTGTTTACGTCATCCTGAGGACCGTAGGGACGAAGGATCCAGAGCGTTTTTCTTGTTGCCTTTGCTGATTGCCGCGTTCGCTGTGTTCGCTCCGGCTTCTTTTGCGCAGCAGAACGTAACCGTCGATGCTGTCAAGAAACGTGCCGAACTCAACAGTGCCAAGGCGGACCTTGAAGAAGCCCGTCGCAAGCGCGATATGGCTGTCGCTGCCCGCTGGAAAGACCGCGAAACGTTCAACAAGGAACGCGAACTTTTTAATGACAAGTACCAGCTCGGCAAGGAACGCGTCGATGCTTTGATGTCCGAACGTACCCGCTTGCTCGAAGATGTGCGCGTGGCCCGCGAAGACTTGGCCCAAGTCAAGCTCCAGGCCGAAAAGGCTCGTGCCGAATACCTTTCGCTTGCGGCTGGCCCGGAACGCTTGGAAATGCTCGCGAAGTTCCAGGAACAGGGTGTTCCCTTCAAGATGACTGAACGCATCGAGGCTCAGAACAAAGTCAAGAAAGAAATGGGCCTTTACAGGGACGACCCTCTCCGCATTGCTCGTGCGATGCTTGAAGTCGCTAAAAAAGAAATGAAGTTTACGCGCGAAGTTCGCACTGAAAAGGCGGACCTTGTGTTCGGCAGCTCCGTTGCCGAAGGGGACCGCATGCGTTTGGGCGGCCTCTTTGCGATGCAAATGGCAAAAGTCACCGACATCAACGGTTTCCATCCGTCGGCTTTGATGCTCCCAGTGGCCGGCGAAAAGAAGCGCGTTTACAGCTGGCAAGAAAATCTCTCTCCCGAAATGCGAAAGAACGTGGCGAAGGCTTTTGCTGGCGCCAACGATTCCGCCTTTGTGATGGTGCCTGTCGATGTGCTTCTCAGCACGGAACTCTCGAGCGAACTGGCGAACCATCAAGAAACCACGTGGAAAGAAGACTTTGCGGAGTTCTTCCACAACGGCGGAATCTTGATGTACCCGATTGCGGCTTTGTTCATTCTCGGTCTTTTGATTTTCCTCGTGCGTTTTGTTTGGCTCCTCGTTTTGGGCTTTGGTGGTTTTGGCGCTCGTAGGGCGGTGAAGGCTCTCGAAGTGCGTGACTTGAAACAAGCAACTGCTGAATCTGAAAAGGCTCACGGCGAAGTGGGTAAGGTGTTGCGTGCTGTGCTCGGCAAAAGATTCAAGGACCGTGCGAGTGCCGAAAAATCTCTCGAAGTTTTGTTTGCTGGCGAAGTGCCGAAACTTGAAATGGGACTCAGCTGGATTTCCGTGTTTGCGGTGACGGCTCCACTCCTCGGTCTCTTGGGTACCGTTATGGGTATGATTGAACTTTTCAATGTCATCACCATGCACGGCACGAGCGACCCGAAACTTTTGGCTGGCGGCATTTCCATCGCTCTCGTGACGACGGAAGCTGGTCTTATCGTGGCTATTCCGTTGCAACTTTTGCATACGTTGCTCGTAAACATCGCAGATTCAGTCCGCACCCGCATGGAAAAGACTGGCCTTGCCGTGCTTAACGCTATTTGGATCAAGGAAAAGGATTAATGGACGAATATTCCGTCATCGAAGCGACCATGAGCATCCTGCTGCGCGGCGGCTGGGTGCTGCTCCCGCTATTCCTGATTGGGTGGCTGGGCTGGTTCTTGATGTTTGAACGATTTGGCTATTACCTTATGCTGAAAGGGCGTTCGACCACGAAGTTCTTCAAGGACTTGGATTCGGTGGGCGAAGAAGCGGCATTCGCAAATTTGAACAAACGTCGTTTTGGCTATTTCCGTGCGTTGGTCGAAAACGTGCGCAAGTACCGCAACGAAGGCCCTGTGGCCGTGCGTAATGCCATGACAGCAACTCGCCATAGCTTGGATGTAAGCCTTTCGAAGTCGCTCAAGACGATTGTGACATGTGCGCAAATCGCTCCGTTGCTTGGGCTCTTGGGAACGGTCTCCGGCATGGTTCATACGTTCAAGACTATCCAGCAGTTTGGCTTTGGAAACCCGGTGCTCTTGGCGGATGGTATTTCCGAAGCGCTCCTCACGACGCAGGCGGGCTTGCTTGTCGCTTTCCCGTTGATGTTAGTTTATAACTATCTCGAAAGACGAGTGGATTCTATTGGTGATTTTGCCTGGAGCGAAGCGCTCAAGTTCGAAGAACGCTGCTTTGCCAAGGAGGTTGAATGAGTTTTATACGCAAACGTTCGAGAAGCGGTAACGGCATAGACGTTTCGCCGATGCTCGACATGGTATTCATCCTTTTGATTTTCTTCATCGTGACTTCGACGTTCACGCGCGAAACGGGCGTGGATGTGACGAAGCCGAAAGCGAGTACCGCGAAGGAACTCGCGAAGGAAAGTATCTTGATTGGAGTCACCCGTCAAGGGACCATCCACATCAACGAGACGCAGGTGAACCTCTCGACTTTGCAGACCGTGCTCCGCCAGATGATGGCCGAAGCGCCGGACCGCCCGGTGATTATCGTGAGCGACCGTGACGCTCCCAACGGAGTCGTCGTCGACATCCTCGATGAATGCAACTTGGCGAAGGTGAGAAAAGTCTCCATCTCCGCGAATAAGGAGGAGTGATGGTTAGACGAAAGAACGGAGCTTCGCTCCTACAGACGAAAGACGAGAGGAATGGGGAATGCCTTCCCCTCGCTCGTACTTTGTTACTCGCTACCCCTTCTAGCAGGGGCTCAATCGCCGCCCCCGCAACGCCCCGCTTTATGCAAATGCAATTTTTTTTCTTGAAAAAATCATCTCTCGTCTCTCGTCTCTCGTCTCTCGTCTTTTCTGGCTCTCCATCTATCGTCTATCGTCTATCGTCTCTCGTCTAAATCCATGCTTGATTTTTGTGCTAAATATTTTCGATTTCCGGTGGCGTTCGTGCTCTCGTTTGTCGTGGGTGCGGTGTTCTTCCTTGCGATTCCGGTCATCAATGTGCTGTTCTTTGATAAGGGCGCCAAGTCCGAAAAGGTCCTCGAAGAAGTGACCGAAGTGGAAGTTCTCGTGAGCGAGAAAAAGCCCGAAGTGAAGCAGAAGATTATCCGCACGGTGGCGACTCCGAACACGTTCAAGGTCTCGGCGCACATGGGCGTGTCCCGCAGCCAGAATTTCCAGATGGACTTGTCGCTTGCGCGTGGTGCCGCTGGCGATGGCGTCGCCGTGGATGCCGGCAATATGGAAAACGTGATTTACGAGGCGGGCGAAGTGGATGAACAGGCGCAAGTGTTGCGTGAAATCCAGCCGAAGTTCCCGGACCGCGCAAGGAAAATGGGCGTATCGGGCTACGTGAAAGTGTTTATTGTGATTGATGTGAACGGCGATGTTTCGCAGGCTCAGGTGCTGACGCAGGATCCGGCGGGCTATGGCTTTGATGTCGAAGCACTCAAGGCTATTCGCCAGTGGAAGTTCTCACCGGCGCAGTTACGCGGCTTCCCAGTAGCACAGAAAGCTACAAAGGAGTTCCGGTTTGTCAAATAGGTTGTCAGGTATGAGGTATGAGCTCGCCTTGCGTGCGCAAGGCTTTGGGCGTCGCTTGATGGAAATGCTTGGCTATAAAGCTGGAGCTGTTTTTGCCCATACCCCAAAGCGAAGCGTGCTTACGGCTACAATTACAAAAATCTTTTCGTTATGTCGTCATTCTGAGCGTAGCGAAGAATCCAGTGCATTTTCTATTAAGAAACACTTCCTACTTCCTACTTCCTACTTCCTACTGTTTTTACTCTTGCCGTTAAACTGCTTTGCTGCTGATGATTTCTTCTTCAAGGCGAACGAGCTTTACGATCAGGGGCGTTACAAGGAATCGGTGAAGTATTACCGTGCTGCGATTGACGATGGCCGTTACGAGCCGTTTGCGTGGTTCAACTTGGGCAATGCCCTTGTGCAGCTCGGCAAAAAAGAAGTCGCGATGGTTGCGTACAAGCGCACCGTTGAACTCCTCCCGGACTTTGTGAAGGCTTGGATGCTTCTCGGCGATTTGTACTACCTCGCCGAATCTCCGAGCGATGCGATTGTCGCCTACAACCGTGCGATTGAACTCGGGACGGAAACGGACCACATCCATTTTGCCCTTGCGGAATGTTATATGAAAGGCAGCGACTGGACGCTTGCCCAAAAGCATTTTGAACGTGCGCTGGCGCTAAACCCGGACCGCATGGATGCTTGGTACGGCCTTGCCGAAGTCTATGAAAAGCTTGGCGATTACGAATATGCAGTGAAGACACTCAAGAATGCGCTCCAGATGACAGCGACTGCTGGCGCCGACGTGCATTACACGCTTTCGTATTACTACCGCAGCATGGATTCTACGCGGCTTGCGCTCAATGAAATGGAAAACGGCATCATGATGGATCCCGACAATGTTTCGGCTCGCCGCTATCTCGCACAGATGTACGTCAAGAATGAATCCCCGTGGATGGCGATTTTCACGCTCGAAGAAGGCCTCCGCCACAAGAAAGGGATTGCTGACTTGAATCTCGACTTGGGACAAATTTACTTTACGCAAAAACGCTACGACGAAGCGTTTGAATGTTACATGAAGGCTTGGCGTGCAGGCAATTCCCAGGGCCGCATTGGTGCCGAAAACGTCGGTCACATCTTCTCAAACGCAGGCGATACCGAAAAAGCCGAAACACTCTACGCCCGCATCCGCGACAAGAAGTAACTCCAACATTGTCTTCCCGGCCTTGTGCTGGAATCTCCATTCCCATTAACGTCATCCTGAAGCCAAATGCTGAAGGATCCATGCTGCCAGAAGTGTCATCCTGAGCGTAGTCGAAGGAGCCAGTGGCATTTCTACTACAGACTCGTTATACGAAAAATTTCGCATTT
>CADCDO010000007.1 GCA_902800345.1 Fibrobacter succinogenes
TAAAATTTTTACCTTATAGAGCATGGAAAAGATCATGTTTACACAAGAGGCTTACGACAAGCTCGTTAAGGACCTTGAAAATTTAAAAAATGTTGAACGTCCCCGCGTACTTCAAGAATTAGTTGATGCCCGTGCACAAGGCGATTTGAGCGAAAACGCAGAATATCACGCCGCCAAGGAGCGCCTGGCCGCTATCGACAACATCGAAATGCCGAAACTCCAGGACCAGCTCGCCCGTGCCCAGGTGATTGCTTTTGATACGAATTCCAACACCATCAAGTTCGGTGCCACCGTTACGGCCAAGAATTTAAAGACCAAGCGCGATATCGTCTATCAGCTCGTCTCCCCCGAAGAAGCCGACGCCCTCAACGGCAAAATCAGCTTCAAGAGCCCGATTGGCGCAGCCCTCATGGGCAAAAAGCGCGGCGATGTCGTCGAAGTCGTGACGCCCAAAGGCAAGAACCAGTTCGAAATCATCGATTTCAAGTAATCCAACTTAACAATCCATGTTCGTAACGCTCATCGGCAAAGACCAGTTCAGCAAGGACAAGCGAATCGAGAAATTCCTCGCTGAAACTCTTGGCGACCGGATTTCCGATCCGATGGCCAAGCAGGTGCTGTACGCCACCGACACAAACATCGCCTCCATCTCCGATGTCATCATCGAAGCGTGCGATTCCGTGTCGATGTTCTCGCCGGAACAGGTCATCGTCGTACGCAAAGCCGAGGCCATGAAAACAGACGATTGCAAGGCAATCGCCAAATGGCTCCCTCACGCAGCAAGCGGCAAAGTGCTCTTTGACTTCGAGACGCTCCTCGCCAGTAGCGAACTCTACAAGGCGCTCTCGAAAGTCTGCAAAGTCGAAAAGTACGACGTGCCGAAGCAATACGAAATGGCCGACTGGATTTCCGCCGTCGTCCCGACGCACTTCAACAAGGCGATAGAACCTGCGGCATCGCAATACCTCGCCGAAGCACTCGGCAACGACACCAAGCTCGTGTGCGAAGAAGTCGATAAAATTCTCCTTTACGCACCGGACTGCAAAAAGATTACCCTCGACCTCGTGAAAACGATGGTCGTCTCCCAGCGCGACATCCCCACCTACGAAATTGAAGGATTCTTCGGGATGCAAGATGCTAAGGCCTACGTCCAGAAGCTGAACGAACTTTTGAATAGCGGCGTGGATGCCATCCGCATTTCCAACACGCTCTACAGCTATGCGCTCTCGCTCTTGAACTACGCCTCGCTTACCGCAAAGGGCGTTTCACCCGAAGAAGCGGCCAAGAAAATTGGCAAGAACTACTACATGTTCGTCAAGAAAGGCCAAGCCGCCGAATGCTGCCGCCGCTGGCGTAAGCCGCTCCTGATCCGCGTGCTGCGCCGCCTCGCCGACCTCAATTACGAAATGAAAAGCGGCAAGTGCCCCACCCGCATGAGCCAGGAACTCGCCCTCGCCGCCCTCGTCGTGCGGTAAGCCCAACCTAGTCCAGTAAGTTCAATCGTCGTGCGGCAAGCTTAATTGTCGTGCGGAAAATCCGCGCAGTCATGCACGTTCGCACAGAATTTTTGCGTTTTTTACGATTTTATGCTACCAAATTTCTTTTTTTTGCTGATTTGGTATCATATTTTTTACTTTGTCTATCATACTTTTGCAGAAATGAATCGATTTTATGCTACCAAACACGAATTTTTATTCCATTTGGTATCACACCCTACCCGAAAACCCTACATTTCCTCCCCAAAACGTTTAATTTATTCATAAAAAATGATACCAAAACACCAATTTTTTGATTTTTGGTATCACTTTTTCGCAAAAAGCCACCTTTGCGCGGCCAAAATTCGCGAGTTTTCGCCAAAAGACGTTCAACCAGCCTCTAAAAGAAATGAGCCCGGCACAATACCGGACTCATTATGATGTTTCATCCCAACTTTAAACCATCCAACTTTTGGGGTTCAGTTCATATACATGAAAACCCCGAAAGTTGTGTCCAACTTTCGGGGTTCACATCAGCCAAGCCAGGGTTTTCACATTCTCAAAAGCAAATGCCGGACGTTAAGTCCGGCAAAGAATTTACTGATTCCAACTGTCGTCGTGCGTGTTTTCCGGGACCGGAGCTTCAGGGGTCTCGCCCGGTGCTGCAGCCGGAGCTTCTTCGACCGGCTTGAGTTCCGGGGCGGCGACACTAGAAGTTTCTTCGGACTTCTCGGATATAGGAATGTTGCCGATGTAATTACGGATAATTCTCGGCGTCACGAAAATCACGAGATCCTTCTTCGTGATGGACTTACGCGTGTATTTGAAGAGGTTTCCGAGAAGCGGAATGTCCTTGAGGAACGGAATGCCGCTTTCGCTTTCCGTGTTCTCGTTACGGGTAAGGCCGCCAATCACGACCGTTTCGCCGTCAGCCACGACAACCTTGGTCTTTGCTTCCTGAGTCGAAATCACGATTTCGCCCTTTTCGTCATAGCCGTAAGAGTTGTTCTGCGGATAAAGGTCAAGCAAGATGCGGTTGTCGCCCGTGACATGCGGAGTCACAGTGAGCTTAATACCGGTTTCCACCATCTTGGTCGAAGATTCACCGCTGTCGTCAATCACGCGGATTGAGACCTGGTCACCCATGAACACGCGAGCTTCGGTGTTGTCGAGCGTGGAAACCTGCGGAGAGGCGAGCACTTCGGTCGAAGCGTCACCCATCAAGTTCGAAATTGCAATCTGCAAGTTGTTGTCGAGGAGGCTTGCCGTAATGGCTGTACTTGCGTTGCCCACCGCCGGAGAAGTTCCCTTTCCGTTCGGGAAGGAGCGGATAGCGCCGCTGATTCTGCTGGAGCCCGCCGTAGCCCCAGTCCCGGCAGAAGCCATTCCCGGAGTCAGCGTGGCGGTACCCACCGCAGCCGTCCAATCGACGCCGAGTTCGCGGGCAAGTTCGCTGTTCACGACCACGAGTTTTGCAGTAATCATGATTTGGAGCGTTTCTACGTCAAGTTCAGTAAGGGCGTTCCCCATCTGCTCGATTCTGCTTTCCGTATCATACACGATAATGGAGTTCGTACGTTCTACGACAGAAATCTTGCCGCGGTTCGACTTCATGTTTTCGAGCACCTTGACAAGTTCATCGGCCTTGGCGTGATGCACCTGGAAGTTCTTACGGACAAGCGGAGCCGTCTGTTCCGCCATATTCTCTTCGTCTGCAATTTTCTTCTGCTTGGCCTGGTAAGTACTCAAGCGCTGGATGGCAATGTACTTGTCCTGAATCACCCACGTGAGGTCATTCATGTTACAAATAATGTCCAGCGTTTCTTGCCAGGTCTTCTTTGTAACATGCAAGCTAATCTTACCCTTGACATCGGGAGCAATCAATATATCCACGCCGGCAATCACCGACACGGAGCGGAAGACGGCCTCGTAATCCATGTTGACGAAGTTAAAGTCATACAACTTCTTATTCGGGGCAACAGAACCCTCGGCAGGAGCCGCCCACACGGTAGCAAGGCTTGCCACCATAATAAGAACCGTCAGAATTTTAGTCAGCTTTTTCACTTTTGACCCCCAAATTTATCGGGAAGACCCATAGAGTAGCGACGGCTCACCCCGAATTCTTGAATCAAGAAGAGCACATCAGTTTGTGTGATTTTAAGAACTTTTCCGTTCATGATCTTATCGCCTTCCTTGACGGTGTAAGACACGCCCGGATTTTTGGTTTCAACGAGGATGGCCACCGGCTCCTCGGCTTCCCAAATGATACCCACCAATTCAACCTGGTCGATGTTGATACCTTCTTCGACCAAGCCCTTGATTTCAACAAACGGGTCACGACGACCGAAAGAACTGTAGGTCACGCGGTCTTCGTAAAGTTCGTCAAGCGCGCTTCCGATAGGCTTCATGCCCTGCGTCAGCTTTTCGCCGCGTTCCTGATCGACTTTCTTGAGGCGTTCCATCTGCACAGCAGAAAGTTCATCGGAGAAACTGACGGCACGCCTGTTGACATAGCCAATCTTGTTACCCACCTGCACTTTGCGGTAGAGTCCGTTCAAGTCCATGTTCACGAGACGATCGCCAAAAACAACACGTTGCATGACCTGAGCTTTTTCGCTCGGAGCCGCATAGAATTCCGTTTCGTCCGCAACGACGATGAGTTCGCGCACGACGGGGCGCAAGTGGAACGTCTGTGCGCTGGAAACAAGCTTTTTACTGTCCTTCTCGTAACTCTTGACAAAGTCAGAGAACTCGGGAGCCCGTTCCGGGGACTTCATCCAGTCGCGCACATAGATTCCGTTCGGGCGTGCGCTCCAGAAGATAAACCCGTCGCGGCGGATTGCATTTTCGGCAGTCTGCAAGATGAGGGCGCCTTCCTGCACCAAAATGACAGGCTTCGCTCCCACCGCAAGCTGGATATTGAGACCGTTGACGTCCCAGGACACGGACTTCACGAGCGAGCCAGCGCTCACCTTGAATACCGGGGACTTCTGGGGGCCAGGCATGGAAACGGTAATCACGTAGGCACCGCTCACGCTGGAAACTTTATCTATACTCAAACGCGTATCGGCCACCAGGCGGAACTGTTCCATGCCGGAACCGATGAGCACAGTCATTTCCTTCAGGCCGGGCAAAAGGGCCGACGCCGCAGGAGCATTCGAGAAATTGTTCTGCTTGAAAGCCTTGCGCTCGACAGCGAGACGCTTGGCCTCTTCGCGGGCGGCTTTTTCGGCGGCCTTGCGGTCTAACAAGGCCTGCTTTTCGGCAGCCTTGCGTTCGGCTGCGAGGCGTTTTTCCTCTTCGCGAAGAGCCTTCTCGGCAGCAGCCTTCTTGTTTGCAAACAACTTAGAAAGCACCCAGGACTTGCCATTCTTTGTCCCGAATTTCAGGAGGAAGTTCGACTTATCGAGCGCTATGGCGTTCTTGTCAGTCGTAATGGACGGGCCCACCTGCATTTCAATCTTCAAGAAATTCATGCCACGGTACGGTTCCTTGAAAACCCTCATGGAACGTACCAGCGAAGCGGACTGATCGACATCGAAATTTCCGACGCCAAGGGCAAAATCCGATTCGGAGAAACCGACCGTCAATTTTTTCGAGGCGTCATCGTATTTTTGGAAGAACGTCGGCAAATTCTTGTCGGAAGCAAACTGGAAAACCATCTGGCAATCCTTGGCGCCACAATCAAGACGGACATCCTTAATCAGCGCGGCCTGCAAAGCCACGGCACTAGATAACAGCATAAGAAGGAACTTGCATTTCATTATTTGCCAACCTTCTTGGATGTATAAGTGGTCAAGTTGAAGTTCACCGACATGGTAATCGGCGTCCAACCGTGAGTTTCAGCCTTCTGCACTTCGGCAGCGATGCCCGAGTAGCGCGAAAGCTTCAAGTTCGTAATGGCCGTCGGGTAGTTGAAGTTCGCAATTTCCGCGAACAGGTAACCGAGCATGTGGTATCCCGAATTGACCGCAATGGAATAACGATTCTCGATATAGTGTTCCCTTTCGGAACGACCTTCCGGATTGAACTTCTGGATTTGCACACCAGAACTGCGGAGCACGGAATAGAGGTCCTGCAAGCGCATCGGCACCTTTTCTTCTTCCGGGAACATTTCCTTCAGTTTCTGGAAATCCTTTTCGGCCTGGGCAAGCTGCATTTCGAGTTCCGCAACGCGGTGTCTCTTGGACTCAATCTTCTTGAGTTCGTTCTGCGCAGATGTCAACTGGGTCTGCAAATTCTGTTCCTCGGCAACAAACGGATCCCACACGTACGTATAGACGCAATAGGCGAGCAACAGGATAATGAATGTCATGACAATCGCATAGACATTCTTCTTGTCTTTCAAATCGACATTGAGGTTACCCATGATCAACCCTCCTCTCCAAAGTCACGCTTGAGCACGACCTTGAGTGTAAAGCTGTAAGCCTCGTCGCCATCGACCTTCATCGTAGATATTGTAACCAACGAGACCTTATCGACGCTAACCTGTTTTTCGAGCTTGACCATGTATTCCGCCACTTCGGAAAAGTCAAATGTGGTCCCCTTCATTTCGAGGTTGAACTCGCTCACCTGCCCAACACTCGTAAGCCACATGTTCGGCGGAAGTACAGAAGAAATATTTTCGAACAGCACCACCCAGCGTTTTTTGTTAATTTGGATGGACTTGAGCGCATTGATCTTCGTATTGATAACGGCCTGATTTTTCTCAAGTTCACTTATCTTCACAAGCAACGGGCGTTCACGATCGACAGCTGCACGCACGGACTGGAGTTCCGCTTCCAAACTGGAAATGGTTTCCACGGTGTATGCATAAACAAACACAGCACAGAACACAGCGACAATAAATATGACCGTCGGCCAGACAATGCGTCGGTCGGTCACCCATGTCAAATCCGTTTGCTTTTTGCGATGTTCGCCAGGCAAAAGGTTGATGGTAATCGCGAGCGCCTTCTTGGAGCTTTTACTATTCTTCGTAGCCATTAGAACTTCCTCATTGCAAGTCCCAAAGCCGGGGCGTAAATGTTAGACAAGGCAATAGATATGCCATCCTTACCGACAACGCTGGAATCGCATTCCACGGAGCGGAAGGGATTCACCGTATCCGTCTCGATTCCGGTCTTTTCGGCAATGTAGTCCAAAAGTCCAGGAACCGCGGCACCGCCACCGCCGATCAAAATTCTTTCGAGCGGGCGAGCGTCTTCGGCAGAAGAGAAATAGCGGATACCGAACGTTATCTGCGACATCAGTTCTTCAAAGGCAACCTGCATGGCATCTTCGAGAACGGAAATAGCAACCCCCTCGATGACCTTCAAGTCGTTCTTTTCGAACATTTCATGGCATTTTTCAGCAGGCACGTCAAGGCTGGACGTAAGTTTGTTTATAATAACGTTCAGCGAACCGCCATTCATGGAACGCACCGAATGGAACGCACCATCCTGAATAAAGCCTACGCTCATCTTGTTGTCGCCAATATTGAATATGGCGGTCGTCTTTTTGCGGTCTTCTTCCGAAGCGGTCATGACAAACGAATTCAGCAAGCCGAAAATATCGACATCCAGCGCCGAAAGTCGTATGCCCTTGCGCGTAAAGAACTGCGCCCAGGATTCGAGCATAGCGCTTTTCGCAGCGACCACATTTACCTTGACTTCATCGCCTTCATGAGAGACAACTTCATAGTCGAGGACGTTGTCCTGGTCATCGAACGGCGGACGGGACTGAGCAGTCTGAACGATAATGGCATCTTCGTTGCCATTCTTCGGGACCTTGATCGAAAGGCGATCGACTAGCACGCCCCCCTCTCCGGCACCGCAGTTCACTGAAGCCACAACATCCACATTTTCGTCAATCGGATGCCGAAGCATTAACTTGGAGAAAGCCTCGCCAAGCATGTCGAAGCCGTCCTTCTCTTTTTTCGCACCTTTTTCGAGAGCCATATCATCGGATTCACGCCTCTGAATGAGACCATTGATGATGGAGCCCGCAGGCACGGGTTCCAAATCAATTTCGCGTACAATCCTTTTTCCGTTCGCGTCATGATAGACCTTTACATACTTAATGCTGTAATGGCCCACATCAATGCCAACAGTTTCACGCTCTCCGCGAATTCTAGCAATTAAACCTAAAGCCAAAATTATACTCCGATAGGAAACAATACTATGTAAATTCTACTTTTATAAACATCGAATGTCAAGCGAAAAAAATCACCAAATCATCGAAATTTAAGCCGTAGGGGCTTTTTCGGGCATTTTTTTTACCTTTGAGGGCTTGTTTTTGTGATTTACCTCAAATATATATTGCAATACGCGCTCCTGAGTCCACGCATATGCCCCCGTAAAAACGGCAGAAATTGAATAATATTGTGGAAATTTTGGGTTACGATGCCCTAAATTGTTCAGGACCTTCACATCCACATTCTGTACACCAAACGTCGGAAGCTCAAAAGTGATGGAAAACTGCTGGTCCGACTTGCAGTCTTCCGGGAGTCCAAGCAGAATACCACCAGCCGAAAGGTCATAAAGCATGCCCGAACACGTCTTTCCATCCTTGAACCGGGCCTCCACAGGGAAATCGACAAGAGCACGAACCCACTTACGCAGCTGTTCCTTGTCCAATTTTTCGCTATGGTTGAAAATAATCTTTTCGGAAGTTGCCGAAAGTACCGGGAGCCTAACCGAATAGACGGCGTCGTTCATGCGGGTCCAGCGGACAAGCACGCGCATTCCCACCAAAGTCTTTACCATCAGGCCAGAAGCATCAATGGAAACGCTCCAGGATTTTTCGGAACGATCGACAATGACGGAACGCTTCAGGACCCCATGGTCCTCGAACACCAAATCAACACGGTCGCCCACGTTGAACTGCCTTGTCGAGCAAACCATCGTCAGCGGGTTGGAGCCCGTGAAGTCCATCTTGCGTCTGAGGGACGCTACCGCCTCGAGCGTTTCGTCACGGACGGAAAGCACATTACGAATACGGTAAAACTCATCGACAGCCGCTTCAAAAAGTCCAGAAGAATTCAGCACGGCATCCTTGTTCTCGAACTTGGACGTTCGTACCAATTTTTCCAAAGTGCGCACTTCCTTGGGCGTAAACTCGAACGCCTTGATTTTTTCGTTAAAGGCATCTGTACCAAACATCACTTCGTTTTCGCGACGGTAGTACATCAGCTGAATTTCAATCAGCACAAGAGCCAGCAACGGAAGAACCGGAAGTATATAATACTGGAACAATTTCCAGACTTCATGAAGCACGCTAGACATCGGCACTTACCTGACTAGAGAGCCGTCCAGACACCGTTGATGTAAGTGGCAAGAATGGACGACGGCAGTTCCTTCCCCATAAGCGGAGAATTGCAGACATGACCGGCAAAATCGCTCTCGACGACCACGTGCGGTCTATCTGGAGCAAATACGACAACGTTGTCATGAGCAGAGTCTGCACCCGCAAGGTGAGCCGGAGCGGTCGAGAAAAGTTCGATGGCACGAGCCTCGCCCACACGTTCCACAAGTTTATTCCAAATTGCAGGAAGTGCGACTTCCAGAGAAAGTGCGCCCGGCACAGAATCCTCGAAATTCACGACCGTATCCTGACGGAGCACCGGCGTATGGCTTACGCTGATAGCGTTCACCGTTCCGTCCTCGACGCCCTGCCACAGGGCCTCGCGGTCCGCCGCCGAACGGATCGGCGGAAGAATATGGTAAGCAGAATCTAACGTTTCGAGGCAGGAATCGTCCAACAGCAAATGGTAGAGTCCTACGTCGCACGTGACATCGATTCCCGCCTTGCGCGCACGACAGACAAGATCCAGCGTTTCGCCGCATGTCACTTGTTTGAGATGCACTGGCACTTGCAAGAATCTCGCCGTTTCAAGAATCGTATAAGCGGCAATCGTTTCCGCAATACGCGGAATGCCCTTCATACCGAGCATGTCGGAATAAGCGCCTTCGTGAACGCAGCCGCTATGGCGGAGCGTCCTGTCCATCGGCTGGAAGAAGAAGCGTTTGCCCGTCATCTTGCCATACTCCATCGCCAAGCGAAGGAACCTGGAATGCGGAATCGCGGCGTTACCGTCGCCAAAACCAGCAACACCCGCCTCAGCCAGTTCGACCATTTCAGCCAAACCATCCGTCCCGAAACCCTTGCTATAAGCACCGAGGAACTTTATTTCAAAGTCCTTGCCGCCGAGTTCTTCCGTCTTGAAGCGGTTGACCATCGCTGTAAACTTATCCGCATCGTCAATCGGGTTTGCCGCACTTTCGTAAAGGCCGCCATAGAAGCCACCCTTGCGCATGGCTTCAAAGCCGTCTGCAAACGTATAGACGTCATCGCGAAGCGGTTCCATAAAATCAAGACCAAGGCCGAAGAGTGCAGGCATCACAAGAGCGCCATTGCAGTCAAATTCAACCGTTTCTGCGCCATCGCATGCATTGAGGCGAGCTTCACGCTCTAGTTCAAAAGACTTGCCGTTCCAGCGCTTTGCATTTTTCAGAACGACATTCACAAGACGACCCTTACAAGGTTTACGCATTTTCATTGTTGCGACCTCCAGCCAAAAGGAAGAGAACGGCCATACCCGCGATTGATTGGACCCGGATGCATGATGATGACCTTGTCCTTAGCGCAGTCCAAAAGTTCCTGCGTAATGCCGAACGTGTTGCGGTATTCGCGCATGCTCGGAAGGAGTGCGTCGTCCATGCGTTCTTTCTGCAAACGAAGAGCGATAATGGCATCGGCGTTCGCGACAGCCTTCTTCACATCCGGCTCCCACGTCACGTGGTTCATGAGGTCCGTGTTGCGCGGGACAAGCGTCGATGGTCCGCAAAGCGTCACATGGGCACCCATAGTCGTCATGCCCCAGAGATTACTGCGGGCCACGCGGCTGTGGCGGATATCGCCAATGATTGTAACATTTTTGCCTTCGAGCGTTCCGAGTTTTTCTTCGACCGTCAGCATGTCGAGGAGCGCCTGGGTCGGATGCTCGTGGGCGCCGTCGCCCGCATTCACGATAATCGCGTTACTGTTGTCCGCAAGGAACTTCGGTACGCCGGTCCCCTTATGACGGACGACCACGATGTCAATCTTCATCGCCTCGATGTTCCTGAGCGTATCGACGAGCGTTTCGCCCTTCTTGACGCTCGAATTCGAACTTGCGAAGTTCACCGTGTCGGCGGAGAGTCGCTTTTCGGCGAGTTCAAAGCTAGTGCGCGTGCGCGTGCTGTTTTCGAAGAACAAGTTCACGACAGTCATGCCACGGAGGCTCGGCACCTTCTTGACCGGACGTTCGAGAATTTCGCGGAACTGTTTCGCATGGTCCAAAATCAGGCGAATATCATGCTTGGACACTCCACGGAGTCCAAACAAGTGTTTAATTTCCAAAGCGCTCACTTTACGCCTCCACTTCTACGAGATAAACGGAATTTTCTTTGTCAATCGGGTCGATCAGCACACGGACTTCCTGATTCTTGGCCGTTTCGACCGTCAGCCCGACACAATCCGGGGCAATCGGAAGTTCGCGGTGCCCGCGATCGACAAGAACGCAAAGGCGGATGGCCGCCGGACGGCCAAGATCCAAGATGGCCCGCATGGCGGCAAGCGAGGATCGGCCCGTATAGAGCACGTCATCTACGAGAATTACGGTTTTACCTTCCACCGAAGCAGGCATTTCGGTAAAACGCATCTCGGTCGCCACCTTTTTGCGGTAGTGGAAATCGTCACGGTAGTACGTGGCATCGAGACTTCCCATTTCGATGGGCTTGCCAAATTTCTGGGTCAGGCGCTCGGTGAGCTTTTTAGCGAGCGGAATGCCGCGGCTAGCCATGCCAAGCACGATCATATTGTCAGCGGACGGGTGCATCTTCGCAATCTTCGCCGCCATTTCATCCAGCGCAAATTCCATCGTCTGCGCCGTTAAAAGTTCGCTTACTTTTTTGCAGTTATCGTTCATATAGGTATCAGGTCGGTCGCTTCGCTCCCTCTGAGGTATGAGGTCACTCGCGCCGCTCGTTTTGAGGTATTTTTTAGTAGAAGTTAGATTATTTTGGGGGCTTTTTTCTTTTGGAACTCATAAAATACACCTTTTTTTTATATATATAAGCAAAACATTATGCTATGTTCTAAAGCCGCAAGAACTATTTTTTGCCCATAGCCCAGAGCGTAGCGACCCCATACCTCACATCTACAGGAGTCCCCAAATGGCTTTTAATCAGCTCGACAAACCGCAGGCAGGCGAAACCATCGCCATCATGAAAACGAACCACGGCACCATGAAACTCCGTCTTTTCGAAGAACTCGTCGGTGAATGCGCCACGAACTTCATCGATCTTGCCAAGCAAGGCAAATACGACGGCGCCCCGTTCCACCGCATCATCAAGGACTTCATGATCCAAGGCGGAGACTTCACCCGCAGAAACGGCACCGGCGGTCACGCAGCACAGGGACCGGGTTCCACCATCGGCGACAAGTACGACAGCCGCCTCACCCACGTCCGCGGCGCCCTCAGCTGGGCAAAGACCGCCATGCCGCACAGCATCGGCAGCCAGTTCTTCATCGTCCACGGCAACAACGTGCATTTCTTGGACCACGACCAGTGCGGCCCGGGCCCGGCTGACGGCTACTCCGTTTTCGGACAACTCTACGAAGGTTTCGAAGTGCTCGACGAAATCGCAGGTGTCGATACCGACCGCATGGACCGTCCTTACGATGACGTGATTATCGAAAGCGTCACGATTGAGAAGGCATAAGGGCACTGGGGTCGCCTTGCTAAAGCAAGGCTTTGGGCTATGAGGTCGGAGCTACGCACCTTTGAGCGACACTCCATAAAAAAAAAATCTCAAAGGTTCCCTTCATGGAACCGAGCCCAAACCTCAAAACGACCTATGGGTGCGACCCCAAACCCATTTTGAAAAAAATTTCATTTTTTTCAAAATGTTCCCTTGACACGTACAGCATTTCATTCTATATTTGTGCGCGTCCTTGGGGTTATAGCTCAGTTGGTAGAGCGCCTGCATGGCATGCAGGAGGTCAGGAGTTCGACTCTCCTTAGCTCCACTAAAAAGACTCGCTTGAAGCGAGTCTTTTTTATTTCCTTGGTTAACGCACGACTCGCAAGCCTCAACGCAGCATATAATACACTTGCACGATTTCATTCTCGATGACATGCGAAAACACCAAGGGCTTCTAACTTTTTCAGGGAAGCATTCGCAAAAAAAATGCATTTTTCCAAAATAGTTATATGACTATAAAATAATAATTTTGTATTTTATTTAGCGTTATGGACAGGCTCAAAAAATTTTCTTCATTTATAATTATTGCCGGGAGCGTTTTTTGCTATGCCGGCACAGGCACGGACACCGTCTGCGATGCATCTCAAATGGATGCGTTCGCCTATGAAGACTGCATCGCAGCACAGAGAGGCGCGAAAGTCAACAATACAGACTTCTCCGAAAGGACCGCACCGCCAGCCGAGCTAGTTTCCGAATCATATGTGGAACCGTTTTCGTACGATCCATTCCAGCGTGACGCCTACTTGACATCTTCGTTTGGAGAGAACCGAGGCACTCGCTACCACGCCGGCATCGACTACTCCACGCAAATGGAAGAAGGCTGGCCCATATTCGCTCCCGAAAACGGATACATCAAAGAAATCCAGGTTTCGCCCTTCGGCTATGGTAAAGTAATGTTCTTCGAAGGGAAAAGCGGAAAAACCTGGGTGTTCGCCCATCAAAGCAGTTTTACGCCTGCCATAGACAAACTCGTGAGCCAAAAACAGTACGCCACCAAGAGTAATGACGTCACCATCAAGCCAAACGTGCGTTTCCGTAAAGGCGACACGCTCACGTTCGCAGGAAGCACGGGTATCGGAAATCCGCACCTGCACCTCGAAATCCGCCGGACCAAGGACGATATCATATCTCCATGCCATGCTGGCGTCAAGTGCCTCGACACCATAGCACCACAAATTTTCGGTATTGCCGTATGGCAAGGGAACGATATAGCCCTCACGACCGACGAAGCATTACGCGAAGGTTGCGTCGAGACCCCCGTCAAGAATGAATTTAACTTGTCCATGGCCATAAAAATTGCAGACTATAGCCGACTTCCCAAAGAAAATCCGATGGCCATCCGCCGACTAGAAGTGTGGCGTTACAACGACAAGATTTACAGCAAGGTAATGGATGAGCTCAGCTATAAAAAAATGATAGACATCCGCAATGAATTGCTTTGGGCCGAAGAAGCGGACACCGCCGGCGACTGGCACTACATCAATGCGAAACTCGGCCCCATTTCCTCATATCGAATCGAAATCGAAGACTTTAGCGGGCACATCACCAAACGCCAGTTCAGTTTCCACAGATCGTGCAAGAACAACGGGAAGATAACGCTCACGCAGAACCAAAACACACCTTTATATACGTTCCTCAGCAAGAGCATGCTCGATCTTTACCGCTGCGAGTCCGGCTACAAATTCGAAGCGCTCGACCAGAATGAACGTACCGTCAACGGGGACCTCTGCAAGATATTCGACCATAGCAAACCGACTCCCATCGGAAAAATCGTCGAGACATTCCCCGAAACAAAATTTATCCGATACAGTGCGAGCGCACAAGCAACAGGTACAGGCCGTAGCGTGAACGAACTGATAGCGTTATTCCCTTACGGCAAGTACAAGAACAGCATCAACTGGCACACACAAATCGGCGACGTGAAAATATCGCAAAAAATTTCGGGCATTCCTGCCGTAGGCGACACATCCCTCCGAGTCCTCGCCGTCACGCGCAACCAGACCGACAGCGTCAACTTTTTCGAATTCCATCCGAAAGGCATGCAGTTCTACGGCAAGTGGAACGTCTGCATCGAAAACCCGAACAATCCCGCCCCGCTTTACTGGCTCGGCGAAACGACGCGCAGATGGTTCTATTTCGACAAGCAAACCGGCACCAAGAGCCGGTGCGCCACGACAAACGAACTCAGGGACATTGCAAGCATCTCTGACAACGAAGGAATTACAATTGGACTCCCCTACTTGTCCGAATCGTTCTTCGGAGGTGAACTTAAGCTCGCCCTCAAAATTCCAATTTATTCCAGATACGCAGGGATTCCGGACGGGAATGCCATCACCGTCAAATATGGAAACAAGTGGATTGCCGCAGAGTACGACTCCGAACCCCGCGAAATCATCGTCCTCGGGAGCGCGCTCCCCGAAGCAGGCGAAGTGCTGACGGTCCAAATTGTCGATGACATGAAACGGAAGACGACTAAAGAAATCATCGTTCCAGGAATTTAAAAATCTAGAGTTCCCGATAAAATACCAGGCGACGGTTGCAGCCAAGCGCAAGACGAACAAGATTGCGTATTCTGCCGTTCAAACGAGGAAAATCAACCGGATGGACAGCAATACGGGGCACTCCAAACGGAAATTTCAGGATTCCTTCTGCATAAAGAAACGCTGCATTTTCCGTCACTTTCGGGATGCCCGCAAAACTTGCCACCGGGGACGAATAACGGACTCCATTGACAGTCGTCATCGAAAAGCGGTCCTCGTACAACATTTTTGCGGCACGAACCTGTCCCGGCAAGAACTTGTTGCTAAACCACGTCGGCGGCACAAAGGCCACTGGCATTTCCGCATCCCCATTTTCGTCAGCAAACAATTTTTTCCACGCCCCGAGGGACGCCTGCAAAAGTCGACACGATTCGTATTCACTGAGTCCCGCAAACTCCGCTTCACCAGACGTCAAGTTCATCCCGATAAGCCCGGCATAACTGCGCCCCTGGCTGAACTCAGCCTTATGCTTGAAACCATGCAGAGCAAGTTCGAACCCCTCCAACTTTAAACGCCCCAAAGCCGCACGAAAACCATCGATTGTCTCCATCGGCGCATTCTCCGTATCGGGAATAACCAAAACGCTAAAGGGAGCCCCCACCAATTCCTTGAGTTCTTCAAGAACCGGGATTACATCCTGGTAATTCCAGACACTGAAATCGTGAAAACAGAGGAGAAATTTACGAACCATACTGGGAATATAGTAATTATTACCGTTCTTTATTTTACACGCAAAAAAAAGACCTTGCAGAACATGTTTTTATTCTGCGAAATTTTATATAATAAGACATATAACAAAAAAAATTTGTGAATCATGAAAACATCGTCATTTTTATACTTCGCCAAATTTTGGCTAAAAACGGTTCTTTTCAAGAAAAAAGACCCCATTCTCGGCACCGTCATCGTCTCGGACCGTTGCAATCTGAAATGCAAGCATTGCTCCGTAAACAACATTACGGCAATCATGCATCCTTTCGCCCAAATCAAAAAAGAAATGCAGACTTTATACGATATGGGAGTCCGAATCCTGTTTTTCTGCGGCGGCGAGACGTTCTTATGGAGAGACGGCGATTTAACCGTTCGGGATTTGGTAATTGAAGCGAAGAAAATGGGGTTCATGATTGTAAACGTTGTCACAAACGGAACATTCCCGATTGACCTGCCTGAAGCCGATTTAATTTTATTGAGTCTTGACGGTGACAGAGAACGCCACAACGCCATCAGAGGCAACACGTTCGACACCATCATGGAAAATGTCAAAAATGCAACATCAGATAACATCTGCTTTTACATGGCAATCAACCAAATCAACAAAGACGCAGTGCGAGACGTTTGCATGATTGCAAAAGAAACGGAACATGTCAGGGCCGTTTCGTTCAATTTCCACACGCCGTACCCTGACACCCGAAACTTATTCTTATCCCGTGAAGAAAAGGAATCCATAAGCAAGACCATCTTGCAGATGATGGACGAAGGGGCTCCGATATTTAATCTGAAAGCCTCCCTTCCTTATCTTGTCAACAACAGCTTCCCGACGCCTTGCCATCAATGTCTAGTCATCGAGAACGGCAAGATTTCGGTATGCGGAAGGTGCATCGACGTGCCGGGACTTTGCGATGAATGCGGTTATTTCTTTGTCGCAGAATACACGCTTCTTTTCAAAGGGAACCTCAAAATCGCATTCGAAGCGTTAAGAACTTATCTCAAATACGTATAGCGTCTAGTAAAATTCCATGAGTTTCATAACCTCTTTTACAAGATCGTGGCTGACCCGTTCCTTCAAGCCATTTTTTTTCCAGAACGAATACGACAACGTTCTACCTTTTGAAGAATGCGACCATCTCGGTCTGTACGTTCACATTCCTTTTTGCAAAAACATCTGCAACTTTTGTCCATACTGCAAAACGGTTTATAACAAAGTGCTATGCGACAAATACATCGATGCTCTCATAAAAGAAATCCATAAAGTCGGCAGTCAATACAATGAAAAAAAAGAAACGACCAGTTTGTATTTTGGCGGCGGCACACCAGCTTTAATCGCAGATAGAATCGGCGAAATCATCGAAGCTATTCAAGAACATTTCATCATCACAGAAGGAATCGGCGTTGAGTTGCACCCGGACAATGTCAACGTAGAAACTCTAGAAATACTCAAAGCGACGGGTATCACAAAAATCAGCATAGGCATCCAATCTTTTCAAGAAAAATACCAAGCCTTACTCGGACGAAAAAACATTGATTCAAAAAAATTAAAATCAGCATTGCAAGCAGTCGAATTCGAGACCGTTTCGATGGATTTTATATTTGCTCTTCCGGACCAGACCTACGAAGACATCAAGACAGACATAGATACCGCATTCGCAAGCGGTGCTAACCATGTGGCAATTTACCCGTTCATCGATTTCTCTTTCACGAAAAGCAAAGTGAAAGCAATGAACAAAAAACAAAAAAGAGACTTGCTAGACCAAGTAACGGCGTACTTTAATCAAAAAGGCTACCATCGCAGTTCCATTTGGACATTTTCGAACAAATCAGATGCAAAATACTCTTCCATGACTCGCGACAATTTTATTGGATTCGGATGTTCCGCCACGTCGCTGTTTAAAAAACAATTCAAGATAAACACGTTCTCTGTCGAAGAATACTGCAAGCGGATCGACCTCGACGAATTGCCGACATCCTTGACTATCCGATTTACGCCACGGCAACGGATGGTGTATTACCTCTTCTGGACGCTTTACAGCATGCATCTGGACGAAAAGAAATTCGAGAATTTCTTTGGCGTACCGCTGAAAAAAATGTACGGCTTTGAATTATGGCTAGCGCAAAAATTGGGATTTTTGACAAAGAAAAATGGAATTTACTCCGTCACAACGAAAGGTGCATTTTACTACCATTACTACGAACAGTTCTATACACTTTCTTACATCGACAAAATGTGGGGTATCATGCGAAAAGAAGCGTTCCCAAAGCGTATTGAATTTTGAAACGAAATTTATTCCTTATCATCGTCGCTTTGTTAACGTTCGCAAGTGTAAACTAGAGTAAACGGCGGAAAAAACTACGTCAACGAGGTATTGAACCAGAAATAACAAGGCTATCAAGCAATAGATTTTCTGTTCGCTAAAGTATTTGCTATTTTAAATTACGATGAAACTCTTTAAACAAAACATTCTTCCGATGATTCTAGCCGCTGTATTTGCGATAATCGCAGCAGTTGTCGAGGGAACTTTTGTTTACGATTATGATGTCGAGTTCAAGTCAGCAGCCAAACTGACCGATGCCACATCGGATATGAACGCGGCTCCCGACCAGCCGTTATTCCTCTCCCACGAAACTTCGGCAGCTGCAGTTCTACTTTCGCGCAGATCCGGACAGCAGACGCTTTCGCGGACATTGCGGAGCAACTTTTTTCAGGGATTTTGCGGACGCGATGGCGGGATTTTCAAACGTTTTTCTACGCTCGCCATTTCAAGAGCGATTTTTCACGTTCTTTCGCACAACGTATTCCCGGCACAGTTTACATACCAGACAGCAAAAGAATATTACGTTTTCACGTTAAGACGCATTCTCTGTTAACAAGTACTTTCTCCAAATAATGGACTCCATCAAGCTTACGTCGGCCAAGGTCAGACTATTCTGCACCCACAAAATCGGCGCAAGCAAAAAATACGGTTCCAGTTCGCCATATCGTGGCTCTGGGAAACACACAATTTAACCAAACAGGTGATTCCCGCTCATTTCCACCAAACGGAAAGATTCAGTGGGCGTTACCCTGTCGGAGAAAGAAAATGGAAAATATTTCTAAAATGGAGATGGCAGGCGATCTCTTCAAACAAATTTACATCAAGACCGAAAAGAAATTTTTCGGATTCATGACAAAAGTGACTTACGCCCCGACAAATTCCCCCGTCGTTGGAATCAGTCTCGAATATAGCCCCGCCGAGGGGCAAAAAATCAAAACAATTCTCGACACACCGCCAAACAAAATTGACGAGGTTCTCCCCCAAAACGGACGCTTACAGACAAGTCCCAACGGAAATTACCGTTTGGAACTTTGCTACTCCAAAGACCATGAATTTGCAGCCCTGCATCTGCAGCAATTCGTAGGCTTTGAATACCGCACCGTATGCCAAATCCGTTTTGCCGCAGGCAACGATGCAAAAAAGTTGCTTAATGCATTCATCAAATAACCGTGAGCAAACAACGCAACTCGATTCACGAGTTTGAGACAACATTTGCGGTTAAACAATCGCCCAGACCGTCTAGCGACCGTCTGGGTCCTTTTATATTCTTCCGGTCCTCGCAAAGTTTCGCCCCCCCAAAAAAAACTTTCGCAGTCATTCAAGAAAATAAATATCTCCAAGTTTTTTGCAAAATGCATGGAAAGCCAAAAAGAGATTTTCACAATTCTTGATGTTTGATTATCCATTTTACCAAATAACATATACATTTTTTTTGTAATTTTTTATATCGACACAGACAAAAGTTTACTATATTAAAAAAGATACAAAGCAACAATAAAGTAAATACAGGTATTTTTCATGTACAAAAACGAAGTCCTGAGCGAAGACGAAATAAAAATAACAAAGAAATGTTACGAGCAATGGTTGAAACGAATCCGAAATTTCGCTGGTTTTTTAGGAATGGTACTACCTTGGATTGCTTTAATCGGCGCTGTAATCGTTGCAAAAGCACAGCCAGAAAACATCCCCAGCGATTTCTGGAAAACGTTATCTATTTCGGCGACATATTATTGGACACCTGCAATGGCGGGCGTTTTAACAACAGCCGCAATCGTTCTGATGTGCTACAAGGGATACGATTGGAAAGATGAACTTATAACAACCATATCGGGAATATTTGGCTTGATGATTGTCCTATTTCCTTGTGACTGTTCGAGCGCAAGCGGCTCTGTAGGTTTTTTCCAACTGCCAGTTGGCATTTCAGACAAAATTCATTGCACGGCAGCAGTTCTTTTCTTTTTACTTTTAGCCATCAACAGCATATTCCTTTTCACGCTCGGAGAAAGCAACACTAGGCAAAAAAGAATTAGAAACCTCATTTATAAAATTTGCGGTATAGGCATGTTCAGTACGTTATTCCTATTAATCATGCCATTCAACTTCAACGCAAAGATATTCGTTGTCGAAACAATCGCGCTCACATTCTTCGGCATAAGCTGGCTCGTAAAAGGGCAGTTTTTCGGATTCTTGTCTGACAAGCCCGCTGATTACATAGCCTATTGTGGAATAAACTGCATGGACTGCAAAGCTCGAATCGCCACACTCAATGACGACAACGAGCTACGTAAAAAAGTCGCAAAAGAATGGTCCGAACTTAACGGAGTCGAAATTACGCCAGAAATGATCAACTGTGACGGGTGCCGCATCGACGGAGTAAAAACGGTCTATTGCGAGTCCATGTGCCCCATTAGAAAGTGCGCCATGGAAAAAGGCTACAAGACATGCGGATATTGCGACAACATGAAAACCTGCGAAAATCTGAGCAAGATTACAAAAAACAACAAAAAGGCTCGTCGTAACCTAAAGTATAAGATTAACGAAGACTTGTAAGCAACCAGTTTCTTTTTAACGGCAAATATAGAGCACTACATTACCGAAAGTATTGTAAAAAAGACACCTGTCCCCGTTCGCTGTCTCAAAAAAAATGAATAGAAGACAAAAAGACTTGACAGAGCTATATATTTAGTATATATTTGTGCAGTAGCACAAAAGTGCATTGGAGAATTTATGATCGAGCGAATCCGAGGCATTCTAGTACAGAAAACACCCACATTTGTCGTTGTGGAATGTGCAGGAGTTGGTTACGGCATCAACATTTCTGCATACACCGCCGGAAAACTCCCCGACGAGGGGGCCGAAGTCATACTGCACACGAACCTTGTGGTGCGTGAAGACTCCATGACGCTTTTCGGTTTTGCCGACACGACCGAAAAAAACTTGTTTCTCATGCTTCTGGACGTAAACGGAGTCGGTCCCAAGATGGCGCAACGCATTTTGAGCGGAGTGACACCGGCCGACCTCCTGAACATGATTGCTAGCGAAAACAAGGCCGCGCTCAGTAAAATCAAGGGACTTGGCAAAAAGACATGCGAGCAAATGACGCTCACGCTCAAGGAAAAAGCAGGCGTCATGCTTCAATCACTAGGCGATGTCGAAGGGAGCGGAATCACGAGCGTCGGAGCCCTGACGGGCGCTAAACTCGAAGCAGTACTCGCCCTCCATACGCTTGGCGTCAAAGACCCGGCTGCGGAAAAGGCCGTCGTCAAGGCAGTCGAAGTCCTCGGCGACAGCGCGGACGCGGCAGCTCTTATCCCAGAGGCACTCAAGTATTTGTAATATTTAGACCAAAGATCACAGTCTTCCAAGGATGTAATGCGGCAACGATGAAAAATGAGCGATGAGCAAAAACAAAAGCCCTTTATGGCTCCTATCGCCTTCGGCTCCAGGATGACAGTTCAAGGGTCCATTCCAGCATGACAGTCCCCGCCAAACGCCAAACAACTATAGACCTTTGACTAAAAACTAACGACCATTGACTAACGACCATTGACCAATGACTAAAGACTAACAGATATGGACGATCAACGCATTATCTCTCCACAGAAATGTTCCTTTGACGAAAACGATTCCGACCGCAATTTGCGCCCGCCTAGCCTAAACGAATTCACAGGTCAGGACGACATCAAGGAGAGCCTTTCTATAGCCATCGAAGCGGCCAAGCACCGCGGCGACGCACTCGACCATTGTCTGTTCGCGGGCCCGCCAGGGCTAGGCAAAACGACGCTTTCGAGCATTATCGCAAAAGAGATGGGCGTGAACATCCACATTACAAGTGGCCCCGTCCTCGAAAAGGCAAGCGACCTTGCAGGACTCCTCACGAGCCTGCAGGAAAACGACATTTTGTTCATCGACGAGATCCACCGTCTGAATCGCGTTGTCGAAGAGTACCTCTACCCCGCCATGGAAGATTTTCGGCTCGACATCATGCTAGATTCCGGCCCTGCAGCAAGGAGCGTGAACCTTCCACTCAAGCACTTTACGCTCGTAGGCGCCACGACACGCAGCGGGCTTTTGACCGGGCCGCTCCGCGACCGTTTTGGGCTCCAGTACCGTCTGGAACTGTACAACGAAAAGGATATCGTCAAGATACTCATGCGTAGCGCCCGCATTTTGGGCGTGGAACTCACCGAAGGCGCAGCGGAGATTCTCGGCGGACGCTGCCGCGGAACGCCTCGAATCGCAAACCGAGTCCTGAGACGCTGCAGGGATGTTGCCCAAGTTCGCGGCACGGGAGTCATCGATGAAATAGCGGCCACCAAGACGCTCGAAATGCTCGGCATCGATAGCGAAGGTCTCGACCCGACCGACCGGAAGATTCTCTCGATGATGATAGACAAGTTCGGCGGCGGCCCCGTAGGACTAGGCACAATCAGCGCCGCGATGGGCGAAGAACCCGACACGCTCGAAGAAGTTTATGAGCCATACCTCATCCAGAAAGGCTTTATTTCAAGGACTCCGCGTGGTCGAATCGCAACACCGAATGCCTACAAGATGCTCCATAAAGCCATCCCGAAATCACTCCTTAACGAGCAAACGGAACTGGAATTGTAGTTGGTGGGTTTAGTTGGTTGAACTTAGTTGGCCCTTCGACAGTGCTTCGGCAAGCTCACCAACCTTTTGCCGAACCAAAGCTCTAAGTTCTAAGCTCTAACTTCTAAAATGCATCACCTAAATTCTGGAGCGATGGTCAGCACAAGACTAATACCATGCCAACTGTGAAACGCGAATTGCATGCGGAACAAGTACATGTCCGGTTTACGCACGCGAACGCCAAAGCCCCATGAATTGTAGAGATGCTTTTTCGACCAGTGATTAATCCTATCACTAATCATGGCATATTCGTCAAAGACGACCCCATCAACAAGACGGTCCACCGGCCAACGGTATTCAAGAGAAGCACCCATTATAAACGGGCTTACCCAGATATCCGAGTACCCGCGCAAAGGGAACCGACCGTTCAAGGTAGGAAACGCCGAATACGGAGCGCCGCCCTTTTCCATTTCCCACATTCCCAAAAAACGGTACTGGAAAGCAAGTACACGCCGTTCAAATAAAGTTTCGACTAAATTTTCCGGACGCCAGACGCGCAACGCCTCGTTCAACGAGAAGTCCGTATAGAATTTTCTCGTCTTGCGGGCCTCCTTTGCCGAAAGCACATATTTTTCAGCCTTACCGATAAAGAAATAAATCTGGTAGAACGCCTCGACACTCACAAAATCGTGATTTTTGCCACCATCACCCAATGATTCAGAACGATCCAAACCGGCAAGCAAAAGGTCTTCGGAATTGATGCCGCTATACTTGCCCGTCAGCACATACGAAGCCTTGAGACTCAGGCGTTGCCCTCTCGATGGAGCATATGGGAAATCCAAATTATCAAACACCAAATTCACGTAAAAAGGAATCTCAAAATGCCCCTGGTACATACCACGATCCGCAATCGGATACTTCACGTCATCGAGTACGGAATCCCTCGTATCCGTAAAATCAGCATTATGATAAATAAACTCCGATCCCAAACTAAAGTTCAGATTTCTCGACTCCGTAATCGGGAACCCCAGCTGTACCGAAAAGTTGATGGTCGTATCGGCCTGTTTGAACGATTCCTTTGTCCCTGGTAACGTAAAGCCGTTATCGCGATCCATGTAAATACTGGAGGACATCGCTCCATAAAGTTTCATGCCAAAAAGCGACTGCTTTGAATAACGTAATTTCAAATCGATATCGCTATTCGCATAGTAGTGAGCCTCGACAACTCCGTAATCCCCCTGCGTAAAAAGATTCCTGTGACGGTAGCAAACGCCCAACATCGTCGAACTTCCAGGCTTCAAGTTAAATGAGGGATAAATAAGGATATTCCGTTTTTCACCAAAAGTGATCAAATCAACGGCCTTGTCGGCCACACCATTGTCGATGGCATAATGCAACGGAGCCGAAACCGGATAGACCAGCATTCCAAAAAACGGTTGGATAACATGGATAAAAGGCCACGATATGACTTCCATAAACGACATGGAACCCGAAGAAGTGTCTTGCACCGCCTCGTGCGACTTCTTCGCATGTGCCGGAAAAGACAGCACACCTACAAGAACCAGTAATGTCACCAAACGAATCATTTCGATGCAAATATATAGTTATATTGAAGATGATGTTTTCTCTATTTTCAAAAATTATCAAAAAATTAGCGACCTATCCCAAAGTAATCCTTACCGTTTTTTTGGCGATAGGCCTCCTGAGCATTTACCCCATCATGCACCTGCGCTGGGATTTGCAGTTGCAGGACACCATTACAAGCGCTCGGGAACCCAGCAATGAACAAAAGATTGAAGACGCCTTCGGCGGGCTCGGAAGTCTCATCGTCATTCTCGAATCACAAGACTCCAGCGCGAACCACCGCATCGCAAAGGACCTCGCACTAAAGATGCAGAGGGACCCGGCAGTCCACTTCGCGGACTTCGAGACTGACATCGATTTCTACAGGAAGAACAAATTCCTCTATGCAAGCGAAACCGATATCGATATCATGGTGCAGCGCATAACAAAGCTCAAGCACGACTACATCATGAAGAACAACCCCTTGTTCATCGACCTGAAAAGCGCAATAGACTCCATCACGCGCTCGACCTCGGAAGAACGTGAACACCTTTTAAGCGATCTCGAAAGGAAGTATTTCAAAAAACTTTCGACAAGCCATTCCAACGAAGCGGGCACTATTCGCATTGTTGAAATTTACCCGACACACTCGATTTCAGACCTGAACGCGAACAGGAAACTTTTCAGCAACGTAAAAAACGTTCTGCAGGACGAAGAAAAGCCTCAAGACATGCGCATCCATTATGCCGGGAAAGTCTATGAATCCATCCAGACCGGCAAACGTCTTTTGCCCGAAGCGAAGATAGTAGGCATCGTGACTGCGGCGCTCATCCTTTTGCTCCTCATTCTTCACTTTTACAGACAACCGCAACTTATATTTATTTCGGTACTCCCCATCGCGACTCCGATTTTCACGACAATGGCCTGTTCGTACCTGTTCTACGGACGCATCAACCTTTTCACACTGTTGCTCGCAATTGTACTCCCCGGGCAGGCATTGCAAATCATCAACCATGTCCTTAACCGCTATTTCCTCGAACGCGAACAGAACCTGAGTCCAAAGCTCTGCATCGAAAGCGCACTCCTCGGCATAGGCCCTTCAACGGCCGTTTCCAGTTTTGCGTACGCAGCGCTATTTGCAAGCCTCACAATGATTCAGCTCCCCGGTCTCCAGGAACTGGGCGTCCTCGGATCTACAGGTTGCATTCTGAACTGGGCCATTACGCTCCTTTTCTCGACAGCGCTCCTGCAGGTCACACAAAACAAAAAGCCCTTCACGGTAACGCACGCACAAATTCATTCTGATTACAAGATGTCCATGCTTTCGAACAGATTGAACTGGGTCATCTTCTCCATAATTATTGCAGCAAGCCTTGTAGGGCTTTACATCGGCGGCACTCGCGTACACATCCGCAATGACTTTTCCGCAACGGAAATAAACTACAAAGACGCGTTCATCGATTCCCTCATTGCAGAAACAGGATTCATGAACAAGACTCCGATCATTGTAATGCTTCCAGACCGTGCCGAAAGCGAAAAACTGCTGGAACAATTCAACAGGCTCAAGGATCACGGTAAAATATCAACCGTCAATTCCATCTTTACGCTGGCGCAATTTTCACCCAACCTGCAACAGAAAAAAATGGACAAGCTACGCCAGTTGCACACTTTAGTTTCCAAGGAGTTCCGCGAAGCGCTCTCCCCCAGCGAACGCGATAATTTAGACAAAGTAGAGCTCGCTTTGGAATTTGACGAAAGCGACGATTTCGACCCACCTGAATATATCGCCAAAAAGTTCCGCGACAAATATGGCAAGCAAGCCCGATTCGCATTTATTTTCTCGGACATCAAGGAAAACCTTGGCAACGAATGTACAAGGCTTTACAAAGAACTCCATCAAATCGAGGGAATCAGGAACGGCACTTACCTGATTGCCGGTACGCCAGTCACCCGCGCCATATTCCTGAACCGCATAACAAATAACATAAGCAGACCTTTGCAGATTGGAGGCATTTTAGTATTCCTGTTCATGCTCGTTTATTACAACCGTCTCAGCCGAGCCATATTCACGGCCCTCCCGTCGGTATTTGCCGCAAGCTGGTTTTTGGCCTCGCTCAACGCATTTGACGTACAAATTTCGGCATACAGTGCACTCACATTCCCCATACTCATTGGCGCAAGCGTCGATGGTTCACTGCAATTCTTTACAGCGTATTATGAAAAGCAAAAAGGGACAGCCCTCACCATTTTGAAGAGCAAGTTCTTTACCATATTCCTCTCGCAGATGGCAGCCCTAATCGGAACCTACGGCATGCTCGTTTCTTCGCATCCAGGACTCCGCAGCATGGGAAACATTTCGCTGATTGGACTCATTTGCATATTCATTGCGCAATTCACCATATTCCCCCTAATCGCAGGATCACTCGACCAATACCGTCTGAGACAGAGAATGAAAAAGGAAGCAAAAAAATGAAGCCGCTTTCCGATAGAACTCAAAATATCGCAGCATCGCTCACCGTCGCCATCGACACGATGGCAAAACAAATGATAGCAGAAGGGAAAGACGTTGTAAGCCTTGGCGCAGGCGAACCCGACTTTGATACTCCCAAGCCCATCCAAGACGCCGCTATCGATTCCATCCGCGCCGGCAAGACTCGCTACACTGCTCCTGTCGGGATTCTTGATGTCCGCAAGGCAGTCGCAACGAAACTGGAAGCCGAAAACGGGCTTCATTACGATGCATCGCAAATTATCATGACGAGTGGCGCGAAACATGCCGTGTTCAATGCGCTTGCCGCCCTCGTCAACCCCAGCGACGAAGTAATTATCCCGGCCCCTTACTGGGTCACATACCCGGAACTGGTGAAGTGGCTTGGTGGCACACCTGTTTTTGTCCATTCGGGAATCGAAAAAGGGTTCAAGATAGACGCCGAAGATTTGCGCAAGGCCTGCACGCCACGCACCAAGGCCATTCTTTTGAACAACCCGTGCAACCCGACCGGCGCCGTTTATAGCAAGAGCGAACTCGAAGCACTCGCAAAAGAAATCGTCAAGCAGGACATCTATTGCATTTCGGACGAAGTCTACGAATACTTTGTCTACGACACTGAATTTACAAGTGCCGCAATATTCGATGGCATGGCAGAACGCACCATCGTCATCAACGGATTTTCGAAATCGCATTGCATGACCGGCTGGAGAATCGGCTACGATGCCGCCCCCGCCCCAATTGCAAAGATTATCGGCAAAATTCAAGGGCAAGCCACACACCATCCGAGCAACGTCGCCCAATATGCGGCCCTCGGCGCGCTCCACATGGACAAAAGTAACGTCCATGCAATGCAAGCCGCATTCCGCAAGCGCAGGGACTACATGCTAGAACGCACGTCATTCCTCTCGACAAAGCCACGCGCTCCCGAAGGTGCATTTTACTTGTTCGCGCCCGTAAGCGACTACTACGGCAAAAAGACTCCCGATGGAAAAGTAATTACAGGCTCCATCGACTTTTGCAGCGCGCTCCTGGAATCCAAAGGCCTTGCAATTGTTCCTGGAGCCGCATTCGGCGATGACTCCTGCGTACGCTTTTCGTATGCCGCAAGCGACGAAAACCTCGCCAAGGCATGTGACCGATTTGAAGCGTTCGTAAAAGAACTCTCGTAACGGGGGTGCGATGTTCCCATTCCGTCTCGTCAATCCAGACCCATCAAAACCGTTTACCATCGGGCGCAAATCGGACAACGTTTTGCACTTCGACAACCTGATGGTTTCGAGGTATCATGCGGTTCTGAACTTTATAGACGGCAAATGGATTTTGCAAAGTCTGACCCAGAACAGCATCACCATGCTGAACGGGAAAGACGTAAAAACAGCCACAATAAACGATGGGGACATCATCCTCATCGGGCCGAGACAACTGCGGGCGACACTTCGCGGGACAAGCCTTACCCTCCTCGTGATGGAACGAGAAACAGCGAACGACATACAAAGCATCCCGCTAACGTCGCAATGGAAAAGCATTATCATTCCTGGAATTTCCTGTGCTGCGCAAGCCCGTTTGTACGAAAACCGGGCAAAGGCCAACCCAAGTGACTGCGAACGCCAAGCCGAAATCAAGTTCGAAAAAGCAATCGTTGACGAAAGCGGAAAACGAGTACGCACCGTTACCATCCAGAACGGGAACGCCAACCGCTTCGAATCCGCCGCAGTAGGATTCCGCAACAACGACTTGATTATCGAATCCAACAACAACGGTTTCGACGTGAACATCAAGAACCTGAACGTTTTCGCCGGAAAAAAACAGCTTTTGAAGGGAATTGATTTCCAGCTTCCCGCAGGTGAAATTCTCGCCATCATCGGGCGCTCAGGACAAGGTAAATCATCGTTACTCAAGCTTATCCAAGGAATCAACCGCTGCGATAGCCAAAGCATCGTCCGCATCGGCGGCGTCGATTACCGCAAAAACGAGATCCGCAGGCGAATCGCCATTCTCCCGCAAGACCCGCCACTCCGCCCGGAACTCACCGTCGAAGAGACCATACTCGATGGTGCACGTTCATCAATGGACATCAAAAATTTCAAGGAAGACGCGCACATCCGGCTGAAAAAGTTCTGCGAACTTTTTGGGCTGAGCGACCGACGGAAAAACCTCGTAAAAACGCTCAGCGGCGGCGAAATGCGCCGCACCGCCCTCGCCCGCGAGCTCATGGGCAATCCGGGCCTCGTGATTCTCGACGAACCGCTTTCAGGCCTCGATCCGTACAATTCGCGCATTCTCTGCACGCACCTCAAACAACTTGCGTTCCTCGGCCACACCATCATCCTCACGACACACAGCTACGAAGCACTCCAAATAGCAAATAAAATTTTAATACTGCACCAGGGTGAAGAAGCGTTCTACGGAACAGTCCAGGCCGCCTACGCGCAATTCAAAACAAATGACCCATTGACTCTCCTTACAGCCATCAACGCCAATGATACCGCGCAATGGCGTGAAACGCACAAGACCGAGCCAAAAATCCGCGAGTCCAAGTATTTTTTTGAACGGACAAAACTTCCCCACAATTTTGCCTATACAGTTCGCATCACGCTAAAGCAGTGGTTTCGTGACAAGGGCCGCATTGCAGCGTTATTCTTGCAGCCAGCCATCATCGGTTTTTTGCTTTCGCAAATATTCTCCGAAAAATCCTCGTGTTGGACGATTGCGTTTGCGGTCATACTTTGTGCAAACTGGTTCGCATTATCGCTTTCCATCCGTGAAATTGTGCAGGAGAAAGAAATACTCCGCGACAAGTTCCGCCGTGGAGTTTCCGCGCTTTCCACACTCACTGCAAAATTTACGCTACCCGTGTTCTTCACGCTCATGCAAACAGCAATCGTCTATGCGTTCATCAGCATGCGCATTACCGTAAATCCAAGCATTTTGCTCATTACGGCAGCCTTTGCATGCATCGCCATCCCCGCCACAGCCGTCGGGCTTTTCACAAGTTCACTCGCCAAAAATACAAGCCAGGCCAATGCCTTTTTGCCGCTCCTCATCATCCCGCAAGTCGCGCTCGCAGGCGCTCTCGTGCCGCTTGACCAAATGCAACCCATCGGGCGCGCCCTTTCAAGCATCGTCTGGTCTCGTTACAACCAAGCATCGCTCCTCAACATTTTGCTTGAACGAAAAGATGACGTTTTAAATACAGCCATGCCCCTCGCCATTGCGCTAGGTTTCTATATTGTAACTGCAATATTACTACACAAATTAAAGAACCCAAGATGATTCGTCCTGAACAATCTCAAACATTTCCGCGCCCTTTTAACGAAAACTATGAACTATTGGGAACTCTCGGCAAAGGCGGGATGGGCTACGTATATAAAGCCCTTGACAAAAAGTTGAAACGCGAAGTCGCCTTCAAAATTCTGGACTCGACCTCCGATGTCGAAGCTATCAAGCGCTTTTATCTCGAAGCCCAGGCCATGAAGGAACTGGACCACCAAAACATCGTCCACGTATTTGACTTCGGCGAGCAGGACAAGCAACTCTTTATCGCGATGACGTATGTAGAGGGGATTTCCCTCGCCGAAATTCTGCAGAACAAAAGCAAACTCTCGTTTGAAGCGATAGAAGTCATCATCAAGCAAATTGCACGCGGGCTCCTCTATGCACACAGCAAAGGAATCGTCCACCGCGACGTGAAGCCCTCGAATATAATGCTTACGCGCGACAACCGCGTCTATATCATGGACTTCGGCATCTCGTATATACAAGAGATGGAAAAGGAACGCCTCACCCGCACCGGCATGACCATGGGCACGCCCGAATATATGTCCCCCGAGCAGTGCCACGGCGACGAAGTCACGCTCCAGTCCGACATCTACAGCATGGGCGTCATCCTCTACGAAATGACATGCGGACGTCTCCCGTTCGAAGGGAACCGTCCAGTAGAAATTGCGCTCAAGCACGTCCAGGAACCACCCCCGGCCCCCGAACTATTCCGTGAAGACATCCCCGATGGACTTTCGGAACTGATCCTCAAGTGCCTCAAGAAAAAGCTTAACGAGCGCTTCCACGACATGCAGGAATTCCTGGACGAATGCGACCAAGTATTCCCGCAACACGACACCCCGCACCAGACTCCATCTATCGCAAGGAAAACCGGAGCCAACAGACACGTCGCCGAATCCATTGCGGAAACCGCTCAAAAATTCAAGCAAAACCTCACTCCGCATAAACTCATCATCGTCGCATTCTCTGTACTGTTCCCGCTCATCGTCATCTTACTCATGCTGCTCATGTTTACGCACAAGCCCACGAACACGTTGCAAGAACTAGAATGGAACGAAATACTTGGCAACCACGAGACACAAGCCATCGAACCCGAAAACGTAGGCGGTTATCCACTCACGAACCTGAACGATGGCGACCTGACGACAGCATGGCTAAACTCCATGCCGCTGAAACCGCTCAATCCGGTGCTAGCCATGTACTTCGACAAGAAGAAACTCATCATGAACATCGGCATCGCCGTGGGTTACCAAAAATCTGTCGATGACGCCTTCGGCGACCGCTTCCGCATATTCAAAAAGCCGAGAACCATCACTGTAGAAACGAAAGACGGGTTCAAGCAAAGACTAAAACTCGAGAATATCAAAGGAGTGCAATATCCGAATATCCAGGCCGTCGAGACAACCGAACTCCGATTCTACCTCGACGACGTCTATGAAGCGGATAACAGCGACTACGCCATTTCAGAAATCCGTCTGCTCGGGATGGAAGTGAAATAAACTAGACGACAACCATGAAAGGCGAGTGTCGCGCCCATGCAAGCATGGGCATGATCGAGCCGGATGGTTGGAACTTGAACGAAGTGAAAGGTCAGAGAACGCCGCTTCGCGGCTACAGACGAAAGAGGGGAAAAGCAAAAAATGGTTGTACAAAGAACATGCAATCACACTAAGGGAAATTTCATCGAGACTCAAGCCGTTGCTTATTTGGAACGCGAAGGTTACAAAATCTTGGCCCGCAACTACGCCTACCGAGGCGGAGAACTCGACATTGTCGCACGCGATGGCGCAACCCTCGTCTTTGTCGAAGTCAAGTCCGTATGGAACAATCAGCAAGGCAATCCCGCCGCCCGCGTGAACGCACTCAAACAAAAGAAAATTTGGCAAACGGCTTGCCACTTTTTGGCAATGCAAAAACAGTTCGCCCCCAAAGGATTCGACGAGCCCTGCCGTTTTGACGTCCTGAGCGCCCGAGTTTATCAGCAACCGCTCCAGTTCACGCACATCAAGAACGCATTCGAAGGAACACAAGTCATACCGCAGTGCTAACGAATTTTGGCGTAGGCACCTCTAGAAAATCCTAGAAAAAAAGGACGTTGTGAGATACAAAGCACACGTCCATACGACGCATGTGTAAATTTTCACACTGTCACCTCGGTTGTTGTGCCGAGGCCACTTTTTTTATATATATTTCACTTTCAAAAACGAGTCAATCATAAACAAAGATAATTTATGCGAATCGAAGTCCATCCAGATAACCCGCAAGCACGCATCGTAAAGCAAGCCGCCGAACTCCTCGAAGACGACGGACTCGTTCTCTATCCGACAGAATCCGGCTACGCCATCGGCTGCAACGCCGAATCCACCAAGGCAATCCACAAGCTTTACGCTCTCAAGAAACCCATGAAAAAATTCTTCATGGCGCTCATCGTTCCCGACATCCGATTTGCCACCGGTTACGCCCGCGTCAGCAACTTTGCATTCAGCATCATCAAGCAACGCGTCCCCGGCCCCTACACATTCATCCTCCCCGCCGATCCACACATTGCACGCAAACTCGATGTCAAGCGCCCGGAAATCGGCATCCGCATCCCGACGCACCCCTTCTTCAAAGAACTTTTCCAACATTTCGACAAACCCATCCTCAGCACAGCCGCAAAACTCAGTGACGAAGACATCTACGAAACCGATGAACTCTGGAACATCTTCCAGCACTCCGTCAACATGATGGTCGATTGCGGCAACATCGAAATCAACCCGACAAACGTCATAAGCCTCGTTGGCGACAGCATCGACGTCATCCGCGGAGAATTGATTTAAATAAGAAAAGAGCCGCATCATCTGCGACCCTTTTGCTATACCCGGTTCGCGAGTCGAACGCGAGTTTAATCCTTAGGAGGGACTCGTTCTATCCATCTGAACTAACCAGGCTCATTAGCGCGGATGAATATAGAAAATTTTTCAGAATTTATCAAGCGATGTCCAGCAATTCTGGATCCCCCTTTATTTTTCTTCCGCCTTGACGATTTCGTAAAGATGCCTTCTGCAAATCCAGGGATGTAGATTTTCAACTGTTTTCCCGACCTTTTTCAGCGTAGGTCCCTTCTCTAAAAGAATCTGTAAATCGTCACAACCACACTTGTAAGTTAGATAATGATCAAAGGTCTTGTCAGAAACATCACCAATTGCGCATTTTCCAATAGAAGCTAGCCCTTGGCAAGGATAAACGAAACCCTTTTCATCAACACAAAGCTGAAGACGTTTTTTACAAAAACAAATAGGATATTTGGGAGCCGTTTTTACAGGCTTGTAAGTCTGTTGAGGGAAAACGCACACACCCTTTTCATTCAAAATTTCAGAAGCAAAAAAATTATACTCTTCAAGAATCTCTTTGTTCACAAAAAAGCGAACCTCATAATTTTTTTTGATAAGAGCCTTAATAGTACTTTCAAAGAATTTCCGATATGGAACATCCTCTTGCGAAAGATAAACATTGATGGTTCTAATGAGATTCTTTTCCTTAAGGACATTCATTTCCTTTTCATGAACAATCAAATCCCTGAAATTTATATGTATCGAAGCAGAAGACTTGCAAGAAACTATCGTTTCAAGGAGTTTAACAGATTTGTCAAAAACAGAAAAAAGTTCCAACATGTACAAGTCAACAATACATGTCCATTCTTTCGCCTTATCACCATTTTTCTTCGCCAACCATCCCGTATAGAGATTCAACCATTTGGATAATTTAGTTTGTGGAACCGAAAAATCATCCTTTCCCTCTTTTTTATTTAGAAAAAAAGTGATAGAATATAAAAAATCTTTCATGCTATCCATTAGAACCTGCAAGTTTAAAAAGAATTTTTTTGAGATTTTCAAAATTTTGCTGTTTTAAATAGTTGGAAATGGCTTCAATATTTTCACGTTTCGAGAAAACTTGAACACAAACCTTACACGTAGAATTTTTCTTACCCTCGAGTTTAATCCCACATTTTTTTAGAATAGGTAAAAAAGATGCTATTCCCTTGAAAACCAGACGCCTTAAAATTGGATCTTCATTCATCCTCTTTACTATTGCAACAATACTTTCATTATAAATGTTCCCGCTAACATATTCATTGCATTGATCAAAGCCAGAACAACACGGAGCAACAAAACCCTTAGCATTAACCGCAAGACACAACGCCTGGTAGCAATTTGAATTAAAACCACTCGGAGCGGCATAGAATTCACTTTCATCCATCATGCTTGCGCGACCGACATCAGAAACAGGGCCACTCGAAATTTCCCCAACAAGCGGAATAACATCAGGATCAATCAAATCCATAACTTCGCTCATCTTATGTTTTTTTGTCGATAGCAACCGCAAGTTTGACGAGATTTCGTTTTCAAAACATGCACGAATGCAGTTGTTAATCGCTTCAGGCTGAACGAATTGACTGTGCCAATAATCCCAAGAAATTTCCATATGGTTGAGACCATTTTTTCGCATAGTTTCGCAAACACGACGAGCATTATCTAGCGACCGACACCAAAAAGCGTTTGTAGTACAGGATATTACCTCATAGCCAGTCTTTTTAGCACATGCAAACAATTCCTTGCAATCGTCTTGGTAAATAAAAGATTCTCCACCAGCAAGATGGAATCGCTTTTTTAGGCAATCCAATGCGAACGCTTCACGGATACATTTCTTGGCTATTTTTACGTCTAATCTGTCACAGGAATTTTGTTCTCCTGCAGCCTGATAGCAAATTGCACACTTTGCAGTGCACTTATTTGTATTTTCGAGTACAAGACTATCGTAAAAAAAATCAGCAGACTTATAAAGGGAATGATTATACAATTCCCTTTGAATTTGTGGTGTAATATTCATGTGAAAACAACTAAGCGGGCGGCATTTTCACAGCCGCCCCAATTAATAATTTGAATTACTTTTTAACAACCCTAATTCTTTCCGGTTGTCTCATCGTGCAAACGGTTTTAATTTTTTTCGGAATTGGAATTGGAGTCGGAGTCGGATCAACAAACTTCAGTTTCTTGGGAATAATGTGTACGCAATCCGTTTCCGGAGCGTCCGGTCCTTGAATAACCTTACCAAGAGTGGACAAGAGCTTATTAGCAGCAGTATCGGACAACTGACGTTGCAAGGTTTCATTCAATTCGCAATTTTCAAGCGATTCCTTAAGGTTCGAAACAAAAGAAGATGTCAGATCAATACCTTTCTTCTTTGCAAAAGAAGACGGATTCTTGACAAACTGATCAGCATCATCAATAGTTTTGATAGCTGCAGCAAGGGCAAGAGCCTGAGCGCTTACGATAGCATCGTTCTTCTTTTCGAGAACAGTCTTTTCTGCAACGACCTTAGTCGAAGCCTTCAAGGATGTTGTTTTTGTAGCCATTTTATTCCTTCTTATATAAGTTGATGGTTATTTTATAGGTATTTCGTTTTCAAACCCAATATAAACAAAAAAATAAATTATGGAAACAATTTATTATTTTTTTTACAAATTAGATATACTTCATCGTGAATTCGATGAACTTTCCGAGTTCTTTAAAACCATTACCCCAATGATCATCTGTCCCCGCAATCAAGCCAACACCAATGTCCGCTGCGGCTGCAGTTCCACGATCCACGCCGCTACAACGCCAGACACCACGAAGAATATCGTCACATTCTTCACGGGATAGATGAATATCAACGTTAATCTCGCCCTTCAGAATGTACAAAGCGTCATGAAGAAACGGAGCCGCGCTATAAACATCGTCATCCGTCTTGACATCCGGCAAGTACTTCTGCGCAAACGAAGGGACAGATGCACCATCAGATACAAAACCTTTCTTGAACGTGCAAACCAATTCAAAATTATGGTCCTTGCCGTCACCCCTCAAATAGCGGGACCCCATTACACGGACAACGCTGTCCTTGACAAAGCAATACTTTTCTTTTTTTTCATAGCAAAGCCCATCGCCATCGATAAGCACTTGCTTCACCGTAATTTTGTCTTTATTGCCCGTTTTATCTTGGAACAGGTTCTTGAAAAAATTCCAGACGGACTTGAAAATGTTCATAAGCATTCCTTTTGTTATATTAATAATATAATATAAATACCTTTTTATTTACTTCTACGAAGAAGTAATTTTTTCTTAACACGACGATTTATCACAAACTCTTAAAATCACTTAAAGCAAAAAATCATCAACCGCATTTCTCGTTCTACGAAACAAACTCTCCGTTTAGGAACGGGTTCATCCATACAGGCTGAGATTCATCATAAGACAACCAGTGTCCCCCAGTAATATTCAAAGAAGCATCCGACTTGGTCAGTTCCCGTTCGGAATTCATGTTAAAAATCATTTGACCCGTACAGGAATCGAACGCGAAGCAATACTCGCAAATCCAATCATCAGCCCACCAGGATTCTTTCAGTCGGATAGAAAATTTGCTTATGTCCCGAGGAGCCACCGGAGAATCCAAGGAAATACCGTAAACGTCCCTATCTCCACTTTCAAAATCATCGTAAGAAGTTTTATCAAGCAACTGTTTTTTTATTCTCGATTTATCGGCCTTATAAACTTCGAAATAGATATCGCCATCCGTTCCGGCATATTTTTTTCCAGAAGTTTTTACAACCAACGAAATATCTTTTATATTCCATTTTAGATAATTGCGATCACGATAATGAGAATCGTACTTTACCCGATTGACAAAACACGATTCATTCGCATTTAAATCAACATCCAGCAAACGAGCGAAACAATACGAGCGGTCATTGGAATTTTCAGCAACATCAAACATGAACAATTTACTAATATGGATTTTTTTCTTACAACATATACGTATCGATTTCAACTTAGCGAAAACCGTATTCACATCATTCAAATCAAGAATAATTTCCCCTTTGCGCTCGACATCTTTTGCGCACTGGACAGAGCTACCATCATTACGTTCAAAGATAAACGTAACCTTATTGCCCTTTTCACTACCATCGTATTTCAAAAAAGCAAGTACATTACCTAGCTTATTAGGACTAAATGAATATTCTTCCAACAATTCATCATAAAATGCATCGCTTAAGATAGCGCCCATATCAAGCTTGAGAACTTTATGGAGGTCAATCTCGCACGGTCCCTTTACCGAAGCCAAAATAATCCCAGTGTCCTCATCATATACGGTCATATAATCGAGCAACAAATTGTCACTTTCAGTCATTCTAAAAGTAAAGTTCGTAATATCTTCAACCGGAACGACCTTTTCCAAAGTCATGGAAAGTACGGCCTCTTCACCATTTTTAAGAATTCTTCTAGGAATAGTCTGTTCAAACCCTCCATTTTTTCGGCAAATGCCCACGCAAAGGCAGCCCTTCGATTCGGCACCGCTTTTCGATGAAACACCCAAAAGGAACCCTATTCTGCGTATTGAAAAAACAACTTCTTTCGCCGTAAACCTTCTTTTCTCATTGCTATCTATAGCCGTAACAATTCCGTTCAAGTCCTTAACATCCAACAGACAAAGTTTTCCCATGTTAATGCACGCTTGAAATTCCTTGTAATCTTGATTAAGACTATCGGCCCCTTCTTTACCAAAATTGCCCCATATATAGTCAAGATACAACGTGAAATAACCCATTTCTTGATTTTTATCCCTACGAGCATTGACAAAATTCCTGAATTTTTCATCGCTTTCATAAAGATGATCCGCCTTATCATTCCATTCAGCAAACAAGCCTTTCCTTGTATTCATAAACAGGGCTTTCTCAGAAACGAAACCCTTTATTTTCTTTATACAATCATCATAATCCTTACATTCGACAGGCTGATTCACTAACGAATACAGCCAAACCGCAATTTTATTGAGATATGGATACAACAGACTTTTCACCTGGTTTTTGACCGTCACATCCAATAAATAATCCAGAATATCACCTATTAAAGGAACCTCAATCTTGTCGAAAACATCCTTAATATTCTTGACATCTCCAATAAATTGGCTATGCCTTTTTTTATCTTTTTCCGGCAATACATCCATACAATCAAGAACAAAGCGAAGAAGAGGCTCAAGACAATACTTAATTGCCGCACCCGTTCCATTTTTTAACATTTCACAAGCAAACTGATACCAAGTATCAATCCAATTTATAATAAAATATTCACGATATTCTACCTTTTCAGCCGACGAGCAGCCATCACATAAATTACGCAGCTCATCATCATATTTTTTTACAAAAGACTCCAAGAAATTGATCTTAAATATTGATAATTTTCCATTGCTATTCTGCAAATCCTCAGACGATTTTTCAAGCGGATCTACGACAAAACCATGTTCATCAAAATGTCCCATAGGCTGTTCTGAACATTTTTTTCTCATTTTATCTGCGAACTCGACCGCTTCGGCAGACCCGTAACACATACGCAAATATTCATAAGGAATATCAATAGAAAGCTCACAATTCACCTTATCGTCTAAATAAGATTCCACCATTATATGACGTATAATTTTTTTTGAATCCTCCGATACATCCATAGCATTGCAGCTCATGAAAGGCAATGCAATCTTCGAAAAATCAGGAAACCATCCGCCAGCATATAAATTAATGTTATCATGACCATACATGTCGCACGCATAATGCATCGAGTAGCCCAAATAAAATGCCAACGCCTGGTAGTATTCATCTGTAGAGGGCATCATCATCGTCAACATACTATGCATGTGCGTAAGCCATTCGCCAGAATAACTCGGATGAATATCCATCTGTCCCAAAAGCATATCCGGGAAGAAATCAGGCCCAATAGCGCCAGCCCTAAAATAGGACGGACAAGATAGAATAGCCTTTTCTACATCAGCACTTACCTTAAATTCTTTTAAGCACGGCCAACTTTTATTAGAAGACGATTTGAACGTCAGGCAATGCTTTTGATTTAGTTCATCTATAATCAAATTTGCCATGTAGATATGAGCTTTACTTTTCATCGTCGCCCCCTATAATGACATCACAAAAGAATTCGCGAAGCATTTCATTATTCCAAAACAAATTATTTTCATCACGCCATTGCTTAAATTTCGTTGGGTTAGACGTATCCTGATATTCAACACCATTATGGAGAATTTTTCCTCGTCCATCAAGGCTGTACATATAATCAATAATCTGCGGCGTCACAGGAGAAGAGATACTAGGAGATTCCTTCTTTTTTTCAGAACAGTCAACGACCTGTCCACTTTCACGGAAAATGTCCATTGGAGGCAATGAAGCGTGAAGATCTCTACGCGAAACAGTAGATTTCACCCTATTTTCCTGCATAATTTTTTTATCGTCCAAAGAAAAAGCTTTCTGTTGCACCTTTATTGTAGGGATTTCCCCAATCCTTTCGGCTTTTTTTGAATTCGACTTGACTCTCTTTGGCCGATCGAAAGTCACAAAGGAAGACCGTACAAAATTCGCTCTCGTTATCCGGCCAACCATATCTGTTTTACTAAATATTTTATTTACAAACTCGTGATTATCCAGTTCTTTTCTATTTTCGTCGTCAATACCTTTGTTCCGCAGTTCCCAAATTCCCCGCTTACAAGATTCGACATCGTCATATTCACCAGACGTATAAAGAACATTCCCCTTATAATCGTAAATACAAAAATAAAACGAATTTCCATCCGCTTTTTTTTCGATCTTAGCAATCCACTGATGACAAACCTTTTGCCGTATATTGTTTTTCGGAAGAATCATTATAGTCCCCTTACTATTTACTGATGGTAAAATAGTTTCATGAATAATGTCAAAAAAGCAAAATATGTTTTACAAGAGAAGGGGGCGAATTTATTTCGCTCTCCAACATATACAGATTATCATAGATAAATGGATAGAAAACTAGTAACGACAACGCTTTATCAAAAGTTCACATAAGCACGAACGTGTTAACATTCGCAAGAAAACGCAACGGTTCCCTTAATTCAATTTAATAAAATTGTAACATAGAAAAAAGTTTTTTACATTTCCCAAAAACCATACTGGTAACACGCTAGTGAGCATTGGCGTATTATACCGTAATTGCGAAATTAATTACAAATACAAAATAATATGCTTTAATTTTTCCATGCAATATTTTCCCTTGTAAAAAAAATTTTCCTCCCCGACATTTATTACAGTTTTGTTTCAAAAAGCATATATTTAAAACAACATCTTTTCATAGTAAAAGAGGGTCGTTTTCTGCACTTTCCAGAAAACCTGTTTATTTGTACCATAAAGAAGGATAAAATTCATGCAACTGCAACTCCCCACTTCAAACAAAAAGCCCATAGACCTCCTCCATTCGAGATTTCCTTTCTTATCCAAAATCCCCACAATCAAAAGTCTTGAAGAATTAGGCACCACAAAAAATAAAGACTTGCCCCCCATTCATTACATAAAAGATTATCTATTCAACAGCACGGGTGAATTTTATAAAAGCGTAAACGCCAGCGCTCCTTATTACCTTTACTTTTTCGAAGTTCCTCAAAACATTCAAAAAATTATAATCACAAAAAATGATATTGGAGGGACCACAAACAGCACAATAAAGAAATGGCCCTCGGGCGGATTCTTTTACGCCAACGACAAAAATGAATTTTTCGGAAACCAAAATCAAAAAAACTTCGAAGTCAAATTCAAGTCCGAAGAAGCGGACCCTTTGGTTTCAGGCATTAATTGCTACAGATTAGATTTGAGTTATATTGTCAATGACTTCATCAGCATCAATGATTATAGTGCATCTTGTAACGAATTCAAGGTTCCCAAAGATTTTGCCGAGGCAAAATTAGAAAATACGAAATTGCTTTTTGCAGTACCATCCAAATATACTCCCGACGAAGTAAAAGAAAAACTCAAGGTTGAAGCTCATTCCTATAACACACAAAATACGTACTATTTTGACGAATTACCTATTGCAGAAGCCATATACGAAGGCGAACCTCTATCTAAATCTAAAATTAGTTTCGGAAAATTATTTCACGGCTCGAATAAATGCAAATTTAATTGTATTTGGGCCCCGCAGCCGCCCAGAAGGCTTATAAATAGAGGGTGCAGTTTTTTTGAATACACGGCATTATGCTTGAGTCCGATTTCCAAAGACTTTATAGGCTTACCGCATATAGTCGATCCTCTTTACAACTTTTGGAGAGGCCGTTTTTTCAACAAGCTTAAAAAAATTAAGAATTGTGAGATTATCGGTAAAATCAAGCTGCTAGTTCCCGTATATAGAAGGGTCAACGACAAGAGGGATGTGTTTATATGGAACCAGCCGCATCTTGTCAAGCCCGAATTTTTTAGGACTGATAAAGTCAAAGATTCTGATCCAAAATTAAATTTTTACACCAGGCATACTCTTTATCCGAATCTTTTTGACAGCTATTCACTTGAAGACATTTATAAAAGCATAGATTGCTTTGACTATATAACTCCAGAAAACGCGGCACGTAAAATTGCACGCGCCCTTTACATACAGCCAAGAGGGAGGCGCAGCGTTTCAATCGAAGGAGGAGCGCTCAAATTGTTGTTGGGTGGCGCCATTGAACTTGCAGACCGAACAAAGGCCGTTAAAGATACAGTATCCCCCCCAGAAAATGATTCTGAAGAAGAAAAAGCCGCTTATGACCAAAGAGTAAAAGAGGCAAAAGAAAAATTTGCAAAAGACCAGAGAAAAGCAAAACAAATAAAAAATATTCTCTGTTCAATGGTTTATTTTGATAAAAAAAATGATGAAACCAAAGAGGACTGCCTAAATGGAGAAGGCTATCTATTTTACGATGCTCCTATTCACTACGAACACCCTAAAATCAAAATCAATGGCAATGATACCAGAAAAAACTTAACGGAACTTTGTATACAGCGTCTTGAAAAGCTTTACGGCAAATATAAATCACCAATATCCGGCTGCGAAGCGATAAAGGACTTGCTCAGTAAGATTTTCCAGGAATTCAAAAGATATAACATAAAAATTGATTATGTCTATAGCGATTTCGAAATCATGCGAAATACGGCAAAAGAGATAAGGAGTTCCAACAGAGTTTACAATATCGACAAAGACAACGACAGGAACACCCAGGATCTATCCAAAGCGTCTTCATACCAGATTTGGCAAAGCATCTGGCAATCTCTAAACAAACTGCACAACGACCCTCCCCAAGGATACAAAGACATACTCTTCGAGCTGCAAAAAAGAGGTTTTCTCCCATACAACTGCACAAAAGAGGATCATTGCGAGCTCAACGAGGTTCTCTCATGTGCACACAGCACTCTAACGGACAGATCTAGTAGCAACGGTTATAACGACAGCAGCACTTACGAACAACGCCGAAACATCAATATTTGGGATTGCGTAATGATGGAATATACGGCAGATTGGTTCAACAAATACCTTGTAGAGCCAGTTCGCGAATGTTCTTCCTGCGTAATTCCGTCCATGCATGCATTAAACTACCAAGCGGGTCATATCAATCATCACCAGCATGGTGAGGAATTCGAAACATACTTAGGTGGCAGCATCAATCTTGTCAGCAATATGCGTTCTAATCCTTGCCTATACACTTTAAAGACAGGCGTCTTTGACAAAGATTCGATGGACAACTGGAAAACCTATATTCCAGAGATAACGCCATTCTCCAGAATATTATTCTATGTCAACAACGTTCGCGCCGCCCGTCTATCAAATCCATGTATTGGCGTGCATCCTTTCATTTCAACGCAATATACTTGGAACAACGATGTTGCAGAACGTAAAAAAGACACAACAGAAATTAGTGACAAGTTACTCGATAAAGTACAGGAAAGTTACCCTTACTACAAAGAAATGCTAATACATATGTGGATGTGCAACCCAGAAATCACATATGCTTATCCTCACTACGATAACGACGCAAAAAATATTCAAAAAGTTTTGAAAGCGACACCATCTTCTAAAACGGCATCTTTTGAGACGTATAACAAGCTCGACTATTTCAGGGATGTCTTTGGCGACATTCAAGATACGATTAAGGAACTGGACAACGTTCTAAAACCACGCTGCAAATCGAATGTTCTCATAAACAGCATCGTTCCAGAAAATAGCCCATTCATCGTATCCGGATGGAAAATAGGTAGCTATTACGTGTATCGTCTTACAATCAACAACGAAAATCTAAAGGATGACGAGCCCTTATTCGAACATGTCCGATATATCCGATTAAGAAAGTACGGATTCATCCTTCCTAAGATTCTGAAGATTTTCAAAAAATCGCTCCCATTAAAAATCACTGCTGACGGAAAGACGATTGCTTTTCCAAGCGCGTTCATTATAAGTAAAAAGGCTAGCAAAACAGAACCTGGATGCTGGATTGTATCAAAGAATTCCACGCCACCCTATTTTAAGGCCTCCAACGATTACTTTGAAACACATCCATCCCTATCGATGGCAGGAATTAGCTATGCTCCAGTTATAGACGAAATAATCATAAAAAGCAAGAAACCAGGATCCACATACAAAACAAAAAACCAACGTGTTTTTGTTCTAGACAACACAAGCGTTTTCGGCGATATCGCCCCTTGCCAAAAATGGATTGCAGATATCAAAATAAATGACATCAGCCAAGACACGCACATTTTCGAATATCGTCTCGGTGAAGACTATAAAAAATTTGTAAAAGACCATGAATACACATTCGAAATGGAATTCGATCTAAACAAGTATTTCCAGGCAGAAGACAAGGATAAAGTAAAATTCGCAACTATTTCATGCAAAGAAAAGACGGACGTACCTAATTCAAATTACATCATTAAAAAGACAACATACAGACCTGGGCATATAAACACCGCAGACTCCAACAGGCCATTCTATCTACTCGATATTATTCAGGATTTACAACCTAAAACAGACACTGACGAAAATACCGAGCAAAAGCCAAAACAGTCCACCATTTCAAGCATCAAGGCTTTCATCCAGGGAGCGAACGCTCGCGTTGACATTTACCGCAAGGACGATGGCATCAACATCGGACGCGTGACTAAAGAGAAAACGAACGAACAATTTAGGGTTGCAAAACCTGGTGACAAAATCAAGCTCAAGGTGTCTTGGCTGAACGCTACAGACAAGGAAATTACCTATACCGTTGCGTTCTGCATAGACGACAAACTTGCCTGCGTCTGCTGCTTTAACAAAAATCCCGGCGATGAAGGCTACAAGGTATATGATTTAGGCCAAATACCTGCAGGTGCAAAGAAAATATCGGCACACGTTTTCCAAAACTACGTCCAACAACACAGCGTCGAAATCAAACTTTAATCCACATAAGCGTCATGAAACAAGCCTAGCCCTTAAGGGCTAGGCTTTCTTTCTATTTACAAGGACAAGAACAAGACTCATTTTCCCTAAAAACGGCAACACATTCCATGTTCGTGTCTGCCATAGTTATCGTTTTTACAGCACGTATTTTATCCGTTGTTATTCTTGACGATTTGCGTCCATAAGCACTTTGGGTAATAGTCCAACAATAAAAATAATAACCTTCTTTGGGCACTGCCTTTAAAGTGATTTGAGTCCCTTTTTCACAAGGTTGCCTTCCAGCTGGAGTCACACTTCCATAATCATCATTATTGCTCTTGACGGTCAGAAAAAGTTGTCTAAATATAGCGCAATACTCCATATCGTCACGCCCTACATATGCAGACAATCGATTTCCACACCCTTTTTTTCGTTCAACAATCTTTCTTTTTTTTGTTGTTTTATTATAACTTTCCCATTCAATAAAACTATAGCCTTCTCTAGGTCTTGGATAAAAATAGGCCGTAATTCCCGTCTCATACATCCGTGTTCCTGACGGAAATACATCTCCATATCTAAGATTATCGCTGTAGACCGTCAACGTAGCAACATGCTGCCCCGGAGCTGGCAAAACGCCTATATCGGGCAATTCAATTTTACACCTCGGAATTTTTGCATTTTTTTCTGACGCGTAATGATCTACCGTTGTCGGATGCCGGTAAAGGATATCGTCTACATAAACTTTCGTTGTTTTCGCTAGAGCGAATCCCTTTTTGACATGAATTATTACGGATACAGAAAATTTTTGATTAAGTTTCGCTACACCCGTATAAGGAGTCGAATCACCTTCGAGTATAAAAGATGGTGTACCGACTTCCACTTGTCCAGAAGGATCCTGAATTGTCTTGGGGATTGCATCACCACAATAAATTGGTCCCATAACAAGCCTCAATTCAGTAATTATCACATCATTTTGAGGAGAACTCGCCCCCCTTCCCTTAACTACAGTAAAATTCGAGTTTCTTCTTCTTTCTGCCATTTTTTTCCTTTTTGTATAAATAGAGGAACACTTTAAAAATTCTTTTTTTGAATCACCTTCTACCCCGCTTTCACAGCGATTTCAGGTTCCTTTTCTCCGGACTCTCCCGATTCGGTCTGAGAGATTTTTGTTCTTTCATCGTAGAGTTTTCTGGATATGTGCGTAAACGCTTCGACAACATCCGGATCAAAATGCTTTCCGGCACCTTCGGTGATTATCGCCATAGCCTTTTCGTAGCTGAAGCCCTTCTTATAAATACGTTCTGCAATCAATGCGTCGAATACGTCGGCCACCGCCATGATTCTTGCGGAAAGCGGAATCTTCTCGCCCTTGAGACGTTCCGGATATCCCGTTCCGTCCCACTTTTCGTGATGGTATTTCGCCATTTCGATGGATTCGGTCAGATAATCAGGATCAAAAGCGCCCTTTGCATCATCAACGATTTTTTGGAGGATTTTTCCGCCTTCGGTCGTATGGCTCTTCATGATGGCATATTCGTCATCGGTGAGTTTACCGTTCTTGTTCAAGATTAAATCCGAGACGGCGATTTTGCCGATATCATGGAGCGGTGCAGCTCGTTTGAGTTTGTTGACATAGGCATCCGTGAGAACACCCTTGAACTTTCCTTCGACTTGTAGTTCGCGAGCTACGGCTTCCACGTACTCAGCGGTTTTCTTGATATGATCGCCGGTACATTTGTCTCGCGCTTCGACCATTTCGGCAAATTCCATAATGATAACTTCTTGCATGCGCTGGATACGCTTCCCTTGTTCCTGCACTTTCCACATGAAGTTATACGTATCGCGGGACATCGTGCAGACGTCTTCGTACAATTTTCCAATTTCATCGTGATTGAGTATATCAAGGCCAACCAATTTGTCAACAGACATCTTGATTCTTCCGAGATCCATCTCCCCATCTTCAAATTCGCTTGCAATCATCGTATTCGTCGCAATTCTGAACACGGCCTGGGACATGTTGTTCAGCGGGGCCACAACCCTTCGTTTCACAAGTTCGACAACAACACACATGATAAGGATAGAAAGCCCAAAGAACAACGAAAGCAGCTTGATAAAGAATACAGCCTCGTCGGTCTTGATGGTTTCCATCGCGATATCGACACCAACATAAGCGACGGTTTTTCCCGCAGCATTCTTGAGCGGTTTATAAACCATGAAAAGCCAGCCATATATGTCGTTCGAAATAATCGGCTCAATTTCCTCACCGGCCAAAAGATTCGGCAGGTAAGCTTTATAAGCCGGGTCGAAAGTAATCTTTTTTCCTGGAGGTTCACCGGGATAGTCGTCGGAGTCGAGATCAAATATCACGACGACTCCATCTGGCAAGAACTTATAGACATAGAGGAACTTTGTCTGAGGAAAACTTTCCCGAATGCGTTCCAGCACCCATTTGGTCCTTGCGTATCCTTCGGCTTCATAACCCTTTGCGATGTATTCATCTAATTTTTCGACATCAACGGCGACGGTCGCCGCCTGCGCAGCACCATAGGCGATTTCGGTAAAACTACGGATTGTCTTTTCGCGGTACAAGAAGAAGCCGATTGCACTGGCCAATGTTCCCAAAAGCACTTCGGTGATAATCATCATGATTATGGCTTTACGCAAAAGCGAATTACTCACCATCGAATTACTAAATCCGCGACCAGTCCCCGTCTTGCGCATAAAGATTCGGTTCATCTGGTCCTTATAATTCTGGGAGATAAAATGGAAAATAAAGACTGCCAGAACGACGATGATAGTCTTGTCGAAAACGTCAACAACGATATCGGCAAGGAACTGCGATGTAAACAGGCCAAAGCCCATGACGTCATGAAACGCAACAGCGAACGGCGCAGAAGCGCCCTCACCTAGATTAAGTCCAAACAAGAAATATGTAAAGATCGAACCAAGACCGCCACCGATAATCGCAAACGAGAAGATAACAACCAGAATGCGCCATGCGTTCTTGAAAAAATTCTTATGGAAAAAAAACGCAGCAAAGATGGCTATCAAAATGCTCAGGACACCGTAATAGGTGGTGACCGGATCGGATATCCCGTTAATAGCATTCAGCGAAAACCCGACAATAATAGCAGGCAAATAACCACCAAGCATAGCGGTCAGGACAGTTCCCGTACAATCCAGGTACAAAGGAAGACCAAAGAAAATCGCAAGCTTTGCGGGGATAACGTTCAAAAGAAGCCCAACTACAAGTAGTAATATCACGCTTCGGGAATGGGACCAAAAAGAATTTAGTCTACAAAGAGCACTATTCAGCCAATTTTTCAAAACATATTTTCTCATACCCAAAATTTTTCCTTCTTTAGACACTAAAATAAATAAAAAAAGCCCAGTCCACCCTCGTTAAAATAAAATTAAACCCTAAAAAAGGACCAAACGGCAAAAGCCTAACCCAAATGGATTAGGCAACCAGGCCAAAACGCCCGACAGCACAGCATACAACTAAAAATCAATAACAAATAACCAATTTCCATTTACTACATTTACCTCACTATGTTCGAATCAATCATCCTCGGCCTGTTGCAGGGCCTCGCCGAATTTCTCCCCATCTCCAGCTCCGGCCATTTAGTGCTTGGGCACGAACTTTTAGGCATGAACGAAGCAGGCATGTTCTTCGACATCATGCTCCACGCAGGCACGCTCCTCTCCATCTTCGTGGTGTTCCACAAGAAGATTACGGACATCATCGTGGGCTGCCTCCGCCGCGACAAAGAACAGCTCCGTGAAGCGGGTTTCATCATCTTGGCGAGCATCCCGACGGCGCTCATCGGCCTCGGCTTCAAGGACGCACTCGAAAGCTTGTTCGAAAATCCGCGCGCCGTCTGCGTTGCAGAACTTTTCACCGGCCTTTTGCTTTTCACGTCGCAGTGGGGCCCAACCGGCGCCAAGCACCCGGATAACGAAGGCGTCAAGATGAACTGGTGGCGCGCCCTCGTGACCGGTACCGTGCAAGGCATCGCTTGCATTCCGGGCATCAGCCGTAGCGGTTCCACCATCAGCGCCATGATGTTCATGGGCGTAAACCGCAAGTACGCCGGCGAATTCAGCTTCCTCATGAGTATCCCCGCCGTAGGTGGCGCAGCCCTCCTCGATTGCATCAAGTGGATCAAATGCCAAAGCATAACTCCAGAAAAAGCGCTTCTCGACCCGGAAAAGGCATTGAAATGCGTCGATGCAGGCGGATTCACGCCGGAACTTTTGGTCGGCATGGTTGTCGCATTCGTCTTTGGAATCATCGCCCTCAAGTGGCTCATGAACTTTGTACAAAAGGGTAAGTTCCAGCACTTCGCCTGGTACGTCTGGGCAGTCGGCATCTTGGGATTGATTTTCCTTTAAGCATTCAATCTATTGATAAAAAAAGGCACACCCAACGGGCGTGCCATTTTTTACGCAGCTCCACTTTTACTGTTCGTTTACGCCTACGGAAGAGGCACGACGATATGCCATTTGCCGTTGTCACACCGATACATCCAATGACCGTCAATTACAACCGAAGAATCAGGCTTGTTGCAAGGGACAGCATCGGGAAGGATTCCATCCGGGCCATTGCAGTATTTCATGATGCCGAACTTAGTACAAAGTTCATCTTCGCTATACCCACACTTTTCTTTGGAAGTGTCACAGTCTTTCGCCTCAATCCACATTCCGCTAGCGCACATGTAGAGGGGGCTGTGATTTTTGCAATCCATCTTTAACGTGAAATCAGGCTCATCGCAATTCCATTTGTCGTCGCTTTCGACATCGGAGATGTGGACGCAACTTCCAGTAGGGACCCAATAATCTTCACACACATACTCTTTCCCGGACTTACAGTCGATAGCACTCTGCGGTCCGTTTGCATCACAATGCTTAGGCCCACATCCCGGAGCATCGCATGATGTTGGAGCGACGTCCATACATGTTTCTTTAACATCTCTCCAGAAACCGTCACGACAAACGTAAACATCGTCCGTCTCGCAGTCCGAAGCAGTCGCTCCTTCTTCAGTGCAGATGGGAAGCTGATGACTGACTTGTTCAGACTTGTCAAAATGCGGCATGTGGACGCATTCGTCTGTAGATTGCGACGATGCGGGAAGCGATTCGGAACTGGAACTATTTGCAACAACAGAAGAGGAACTTTCGACAACATTGTCGCTGCTTGACATAGGCTGTTGCTTGGATTCCGATGACGCAACCGCATCACTGCTCGACGCAGGAACACTACTACTGGAGGAGTTCTGCAAATTGCCAAAATCAACAGGTGCGCTAGAACGATCATCACCGCAAGCAGCAAGACCCCAAACGGCGACCACAGACAAAAGACCAAATTTTTTTCATCAGTATATTCATTTATGAGTTCCTTTTTCTCTTAAAAAATATACTATCGTCATCCCTAAAAATCAAGTATTTCATGCAACAAAATTTAAGATTTTTTGCAAATTTCGACATTTTTTAAGCGTATTTTTATTTAATTTTATACATATGCAACAATCCGTAGCATAAAGGATTTTATGGGAGCATCAAAAAATTACGACATTTATCATTTATTACAAATTCAAAAAAAAAATGCAAATTTATACTCCGAAATTTCATTTTTTTGTACTTTGCCCGTGTATTTGGGATCGTCGATAAAACAAATCCATTCCGATGAGGATATATGCATAAAAAACTCTTGACTAAAACACTTCTCCTTTCAGCCACCTTTTTTGCAGCTTGCGGCAATGACAATTCCACGATTCCCAGTTCCAACGAGCTTCCCAACGAAGTCGCAGACATGAACGAACTCGGGACATACAACTGCGACTTCGGCATCATCGGCAGAAAAGTCTATGTCAAAGACATCGCCCTAAACTATGAATGCGATGGCGACCATTGGTTCAAATCGTACGATCAGGTAAAATCCAGTTCTTCGCTCCAGAAACCGGAATCTTCCAGCAACGCTGCATCTAGCTCGTCCGTCAACAAATCACCCTCATCCAGCAGCAACAAGCAATCATCCAGCAGCATAAAGCCGATTTCGTCCAGCAATAACGCGCAATCGTCCAGCAGCATTGCATCAAGTTCATCAACAGCACCGGTAGGTTGCCAAACATGCGAATATGGCACATTGACAGACGAACGAGACGGCCAGACCTACAAGACCGTAAAAATCGGAGACCAAGTCTGGATGGCCGAAAATCTGAACTACAACTACGACTGGGGTTCAGCCAAAAGTTTCTGCTACGAAGATAAATCCACCAACTGCAACCAATATGGACGACTTTACACCTGGAGCGCCGTCATGGACAGTGCCGGATTATTCTCGACCAATGGAATGGGATGCGGAAACAAGAAAGAATGTTCCCCCAAATATCCAATCCAAGGCGTATGCCCTGAAGGATGGCATGTTCCCAGCAAGGAAGAGCTCGTCACCCTACTCGAAGCTGTTGGCGGTGTACAAAACAAGGATAAAGATTGGCAGTGGGAAAACTCCGGTCTCATGCTGAAATCCACTAGCGAATGGGAGAGCTACCTCCAACAAAGCGGCAACGGAACAGACGCTTTCGGTTTTTCCGCACTTCCTGCAGGTTATTGGGCCTACCCATTGGATTTAGGCAACAGAAAATCATACCTCATGGGAGAAGAAACCAAGTTTGCAAGTTCTACACAGGATGATAGATCTAATGACCATGCATTCTTCATGACTCTAGGAACAGACAACCTTGCGGAAATGTACAGCAGTTCCAAAACAGATGCAAATTCTATCCGCTGTCTCAAGGGTGAAGGGAAATTGATTGGAACCGGCAAAATGAAGGATGAACGCGACGGACAAGTTTACAGAACCATAAAAATCGGCAATCAGGTTTGGATGGCTCAAAACTTGAACTATGCTTACAAGGAACCCACGGCAACCGAGGATTCTTCCAGTTTCTGCTACGAAGGCAACCCCGCCAACTGCACTATTTTCGGTCGTCTTTACTTGTGGAGCGCAGCGATGGACAGCATTGGCAAATTCTCAACCAACGGAAAGGGATGCGGTTACGGAGCAAGCTGTGCTCCGAGCTATCCTGTTCGAGGCGTTTGCCCGCAGGGCTGGCACATGCCCAACAGGGACGAAATAGTTACTTTACTAGAAACCGTCGGTGGAAAGCAAAATGAAGGAAGCAATTGGCAATGGGACAATGCAGGAACAAACCTGAAATCCAATGGCGGATGGGACAAATTCAACTTGGATAATGGCAACGGCACCGATGAATTCGGATTTTCCGCAATTCCTGCAGGAATCCGGGAATATACCGGAAAATACTTCGACTTAGGCGAAGAATTCAACATCATGACTTCTTCATTAAGCAAGAAGACCGGCAGCGACTCCTACTACTTAAGTTTGTCCAATCACGTAAGTTATGCAAGCATTTACAGCGGTTCCAGCGTTGACGCTCACTCAGTCCGCTGCATAATGGACGGGGAGTGAGTCATTACTTCAATTTCGTAGAAGCGTTGACGACATTAATGTCGCTACGTTCTACGTTTCAAGATTTCTTCTTGCGGAATGCCAGAAATAACGGCAATCTTTTCAACAGGAATATCGTTGGCAAGCATGGCATCGACCATTTGGAGTTTGGTTTCCTTTTCAGCAGCCTTTCGACTTTCTTCTATACCTTTTTTTCGCCCTTCTTCCAAGCCTTCTTTTCGCCCTTTTTCCAAGCCCTCCTTTCGACCTTCTTCTTCACCTTTTATTTTCGCATAAGCGAAACAACAGGCAAGTTCTTCTTTTGTAGTCATTTCTCTCTCCGCTTCGGTTAAGGTTGTTTTGTCCAGATTTTCGATTTTGATGCGGCTCAAGGCTTCGTTGACAATGTCGTTCCCGAAATCGGGGAGAGGCTTGCCTTCATGCGCATGCTTGAGCACGTAGAGCCAAATATCAACGGGGTCTTTCACTTCGTCTGCGGTCTTGTTGAATCTCGGCAGATTAATCATAATATACTTATTTTTCGGGAATATCGTTTCGGTCTCTCCTTTGCTCAGCGATTCCTTGCTGTAGATGGCCCATTCGTCAATGTAATTTCCCTTTGTTTGCGGTAATTCAAAATTGCAAATCCAGATGGAAATGCATTCTGGGATCTCGTACCGCTTGCCCTCCTTTTCTTCTTTCGTAAGCGCTTTGAATTCTTCTGTTTCCTCCATTTCCTGTTTGCCCTTGATAATCAGGAAGGCTTTATATAGTACGGTTCGGTCGATAAAGAATCCATGGTCGGCTTTTTGCATTTCGATATTGAGAAAACGGTTGTTTTCCGTAGTTGCAAAAGCATCCAAGGAAATTTTACGTTCTTTGGGAACCATGAAACGAATCGCTTCATCGAACGAGTATTTCAAATTCTTGATTTGGTCGTCGCCTTTCAGGTGCAAGATTCCGTCAACAAAGTCCTTGATGGCATCCTTGCTGGCGAACAGGTTCTTGAATCCGGTATCGGTTCTCGGGTCGATGTATGTTTTGCCTTTCAGTTTTTCAGGAATAGATTGATTCATAAAAGTCCCTCCGTTAAGTTTAGAGACTTAATCTACAACGAAAAATTTTGAAAAAGCGAAACCTTGCATATTTTGCAACCAACCGATTGCAAATTCGGTTATTGTGTCAACAGTTGAATTACATGAACTTACGAAGACTCATAAAAAAGGTATATTCAAAAGCAAGTTTTATAGGAGCTCTTTTTAAGCGGGGTTAAAACAAAATGAAGATAAGCTATATCATTCTATTCACAATCGTTCTTTTGCTTACATTTTGTTCTTCAAATGAATCCCGATGGATTGATTTAGGAAACGGACGATTTGTCAACCTTGCCCGAACTTCATCAATAAGCGTCAGAGGAGTTGCGATTCTAAAAGACAGTTCGTCATATACTGACACCCAGAGAGATTCACTACTGTTCGATGGTTTTATAGATCCTTCGAATTTCGGTTTAGACTTTAAATGTAGTGACACTACAATCCATAGCCGCGACAGCATTATCGGCAAGTTAATCATTTATTTCGACTCAATTGAGTATGAATACCTCCATAGCAGAAAAAAAGACTCCGAAAATTCCTGTCGAGCATTAGAAGCAGAATTGAGTGGAATATTTTTAAGGCAGGAATTGGATAGAGTATTAAAGCCCAAATCTTTTCTTGAACGATGCTTAACTATTTTTGAAGACGACTACATCCGTTTTTAAGCTCTCTTCACACCTGTATTCTTTTCAACGGTGTCGAGGCTCTGCTTTAGGTCTTATCAGAGTTCTTCTTAAGCGGTGGTAAAACGCGAGGGGGAAACCTCCCCCATCTACCTCTGTTTCAACCAATATGCGAAAAAATAATCCGACAGGCGATAGGTTCCGTTTTCTTCCGCAAGCACAAGCTTGTTTTTCAGACCCTTCAAGGACGCTTGCACACTACTTGGCGAGGAAAGTCCATACTTGGCAACGAATGCACCCGAAGTCACTTCACGGGCAACACCTTCCTGTGCGATGGCAAGTAAAAGCATTTTCTGTTTTGAGGAGAACATCGCAAACATATCCTTATATTGCATTTCCTGCATAAGAATGATATTTTGCAAAGCAACGTCTAAAAATTCCTGCGGACAAACACCATTTTCAGGAGTCAATGCGAACAGTTCGTTCATCAGCATCTGGACAAACCAAGTCGTACCATCGAAAAGCGAATAAGCCTCTCGAACAACGTCATCTTCAACCGCCTTGCCTTTCAATGCGAACATTCTCTTAGCAAATTCACAATAGACATCTACTGGTATAGCATCCAAATTCATTGAAATCGCACTTTGGTAAAATGGTTTATTGCGAGAATAGAACATTTCATTCAAGAGGTGTTGTCGCGAGCCCGCAAAAATGAAGCGAGTATTGTTGCACTGCTGAATTTTCGTGCGAAGAAGAGCCTCTACACTTGTATCCTCATATTCCACAATTTGCTGGAACTCGTCGATGGCAACAATGCACGGACGCTTTTCGGATTCCAAATAATCAAAAATTTCGTCAAGGGTCTTTTGCGGAGTCTTAATTTCTCCGAGCTTGAGTTCAAACGAAGGTTCACCCGTATTGGAATCTAGTTTAAACGCGAATCGCAACGTCGAAACGATTTCAAAAAAACGTTCGTACCATTTCTTTTGTTGAGCCTGTTCTTTTTGGACGGCCTTGCTAAACTCGTAGATAAATTCTTCTATGGATTTTGTAGCGTAAATATCAACAAAGAACGTAGCGTAGTTTTTCTTTATTTTAGACTGCTTGAAAAGATGATGAATCAACCCTGACTTGCCGAGCCTACGGGGACTCGACAAAACGACGTTTCTGCCGTTCGCAACATGCTTCTGCAAAAGTTCAACTTCTGCTTCGCGGTCGCAGAAAAGTTCTATAGGGATGTCGGCCCCAATGACAAAGGGATTGTTATCCATATTCACCTCCAGATATTCAATAATATAATAATTATTTTTTAAATAATCATAATTATAATTATTATATTTATAATAATTACTTTTATAATAACCAAAATAAATGGCGCAGTCCGTCATTTTTTTGGCATGGTTCTTGCATATATAGGTGCGAAAATAAGGCGGAACCGCCATTCTGTTTCATTTTGAAACAAGAATATGGCATAACCGCTTAAAAATTTAACAGTAACGCACCCGCGAACGCGACGTCGTTTACCTCAAAGGGGCAAAGCCCCGACCTCAAAGCGTAGCGACCCCAAAGCACGAAGTGCGACCTAAACAGGAGATTAAAATGGCAACAGAAAAGATGGAGTTCCAGACCGAAGTTCGCGACATGCTGAACTTGATGATCAATTCCCTTTACAGCAACAAGGAAATCTTCCTGCGCGAGCTCGTTTCGAACGCGGCGGACGCACTGGACAAGCGCCGTTTCCTCTCGCTTTCAAACGCCGACCTGCTCCCGATGGGCACTCAGCTCCGCATCGACATCTCGGTGAATAAGGAAGGCAAGCGCATCGTTGTCGAAGACAACGGTATCGGCATGAACAAGGAAGACCTGATCAACTGCCTCGGCACCATCGCCCGTAGCGGCACCAAGAATTTCATCAAGAATTTGAAGGAAGGCGACAAGGGCAGCGTCGATCTCATCGGCCAGTTCGGTGTGGGTTTCTACTCCGTGTTCATGGTCGCAAAGAAGGTCGAAGTCCTCACGCTCAAGGCCGGCGAAAAGCAGGGTTACCTGTGGGCCTCCGAAGGCACGGGCGATTTCGAGATTTCCGAAGCGCCGCTCGACAAGGTGGGCACCAAGATTACGCTTTACCTCAAGGACGACGAAGACGCCGAAGACTTCGCCAGCGAATGGAAAATCAAGGACATCGTCCAGAAGTACAGCGGCTTCGTGAGCTACGGCATCTACTTCCACCCGGAGCCGACCAAGAACGACAAGGGTGAACTCGAAGAAAAGCCCGAAGAACGCCTGAACGAAAAGCAGGCCTTGTGGCGCCAGAGCGAAAAGGAAGTCACCGAAGAACAGTACAAGGATTTCTACAACGTCATCAGCCACGAAGCCGACGAACCGGCCGCATGGAGCCACAGCCACGCTGAAGGTTCCCAGGAATTCTGGAGCCTTGTGTACATTCCGTCCAAGGCTCCGTTCAACATCTGGCACAACGACGCATTGCACGGCCTCAAGCTCTACGTGAAGAAGGTCTTTATCATGGACGACTGCAAGGACTTGCTGCCGCCTTGGCTCCGCTTTGTGCGCGGCGTGGTGGACAGCGAAGACTTGCCGCTGAACGTGTCCCGTGAAATCTTGCAGAACAACAAGATTATCACCAACATCCGCAAGCACGTCATCAAGAAGGTGCTCGACACCTTGCAGAACATGGCCGACAAGGATACCGCGAAGTATAACGCCTGGTGGCGCGAACTCGGCATGGTGTTGAAGGAAGGCTTCTACATGAACTGGGAACATCTTGACGAACTCAAGAAGTTGCTCCGTTTCGAAAGCACCAAGACCGAAGGCGACGCTCTCGTGGGTCTCGACGAATACGTGAAGCGCATGCCGGAAGGCCAGAAGGAAATCTACTACCTCATCGGCGACAAGAATGCCGTGAAGTCTAACCCGATGCTCGAAGCCTTCAAGGCAAAGGGCTACGAAGTGTTGCTCATGAGCGACGGCATCGACGAGTTCATGATGTCTAGCCTCACCGAATTCGGCGACAAGAAGTTCCACGACATCGCCCGCGGCGACGTGGACTTCGAAAAGACCGAAGACGAAAAGAAGGCTGAAGAAGAAAACAAGGGCATTTTCAAGGGCCTCTGCGAAGACTTGCAGAAGATTCTTGACGAAGACATCAAGGAAGTCCGCGTGTCCAGCCGCCTCAAGGACAGCCCCTGCTGCCTAGTGACCAGCGAAGATGCGATGAGCGCCCAGATGGAACGCATGATGAAGGCGATGGGCCAGAAGAACTTGCCAAAGAGCAAGCGCATTCTGGAAATCAACCCGACGCACCCGATTTGCGAAATGCTCAAGAAGAAGGCCGAAGCGAAGGAAGATCTGGGCGACTGGCCGAAGGCCCTCTACGGTCAGGCTCTGCTTGCCGAAGGTTCTCCGCTCCCGAACCCGGCGGAATATGTTTCCGCAATCACGAAGTTACTGACTGCCAGCGTGAAGTGACGCCTTTGGCGTCATCCTGAGCGACTACGGGTCGCGAAGGATCCAGTCAGAAAAAAAACACTGGATTCTTCGGGCCAAAGCCCTCAGAATGACGAATTGTCAGTGTCATCCTGAGGGGCAAAGCCCCGAAGGATCCAGTAACACTTTTCATACAAAAAGACTGCGATTCACTCGCGGCCTTTTTTAATTCCGTAACGCTCGCTTTATTCGTCGTCTTTTACGCAACGAACTGAATGCCAGTCGTCCTTTTTGCCGTGGTCCAGATACCCACCATCGGCGTTGTAGTACCCACTGCCGTCGCTCAAGTGCATGCGCTGAACGCCTTCGTAGTTATCCGTAGAACTCCAGAAGTACGCGTCCTCGCCCTCACAGTGGCCAATCCCATAAAAGTCCCCATAGCCAGCTGGCAACGCCGAAAACGAGAAATCATCCGTGCCGTTGGCATCATTATCCCACTCGGACGAGGACTTGAGTTTTATTCCAGCAGTTGATTTTCCACCAACAGCGCTGAACAAAGAGCTCCACTCCCCTAGTGTCGGCAGATGCCAGCCTTTGGGGCAAACTCCACGCACCGGGTAGGTCGGCGAGCATTTCTTTCCATTGCCGCATCCCTTGCTGTTCACACTCCATACGCCCGCACTGTCCATGGCCGCACTCCACAAGTAAAGGCGTCCATATTTTTCGCAATACTTCAAATTGTCACATAAACTGCTGGAATCCCGCTTTTCAGTAGGTTGCAAATAGGCATAATTCAAATTTTCCGCCATCCAGACCTGATCTCCGATTTTCACGGTCTTATAGGTTTTGTTGTCGCGAGGGTCCGTCACGGTGTTGTTTTTCTCGTCGTATATGGCCATGGTGTCGTGTACACTTGCCGACGTAGAATCGTCACCTCCGCATGCAGCGAACAGAAATGCGGACATGGCACATATTGCGAATATCTTTTTCATCAAATCCTCCAAGAATAAATTATTAGTCCTTGACGCAGCGGACTGGATATGCAAAGTCCTTGACCATGTCGGTCATTAACACATCATCTCTATCATATACGAATATTATGGTCGTCGCAGCAGATTCATAAAGCCCTGTAGATGTCCAAATGTATGTCCACAAATCATCTTCCGTGTCATATCTAGATTCGGTGGGCAAAACCGAGAACGCGTAGTCATCCGTTCCCGGTTTTGCATCATCATCATTATCATACCAGCCACTTGTTGATTTCAGCACCTTGCCACCCATCAACTCGCCTCCGACTGCCGCAAATAAAATTTCATATTCTTCACTGGTCGGCAAATGCCACCCTTCGGGGCATACCCCACGTACAGGGTAAGTCGGCGTACATATATTGCCCATGCCGCAATCCTTGCCATTCGAGCTCCACTCGCCTACACTATCCATAGCAGCAGACCAAAAGTAGAAGCGGCCATGTTTTGCACACTTGCTAGGATCGTTATTAAAGCAAAGACTGCCTTCCGCATCAAAGTTCAGATTTTCAGCCATCCACCATTGCTTATCAATTTTCACGGTCTTGTAAGTTTGTTTGTCGCGGGAGTCCGTTAGCGTGCCATATTCACATTCATCTTTAGTTTCAGTTTTGCAGGCTTTCGCCGTAGGCTCTGTAACCGAAGGCTTTGGCTCGACATCCATCACGCAACGGACAGAATAACCGTAGTCTGCGTCTCTGGAGCGGATATCCGCGTTATCATACTGACCCTGAAAATACACGCATCCACTACTGTTTTCATATTCATCAGAGGTCCAAAAGAACGCTTGATAACCCACCTCCCAATAATAGTTTGAGACCCAGTCCCTGAAACCTGCAGGAAGCACGGAAAAACCGAAAGCATCCGTCGCCTCGCCACTGGAGATCCAGTCACTCGTCTTGAGTGTTATGCCAGCGACTTTTTCGCCCCCCACTGAGTCAATCAAGGTTTTCCATTCCGCTGTGGAAGGCAGATGCCATCCCTTGGGACAAGCGTCCGCAGCTGCATCCCATACATATAAGCGCCCAAACTTATCGCAATTATCTTTTGAATTATTGTAACAATAGCAATAATCGTTTTTGTATTTTGCCTCTCTTCTGTAATTCAGATTCTGGGCCATCCACCACTGGTCACCGATTTTCACAGTCTTGTAAGTTTGTCCGTCGCGGTCATCCACCAGCTCGCCATACTCGCAATTATCTTCGGTTGAAGTTTTGCAGCCTTTTGGCACAGCCACAGAGCTCTCCGATTTCGCAGATGAAGAGGACTTCGCAGATGAAGAAGACTTTGCACTAGACGAAGACTTTGCCTTGCTACTGCTAGACTTTTCATTAGACGAAGTTCTGGAATCCAAAACGCAGCGGACGGACAATGCATTATCCATCGGCTCGCCCCCAATATCAGCCGATGCGTAACGATTATCCAAAGACATGCTGATCGCGTGATCAACCAGAATCCTATTGCCATCCAGCCTAGTCGATGATTCAATATCTTCCGTAGAACTCCAGAAATACGCCGCAGTCTTGTCACCAATAAAATCGTACGATTTAACATTCTGAGAGACATAACCACTAAAATCATATTCCATTCTGTAGCCTCCAGGGAGGGCAGAAAAACCATACTCATCCGTTCCGACCGTTTCTTTTTTCTCAAATTTCCAGCCGTCAACAGACTTGAGCTTTATCCCCGCATTATCGCTACCGCCGACTGTTTGGATCAAGGTTTCAAATTCGTCCTTAGAGGGCAAGTGCCAACCGCCAGGGCAAGCCTCCGTTGCAGCTTCCCACTTGTAAAGACGACCGTACTTATTGCATAAGCCAGGGTTACTATTTTGCATGTATGAAGGATCTTCACCATAGCAATAGCTAAAGCACGAATTATAATTCAAGTTTTCCGCCATCCAGACCTGGTCGCCGATTTTCACGGTCTTGTAGGTTTTGTTGTCGCGAGGGTCCTTCATGGTGTTGTTTTTCTCGTCATATATAGCCTTGCCGCCATTCGACGTTGCACTAGAAGACTTTGCGCTTGAAGAAGATTTTTTTGTCGAAGAACTAGACTTCGCCTTGCTGCTGCTGGATTTCGAGCTGTCCTTTTTACTGCTGCTCGATTTTGCAGAACTGCCCTTGCTGCTGCTGGAATTTTTGACGGAACTGCTAGACACCGGCTCGTCTGAATCGGCGTTGCTGCCGCTATCATCGCCGCAAGCGGCGAGAAGAAATGCACAGGATATAATTGCTAGGGAGATTCTTCGACTCCACTTCGTTCCGCTCAGAATGACACTTGTATTTTTCATTCAATCCTCCAAAGGATAAATTAAAAAATTATTTTAGTGCAAGAAAAAAAATCAACTTCGCCAAATTTGTTACATTCTCATAGCTCATCGCTGAATGCACACTGCTAGTCTTGAACGCAGCGGACAGAAAGCCCATAGAGCTCATTGTAGACAGGCAGGTCCGCATAGCCGACGCTGTAGTTCAAGCTCATGCAGTTCGCACGACTGGAACTGTACTCAGTAGAACTCCAAAAGAACGCAGAGTTGCCCTCGTCGTCGTATTTTCCACGGTTGAACAAGCCGCCAGCAGGCAACGCCGAGAACGCGTAGGCATCTACACCGTCGCCGCTATGATCAGCACCTTTGCCGCTATCTTTCCAGCCGCTAATAGATTTGAGCATCTTACCAGCATCACGCCAAATCCCATCATGTATTCCACCAACCGCTGCGAAAAGTCTTTCCCATTCCGTCGTATCCGGTAAGTGCCAGCCGCTTGGGCAAACGCCACGCACTGGATAGGTTGGCGAGCAAATACGGCCATCGCCGCAACCCTTGCCGTTCGTGCTCCATACGCCCGCACTGTCCATCGCGGCAGCCCATGTGTAAAGGCGACCGTACTTAGAGCAGTATTTAGCAGAATCGTTATAGCAATAAGAGTTTGGTGTTTCCAAATTAAGGTTCTCCGCCATCCAAACCTGATTACCAATTTTCACAGTCTTGTAAGTTTGGCCATCGCGTTCATCCACCAGCTCGCCATCAGAACTCCCCGATTTTGCAGACGAAGAAGACTTCACACTTGACGACGATTCCGTCTTCACGCTTGACGACGATTCAATCTTTTTGCTGCTAGAAGACTTTGCAGAAGAAGCGGGTGCAGAGTCCATAATGCAACGAACCGACATCGCATTATCCATGTACTCTCCCATAAAAGCAGCGTCCGCATAAACATTCTTCATAAACAAACTAAACGCATGATCGAGCAAAATCCCACCATCACTAAGCCTAGTCGAAGTTTTTATATCCTCCGTAGATGTCCAAAAATATGCAAGAACTTTATCACCGATAAAATCGTAGGATTCAATGTTTCCAGTGACAACTATGCCGCTTAAATTATCTTCTTTTCTATAGCCTCCGGGGAGTGCGGTAAATCCGTAATCATCCGTTCCGACAGTTTCCTTTTTCTCGAATTTCCAGCCGTCAACAGACTTGAGCTTTATCCCAGCACTGTCTTGGCCGCCAACTGTTTTTAACAAAGTCTCAAATTCTGCCTTAGAGGGCAAGTGCCAGCCGCCGGGGCAAACCTGCGTTGCCACATCCCACTTGTAAAGGCGACCATACGTACTGCATAAGCCTGGGTTACGATTTTGTTTGGACGAAGGTTCTTCGCCATAGCAGTAGCTAGAGTTCGTATTAAGGTTTAAATTTTCCGCCATCCAAACCTGGTCGCCGATTTTCACGGTCTTGTAGGTCTTGTTGTCGCGGGGGTCCTTCATAGTGTTGTTTTTCTCGTCGTATGTAGCCTTGCCGCCATTCGACGTTGCACTAGAAGACTTTGCGCTTGAAGAAGATTTTTTTTTCGAAGAACTAGACTTCGCACTCGACGATGACTTCGCCTTGCTGCTGCTGGATTTTTTCACGGCACTGCTGGACACCGGTTCATCCGGGTCGGCGTTGTTGCCGCTGTCACCACCACAAGCGGTAAATACGGACATCGCAGTCACAAGCATAAACGGCACAAACTTTGCAAACATTTTCATAAACAGCTCCTCCCCATACATTCGTAGCAAATATAAATAATTCGCCCTTCGGCATGGTTTACTTCGACAAGCTCAGGGACCATATCACCAACCTTAGGTTAGGGAGACCATGTAAAGGATGCTGCTTAAAAAGCGATCCCGGCACTTCGGCAAGCTCTGTGACCTTAGGCCGGGAAGACAAAGCAAAGACACCGTTTGAAAATGATCAAAAAGGCTCAGCACCTTAGTTTTTATTACAAATAAAGGCCTTTGCTGAAATAGCGGTCGCCGCGGTCTGGAGCCACAAAGACAATGTTTCCGCGTGCACCCGAAGCAATCAGCTTTTGAGCTGCCGCGAATGCAGCTCCCGTCGATGAACCTGCAAAAATTCCCTCCTTTTGAGCCAGTTCACGAGAGCCGCCAAAGGCATCATCATCGTTAATTTTGATAACGCGATCAACAAGCGACATGTCCATCGTATCTGCGATAAAATCATTTCCGATACCTTCGATGTTATAGTCGCCATGTTCGCCGCCGCCCATCGTTGAGCCTATAGGATCTGCAAGCACGCCTTGGATGTTCGGGTTGCGTTCCTTGAGAGCCTTGAGAATGCCGCTGTACGTGCCGCCGCTCCCTGCGCCTGCCACCACGTAATCTACGTGACCATCGAGGTCGTCATAAATTTCCGGCCCCGTCGTTTCGTAATGGGCACGCGGATTCGCCATGTTGTGGAATTGCCTAAGCGATATGGAATTCGGAATCTGCTTGAGCAACTCCTCGGCTTTCTTTTCGGCGCCAAGCATTCCTTCTTCACGCGGGGTGTTGATGAGTTCTGCACCGAGAGCACGCAGGAGCGTTTGCTTTTCTTGCGAGAACTTGGTCGGCACCACGAAAATCACGCGCACGCCACGGTTTAGCGCTGCAAATGCAATTCCAAGCCCGGTATTGCCCGCGGTCGCTTCGATAATCGTTCCACCGGGTTTGAGCGTCCCTTTGGCGAACGCGTCTTCGACCATGTAAAGCCCTGCGCGGTCCTTTACGCTACCCGAAGGGTTCCAAAGTTCAAGTTTCACAAACAAGTTTACACCTTCGGGGACTCCGACATGAGTAAGCTTAACAAGCGGTGTTTTTCCTATCAAAGATTGCATCGATTCGTAGTAATGCATATTAAGCCTCCTTGGCCGCGTTAATGGCGTTGTTTACATCTGCGATGATATCATCGACTTTTTCGATGCCCACGGACAAACGAATCAGCCCGTCGGTAATGCCCACTTTTTCGCGAATATCCTTTGGAATAGACGCATGCGTCATCGTGGCCGGATGGCACACAAGGCTTTCGACACCGCCCAAGCTTTCGGCAAGCGACACGAGCGTCAAAGACTTGAAGAATTTCTTGATGTCGTAATTTTCGCGGAGTTCAAACGAAATCATCGCGCCACCATTTTTGGCTTGTTTCTTGTTGATTTCGTAGCCTTGAGCCGTCGGAAGTCCCGGATAATAAACGTGCTTTACCGCTTCATGCTTTTCGAGATAACGAGCGATAGTTTCGGCATTTTCGGTATGGCGGTCCAAACGCACGCCAAGCGTCTTGATGCCACGAATCAAGAGGAAAGAATCAAACGGTCCAAGCACTGCTCCAGTCGCATTCTGCGTAAAGGCTAGGCGTTCGGCGAGCTCTTTGGAATTGACAACGGCAAGGCCAGCCACCAAGTCGCTGTGGCCACCAAGATACTTTGTCGCACTATGTACCACAATATCGGCGCCAAGTTCCAGCGGACGCTGCAAATATGGCGTCATGAACGTATTATCGACAATCGTCAAGATATTATGCTTCTTTGCGATTGCTGCAACCCCCGCCAAATCCGTCACCGTAAGGAGCGGGTTCGCCGGGCTTTCGACAAAGAACGCTTTCACATCGGGCGTAATTTTCGATTCGAGCGTTTTTAAATTGGTGGTATCCTCGATGGAATAAGAAATGCCGAGATTCTTGAACACTTTGTCCAAAACGCGGAATGTGCCGCCATAGACGTTACTCGAAATGATGATGCGGTCACCCTGCTTAAAAAGCGAAAGAACCGTCGATGTCGCGGCCATGCCGCTTGCAAACGCAAAACCTGCAACGCCGCCTTCGAGTTCTGCAATCAGCGATTCAAGCGCCGCACGAGTCGGGTTCCCTGTGCGGGAATATTCCCAGCCCGTATTTTCGCCAAGGCCCGCCTGTTTGTAAGTGGAAGTCTGATAAATGGGAACGTTGACAGCACCTGTTACATGGTCACCATCGATGCCGCCGTGAATGAGTTTTGTTTCGATATAATTGGAATTTGACATAAGATAAAAATCTCCTATGACGCTATTAAGAGCTAGCGCCTTTGTAGTTTAAAATTTGTTTGAATAAAAAATCCCGCTACGGAACGTAAAACCGAGCGGGAATCTGTTTAAAAGAATAGCCTAAAAACTAGATGCCCGTTCGACATCGACAACAACACACAAGATTCAAGCTATTGAAAAGAAAATTCATTTTATATTTCCTATTGTTTTCGTAGGGTTAATTTAGATAATACAATTCGCTTTGGCAAGAGATTTGTTTATACTATTTTTCTAAAGCCGGTAATAAAGATTTTTTATAATCACCTTACCGCAGCGACCAAGCGCACGGAATCAAAAGCGTTGAGGCTTCCCCTCATAAAATAACGTTGTTGCAACGCCTTTTCGCCGAGAAATTCATCGACCTTGAAACCGTTACGTTCAAGCACATCGAAGACTTCACGATCGCGATAGCCATCCGCCATTGTCTCTCCGCAATCGGCAACGATTTTCTTCAACTGCAAAACAGAATCCGAGAACGCCTCTTTTTGCAGGTAATCAAAGACAATCGAAATTCCCGTCGATGTAATTTCCGAAAACTGACGAATCGTTTCGGCAAATACCGGCAACGGCAAATAATACGAGACACCCAATATGCTGACAACAGTAGGCTTTCTACGGTCAAAACCGTTCTCAACAAGCTTATCTACAATGCGATCCTTGCTGAAATCCACCGCAACAAAATGGACGTTCTTCGAAACATTCCATTGAAGTTCACGAATGCGTTTTTTCTTGTAGCTTTGTGTCGGCAACAAATCCAATTCGAAAACTTCGACATTCGGATTTTTATTGCGGAACGAGAACGTATCGACACCCGCTCCGCAAATCACGTATTGAATTTTACCCGATTGCGCTTGGAGTTTCACGCGGTCTTCCGCAAAGCGGCTTCGCGAAAGTACAATCGGGAGGAAATATTTTCGATTGAAAAACTCCACCGAATTTTCCGATTCCTGCGGAAAGCGTTTTAAAATAAAGTTTGAGACTTTATCGTACTCTTCTCGCCCCATAAAGTCCAAAGCCAAAAAGTCATTGAAAACAGTATGGTCTGGTTGTGATGAATGCCAGGCACGAGCAAACGCGCACAATTTTGCCGTTAAACTTTCCATTATTTTATTCCTTAAAATTTTTGAGTTGCGGGCCAAAAGCCCAAAAAAAAGCCCATGCAGGAAATCCTTACACGGGCGAGAAAATCATTCAATACTGCAATAAGCGCCCGTCAACATCGGTCGCTCGAACAACAAAATCTGGCAAATTGAATATTCATTTAATTTCCTATAAGATTGGTAGGAATAAATATAAAACCAAATTTTTCTTCCGTCAAGTTGTTTTCATAATTTTTTTTAAAAACTTATAAAGTTTTATCCTGCAATCCCTTAATTTTCGAAAGACGCTCGGCGATTTTTTTACGGTATATATTTATTTTGGCTATAGCATCTGCTATGGGGAGCGCGATATCAAAAGCACGAACGTTAAAGCGAGCCAACGATTGAATTGCCTGCGGGCCAAGTTGCTGACAAAGGACGTAATCCAAATCAGCAAGATTTTTTGCCGCCGCAAACATCGAGGAATGTTCTACTTCTTGCCTTCCACATGTTCCGTCTCCGCACGAGCCGTCGCAATGTTCCGGTTTCACGCGAACTTCAACCTTTTCAAATGTTCCGCTCACATCATCGACTTCGTAAATGTCAAAAGCTGCTGCATGTCCAAAATGGACATTGACATTCACGCCATCATTCGTGGCAACTGCAACTTTATATTTAGCCATGAGAGAAAGTCTCCTTTACACGGATACGATCCATGTAGATTTGTGCACCGACATCATAAACGCCGGGGACGCCAACAGCGTCGGCACGGCAATGAGCACAATGTTTGAAAACGTTGATGAAAACGCCTGCCTGCTCCTGAGCAATCGCAAGAGCCTTCGGTGTCGGAGCCGGAATATCCTTGAATCCGTTCTGCGGAATCAAAGGTATAATGTTGTATATAACAGCGCCGGCTTCGCGCACAGTAGCAGCCACATCTTCGATATGCTTATCATTGATACCAGGGCAAAGAACTGTATTCACCTTGATAAGCGTTCCACTTTTGGCAACTTTGCGGATGCCTTCAAGCTGGTTGTGAATCAGGATTTCAGCCGCTTCAACACCGGTATAGGTTTTGCCGTGGTAGAAGATTCTTGCATTAATCATCGCCTCGATTTCAGGGTCAACGGCATTCACCGTAACCGTAAGCGTATCGATACCCACATCAATGACTTCGTCCGCTTTATCGTTTAGCAAAAGCCCATTCGTGCTCATACAGCGAATCAGCTGCGGGAATTCCTTTTTTACCAAGCGGAATGTGTCCAACGCAAAAGGTGTTGCGAGCGTATCGCCCGGGCCAGCAATTCCCACCGTAGTAAGTTCTGGCACAAATTCCAACGCCTTGCGAATATATCCGCACGCTTCTTCTGGTTTAATAACTTTGCTTGTATTACCCGGAACTTGGGCGTCTTCATTAATGCGTCGGTCGCAAAAACGGCACTCAATGTTGCAACCCGGAGCAACAGGCAAATGGATGCGCCCTTTACGATTCTTGCACGCCCCAAAACACGGGTGCTCTCTATAAACAGTCTCTTGATCGATTGCCATAAAACCTCACAAGACATAAAAGTATTGCACTAAACCACTGACAAAGTTAGTTTAGCTTGTATATATTGTATGAACGTTTTTGCCTAGCGCTCAGTAGCTTGTTTGATGTTTTATAGTTATGTGATAAATGTTTTAACTTCTCTGTCAAAGAAGTACGGGCGAAAATTTAAAAAGCTCAATAGAGAAAATCAATATAAAATCAAGTGCAAGAAATAAAAAAACTCACTTTTTCACACATGCAATAGTTTTTGCGGAACAGATGTTATAAACGGATTTTATAGCAACCTGCAAAAAATAATTTTTTTTGACCAAACAGGCTCAAATAGTCTAGGAAAGAGTTGACGCATATTCTAACTTGCATTTGCCTAGCGTTTCTGTAGGAAAATCCAAGGAGACACAAATGTCTAAGAAATTACGTCAAATCGCTATCTATGGTAAAGGCGGCATCGGCAAATCCACCACGACACAGAACTTGACCGCAGGACTTGTAGAACAAGGTAAACACGTTCTCGTCGTTGGTTGCGACCCCAAAGCAGACTCCACGCGACTCTTGCTCGGTGGCCTCCATCAGAAAACCGTACTCGATACTATTCGCGACAACAAAACAGAAATCCAGCTCTCCGACCTCGAAAAAGTCGGCTTCAAGGGCGTTCGCTGCGTGGAATCCGGTGGCCCGGAACCGGGCGTGGGCTGCGCAGGCCGCGGTATCATCACTTCTATCAGCATGCTCGAACAGCTCGGCGCTTATACCGAAGACCTTGACTACGTTTTCTACGACGTGTTGGGTGACGTGGTTTGCGGTGGCTTCGCTATGCCGATTCGCGAAGGCAAGGCTAAAGAGATTTACATCGTCGCTTCTGGCGAAATGATGGCCCTCTATGCAGCGAACAACATTTGTAAGGGCATCGCAAAGTATGCCGAACGCGGCGAAGTGCGCCTCGGCGGTATCATCTGCAACAGCCGTAACGTCGACAACGAACTTGACTTGCTCCGTGCATTCACCAAGGAACTCAACACGCAGCTTATCCAGTACGTACCGCGCAACAACATCGTGCAGCAGGCCGAAATCCGCAAGAAGACCGTGATTGACTTCGAACCGAATTGCAGCCAAGCCAACGTCTATCGCGAACTCGCCAAAAACATTGACGAAAACGAACTCTTTACCATCCCGACCCCGATGACGCAGGACCGTCTCGAACAAATTCTCATTGACTACGGCATGATGGAAAAGGACTACTCCATTTAGCGAGAACCGGCAGGAGGTAAAAATCTATGGCATCAACTAACATTAATTTAAATATGACCTCGGCATTATCGGTTGGGACGGCAAAGCCAGCGACCTGATTAAGGAATCGGCTTACGACGAACGCAGTGCGAAAAAGCACGGTGGCTGCGCAAGCAAGGGTGCCGGCTGTAAGCTTTGCGAATTGCAATCTCCGCTCAATCAAGAGACCATGTGCTCCAACGCTATTGTGCAGTGCCAAGTGGGCAATCTCACGGACTGCGCTTTGATTGACCATTCTCCGATCGGCTGCAGCGGTGAAAACTCCAAATTCAACCTTTCTATGCATGTGGGCCTTAAGCGTCGCGGCAAGCCGTTGCAGAATACTTTGAACATCAGCACCAACCTGAAAGAACAGGACATGGTGTTCGGTGCTTCTGAAAAGCTCCGCCAAACGATTCGTGATGCGAAGGAACGCTTCAATCCCAAGGCGATTTTCATTGGCATGGCTTGCGCTACCGCTATTATCGGTGAAGATATTGACTCCGTCGCCGAAGAAATGGAACCGGAAGTTGGTGTGCCTATAATTCCGCTGCACTGCGAAGGCTTCCGTTCCAAGCACTGGTCCACGGGTTTCGACATTGCATTCCATGGCGTTCTCCGTCAAATCGTGAATCGCCATCCGACCAAAAAGCAAAATGACTTGCTCAATATTGTTGCTCTTTGGGGAACGGACTATTTCTCTGAAATGCTTGCTCCGCTTGGGCTCCGCGTGAATTACCTCTTGGATACTGCATCTTTCGATGAAATCCGCCAGGCTTCTGAAGCTGTTGCAACCGCTACTTTCTGCGATACTTTGGGTGGCTACATGGCCACCGCACTTGAAGAATCCTTCGGTGTTCCGCAAATCGACGCTCCGCAGCCTTACGGCATCAAGGGTACTGACGAATGGCTCCGCGCTATTGCAAAAGTTGTCGGTAAAGAAAAAGAAGCTGAAGAATACATCGAAAGCGAACACAAGCGTATCGCTCCGAAGCTCGCTGAACTTCGCGAATTTTTCAAGGGCAAAAACGGCATCGTGATGACAGGTTCTGCTTATGCTCACGGCCTTATCAGCGTTCTTTCAGAACTCGGAATAGGCCACGATGCAGCTCTCGTGTTCCATCATGACCCCATTTACGATGGCGCTGGAAAGCATCAGGACACCTTGAAGGAACTTGTGGAAACTTACGGCGATATTCCGCACTATACTGTAAGTAAGACTCGCGCCTTCCAGCTTCCGCAGCTTTTGAAGCGTGCCAAGACGGACTTCTTGCTCATTCGCCATCCGGGCCTTGCTTCTGTTGCTGGCCACCTTGGATTCCCGACCCTCACTATGGGCGACGAGCACATTCCGGTTGGCTATCAAGGTATTCTCCGCATTGGCGAAATGCTCAAGGGTGTTCTTTCACGTACAAAGTTTAACCAAGTTCTCAAGCGTAATGTGAAACTCCCGTATTCTGATTGGTGGCTTGCTCAGGATGACCCGTTCTACCTGACGCATCACCCGGAAGCACTTAACGACCTTCCTGAACCGAGAAATCTCAAGTTCAGCAAGGACAAGGAAAATAACGATTCCAATTCGGAAAACGCATAATAAGGGAGATTTCGAAAATGTCAGAAGCACTTAAAACAAAGAAAAAAAGCAATTCTATTTCGGACCCCCGCTATTCTTGTGCAGTCGGTGCGTCCAATACGGTTGTCGGCATCAAGGGTGCAGTTCCTATAGCCAACTGCTCTCCAAACCGCATTCCTCACTTTTGAAAACGGCTTCCAGGGCAGCATTTTCGCTGGTGCTGGTAACATGCCGAGTGCAAACTCCACCGAAAACGATATCGTGTTTGGCGGCATCAAAACCTTGGATCAGTTAATCAAATCGACACTCAAAGTTTTCGATGGCGACCTTTATGTTGTTCTCACGGGTTGCGTGGGCGGCCTCATTGGTGATGACGTCCCGAGCTTGGTGAATGAATATCGCGATTTGGGATACCCGATTGTGGCTGTGGATACCGCAGGCTTCAAAGGCAATAACCTTTTCGGTCACGAAGAAGTGGTAAACGCCATTGTCGATCAGTTTGTGGGCGACTACAAGGGTGAACGCAAGAAGGGCCTTGTCAACCTTTGGTTTGAAGTTCCGTATTACAACCAGAACTGGCGTGGCGATTATCAAGAACTTGCCCGTATTCTCCGTGGCGCAGGCTTTGAAGTGAATGTGCTCTTTGGACCTGAAAATAATGGTGTCAAGGACTGGTTGCGCATTCCAGAAGCCCAGTTCAACTTGGTGGTTTCTCCGTGGGTTGGCGTGAGAAACGCTGAACACCTTGAGAAAAAATATGGTCAGCCGTTCCTCCATATTCCTGAAATTCCCATCGGTGCCGAAGCGACTGCTGCATTTATCCGCAAAGTTGTTGATTTCGCCGGAATCGATAAGGAACAGAGCGAAAAGTTCATTGAACAAGAAAATGGTATTTATTACTACTATCTGGAACACTTCTCTGAATTCTTCGCTGAATACTGGTACGGTATGCCGAGTGAATTTGCGATTACCGCTGATTCCGCTTACACGCTTGCTTACACCAAGTTCCTTGCTGACCAAATCGGTCTTATTCCGCGCAAGGCGATTATCACGGACGATCCTCCGCAGAAATTCCGCAAGACCATCGAAGATGCGTTCCATAACATCAGCGAAGGCGTCGATGTTGAAGTGGAATTTGAGGAAGACGGCTATTTGATTGAAAAGGCTATCAAGGAAGTGGATTTCTCTTCTGGAAAGCCATTGATTCTTGCTTCTTCTTGGGAAATCAATCTTGCCAACGATAAGGGCGCTTTGTTCTTCGAAATTACGCCTCCGTCCAGCGAAACTTTGATTATCAATCGTAGCTTCGTCGGTTACAAGGGTGCGCTTAATTTACTTGAAAAGATCTATAGTGCATCCGTTGGCGGAAAATAAGTTTACAGCTTCTTCACTAACATCAACAAAAGTGCCGACTGATGATTCAGCCGGCATTTTTTATCATCTATCACTTAGAAACAACATGATAGAGTCTATCTAGCAATACCTTTTTACTCGTACATTTATAGTCATTCACTATTTGCTTAAATTGTATATAAATTCAACTTATACGTAGAGTTTGACCTTATATCAAGTGATAAAAATAAAGTATTTTACAAAACGATTTTTGTTTTCTAATTTATGCATCGAACTCGAGAACATTGTGTTCCGAGACTTTAACCAATCAACACGAGGATACCTATATGTGTTGTAGCTGTAAATTCTCCCGTAATTAAGCCTACGCTTTTTTAAAGGCTATTAGGCAATTCTAAATACACGCAGAATTTTACTCTGCGTGGTCACTCAACTCATACAAAAATAGGAGATTTCCAATGAATTTCAAAACAATTACCAACACCATTCTTTTATCTACAATTACAACTTTTGCAGCGGAAGCTATTTCTGTTACCACGAAATCTGGGGTAAGCGCAACTCTTTACGGTTTTGCATCTTTGAATGCGGCTTACGAAGATTCGAAGAGCAATAACGGCAACTTTGCAAATTTTGTTGCCGCATCAGATTTGACGAACAGAAATGATGCAGGTTGGCATTTCACCCCAAACCTGACACGAATCGGCCTCAATCTTTCAAGCGGTAACGATTCTACATTCTTCAAGGCGAATGGTAAAATTGAAGTCGACTTTTACGGCGGCGGTTCTGGCAATGCGCCCACTCCGCGACTCCGTCATGGTTACGGCGAAATAACTTTTGGCAATTCCGGCTTCTCCATTTTGGGCGGTCAATCTTGGGATTTGATTTCTCCGCTGGTGACTCCGACGCTTAACGCGGGCGTACTCAACAACTCTGGCGACGCGGGCCTTCGCAGGGCGCAGTTGAGGCTCACGGAACGCATTCCCATTGCAGGGGGCTCCTTGGACATCGCTGTTGCCGCTGTCCGCACGATTGGCGAAAACCAGCCTTACAACACCTCTTCTGCCTCAGAGACTGGTGTCGATGCAAACATTCCCACGTTCCAGGGACGCATCGGCATTTCGCTTCCTCTGTGGGTAGAAGGTAAAAAGTTCGGTTTGGGCGTTTCCGGTCATTACGGTCAAGAAGAAATTGACTTGGATTCTACCGGACGCACCAAGGAAATTCCTACTTGGTCTTTCAATGTCGATTTGACGCTCCCCATCACAAGTAACTTTACCTTTCTTGGCGAATACTTTATTGGTGCCAATCTCGATACATACGCAGCAGGCATTGGTCGCGGCTTTGTAACAGACACAAAGGATCCCCAAAGCGTAAAAAGCATTGGCGCTTATGGCGGCTGGATTGCTTTACAAGCCAAGTTTATTCAAAAGTTGGCCTTTAATGTGGGGGCTGGGCTTGACAAGCTGAAACGCGAAGATGTCAGAAAAGTCGGTGGCCGCGAACAGAACTTTTCGTTCTTTGCCAACACGACCTACAACTTGACAGAATCTTTCTCGCTTGGATTCGAGTACCTTCACATCCAAACGGATTATTTGACCGCAAAAACAGTTAAAGAAGCCGACTTGAATCGCTACCAACTTTCTGCAACTTATGGTTTTTAACAAAGGAGAACTTCACAATGATTCAGACTCAAATTGCCAATAAATTGCATACTCGAATTACGGCGGCAATCATATTCGTCCTCGCCTGCGTAACATCTGCTGTTGCCGCCGACAAAATATCCATCGGCTACCTATCTTCTACAGGGCAGGGAAAATTCTTCATAGCGAAGGATGCGGGCATATTCGAGAAAAACGGACTCGATGTGACGTTGGTGGAATTTTCGAATTCCGGAGACGGCATTGCCGCTGTTCGTGCAGGTAAACTCGATGCAGGTGCGTTCGGCTCTCTCGCTCCGCTCATCCATATTGCACAAGGCGCAGACATCCGCGTCATTGGCGGCATCATGGGTGGCGATCAGGCCGTCATCACGCGCAAGGAAAATGCCGGTTCCGTCAAAAAGTTGAGCGACCTCAAAGGCAAGAAAATCGCAACAATTCGATTGGGAACTGCCGATGCCATCGTACGCGGTGGCCTGAAGAAAGAGGGTATCGATTGGCGTAAGGACGTTTCTATTGTGGAACTCAAGAATCCGCCTGCAGTCATCGAAGCTGTAAAGAACGGAAGCGTTTATGCAGGCGTTACTTGGGGTCCGCACGATCTCCGCGCCGAAGAAGCGGGTCTCTCCGTAGTACTTCGCAGTAAGGACATCAACCCAGGCCATATCTGCTGCCGCCTCATCGCATCGCTCCGCAAACTCGAAGGACGTGATGACGTTTACAAGCGTTTGGTCAAGTCGCTTTTGGAAGCCGAAGAACTTGTACAGAACGACCACAAAAAGAGCGTCGAAATTATTGCCAAGTGGATCAAGCTCGATACGGCTCTCGTCAACAAGGCGTTCTATAGCGGCCACGTCACGCAGGATACCGACCCCAACGTGAAAGGTGTCGAGTTCTTCTGGGATTTTTTGAAGGATGCTGAATTCATCAAGTCCGACAAGAAAGTCTCTGAATACGTTGTCACAGACTACTATCGTAACGCGCTTGCCGAACTTCGCAAGCAACAGCCCAAATCTGAATTCTACGCCAAAGCAGAAACAATATTCAAATCTAGAAATTAAGGTAAAATAAACATGAATCAAAAGCAAAGCGGTTTTGAAGCGACAAATCTCGGTTTTTCTTACGATGGCAAGCCCATCTTAAAAGGCATCAACTTGAAAATAAACCAAGGAGAATTTGTTTGTTTACTGGGCGAAAGCGGCAGTGGCAAGACCACTTTGCTGAACCTTCTCGCCGGCCTAACAAAGCCAACCGAGGGGTATATTTATTGGAACGGGAAGGAAATTGAAAAACCTTCTTCGGAAAGGAGTGTCGTCTTTCAGGACTACACTCTTTTCCCTTGGCTCACCCTTCTCCAAAATGTTTCCCTCGCCATCAAAAAGACTCGAAAAGTCAAGGGAAATTATGCTAAAAAACTGGCAGAAGATTATCTCAGTTTAGTAGGACTTTCAGGGAGTCTCCACAAATACCCCTTTGAACTTTCGGGCGGAATGCGTCAACGTGGTGCCATTGCAAGAGCGTTGAGCGTTGGTGCAGACGCCCTTCTTTTAGATGAACCCTTCGGAGCACTCGATCCTGTAAACCGTGCGAGTCTCCAAGATTTAATCCTTGAACTTTGCCGCGGCGCCAAAGACAGACCGATTACGACTTTATTTGTTACGCACGACATTCGCGAAGCCGTTTATCTCGCAAGTCGAATCATTGTACTGGGTTCTACACCAGGCCGCATTATTGCCGATATTCCGCTAAATTTTTCGGCAAAGAAAAATCGTGATGAATGGTTCCGCAATGAACAAGTCCAAGAAACCATCAAATCCATTGAAGAAGCGTACCACAAAGATGTCCTTGAAAAACTGGGACATCTCGTACAGGGAGGTGCAAGCATATGAGAATTTTTATAAAGTATCTGTCTAAGTTTTCGGGAATTTTATTCCTGCTGTTTTTACTCGGCATTTGGACATTTATCAGTAGCGGCCCAGAATGGAGCAGTCAATACCTATTTCCGTCGCCCAAAGCGATTGCAAATGCGCTCTTCAATTCACGTGAAGAACTTTTGCGAAGCGCCGGTGCATCGCTTCTGAAGCTTGTTCCTGCTTACTTTGCGGCGGCAATTGTCGGGATTTCTATTGGGATTGTTTCTGGATCTGTTCCTTGGGTTAGCAATATGCTCAAACCCGTTTCTCGATTCGCAGCCCCCATCCCGCCCAACGTTTACATTCCCTATGCTATCGCCATTCTACCGACCTTTTACTTGTCTTCTACGTTCATCATCTTCGTCGCTGCGTTCTGGCCCATTTATTTGAACACTGCCGCAGGTGCTGCAGAAATCCCTGAAAAATACAAGCGGAATGCAGCCATCATCGGGATAGGTCGCTTTGAATATCTGTGGAGAATCGCTCTTATCGCAAGCCTCCCGTCCATATTCTCGGGGCTTTCCGTAGGCATGGGACTTTCGTTCATCATGCTTACCGTAGCGGAACTCTTCGGCGAAAATACGGGCCTTGGGCATTTTGTGCAGTTTTACGCGGATTACTCCGATTACCCCAACATGGTCGCCGGAATCCTTTGGACAGGCATTGTCGTTCTCGCAATTATGGAACTTTTTGAATTTATAAAACGCAAAGTTCTATTTTGGACAAAGGGAAATTGATTGATTTATAAATAACTCAACCGAGAATTCGACTTACTTCTAAAATCAGGAGTTTTCGTCGAAGTCCGCATGGACTTTCATGCTACCCATGTTTTCTTGAAAAGATCTAGAGACTCTTCGCAAGATATTCTCTGATTCGTCTTTTTCTTAAGGTTCATAGCGAATATGACAATCGAACGGAATTGCGGAATAGTCGAAAAAATATATCACGGCAATTTTTCTAGCTGAGCAATAGCCTTTTTCATTTGCAATTCAAGTACAGAAGAATAATTGATTACGAATTCATGTTTTGAAGGAGTCGCTATGGTGTAATAATCCGAGAGCGCTCCGATGCGTACGCCATTATCAAGCGCCTGTTTGCAGAATTCTTCATCTGAAAGCGTCGTGTTTATTTTTAGAATGAAATGGAGACCTGCATCTTGCTCGGCGATTTCAACGCGATTCCAAAGTTTACTATGGCGGATAATTTCGAGCAAAGCGTCTCGGCGATGGCGATAGAAATTGCGCATGCGATTGATATGCTTTTCGTAATGGCCTTCGCCAATGAATTTTGCAAGTACGTACTGTTCAAGGTTCGATACAGTGCAAGTGTAAAATGAAAATTCTTTGTGAAATTTTTGTGCAAGCGGTTTCGGGAGAATCATGTAGCCCACGCGCACCGTAGAGGCAAGCGTTTTAGAAAATGAATTTATATAAATCGTCTTGTCTTGCACGTCAATATTCTGCAACGCAGGTATCGGATGGCCCACCATGCGGAACTCGCTATCGTATTCGTCTTCGACAATGTAACGATTGCTCGATTTTGCAGCCCAGCTTAAAAGCTCGTAACGGCGGCTTACGGGCATAACCTTGCCCGTCGGGAAATGGTGCGATGGAGAAAGATGAACAACGTCCGTACAAGTTTCTTCGAGCTGGTCTATGCAAATACCGTTTTCATCTAGCGGAATGAAATTGCACACAACATTCAGCTTTTGGTAAATTTTAGAAATTTTGCTGTAGCCCGGATCTTCGACGCCGTACTTTTTATCAAAGCCCAATAGTTGCACAAGCCAAGTGTAAAGGCAATCCGTCCCAGCGCCGACGACAATCTGCTCCGGATCCACATTCATGCCGCGAAACTCCAGAAGCATTTTGGCAATCGCTTTTTGGAGAGCAAGGACTCCTGAATTTGGCGAACGAGTCAGCAGTTCATTTTGCTGTTCACAGAGGACTTTTCGCGTAATCTTCGCCCACGTCGAAAACGGGAACGTCGATGCATCCACTTGATTATTGACAAAGTCTGCAATGAGATGCGAAGCTTTAGGCGGTTCAGTCCGTTGCGATTCACGAGATTGCTTGGCGAGTATTGGCTTTGGGAGAATCTGCGGATTTTTCGATTGAATCGCCGCGACAAAAAAGCCCTTGCGCGGAAGCGAGTAAATAAAGCCTTCTGCTAAAAGCTGCTCGTATGCATTTTCAACAGTCACCACGCTCACGCCTAGAGCATCTGCAAAAGGACGCTTCGACGGAAGCTTCGCATCCGCTTCAAGACGCCCCGCAAGAATATCATCCTTAATTGAACGATAGAGAAAATGATAAAGAGTGTCATCACCAGCTTTTGAGATATCGTATGAAAGCATTTTGGAAACCTCACGTTAAAATAAACTCAAAAAAAAGAATCACTGGATCCTTCGCGGCTATCGCCACTCAGGATGACAATGGAAACACAAAAGTTAAAACAAAAAAGCATACAGCACCGCGAGCGAGGACCGTTTCGAGTGTTTTTACGATGCGAAGTTCTTGCATTACCGAGCATACTTTGCAAACGGAAACAAACTTAAGTTTTTTCTTTATGAAATACTGAAATTCTCGTAAACGAGCATCGTAAAAACGTGCGAGAAACAATTCGCAGCGAGTGTAGCGAGCGAGGACCGTTTCGAGTGTTTTTACGATGCGATGTTCTTGCATTATCGAGCATACTTTGCAAACGGAAACAAAATCAAGTTTTTTCTTTATGAAATACTGAAATTCTTGTAAACGAGCATCGTAAAAACGTGCGAGAAACAATTCGCAGCAAGTGAAGCGAGCGAGGACCGTTTCGAGTGTTTTTACGATGCGATGTTCTTGCATTATCGAGCTTTCCATTTGAAAAAACTGACCACAAACTGACATTAAACTGAACCTATTAAAATAATAGAAATTTGAATATTTGATAATGTCAAGAAAAAGTCTAAATTACGCTCCGAAAACAGCGAAACGCCCTGGATCCTTCACCTTACGGTTCAGGATGACGAAAAAAGTTCCGCACAAACCACAAGGAGTCCCCAATGTCTACAGAAAATCGCTACGAACTTAACAAGAATCTCGCCCAAATGCTTAAAGGTGGAGTCATCATGGATGTGACCACACCGGAACAGGCAAAAATTGCAGAAGCGGCAGGTGCAGCCGCCGTCATGGCTCTCGAACGCATCCCCGCCGACATCCGCGCCGCCGGTGGCGTCTCCCGCATGAGCGATCCCAAGATGATCAAGGGCATCCAAGACGCCGTTTCCATCCCCGTCATGGCCAAGTGCCGTATCGGCCACTTTGTCGAAGCTCAACTTTTGGAAGCTATTGAAATTGACTATATCGACGAAAGCGAAGTGCTCTCCCCCGCCGATGACGTTTTCCACATCAACAAGCACAATTTCAAAGTGCCGTTCGTGTGCGGAGCACGTGACCTCGGCGAAGCGCTCCGCCGCATCGAAGAAGGAGCCTCCATGATCCGCACCAAAGGAGAACCGGGAACCGGCGACATCGTTCAAGCCGTCCGCCACATCCGCCTCATGAATCAGGAAATCGCCCGCATCACCTCCATGCGCGAAGACGAACTTTTCAACCGAGCCAAGGAATTGCAAGTTTCGTACGAACTCGTGAAATATGTCCATGATCACAAGCGACTCCCCGTCGTGAACTTTGCCGCAGGTGGTGTCGCCACGCCCGCCGATGCAGCCCTCATGATGCAGCTCGGCGCCGAAGGCGTGTTCGTCGGTTCGGGCATTTTCAAGTCCGGCAATCCGGCAAAACGCGCGGCCGCCATCGTGCAAGCCGTCACGAACTACACGGACGCAAAGCTCATCGCTAAACTTTCCGAAGACTTGGGCGAAGCCATGGTCGGCATCAACGAAAACGAAATTGCACTGCTGATGGCAGAACGAGGAAAGTGATGGGCAACGCCCAAAGCCTTCATTTTGAATAAAAAAGTTATGCGGGCGGGGCCCAAGCTCGGAGTGGATGCTTTCAGCATCAGCAATTACGGCTCAACTATGTTTGCACAAGTGCAACCGCAGCATTCGCCTTTGATGCTTTTGACGCCTATGGCGTCAGCGGCTTCACTCGGTCATGAGCGCCTGCTAGCAGTCGTTCGCGACACTCGTTTTGCACGCTACTGCGAAGAAAATACCTTGGCCGACGCTTTTATTTTCTTAACGATTAAGCATAGACCAAATAAATAAACATTTTCCTCGCTAAAAAATAAAGACTCTTTAACTGTGGAACTCTCAATGTCAGATAATACGAAGTTAAATAAACAAATTAAAATTGGCGTACTCGCCGTGCAAGGCGCATTTGCGGAGCACCGCCAGATTCTCGAAAAGCTCGGTGTCGAGACGTTTGAAATCCGCCAGTTGCGCGATTTAGAACAAGATTTTGACGGACTTATTCTCCCCGGCGGCGAAAGCACCGTGCAAGGGAAACTCCTGAACGATCTCGGACTTTTCGAGCCTTTACGAGAACGCATCGAAAGCGGGCTCCCGACTTTTGGCACTTGCGCAGGTCTTATATTGCTTGCCGAAGAATTGAGCAACGATAGTCACACGTATTTCGCGACAACGCCCGTCACCGTGGAGCGTAACGCCTATGGCCGGCAGCTCGGGAGTTTCTACACCGAAGAAAATTTCGAGGGAATCGGGAAAATTCCGATGACGTTCATCCGCGCTCCGCTTATCCAGCGCGCAAGTAAAGACGTACAAATTCTCGCGACCGTTCAAAACCAAATTGTCGCCGTGCGATACAAGAATCAACTCGCTATTTCGTTCCACCCGGAACTCAACAGCGATTTACGAGTGCACCAATATTTCATGGAGGAAATCGTGAACGCTAATCTAATACAGGAATTGTAGCAAGGAGACCAATTATTACGGCGGCAGCAATCACAAGCACGGCGACCATCATCCACTTGACGTATTTCGCCAGGCGAACCGACAACGCGGACTGGTCCTTTGCAAATTGATGGTAAGCGTTGAGAGCAGCCACCAAAGTGATACCGGCATCGTCAAGCCAGCCCAATACAGGAATCGTATCAGGAGATAAATCAAGGGGCGATATATCATAAGCAAGAGCCATCATGGCGATAATCACCGACAAAGCCTTCCAAACGACAGGAGCTCCGTTCTGGACTTCTTTTGCACTAGAACCTTCGCGGCTAGAGGCATGTCCCATGTCGTTCATGTCGTGAACTTTGGCATTTTCATAAACTTTTTCTTGAGGCATAGAATCTACCTCTATATAAACCCATTACATTTTAATATATACAAAGAAGACTACCGCCTTAGCGATAGTCTTTGTAAAAAGAGTTTCGTGTAAGGTGATCCCGTCCCCATTCGCGGACCATGACTACTAAGCAGCATAGCTGCAAGTAGTCAAAGTGAACGGGGTCCGGGATGACAATGCAAAGGCGGGAATAAAAATGCAAAGCGGAATGACAATGCAAAAATTAGTGCGTAATGAGAGCTACGATTGCAGCAAAGAGACCAATTATTACGGCGGCAGCAATCACAAGCACGGCGATCATCATCCACTTGACGTATTTCGCCAGGCGAACCGATATCGCATTTTGGTCTTTCGCAAATTGCTGGTACGCATTGAGGGCTGCCATCACGGTGATACCGGCATCGTCAAGCCAGCCCAATACGGGAACAGCATCAGGAGATAAATCAAGCGGAGAAATATCATAAGCAAGAGCCATCATGGCGATAATCACAGAAAGAGCCTTCCAAACTACGGGGACGCCATTACCGCCATCGGACACATCCCCATTTTTACGATACGAATCCCGACGCCCGTGCATATCGTTCATGTCATGAACTTCGGCATCTTCATAAACTTTTTCGTTAGGCATAAAATCGACCTCAAAATAAACCATTTACATTTTTAATATATACAAAAAAGACTACCGACTTAGCGATAGTCTTTGTAAAAAGAGTTCCATGTAAGGTGATTCCTCGAAGGGGAATGACAAAGGAGCCGAGTGGTGCAGAAACGCGCTTGCGTGTTTCTATATCCGAGGCGAACAAGTCAAGCCTCGAAGAGGAATGACAATGCTCTAGATCCTTCGTACTTTCGCACTCAGGATGACGGGCCTCAAAGGGCGAAGCTTAGACATTAAAAATGTTGGATAATCAAGCAAGACAAGGCGCGAGTCTCCCGTAGCGTACTAATTGTACGTGAGGGAGCGAGTAACGCAGTATTGCGCCGATTAGGCAACATTTTTACCCGTGGTAGAGCTTGCTCGTCTGATAACTCGGTTCCGACGTGAGGTTCACGCCCAAACGGCGGAACACGCCAACGTCAACCTGCGAGAGGATTACGCTGGAGTGGACTTCGCAATGGCGGAGTTCCGGGAGTTTTTCGAGGGCAATCTTTGCGTTGTAATCCGTCAGAGCGCAAACGGAGAGAGCCACGAGAACTTCGTCCATATGCAAACGCGGGTTATTGTGCCCGAGTTGCTTTGTCTTGAGGTTCTGAATCGGTTCAATCACCATCGGCGAGAGCAAACGCACTTCGTCAGGAATCTTCGCAAGGTGCTTCAACGCGTCGAGCAACGCTGCAGAAGAAGCGCCGAGGAGCGAGGAAGTCTTGCCCGTGATAATCGTGCCATCGTTCAGTTCAATCGCGACCGCAGGCCCGTTCGTCTCTTCAGCCTTGGCAACTGCGGCAACAGCCACCTTGCGATCCGTCGCACTGATGTGGGCCTGTTCCATCACGAGTTCGAGCTTATAGACCTGATCCTTTTCGGCATTGCCCTTGCGAACTTGGCACAAAGTATTGTAGTAGCGACGGATGATTTCGGCATTCGCGGCTTCGCACACGGCGGCATCGTCAACAATGCAGTTACCAGCCATGTTCACGCCCATGTCCGTCGGAGATTTATACGGAGACTCGCCGAGGATTCGCGTAAAGAGGGCGTTCAGCACCGGGAAGATTTCCACGTCGCGGTTGTAATTGATGGTCGTCTTACCGTAAGCTTCCAAGTGGAACGGGTCAATCATGTTCACGTCGTTCAAGTCAGCAGTTGCCGCTTCGTACGCAAGGTTCACCGGATGCTTGAGCGGGATGTTCCAAATCGGGAATGTTTCGAACTTGGCATAGCCAGCCTTGACTCCACGCTTGTTTTCATGATAAATCTGGGAAAGGCAGACCGCCATTTTTCCACTTCCCGGACCCGGCGCAGTCACCACCACAAGTTCACGAGAGGTTTCAACGAACTCATTCTTTCCATAACCATCGTCGCTCACGACGAGCGGAATGTTGCTCGGGTAACCCGCAATCGGATAATGGCGATAGACCTTGAGACCAAGCGATTCGAGTTTTTTCTGGTAAGCGACAGCACTCGGCTGTTCCTGCCAACGCGTCAACACCACGCTGCTCACGTAGAGTCCGTAACCGCGGAAAGCGTCAATCAAGCGGAGCACGTCTTGATCGTAGGTAATTCCAAGGTCGCCACGGACTTTATTCTTTTCGATGTCGCCTGCGTTGATTGCAATGATGACTTCGGCCTTGTCCTTGATTTTTTCGAGCATGCGGATCTTTGAATCGGGAGCAAAGCCCGGCAAGACGCGGCTTGCATGATGGTCATCGAATAATTTTCCACCAAATTCAAGATAGAGTTTTCCGCCAAATTTAGAGATACGTTCCCGAATTTTTTCAGATTGTGTTTTCAGATAAGCTTCGTTATCAAAACCAACTTTAAACATATTTCACATACCATTTTGAGTGTTTTTGACAATTATAAAAAAATGTAAACCACCATCTCAAGTCCAAAAAAATATTTTTTTGCCATATTTCTAAATTTGGCTTATACCATGTTTACCTACCGCTATAGAGAGCTCGCTATCGCCCTTGACAAAAAGGGTGAAGTCCGTTCTGCGCTTGCCAAAACGCTCCGAATCCACCCCGAAGAGATTTTCAATTTGGAAGTCGAACGTTTTTCGCTGGACTCCAGACGCAAAGGCGATTTGCGTTGGTCATACAATGTCGTTTTTGACTTGAAGCGGAAAGTTCGCGCTACGGGGAACAACGCACGCGGACTCATCGAATCTAAAAGGGAAATCCGCTCGCTTGAAGCAGAGCCTGGTAACAGCACAGTTCCGATGCCGAGCCATGTCGACATCATCGGGGCCGGCCCTAGCGGACTTTGGGCAGCGTTGCATCTTCTGCGCAAAGGTTTTTCGGTCGATATTTACGAACAAGGAAAACAAGTCGAGGAACGGTTCCGCGACATCCGCAAATTCTTTGTCGACCGCAAGTTCAACGCGTTCAGCAACGTGCTGTTTGGCGAAGGCGGAGCGGGAGCATTCAGCGATGGAAAGTTGAACACGCGCAGCCGCAACTTGTTCAGCGAAACGGTGCTCAAGGACATGGTACATTTCGGCGTTGACGAAAGCGTCGTCACATTCGCAAAACCGCACATCGGCACAGACAAACTTGTTTTAATGTTAAGACAAATTCGTGCCGAAATTGTGAAACTCGGCGGGCATATTCATTTCAGCACCACACTTGAAGATATCGAGATCAAGCAAGGTAGAATTACTGCGATAAAATTAAAAGAGACGAAAGACGAAAGACGAAAGACGAAAGATGATGTCGCTATCGGCAATTGGAAACCGTGCGAAGCGTTGGTTTTGGCGGTCGGGCATTCAGCTCGCAGCGTTTACGAACTGCTCCACGCTCGCGGAGTTCAGCTCGAAAGCAAAGCATTTGCGATGGGTGTCCGCGTGGAACATCCGCAATCGCTCATCAATATACGGCAGCTTGGGAACAACGTCGATACAAAGCTCACTGGTGCCGCAGAGTATTTCCTTGCGACTCCGACGCTCAACAAGACATCGAGCGCTTACAGCTTTTGCATGTGTCCCGGCGGAGTCCTTGTGCCCTGCGCCTCGGAACCGGGAACGCTTGCCACTAACGGCATGAGTTACAGCCGTCGCAACGGAGCCTTCGCAAACGGAGCCATCGCCGTTCCCATCACGGCCGGAGCTGAAGGTTTTGACATTCCTTCGAGCGGTTCGCTCTTTGGCGGACTCGACCTGCAACGAAAAATCGAAAGCGATGCATTCAACGTCGGCGGAAAAGCTTACGCCGCCCCCGCACAAACTATAAAGAACTTCCTCGCCCACCGCGAAGACAAATCTCTCCCCAAATCCACCTACCCTTGCGGGCTCACGCCTAGCAATTTGTGGGACTGGATGGACAAGACAATTTGCCAAAGCCTCGCCGAAGGCTTCCAGAATTTCGACCGAAAGATTCCGGGATTCATAAACGAAGGCTTGATTGTCGCCCCAGAAACGCGCACCAGTTCACCGCTCCGCATCACGCGCAACAACGAAACGCTCGAAAGCGTCAACACCAAAGGTCTATTCGTCCTCGGCGAAGGAGCCGGATACGCCGGTGGAATCGTCACTAGCGCCGCCGACGGCGTGAGACTCGCCCATTATGCAAAAAAGGAAAAAGTATGAGCTATGAGGTCGCTACGCTTTGGGGGCGTGCTAAAGCACTTTGGGCACGCTTCGCTTTGAGAAAAAAGCATTGTTCCCTGACATTATTCCCCAAAGCACCGAATGGTGCGAGCCCATACCTCATTACCCCATCCCCCCAAAGCTTATGATTACACGCACTATCGACCGCAATTTTGCCAACATGCGCCTAGACCGTTTCCTCCGCAAGGCGTTTCCCGAAGAATCTCTCTCGGTGTTCTTCGCCGTCATCCGCAAAAAGAAAGTCCGTGTAAACGGAGTTGTCGGCAAGGCCAACCAGATGCTCGCCGAAGGCGACGTGGTCAACATCTACGAAAATTTCAAGTCGGTTAGTGAAGACGACCAAAAAGGGGAAAGCCTTCCCCTCGCTTCCGCCGCCGAAGCGGCTCCCGCTACCCCTTCGAGCGGGGACACACCACCTAAAGGTGACCATGCCCACATAAGTGCTGAAGCACTAAGTGGTCAAAGGCCGCAACGCCCCGACATGAAAAATGCAACAGGTTTCGCCAAGAACAAGTCCACTTGGGGAATATCAGACGAAAGACGAAAGACGAAAGACGAAAGGTTATCTTCTTGGGGAGCGCATGAACTGGACTTCATCATCCAAACGGAAGATTACGTTATCGTCAACAAGCCTTCGGGACTCGCAAGCCAGCCCGGCAGCGGCACGCGCCCCGGCGAAAGCCTCGTGGAATACCTTTGGGAATGGGGCAAAAAAGAATGTCTCGATTTCAAGCCTACCATCGCCCACCGCCTTGACCAAGAAACATCCGGCATGATTATCGCAGCCCTCCACGGCGACACGCTCCGGGACTTCACGCGTCTTATCCGCGAACACGAAGTCGACAAATATTACTTTGCGCTTGTCAAAGGGAACCTCAAAAAAGACCGCGGAACTATCAACGAATCGCTTTTGCGCACTGACAGCGCCAAGGGCAGCAAAATGCTCGTCGGGCAAGAAAGCGACAAAGCGCAAAAAGCCATCACGCATTACCGCGTCAAGCAGCATTACGAAGGCTACGACCTTGTGAAAATAGAACTCGAAACGGGACGCATGCACCAAATCCGCGCCCATTTCGCAAGCATCGGGCACCCGCTTTTAGGCGATACGCGTTACGGAGACTTTGCGCTCAACCGAGAAGTCAAAAAACAGTTCGGGCTGAACCGTCTCTTTTTGCACAGCTGCCGCTTGGAATTTGACTGGCAAGGCGAGCATAAGGTTTATGATTGCCCGCTCCCGAAGGAACTTCAAAACGTCATCAAGCAGCTGAAACCGCTTCACATCGAACGTCCTGAAAACAACTTCGAAAAAAGCCGCCGTCGCAGATAAAAATCGCCAGAACAAATTCGAACTAGTAGTCTAAAAAAATATGCCACAGAACTATACATAATACACTTCTGTACTATGATTTTTTTTCAGTACCTATAAAACGGATTATAATGAAGTTTTATAGGTACTGAGAACTCCGTTTTTTTATTTCGTACCTATAAATCCCTAGGAACCAACACTTTTATAGGTACTTTTTTCAGTTTTTACATACAAATCGAGCATAAAATTACCTATAAAACCGAATTTTTGCGTTGTTTATAGGTACAGGCTCAATGAAATTCGCCTTATTGAATCAAAAAAGACCTGTTTTGTACCTATAAAAGTGAACAAAACAATAATTTTATAGGTACCAACTTCAAAATCGTCTTAAATTTCGAAGCAAAATTTCGATTAAGTCAAAGATAGACTCCATTTCCATTTAAAAACATCGTATAAAAAGGAGATTCCGGCTCAGAGGCCGGGATGACATCAACAGCATTATCCCCGCACTAGTGGGAAATCGAACTGAATGCTACGCGGAGTCGCAAACTTGTCAAAAGTAATTTCGTAACAGAAGTTCTTTTTATCGACCGTGCTAACCGTCCCAACTCCAAAAATCTTGTGCACCACGCGATCGCCCACCGCAAATTCTGCCGTTGGCGCTTTCTTTACAGCCCCAAGGCTTTCATCCTCATCGAAATCATTCATCAAATCGCGATTGCGGTCCGATTCCGCGATAAAATCGCGTGCCGCCAAAAGCAAATCGTCTGAAAATCCTCGCGCCACATCGAGTTCGCCCATATCCATCTCGAGCAAGAATCTCGACGGATAACGCGACCCGCTCTCGCCCGCCACGCCATCTTCGGCATCGCTCAGGCAAAGCACATTCTCGGCACGCGTGAACGCCACATACGCAAGTCTGCGTTCTTCTTCGAGCTGAATTTTGTTCTGCACGCGCTTCACCGGGAAAAAGCCCTCGTTCAAGCCACACACAAAAACATACGGGAATTCCAAGCCCTTCGCATTGTGAATCGTCATGAGCTGCACACGGTCCTTTTCCTGCGTATCTTCATCGGCGTTCGTGAACAGCACGATATTCTGCAAATACTCGTCCAGCGAAGCGTCCTCTTCGTAGTAATTTTCAAATTCGAGAATACCTTGTTTGAGTTCCGCAAGATTGTCCAAGCGGTCTTCGTCGCCATCCAGGCGAAGCATTTCCTCGTACTTCGTTTCGCGCAAAATTTTCGACAACAATTCCGAAACGCGCATGTCCTTATAACGCGCACGATACTTTTCAATCAGTTTCACGTATTCGACGACGTTACTTCTCGATAAAAATTCCTTGCAGTCAAAATCAATTTTCCGTCGATCGTTTCCCACCGACGAAAGTTCCGCCTGCGTCGTGACATCAGGAGCCACATCGTTCAACCGCCCCGCCTCATAGACAATTTCAAGCAACGCCTCGTAAAGCCCGACGCCACGGGTATCTGCAAACGCCTGCAAAATCGCCAGTTTTTTCGGTCCGAATTGGCGTTTTGGCGTATTTACCGTCCGCATAAAAGACAAGTCGTCAGCATAAACTAACATTCGCAAATAGCAAATGACATCCTTGATTTCTTTACGCTGGTAGAATCCGACACCGCTATAAACCTTGTACGGAATCGACTCCGACATCAGCGCCTCTTCGACGGAACGCGACTGCGAATGCATCCGGTACAGCACCGCGATATCCTTGTAATGCACGCCACCCGCAGCCCCCTGCACAGAGTTTTGCACCGCATTCTGGATGCGTTCGACAATCCAGCGAGCCTCTTCGCGAGTGTTCTTCGCATGGTAAAATACAGGCGTCTTGCCACCCGCCCGCACAGGCTTCAAGACCTTTTCAATTCGATACTTGTTGTTCTTGATGACCGCATCCGGCACCTTCAAAATGCTCGGAGTCGAGCGGTAATTGTTCTGCAGCAGAATCGTCTTTGCACCCTTATGGAACTGGTCAAATTCCAAAATGCGGTTGATATCGGCGCCACGCCAACCGTAAATGGTCTGATCCGGGTCGCCCACCACAAACAAATTCTTGTGATAACTCGAAAGCAAATCCGCCAAGCGGTACTGTTGTCCGTCAATATCTTGGTACTCATCGACCATCACATACATCATGCGTTTGCGCCACTTGTCGAGTTTTTCCGGAAAATTCTCGAGAATGTAGAGCGTGACCAGAATCAGGTCATCGAAGTCCAAGGCGTAATTTTTCTTTTGTTCATAAAGATAGCGGTAATAAACAGCCATCCACTTGTCCGGCGCATCGTCCGCCAGTTCCACCAAATGTTCGCGCTTTTCGCCCTCAATCGCCGGCTCGCCCTCAACCGACGGCTCACCTTCATCCGCCAAATGTTCTGCAAACAGAGAAACATAACCGATATCATTTGCCTTGCGGCCACCGACAAAATCAAGGACACTGCTGATTTTCAAGTCCTTAAGCGAAAAACCAAGATCCGCATAAGCCTTGCGCAAAAGTGATTTTTGGTCGTCCTCGTCCAGAATCATGAACTCCTTCGGGTAGTTGAGCACATGGATTTCTTCACGCAAAAAGCGCACGCAAAAGCCGTGGAACGTAGAAATGTAGCCGCTGTCGTCTCCGCCCAGAATCGAGCGGATTCGCTTTTTCATTTCGGCAGCCGCCTTGTTCGTAAACGTCACGCAAAGGATGTTCGCAGGCGAGATTCCCATTTCCTTCACGAGATACAGATAGCGGTGCGTCAGCGTCAGCGTCTTGCCGGAACCCGCGCCAGCCACCACGCGCACGTAGCCTTCGGTCGTCTCGACCGCCTCCAGCTGTTCCTTGTCCAAGCGGGAACGTTCCCATTCCAGGGAATTCTCGACTGTTTCGTATTTCTTCGGGGAGCTTTCCATATGCGCCTTATAGTGAACATCTGTTTTACTGCACAAAAAGTAGTCTTTCGTTTAAAATCCGTCAAGCGAGATTCCCTCTCTAGCCCTGTTTTTGGCAAGAAAATCACTCCAACAAAAAATCATGCTCCAAATCTGAACATGCAGAAAACATAAAACTACATCGACATTACAGGGAGAATTTTTTTGTATATTCACCACAGAAAATTTCGTGAGGATTACAATGATTATCGTAAATACAGACTACATCAGCGGCAAAGAAATCGAAACCATCCAGATCGTCAAGGGGAGCATCGTGTTTTCAAAGAACGTTGTCCGAGACGTTTTCGCCGGACTCAAGACGATTATCGGTGGAGAAATCAAGGGCTACAGCGAAATGATGAGCGAAGCACGCCAGCAAGCGACCGACCGCATGATAAACGAAGCGACGATGCTCGGTGCAGACGCCATCGTCAACGTCCGCTATTCCACAAGCAGTCTCATGGCAAGCGCCGCAGAAATCATCGCCTACGGTACAGCAGTGCGCTTTAAAAAGTAAAGTTCAACATATTTAGAGCGACAATCGCAACAGACACCGCAACGAACAAATAAACTATTACAAATAAAGCAGCTTTCTTACGACTACCCTCAAAACGAACTTCGGGCAGAGAGGTCAAATAACAAATTTGCCATAAATCGAATAGGATCCATGCAAAATCAACTGCAACAATGCAAAGACTAACACGGTGTGGAGCGACAAGCGCAACAAGTGTCAAATAGATTTTTATGCATCCCGAAACGCTATTCGAAAGCAAAAAATTATGAATTCCAAAAAAACCGCCCAAACAGGCGGTAACAGCCATCCTGGTACGGTTTCTCGTTTTCAGATTCTCATATTCCATTTCGTCTTCCCATATACACCAACACCAAAGGTAAAAAGAATCTTTCATTCCGAAAATTTTTTACTTCTTACTTTTAAGACACGGTGATTGCTATCACAAATCTTTCTATTTTTTAATTATGTCTAATTCATTACTTTTCGGAAAATTCGCAGCAGTCCTCCCAGCAGGTGGACTCGGCAAGCGTATGGGTGGTAACATTCCAAAGCAGTTGATGTTACTTGGCGGCAAGCCGGTCTATCAATATTCTCTGGATACATTCCTCAAGATGGATGAAATAGCAGAAGTCGTCATGGCGGTTCCTGCCGATTGGAAAGACTATTTCGAAAAAGAAATAAGAACCTGGATTTCTGCGAACGGTCGTGATACAAATAAATTAAAAATAGTCTTGGGCGGTGCAGAGCGTTGGCAGTCCGTAGAAAACGGCGTAAACGCCCTCACCAGCAATGCCGAATACGTTCTCGTTCACGATGTGGCACGTCCATTAGTTAGCGAAAACATTATCAGGGACGTCTGCGAAACGCTTGTCCACAAAGGGAGCTGCCTCGTCGCAAAGCCCGCCATCGACACCATCAAGATTGCAAGCGACGGTCGCGTCGAAAGTACGATTGACCGCCGCAAGGTTTGGCTCGCACAGACGCCCCAGGCGGCCCGCATCGATTTGCTCAAGAGCCTTTACGCCCGAATCGAGAAGGAACCGCTAAACTTTACGCCAACCGACGAAGCAAGCATCCTCGAATTCTTTGGCGAACCTGTTTATATAGTCAAAGGCGAATCTGCAAACGACAAGCTTACCACCCCCGAAGACTTCGAAATTTTCGCAGGCCGAGTGAGCAATAGCGGTAAAATACGAGAATGTATATATTAATTTATCTTATCTTCTTTTTGTGTGCTTGCGGGAACAATGACGACAACTCCGCCTCCACTGCAAACACCGAGCCAACATCACGGGATCCATACTTGGAATCCGGCGAAATGATTCATCTCGCTAACGGCTCGGTAAAGATAGGTTCCAATGACAAAAGTTTCAGGGCGAACGAAAAACCGGCCATGAAAGTTTTGCTAAACTACGATTTTTACATAGGCAAGCATGAAATCACATGCGGAGAATACGCCGCAATTGCCAAGAAGGCAGAACTAAAAACATTTGGGAAATGCAAAAATGACAGTCTCCCAATCGTAGACATCACCTACTACGACGCAATTCTTTTCGCCAACGCCCAAAGTTCACTCTACGGACACGATACCGCCTACACTTACAACAAGGCGAATTTCGATAAAGAAGGTCACTGCACATTTTTAGAGGGTTTCGCTTTCAAGCCCAACGTAGATTCCTATAGGCTCCCGACCGAAGCGGAATGGATCTACGCGGCAAAAAAAGACTGGAACGCCAAAAAAGGCTGGAACAACAGCAACTCCGATTACAAGTCTCATAAAGTCTGCTCTAAGGGAACGGATGCGACAGGTCTCTGTGACATGGCAGGAAACGTGATGGAATGGGTAAACGACTGGCTTGGAACTTTTCGTGACACGACTGTCGAAAACTATATCGGAGCTCCAAGCAGAAACGACAAAGGGGAAAGAGTCGTAAAGGGCGGGTATTACGGGCTATCGACAAAAGAAATCAACCTTTACAGTCGAGGAGATGTCTATACGGTAACTTCTTCGACTAGGGCCGATTACGTGGGATTCAGACTCGCCTATGGACACATCCCCGATGCCATTTGGATGAACGACGAAGGGGAATCCTCGACAAGCGTTATCACCTCTCTCGCAAGCCCGGAAACCGTAAAATCCATTACAGGAACATATAACGTAAAGCTTGTATTCCGCAATGACATAAACGGGAACCTGGCCTATATAGACTACAAAAGCGGAGTTCAATTCGTCAAGGAAATAACAAAAGGGATTAACGCCTATCATCCCGAAATTTCGCCCAACGGGAACTGGGTCGCCTTCAGCACCGCTTTCGAAGGTCAGGCCGGGGAATCCACTTTGTACGTAAAAAACATAGCGGAAGATTCAGCAAGCCCCATCAAGCTCAAAAACGAGAATGCCGCAATACCACGTTGGAGAGTCCACGACAATGGCGATACGGTCATTGTCTATGTAAGCGATGCCGGAAACAATAAGGACAAATCAACATTCAAGGCAACTTCCACATGGGAAGTTCCATTTGCCAATGGAAAATTCGGCACTCCACAAAAGCTATTTGACGGAGCCTACCACGGAGGATTCAGCGAAGACAATACCATCGCGGTTACAGGGGCAAGACTCTTGCGGGCTCGTATTGCCAAAAGCGGCTCGACGATTACCAAAAAAGCCATTGACACGGTATGGTACAACAAAGAACAGGCATGCAACGTTTCCCTTGTACAAGACAGCAGCAAGCGCACTGCGTTTTTGGATTTTGGAGGAACGACCGGTAGAAAATTCGCGAACGAAAACTATTCCACGCACCAACGAATCCTGATAGCGGACCATTCGGGAAAACTGATTCAAACCATAAAGGCGCCAAACGGTTACACCTTCGACCACAGCGAATGGGCTACAAACGGAAAGACATCCAACCTTGTAGCGACTCTCGTAAACGCAAACGGAGCACATTCGAAAATAGCGCTAGTAAGTCCAAAGGACAGCAGCGTCACCGAACTTGTCGAAGGAGATGAAATATGGCACCCAAATTTGTGGGTGAAAAAAATCGAGACTGTTCCAGCCGACTCCGAAAACACCAAATTCAAATTAGATCCGGATAGTGCCGGGATATATTACAATTCCAGCGAAGCTTCCGAAAAGGCCATTTATTTCAGATACAAAATGGAATTTTTATGGGAATACCGCGATTCTGCAAATACGGTCATTCTAGGTTCCTCGCGAGTTTATCAAGGAATCAATCCCATTCTTTTTAGCAAGCCCGTTTTCGCCGTGAATTTTGCCGTACCGGGAACAGTCATCTACGGAAGCACCCTTCTTTTCGAGAATTATATTCTTCCGCACTTGAAAAAACTGAAAATCGTCATCACATCCATAGACCTGGATAGAGCCTACGTCAGCGGGCGCGATAACGACAACATTTTTTATAAAGCATACACGTCCTATCCAGGATACGTTTACGACAAGAACCATAACTATTGGAAAGACTATTACCCTCCGAAATTGTTCAACGCCACATACGATTCGCCAGGAATCACATCAATAGAAGAGAACATGCGTCCAACAAGAGGCTTTATGCCAACAAGAACGCATGGTTGGGGCGAACCGACCAACGCCACCGATTCTTGCTGGATGGACTACGAAGCAAATTTCAACAACTATAACAAAAACTTCGAATTGTTTGAACAACTACTTCAAACATGCCTCGAAAATGACATCGTCGTTATCGGCGTCATTACACCGCAGAACCCGAGATATAAGGAAACAGGTACTTTCGGTTATCGAGGATTACGCAGAAGCGAAGCCGCTGTTTCAATAAAGAACATAAAACAATTGCGCGACACATATCCAAATTTCATATTAATGGATGAAAATAACATGGGGAATCACGATTATTCCGACGACATGGCAGCAGATACAGGACACCTATCCTATGCAGGAGCGGTTAAGTTAACAGCACGTTTAGACTCCCTCATCCAGACGTTGAATATTGATTTCGCTCCTTAATAAAAAGATAAACGCAATTTTTCCCTCCCCCCTTTTTCTATATTTACGCCGAAAATTTAAGCAGGCACGAGTTTTGCGCAGAAATAATTTTAGCTTCGCAAGTTTCGTGCCACAAAGGGTATAAAAAATGAAAGTTTCTTTGAATTGGCTTAGACGTCACGTTGATCTTCCGGAATCTGCGGAAGATGTCGCAAAGGCGCTCACCTCCATCGGTCTCGAAGTTGAAGGCATGGAAGAACCGGGCAAGGTCTATGATAAGTTGCTTGTCGCAAAGGTTCTCACTTGCGATCCGCACCCGGATAGCGACCACTTGCACATCACTACCGTGAACGACGGCACGAACACCATCCAGGTTGTTTGCGGAGCCCCGAACGTCGCTGCAGGCCAGACGGTTGTACTCGCCCCGATTGGCGCAGAACTTCCGCTCCCCGACGGCACCAAGCTCAAGATGAAGAAATCCAAGATTCGCGGCGTCGAAAGTTTCGGCATGATTTGCGCCGAAGACGAAATCGGCCTCTCCGATGACCACGCCGGCATCATGGTTCTCGACAACAGCATCCCGGCAGGTACGCCGTTCGTAAGCCTCGGCATGTACGACGTCTGCTTCGAACTGAACGTCACGCCGAACCGCCCGGACGCCCTCAGCCACCGCGGCGCCAAGTTCAACCGCCCGCTTAAAGCCCTCGCTTACAACTTCAAGGAAGATTCCGAAGACGCAAGCGCCGCTATCAGCCTCGAAGTCGTTCCAGGCTGCGGTTGCTCCCGCTATGTGGGCCGCGTCATCAAGGACGTGAAGGTCGAAAAGTCCCCGGCATGGCTCGCCAAGCTCTTGCACGCCGTCGGCATGAACAGCATCAACAACGTCGTCGATATCACGAACTTCATCTTGATGGACGTGGGTCAGCCGCTCCACAGCTTTGACATGGACCAGCTCCACGGGAACAAGATCAAGGTCCGCCGCGCTGTGAAGGGTGAAAAGATTGAAACGATCGACCACACCGCACACGAACTCGTCGAAAACGACCTCGTGATTTGCGACGGCGACCGTCCAGCTTGCGTCGCTGGCGTGATGGGCGGCGTCGAATCCGAAATCGTCGATGCCACCAAGAACGTGTTCCTCGAAAGCGCCTGGTTCAACCCGACCGTTATCCGCAAGCAGGCCAAGCGCCTCTGCATTTCTACGGACTCCAGCTACCGCTTCGAACGCGAAATTGACTTTGCGACACAGGACGAATACAGCAAGTACGCTTGCGCCATGATCCAGGAAGTGGCTGGCGGCCGCATCCTCAAGGGCAGTGTCGAATACACCGGCGAAGACCACAAGAAAGAAAATAACGTTGTTACGCTCCGCATCGCCCGCGCCGAAAAGGTCATCGGCATGAAGCTCGAAGCTGCCCAGGTCGAAAACTATCTCACGGGCATCGCTCTCGAAGTCGTGAAGAAGGACGCAGAATCCATCACCTTCAAGATCCCGAGTTTCCGCCCGGACCTCGAACGCGAAGTGGACCTCATCGAAGAAATCGCACGTCTCGTCGGCTTTGACAACATTCCGTACAGCTTGCCAAAATTCACGATGCAGCCGAATGAACTTCCGCCGATTGAAGTTTTGAACCGCAAAATTCGCAAGACGCTTTCTGCCATGGGCCTCCACGAATGCTTGAGCCTCCGCTTTACCAGCAAGGCCCGCACCGAAGCCCTCTTTGGCCCAGAAAGTGACGACCGTCGCAGCAAGCCGGCTCTCCTCTTGAACCCGCTCAGCGAAGAACTCGGCGCTGTTCCAACATCGCTCCTCCCGAACTTGCTCAAGGCCGTTGCCGAAAACGAAAAGAACCGTCCGGGTTCTGTTCGTCTGTTCGAAGTTGCCAAGGGACAGTTCAAGCGTGCTCGCAAGGACGAACGCGATCCGGGCTTTGACGAATCCAACCTCGTCGCCCTCACCATCGCCGGTAACTTTGATACCGATCCGCTCAACGACAAGCCGAAGCAGATTGACTTTGCCGCCTTCAAGGGCTTTGTCCAGAGCTTCTTCAAGCGCCTCGG
>CADCDO010000008.1 GCA_902800345.1 Fibrobacter succinogenes
AATCAAAGAAACAAGCGCAACCGTGCGCACCCTTGAAATTACAATCCCGCAGGGTGATCTCAAGGTTCCGTTCGAAAAGAAGCTTTCTCAGTACAAGAAACAGGTCGCTTTGAAGGGCTTCCGCCAGGGCCAGGTGCCGAAGTCCATGATCTTGAAGCAGTTCGGACCCTCCATCCGTCACGAAGCTGTCGATGATGTCGTGAATACAATCGTTCAGGACACGCTCAAGAAGGCGAACATTGTTCCGGTGGGCAAGATGGTCGTCACGGATTTCAAGGATGACGAAAAGGCGGACATCACACTGAAGGTCGAAGTCGAAGTCGATCCGGAAATCGACATCCAGGGCTATGCGGACACGGGCATCACCGTTCCGGCAACTGCCGTCCACGAAGAAGAAGTCCAGGCCGAATTCGACCGCCTCATGCAGATGTGGAGCAAGGACGTTCACGTTGACCGCGAAGCGAAGAAGGGTGACGTTGTTGTTGGCGACTATATCGAAGTTGTTATCGACGGTGAAAAGCAGGAACTTCCGGAAAACAAGGAATTCCGTTCTCTCCTCGGCGAATCTGCTTCTCCGGGATTCGACGAAGGCCTCATGGGCACGAAGGCCGGCGACAAGAAGGAAATCAACTTCAAGTATCCGGATGACCACAAGGACGAACGTTACCGTGGCAAGACAGCCCAGTTCAACGTCGAAATCAAGGACGTCCGCGAAATCGTTCCGCCGACTTTGGATGAAGAATTCTGCAAGCAGATTGGCGTGAAGGACGAAGCCGACTTGAGGAACAACCTTGCCGAAAGCCTTGCCGCCCAGAAGAAGGACGCTGCAAAGAACAAGGCCGTGAACGAAGCTATCGACAAGCTCATCGAAGCGAACCCGTTCGAAGTGCCGAAGGCCCGTATCTACGACCTCATCAAGTGGACGCTCAACCGCAACGCCCAGAGCGAAAAGGATGTCGTTGAACCGACCGAAGAACAGATAAACGAACTTTCTGCCGAAGCCATCCGCGAAATCAAGAAGCACCGCATTCTCGAATTCGTCGCCACGAAGGAAAAGATCAAGCCGACACAGGCTCTCGTCGATGAACGCCTCCAGGCTCTCGCCAAGGCCTACCACGTGGAATTCGATGGCCTCAAGGCACACTTCCGTCAGACTGGCCGTATCAACCAGCTCCGTGACGAACTTCGCTTCCAGTTGGCTGCTGACTTCATCGTCGGTATCCGCGCTGCAGCAGAAGAAACAAAGTAATAAGAGGAATAAATGCTCATCCCTACCGTCATTGAAACTACCGGGCGCGGCGAACGCGCTTATGATATCTATTCCAGACTTCTCAAGGAACGCATCATCTTTTTGGGCACGCCGATCAACGACGAAGTGGCGAACAACGTCATGGCCCAGTTGATTTTCCTCGAATACGAGAATCCGGAAAAGGATATCACGCTGTACATAAACAGCCCGGGCGGTTACGTGTCGGCAGGGCTTGCCATTTACGATACTATGCAGCACGTACGCCCGAATATCGCTACGATCTGCATTGGCAGTTGTGCTTCGATGGCCGCCGTGCTCCTTGCCGCGGGCACCAAGGGCAAGCGCTATGCGCTCCCGCATTCCCGCATCATGTTGCACCAGCCGTCGGGCGCCGCTACCGGACAATCCACTGATATTCAGATTACCGCCAAGGAAATTATCCGTACCAAGGATACCCTTACCGAAATTGTCGCAAAGCACACTGGCAGGGCGGTCGAGGAAGTCCGTGAAAAGACGGATCGCGACTTTTACATGAGCCCGGAAGAGGCCAAGGCATTTGGCGTCATCGATGAAATTTTTGTGCCGCGTAAAGAGGGTATTTAATGTATCGTAGTGGGAAAAACCACCCGGCGGTGAGTTGCAGTTTTTGCGGAAAGCCGGCGGAACAGGTCGAAAAGATGATTACCGGTGCAGGTGCGTATATTTGCAGCGATTGCATACGTATGTGTAGCCGTATCCTGGAAGAAGACCTGGCCCGTACGAAACAGGAACAGGAAGCGAAGGAAATTTCCACAAAGCCGCTTCCGCTCCCGACCGAAATCAAGGCGCACTTGGACGATTTTGTCATTGGGCAGGACCGTGCGAAGATGGCGCTTTCTGTGGCGGTTTACAACCATTACAAGCGACTTCGCTACAAGCAGACGCACAAGTCCAAGGACGATGTCGATGTCGAAAAGTCGAACTTGCTCCTGGTCGGTCCGACCGGTTCGGGCAAGACTCTCTTGGCGCAGACGATGGCCCGTTTTCTGGACGTGCCGTTCACGATTGCCGATGCTACAGTTTTGACTGAAGCGGGCTACGTGGGCGAAGATGTCGATAGCATCATCGTGCGACTCTTGCAGGCAGCCGATTACGACGTGGCGAAGGCCGAACGCGGCATCATCTTTATCGACGAAATCGACAAGATTGCTCGTAAGACCGCGAATCCCTCCATCACTCGCGACGTGAGTGGCGAAGGTGTGCAGCAGGGCCTCTTGAAGCTCCTGGAAGGCACCGTCGCGTCTGTTCCTCCGAAGGGTGGCCGCAAGCATCCCGAACAGCCGCTTGTGCAGGTGAACACGAAGAACATCCTCTTCATTTGCGGTGGCGCCTTCGAAACCTTGGACAAGATTATTTCCCAGCGCGTGAACCAGGGCGGCATGGGCTTTGGCGCCGAAATCCACACGGCGAGCGAGAACAGCTTGAGTGAACTCTTCAAGCAGCTTGAACCGGAAGACTTGATCAAGTTCGGCCTCATCCCGGAAATTGTCGGACGTTTGCCGATTGCCGTTGCACTCGAAGAACTCGACGAAACCGCGCTCATGAACATCTTGACGCAGCCGAAGAACGCTCTCGTGAAGCAGTACAAGAGCTTGTTCGCCATGGACAACATCAAGCTTGAGTTCGAAGACGAAGCCCTCAAGGAAATTGTCCGCGAGACGATGACCCGCAAGACGGGTGCACGTGGGCTTAGGTCCGTGATGGAACGCGTGTTGCAACAGGCAATGTTCAAGATGCCGGGCTCTGGCGAGAAAAAATTCACTATGACCGTCGAGATGGTGAAGGATAGTCTTTATTCAAAACCATCTTCGGGTGGCGGGAACGCAAAGAAATCTAAGACAGACGTCGCCTAGACAACCACATTACCTCGCAGTTTTGCGAGGTTTACTAATTTTATAACATGGCTTTTGATTTTAATAAAACCTATCCGTTGCTCCCTTTGAGGGATGCTGTTGTTTTTCCGCTCACGACGAGGCGCATTTTGGTGGGCCGCGAAATGTCGTTGCGTGCTCTTGAATTTGCCGAAAACCACAATAACGAAATTATCTTGGTCGCCCAGAAAAATGTGGAGCAGGAGTCGCTTGACAATCCGATGCTCGATCTCTATACAGTGGGCGTGATTGCGCGCGTGGTGAACGTGACGCCGTTCCCGAATGGTTGCGTGAAGGTTGTCCTTGAGGGGGACTCCGTGGTGGATCTGCGTTCGATCATTTTGCGCGATGGATTTTTGCAGGTGACGGTCTCCCCGAGGGAAAACTTTATCAAGCCCGAAGACAAGTGCGATAAGTTTGAAGACGTGCTGAACATGTTCCGTGACTATGCGATGCACCGGAACATCGCCGAGGGCATGGTCGAAGCGCTGTTTACGATGGATAGCCACATCAACGCGTTTTACGGGATGGTCCCGTTCTTGCAGGTTTCGCTTTCCGAAAAGCAGGCGCTTTTGGAAGTGGAGTCGATTGACGCACTTGCGGAACGTTTGATTAGCCTGATGCAGCTGGCGCAGGACAACGAAAACGTGCTTATCCGTGTGCAGCAGAATGTTCGCCAGAAGATGGCGCAGCAGCAGAAGGAATGGTTTATTTCTGAACAGATCCGTCAACTTCAGGATGAACTGGATGGCGAAAATGGAGGTTCTTCGGAGCCCGACCAGCTGCTCAAGAAAATCAAGGCGAAAAAGTTTAGCCAGGCGATTCAGGACAAGCTAGAAGAAGAAATCAACCGCATGCGCATGATGCAACCGACGTCCCCGGAATATGCGGTGAGCCGCAATTATGTGGATTGGTTCCTGGCGCTTCCGTATGGAGTTTATACGGACACCGTCCTCAATATGAAAAAGGTGAAGGCGGAACTCGATTCCAAGCATTTCGGTTTGGATAAAGTTAAAGAACGCATCATGGAATACGTGGCCGTGCTGAAACTTACCGGTACGGAACGCCGCGCTCCGATTCTCTGCCTCGTTGGCCCTCCTGGCGTGGGTAAGACGACGCTTGTGGAATCGATCGCAAATGCCATGCAGCGAAATTTTGTACGCATTACGCTCGGTGGCGTGCGTGACGAAGCTGAAATCCGCGGTCATCGCCGCACATACATCGGTGCGATGCCTGGGCGATTCATCCATGCGTTGCGCCGTGCGAAGTGCATGAACCCCGTGATTTTGCTCGATGAAATCGACAAGATGGCGAGCGACTTCAGAGGCGACCCTGCAAGTGCCATGCTCGAAGTCTTGGACCCGGAACAGAACCACGACTTTACCGACCACTTTATGGAAGTGGGGCTTGACCTTAGCCGCGTGCTGTTCATCGCAACGGCAAACTCCGAAGGCGAAATCCCCGAAGCCTTGCGCGACCGCCTAGAAATCGTACGCTTGCCGGGCTACTACCCGCACGAAAAGTTGCAGATTGCAAGCAAGTATTTGCTGCCGCGCATTTGCGAACGTACCGGCGTGAAACTTGACGAACAGGTAAGCTTTACGGATGAAGTTATTTCGTATGTGATGCGTGGCTGGACGCGGGAAGCGGGCGTACGTGAACTTGAACGCGTGCTCGAAAATGCGGTACGCCATCGTGCGAAAGACATTGTGATGGGCAAGAAATTCAAACCGGAAATGACAGAGAAAGTTCTCCACGAGTATCTCGGGGCTCCGCGTTTTCTTGACAATCAGCTGCCGGAACCGGGTCGCCCTGGCGTCGTGACTGGCCTTGCATGGACAAGTGTCGGTGGCGAAATTCTGCCTATCGAATGTATGCTCTTGAGCGGCAAGGGACAGCTTATTTTGACGGGTAAGCTTGGCGACGTGATGAAGGAATCCGCACAGATTGCCGTTTCTCTTGTCCGTGAACGCTTGCAGCGTTTTGGCATCGATCCCGCGATTGTCAAAAAGACAGACATCCACATCCATGTGCCGGAAGGTGCCGTGCCGAAGGACGGACCCTCTGCAGGTATCGCGCTTACGCTCTGCTTGCTCAGTGCGTTCACGAAACAGCCGATTGCACCGGACATTGCATTTACAGGCGAAGTGAGCCTTACGGGCGCCTGCCTCCCGATAGGCGGTCTCAACGAAAAGGCTCTTGCCGCGCTTGCCGCTGGCGTTAAAACGCTCCACTTGCCCGAAGGCAACAAGAAGGACGTGGCGGAACTTCCGGAACCGGCAAAGAAGGGCCTCAAGATTTTCACGCACAAGCATATTGACGAACTCGTGAAGATTTTGTTCAAAATGCCGAAAGCGGCGGAACAGACGAAAGACGGGAATGTCGCGAAGCCTGGAAGTGGAAACGCTGCGAAAGCAGGAAGTGCGAATGCCGCCGAAAAGTCCGCGAAGGCGGATGCTGTGAAGGCTGCGGAAAAAGTCGCTGAGACTGCTGCGGAAAAGCCTACCAAATCAGCCGAAGCGAAAAATGTGACTGAAACAGTGCAGAAGTCTATGAAAAAGCTTATGAAGGTTAAAAGCGGAAATGCCGCAGATGGAGCGAAACGTAAGGCGAAAAAGTAAGTGCCCTAGGTTTGCCGGTTGGGGGCTGCGAATGTGAAAAAATTCTTTTTGCGGATGATTATTGCGACAGGTGGTCAGGTGCTAATGTATGGTTACGCGTTGATTACCTTAGTGGTGATGTTTGTGCCGAGTGTCATTAGTTTCTTTATTCTGACTCGGAATTGCAATCGCGAAGATTGTCTTGTCGGAATAGGGTCGGTGCACTATTGGCCACTCTTCGTTGCTGCAGGTGTTTTTTCATTTTTTGTTTTCTTTGTTCGTGGCTTCTTGCGGCTTTTGCAGTCGCATCGAAAATGGTTCCATGTTCTTTTTTCAGCTCCCTACATTTTTGGAGTGGTGTGGCTGATTGGGCTGGAAATCTCATGGAGACGAATGAACATGCTCGATCCGGCTATGTCGTTATTCAATGCTTTGTGTGTACTCTCTTATGCCGTAATTTGTGTGTGCTTGAATGTCCTTGTTGAAAAAACGATTGTTTGGGCTGGGCGGGAAATTTTGGATACTCCATCGTGCACTGGTCGCAGTTTCTAATTCTAACAACTAACCTCAATGCTCCATTGGTGTGCGCTCGTTACTCAAAGGTCGCGCGAGCGACTTCGGCGAAAATTGCAAAAAAAGTCAAGAAGTAAGAGTGGCCGCTTTGTCACTCCGGCCTCAGCATCCAGCTACATCGGTGGTTGTTTCGTCATAAAAGAACTGTAAACGTAACTAAAGTTCCGAGCCGTACAGAGTTGCCGGGGCGGCTTATGCGTGTGCCGCTCGGTCCGTGCAAGTTCGTGGAACACCCCAAAAAAAGATTCCTTTTTTAAATGGATTCGTTTACGCTTTAAAGCAATGATTGTGATTTTGCAACAATGGAAATCTATTTTCCCTTCTCTTGCATGGCCTCAAGCCTTGCTTTTGCTTCTGCAATTTGCTGCTCGGAAAGCAATCCCATGTCTTGCAGGACTTTGAAAGTATTGTTTTGTCCTTTTTCTTCACCTTTCTTGATGCCCGCGTTCATGTAATGTTCTGCGAATGTCTCGTAACCTCTTTTTGCGACGATTTCCGGCCTGTCCATTTTCATGTCCTCGTGCTTGTGCGGCCACCTCCACAAGAAATACGAAAGCGACTGCTTGATGAAATCCCTTCCTTCGGGCGACCTGTCCAGCTTGAGCAGGAGGGCTGCGGCCTCGCGAAAAGAAATTGTGAATTTTTCCTCATCAAAAATATACTTCAATGAGGTCAGAGCGACAATGGTTGCTGGCGAAAAATTCTTCAATTCAGCATCGTCGATGCCATACCCGATGTCCAGAAATTCGATTTTGAAGGGGTAGCCGATGTCGTGGTAGTATTTGGGATACTTTGCAAAATGCGGCTTTGAAAGCGGATCCCATTTGTCTTTGCCGTTATAGACGATGAATGCGACCACGGGAATGTCCTTCTTGTGCTCGGTAAAGAGGTGGTGATGGTATTCTGAAATTTGTTTCATTACGTTATAATCAACATCGGACTTGTGTTCTGCGATTATGCCTACGAAGAGGCCTGCCTTGCCGCCGGTCTTGACTTGTGCTTCGAAGACGAGGTCGGCGGAACCTACATGTTTGCTTGTCGAGTAATTTTCTGGAGCCCCGCGTAGCGTCGAAATGTCGATGGTGTCGAGGAATTCCCGTAGCGAGGGCTTGCGGCGGGCGTAAAGTTCAAGCAGCTCCGCCATGCGTTTTGGATTGGCGAATGCGAATCGCAAGTAGCGGTCGTGCGAGAAATTGCTTTCTTCTTCAACGGAATCTAGGATGGTGTTGAATTCCTTCGCGAAATCGAAATCGTCAGTTTGTGCGTTTGTGTTTTCCATTTTCTCTCTTCTTTGAATGTCGTGCTTTGATAATATACGACAAGAAGAATGCGAAAACAAGGGGTCGGGTTGCAAGTGATTTATTTTGTCAACAACTGCATGCAAAAAATTATGATAAACTTGCAAATCATAGGCGACATTTGCGTATTTTTATGAAAATGAGTTGAAAAATTTTTTGAAGAACGATTTGAATCCGTGAAATTTTAAATGTTGCTAATGACGAATGTCGTTATGCTTGCTTTGCCGTTTGTCGGTGCTTTTGCTATCTTTTATGCGTCTTTTGATTAACGGGAAAAATTAATCTTGAAGTGCCGCAGCCGCGACATATACCTAACCACTAACCACTAACCACTGTTTACTGCTATTATGGAATTCACTCTTGATGAAATGCGCGAGCACCTTGCAGCTCTCGAAGCAAGGATTGACGAGGCTTGCAAGAATGCGGGCCGTAGCCGTGAATCGGTTAAGCTTGTGTGGGTGAGCAAGTTCCACCCGGCAGAAGCTGTGGAAAATGCGATTGCTTTGGGCGCTACGGATTTTGGTGAAAACCGCGTGCAAGAGGCGGAACTCAAGTTTTCCGAGCCGCGTACAGCAAAGGACGGGAGCCGCGTGCGTTGCCATGTGATTGGCCCTGTGCAAAGTAACAAGCTCAAGAAGGCGGCTCTCGTGGCTGACTGCATCCATTCTATCGCAAGCATCGAAGCGGTGGAAAAACTGGAGAAGGTCTGTGCGGCGGCTGCAAATGGTCAGGGAAAAATTCTCGATATTTTGTTCCAGGTGAATGCGGGCGAAGAAGAAACGAAGAGCGGCCTTGATGTGCATGAGGCTGAAGCGTTCTTGAACGACCTTGAGGCTCGCGCGGGTTCTGCGAATGCGAACGGCGAAAGCGAAAACTTCCCGCATTTACGTTTCCGCGGCCTCATGACGATTGGCAAAAATACGGGCGTGGCCGAAGACAGCCGCGAATGCTTTGCGTTCCTCCGCAATTTGCAGCAAAAGTTCCTTGCGAAAGGTGGAGCATTTGCCAAGTTCGATCAACTTTCGATGGGCATGACACTTGATTTGGAAGTCGCCATCGAAGAAGGCTCTACGATGATCCGCGTGGGGACGGCGCTCTTTGGCGAACGCGACTACTCTAAGCAGTTATAGACCGTTCGCGCTAAAGTTAAAGGTGACGTGTAATATGCGCTCACTCTCGCAACCGTTCTTGATTAATATCAAGAACTTGTTGCTCGCAAACGATCCAGTGTAATGGAAACCGTCATTCTGAGTCGTTAGACGAAGAATCCAGTGATTTTTTTACACTTCAATTTCCATGCCGGTGTGCATTTGTTCGACTTTATCGCCGAGTACGTCGTGCAGAATTTCGTAGGCGCGTTGTCCGGTGCAGTGGCCTGTGTAGATTTTTTGAACGTTCAAATCTCGGAGGCGTTCGGCGAATGCTTTCACGCGGTCGTCGGATGTGCGGAAAAGGTGGAATCCGCCGAGAATGGCGTAGATTTGTTTGCCGGGGAATGTCGCTTCGATTTCCTTGACGATGTTGTCGGCGCCGCCGTGGCTGCAGCTGTTCATGATGAACAGTCCCTTGGGCGTATCGAAGACTAGACTTTGTTCATGTTCGAAACTGTCAGGGCGGTACTTGCCGTTTTCCTTGACGCTCATATGGGCGCGTTTGCCGATTTCGTCGAGGTTCGGAGTCTTGTGACCAACGAGCGTAACTCCTGGGAAAATTTCGCAGTCGCCTTTTGCAAATACAATGCGGTCTGCATTTTTCTTGAGAGTCCCTTTGCGGATGCCGATGTATTCTTGGTATGTAAAGAACTTGAAAATTTTGTGCGTGTGGTAACAGTTTTCGCAGGCAGCGTCGCGCAAGTAGAATTTAGCGTGGTCGTTCTTGTTGAAAAATTCCTGCATGCCGTTCGCATGGTCATAATGAGCGTGGCTCAAGACGCCTGCATCGATTTTGGAAATGTCGATGCCCATGTCGGCGGCGTTCTTGGCGAATTGTGCGGAGGCTCCCGTGTCGAGCAGAATGCGCTTGCCGTTAAATTCCGTGTAGACACAAAGTCCCCATTCGCCTTTTAATTGCTTTGACGAAGCTTCGGCTGTGCAGGTATCGCAAGTGCTGCGAATGTCGCGAACGTAACCGCTGATGTTGTCGATAAGGATTTTGATTTTCATTTGTCCAATGAATTATGCTGCGAATCTTTACTGGATTCTTCCGCCTACGGCGTCAGAATGACGTTTAATGCCGATTCCGCAATAAGTGCAGAATGACTTTAAAGTAAGTCGTCTTTAAACGCTTTGTAGAAATTCATAAACTGCTCGGGGCTGAGTTCTTCGGCGCGGACGGTCGTGGGCCAATCCAAAAGTTCGATTGTCGCCTGGATTTTCTTCTTGTCGTAATTACGTCCGAAAGAGTTCGCGAGAGTCTTTCGTTTTTGCGTGAATGCGGTACGGACAAAATCAAAAAATCCGTCAGGCGCCTGGAGGGCGTCTTTGCGCGGTGTCAAAAGCATCGTGGCGCTATCGACGTTCGGCTTTGGTGTAAAATGTTCCGGACCGATTTTGCGCAAAATCTGCGTGTTTGCAAATGCAGATACGAGTACGGAAAGGCTTCCGTAATTGCTGGAGCAAGGTTCTGCGCAAATGCGCTCGGCAACTTCGAGCTGCACCATTCCCATGAAGCCTTTTGTCAAATGCAATCGCGGCATAAGTCCTGCGATAATTGCTGTACTTACGTTGTATGGCAAGTTGCCGGTGACCCACGGCTTTTCGTGCGCATCCAAGAATGCTTGCAAGTCGAATTTCAAAAAGTCGATGTTGACAATGTTGAAGTTCTTGTAGTCCTTGAATTTCTCTTTCAAGACTTCGACGCACTGCTCGTCAATTTCGACGGCGGTGATTTCTAGCCCGCGATTGAGCAAGTGTTCCGTGAGGGCGCCGTGCCCGGGGCCGATTTCAAGAACGTATTCGCCTGCGTCTGCGGGCAAGTCGCCTGCGATGGCGGTGGCGGTTTCGACATCCAAAAAATTCTGTCCAAATTTGCGGCGGCGTGCTCTATCCATGACTGGGAATATAGAAAATGGCGTTGAAGCTTGCGTGTGGTGCGCGACGTCAAAAGTTTGTAAATTGGAATCAATGTTCTCGAGAATAACCATATTGTGTTTTTGGGTATGCGGCTTGGCTCTTGCCGATGGGTCATCTTTTGCGCTTTCACCGTCGCAAAATGCGCTCGCAGAACAGATTACGCAAAAGACGATGGAACTCGACTATGTCGAGGCGTTCAATTTGGCGCGTAAGCTCCGTCTCGAAAACGATGGCGTGGGCTGCCTTTTTCAAGGAATCATTCGCGTAAGCCTTTACGATGACAAGGGCGATACGGCCTCGATAAAAGCGGCTGCTAAGAATTTGAAATCTTGTAAGCTCGAAGGGCTTTGGGACGCTCTCCGCAATTATGAAATCGGGTATGTTCTTTTGGAAACGGGTCATCCCGTCAAGGGCGCGTTGCAAACGCGTTCGGCGGCAAAGTTGTTCGAAGAGTCCTCGGATTTGGAGGCAAAAGCGTTTTACGCCGTTTATGCTTACTTTATAGATAACAGCTTGGTCTGGCTTCCGTTCAAATCGGATAACCGCGATACATATCTTCAAATGCTCGACGAGGCGTCTCTCAAGTCGAAACGTTTTTGGCCGCTGTTCTTGACACCGCTCATCTGGATATACTTCGATCGCGAGGATTACCAAAAGGGTTTGGAACTTGCTGAACTCGGACTTAAAAAAGCTCCGAACCATCCGATTATGTTTCAAATCAAGGCGGACATGCTTTACAGACTCAAACGCTATGACGAAGCGGCTGCTGCTTACGAGAAGAGCGCTGCCGATTATCTCGCTCGCACCGGGAAATCTATTCGATACTGGTGCTCGGTATTGAATCTTATCCGCATTTACCATGATGCTGGCAACGAGGCCAAAGCTAGTGAACAACGTAACAAGCTCAAGGACGCTGAATACAAAAAACTTGAAAAGTGGATGCCCAGTTGGATTATGGACGATCTCAAAGACCGCAAGTTGATTTAACCCCCCTGGGTAAAACGCTAAGTAATACAATTATGGGAAAAACGCCTCTAAGCTTCTCCCAGCTTTTTCTATCTTGTCCTTTGTAAATCATTTGGCGGTTTTAGCGGCATTTTAGGAAGATGCATTTTGACATTTGCTATCCTAATCACTAGCCACTAACCACTAATCACTATTTCGAGGTTTAATATGTCCGTTGCGATGCAAGATGTGATGAAACAGTCCGGGGTGGCGTTTGGCACGAGCGGTGCCCGCGGTCTCGTGAGCGCTATGACCGACCGTGTGTGCTATGTGTACGCGCGTTCCTTTATCAAGTACTGCGAAGCGTCTTACAAGTGCGAACGCACGATTGCGATTGCGGGTGACTTGCGTCCGAGTACGGAACGCATCTTGAAGTCGCTCGTGCAGGCTGGCGCCGATGCGAACTGGAATGTCATTTACTGCGGCCGCATCCCGAGCCCGGCTATTGCGATGTACGGCATCGACAAGCATCTGCCGACCATCATGGTGACGGGTAGCCACATTCCGGCAGACCGTAACGGTATCAAGTTCAACCACCCGAATGGCGAAATCACGAAGGCCGACGAACAGGGAATCGTTTCGCAGTCGGTGGATTTTGATGAAGCGCTTTTTGACGACAAGGGCATGCTGAAGGCGACGCCTGAACTCCCGGCAGTCGAGGCCGAAGCCGAAGAAAATTACTGCAAGCGTTACCCGGAATTTTTCGGTAGCGACGCTTTGCACGGACTCACGATAGGAGTTTATCAGCATTCCGCTGTGGGCCGCGACATTGTCGTGCGCGTTCTCGAAAGCCTCGGTGCGACGGTCAAGCCGTTTGGCCGTAGCGATGTCTTTGTGCCGGTCGATACCGAAGCTATCCGCAAAGAAGACGAAGAACTTGCCCGTGAATTTACCCACAAGGATTACGTGGATGCCGTGTTCAGCACCGATGGCGATTCGGACCGCCCGCTTTTGGCTGACGATGTGGGCATGTGGCTCCGTGGCGACGTGCTTGGCATTTTGGCCGCGCAGTCTCTGGGCATCAAGCGCATTGCGACTCCGGTGAGCTGCAACACTTCGCTTGAAAAGTCCGGCAGCTTCGAAAAGATTTGTCGCACGCGCATTGGTAGCCCCTACGTGATTGCTGGCATGGAAAGCCTGGTGGATGCAAACGACAATAGCCTCACGGTTGCAGGCTACGAAGCGAATGGCGGCTTCTTGCTCGAGACGGATTTGACGCTCGATGGCCGCACGCTCAAGGCTCTCCCGACGCGTGACGCGCTCCTTCCGATGATTGCCGTGATGGTGATGGTCCGCAAGGAACGCATGTGCGTTGTGGATTTGCTCCGCAAGTTGCCCAAGCGCTTTACCGTGAGCGACCGCCTCAAGGAATTCCCGACCGAAAAGTCGAAGGCGAAGCTCGCTGAAATCCGCGAAAAGAATCTCGGCGAAAAGCTGTTCGGCGCTCTCGCTGCAAAGCCTTCGAAGTTTGCGAAGGACAAGACGTTCCAGGGCAAGATGGTTTCTTTGAACGAAGTCGATGGCTACCGCATGGAATTCGATTCCGGCGACATCATTCACTTGCGCCCGAGCGGTAACGCTCCGGAATTCCGTTGCTACGTGGAAACCGAAGGCAAGGAACGCTCTGCGGAACTCCTCGCGGACTGCCTCAAGATTATGGAAGGCTGGCGGAAGTAGGGTATAGAACGGGCCTTTGGCCCTATAGACGAAAGACGAGAGAGGTGACTGGTTTCAGATTTAGGTTTTAGGAGAAATATCACGAACTTCGCTCGTCTTTATAGAACAGCTTATATTCGTTAGCTGCCTACTTCCTACTTTTTCCTAACCACTAACCACTATTCACTAGCCACTTTTTAGTATCTTATACCTCGTATGTTTAAAAAGTTTATTGCGCTCGTTCTTGCTGTTGGTTCCTTTGCGTTTGCCGGGGAGTATTGGCATTTGGATCCGGGCGGTGTGACGATGAAGTTTTTGTCGATGCCTGTTGCGCCGCGTGCGGCTGCTCTTTCGGGTGCCGGCGTCGCTGATCCGGGGCGAGTTTCCGAAGTTTCGCGTAATCCGCTTGCGATGAGCGTTGCAAACGAAGCCGAATTTGGACTCAGCCAGGTTATTTTTGGCGCAGGCGGTGCCGACAACTTTGTTTCGGCATATTACGGACTGCCTCTTGCGGATAAGTTTACTCTTGCGTTCGCAGTCGATTTCTTGGGCTATGATGACATCGAAGGTCGTGACGAGAACGGTCTGAAGACTTCGGAATACGGTTCTTACGCTTGGTCGCTTTTGGCCGGTTTCGGTAGTCGTTCAAAGATTTTCAACTGGGCGGCTTCGATGCGTTTTGCAACGCAGACCATCGATGACGAAACGGGTTTCCTGTTTACGTTCGATGCGGGTGGTTCTTTCCGCGTGAATCAGTACCTCGCGTTTGGTGCGAACTTTACGAATCTCGGTTTTGCAAGTAAGTACGAAGACGTGAAGGAAGCGGCTCCGCTTGCGCTCCAGGCTGGCGTGACCGGATTCATCCCGATTCTTGACCGCTGGATGATTCATTTGTCTGTGGATGCGTACCGCCGTGCCGATACAAAGGCGCAGCTTTTGTTCGGCGGCGAGGTCGTCTATTTTGACATGCTTTCGTTCCGCATGGGTTATGCAATTCGCCCGGATACCGAAGATGCGGTTAGCGGCGGTCTCGGCGTTACGTTCGGCATGGTCGTATTCGATTATGCTTACAGCCCGCGTCCGGCGTTCGAAGGCGGCAACCACTACATTGCTGTTGGTGTGAAGTTCTAGGCAAGTCCTAAGGATTCGCCCAGGTTTGCGCACGGGTCCCAGTTCTGGAGCTCGTGCTTTTTTATTTGGTAGCACAGACATCCGCGGCTGATTTTCAAAGCTTTGGCAGCACGGCTTTTGTTTCCTTTGTTGTCATTGAGGGCTTTTTGGATAAACGACCAATTTGGCGCGGATGCTCGATAACCATTGTACGAAGAACTCCCGTTGAGGTCGTTTGCGCCTTTCTTTGAAAATTCTTCGGAAAGGATTTCATCAAGCGAGATTTCGTGTTGCTTTAGGAGGGCGTACCGCTGGAGTACGTTTTTCAGTTGGCGGATATTCCCTGGCCACTTGTATTTGGATAGAGCTCTGATTTCTTCGTTTCGGAGCGGGAACTGTTCTGCAAAAGTCTTTGCCGTGATGTCGGACCATACATCCTTGACGATGTCGTTGAAGTCATCGCGTTTCCGTAATGGCGGGATGACGATGGGGAAGGCGTTCAATCTGAAAAATAAATCCTTGCGGAAATTCCCGCCGCTGATTTCGTTTTGCAGATTCCGGTTCGTGGCGCACACGAGTCTAAAATCGACAGGAACGCTTTGTGTCGCTCCTAGCGGGAGTACGGAATGTTCTTGCAGGATGCGCAAAAGTTTGCTTTGCAAGTCGAACGGCATTTCGCCGATTTCGTCCAAGAAGAGCGTGCCGCCGTTTGCCGCCCGCACAATGCCCTGCTGCTCTATGGAGGCTCCGGTGTAAGAGCCTTTCTTGGCGCCTTCCAGGAGGCTTTCGGCGAGGTTCCTTGCGATGGCTCCGCAGTTGAGCGCAATGAACGGCCCCTCGTTTCGTGGGCTGTGCCTGTGTATAAATCTAGCGGCGATTTCTTTGCCGACTCCCGATTCTCCTTGCAACAGTACGGGAATGTTGGATTTTGCGGCGATGAGCATCAATTTTTCGTGTTTTTTCATAATCCTTCAAGGATTTATTCGAGGTGGTTCTACTATATAAACACGCTTTTTTTGCCCGATTGTCCGGTAAATTTTTGTTAATGATTTGTGCAAGTACCATTGCCGCACCCTCACTAAATTTCTATCTTGTCGCCCGCGCGATAGAATTTCCTATCGCAGACATAGACAAATCATAAACCAAGGCGACCGATAAAAATTGCTTTGATTTGAAAATTTGAGCGAGACCGAGTGCAGGCAGGAACGAAAAGTGGTGAATACTGGAAGTCTTTACCACTTTGAGTGAGGAAATTGCACGATGTGTCGCAGCCAAATTTTTGAGAATGAATTTTTAGAGGGCGCCTAAAAGTGGCTGGCCAGATGGGTAGGCTTGGGCACGACGGTCGTGAGGAAAGCGACTGCGCTCGAAGCTGAGAGGTTTGGTGGCCCGAAAGGAAAAAATGAGTCAAAGAATCGTATGCAAGTTCGGTGGCAGCTCTGTCGCCGACGCAGGTCAGTTCAAGAAAATCAAGGCCATTGTCGAAAGCGACAAGAACCGCAAAGTCATTGTCGTTTCTGCTCCGGGCAAGCGTAACCCGAAAGAAACCAAACTGACCGACCTCCTCTATAGCACCTATGATCTCGCCTCCAAGGGCCTCGATTTCTCTACGCCGTGGAATCTCATCCGCGCCCGTTACGACGAAATCTGCAAGGATTTGGGCCTTGAAGACAAGCTCACCGAAGACCTCGACAGTCTCGAAGAAAAGCTCAAGAACCATCCGGAATCTGTGAGCACGGACTTCCTCGTAAGCCGTGGCGAATTCCTCTGCGCCCGCCTCATGGCCAAGTATCTCGGTGCAAACTTCGTCGATAGTTACCCGCTCATCACTTTCGATGACAAGTACCGCATCGCTCCGAAGACTTACGAAGATATCGCAAAGACTCTTGGCGATGAAAATCAGTTGTACGTATTGCCGGGCTTTTATGGCTCTAACCTCCGTGGCGAAGTCAAGACATTCAGCCGTGGCGGTTCCGACATCACGGGCGCCATCCTTGCAAACGGCATTGACGCTGCCAAGTACGAAAACTGGACGGACGTTTCGGGCATGCTCATGGCGGACCCGCGCATCGTCGAAAGTCCGCTGCCGATTGAATACGTGAGCTACCGCGAAATCCGCGAACTTGCTTACTCCGGTGCAAGCGTGCTCCACGACGAATCCATCGCTCCGTGCCGCGCAAAGAAGATTCCTATCAACATCCGCAACACGAATCGCCCGGAAGATGCCGGCACCATCATTGGCCCGACTCCGGAAAATGCAAAGCTCCCGATTACGGGTGTTGCGGGCCGCAAGGGCTTCTCGATGATCTACATCGAAAAGTCCATGATGAACAAGGAAGTTGGCTTTGGCCGCCGCGTGCTCGCTGTGCTCGAAAGCGAAGGACTTTCCTACGAACTCTGCCCGAGCGCAATCGACTCCATGAGCATCGTCGTGGATTCCAAGGCTCTCGACGCCGTGCAGGATGTTGTCCTCGAAGACATCACGCAGCAGATGCGTCCGGACCGCATCAAGATTTTCCCGGGCATCGCTCTTATCGCTACCGTGGGTCACGGCATGACGAACAAGATCGGTGTTGCCGCGACGCTCTTTACGGCTCTCGCAGAAAGCAAGGTGAACGTCCGCATTATCGACCAGGGTTCTTCCCAGATCAACATCATCACCGGTGTTGACGAAGCCGATACCGAAAAGGCCATCAAGGCCATCTACGCCGCCTTCGTGAAGTGACGTCGCAGACGTCATCCTGAGCGGCGAAAGTCGCGAAGACTGCCCCTAAAGGCGAGTGTCGCAGTCATGCTTGCATGGCTATGACCGAGCCAAAGGGGAAGGGGCGTAGCCCCATCTAGTCACATTCTCTTTACTACCCCCAACCAAATAAGGTCGGGGGATTTTTATTTTGTATCTTTGCAACAGGAGAATTTTGAATGATCGAAGAAAAAGTTTTTGTCCCTCAGAACAAACGAGAAACTTTTATCTCGGTGGCTATAGTCCTTATGCTTGTTTATTGGCTTGTCAAGGACTTTTTTCCTTTGGTTAATTCCGGTGCGTTCGACCGCATAACTCCGGGGTGGATTTTCTTTAAAATCCTTTGGCTGTATTTAGGTTTTGTGGCAATCCACTTGGCCCCGCAAAAAGTGGAGTTTATTGAAGACGAGTTTGTGCGTATTACCTTTATCCTTAGAAACAGCATTACGATAAGGTTGGCCGATTTTAAGATTTCAGGCAATAAAAATTTGAATGGGGAATGGAGCGGCATGCTGCGGGCTAAAGGCCGGAACATGTTTTTTTCGTCCCAGTCATTTCCAGAACTTGAAAAGTATCTGAATAGCGATGTGAAAAATTCAAGCGAACAGAATGAAGATAATGTATATGTGTCTCGTGGCAAGCAATGGCTCGTTTGCATGATTACGGGAATTGTGTGTTTTGGGTTTGCTATCGGCTGGCATTTATCGACGACTTTGAATTCGCATCCTTTAAAAGACAATGTCTTTTTTTGGATTCTTGTAGCGGTTTATACTCTTTATATTTGTTTTCTAATTATTCATTTGTTCCCGAAAAAAGTGAAGATACTTGATGATGGCTCAATGTGTATTATTTTTGCATTGGGAAATTCTGTAAAGTTAGAACCCGGAAAATTCAAGCTTAGGAGAATGAAAAAACGTAGTTTGATTGTTGCTCACTGGAGCGGTTTTATTTTTGCTCGGGGCCGGTTTATGATTTTTAATTCCGGTACTTTTCCAGAATTCGAAAAATATTTGATTCAATAAGTTGGAGGGGTTAAATGAGCGAAGGAGAAAAAATTCAATTCACCGGCAACCTGGCTTTGCTTAGGGTTTGCGCTATTGTGTTCATTGTGAACTTGTTGAACATTGTCGTCAACATGTCCATTATGGCCGCGCGTGGTGGATTTTTCAGTTCGCTGTGGAGCGCGCTTACGAATTCGTCGTTTGAAGATTTGCTTGGAACGGTCGGACTGTTGCTTGCGTCTGGGGTCCTCATCCCGTTTGTGTTTGGTGCTTCGGCGATTATAATCTTTTTCGCACTAGGGATATTTACGCTTGTCAAAAAGAATGTGAAAGTTCTAAAAATATTGGCAGTGCTGTTTCTTGTTTGGGTTATTACGAGCGCGTTCATCATTAATCCCATCCATGCTTTAATGGGAGATGAAACAAGACAAATTAATATTGTCCAGATCCTTATTAACTTGATTTTTAATGTGAACGTTGTTGTTGCTGTGGCCGCGTTCTTTGTTACATCCAAAAAACGTGTCGAAGAAAACGAGATTGCCGTTGCGAATGAAGAACTTAATTTGGGCCTCTTCCGTCTTTGCGCCATCTTTTTTATTGTAAGTGGGTTGAACAGCTTGGCTCATTTTGTTTGTACGCAACCTCCTCTTTTTCAACTTGCTTTCTTTGGTGTTGTGAATCTAGCGGTCGGTGTATTTGCGCTTGCCAAAAGGAATCCTGCGGTTCTGATCGTTGGCTCTTTAATGATGCTTGTTCAAATTTTATTGAATTGCCTCAATTTTATCCGCATTCCTGAATTAGATCTCTATATTATCACCTCACTTGTTTCGCTTACCCTTTTCCATACGTCAACTGTGATTGCTATTGCGGTATTCTTCATTAAACCCGAGTGGGTGAAATCTTGCTTGCAGAAAATGAAAGGGGAATTTAAGGAATAAATCCTTTTGTTGGATTGGCAGTAAGTTCTTTTGCGCTTGCCAAGAATGACGCGCTGGTTTTGAAAATCCACGCCTTGCTCGTCTTTATCGATATCCTTTGAAATACAACCGTATGTATGCACGAACATATGTACGGCATTTATTGGGTAGACAAATCTGTTGCAAGTTTGTTTATTGATTGGATATCTTATCTATATAAATTTATAGTTGTTGATGTTGTTGGTTTCCTTGTAAAGAATTTTTTTCAAAAACTGAATCGTGGATAAATAATTTTGTAGATTGTAAAAATTTAATTTCATAAAATATGTTAATTTAAATGAATTACCTTGTTGACGCTTTTTAGAATAAGTTTTATATTAAAAATAGTCGGTTTTCATTTGTTTTAATTCGAGGCTTTGTAATGAAGGAAGAAAAAGTCTATGTAACACAAAGTAATGGGCTGACCATAGGCTCTTTGGGGCTTTTCCTGTTCGGTATGTATATGCTTGCAAAGCCTATTTTACCGGATGCCGCAATCTATGAAGAATATGGCGATTGCTGGATCCTTAGAGAAATTTTTTTCCTTTACTGTTGTTTTATGGCGCTTAATTCGTCGCCAAGAAAAGTCGAGTTCTTAGAAGATGAATCCGTTCGGATTACTTTTATTTTAGGGAATACGATAACGTTAAAACCAGGAACCTTCAAAATCGAGCGTGGGGCTGATTTGGAAGGCAAGTGGATTGGCGTTTTACGATTCCATGGTAGATTGGTTGTGTTTTCCGCGAAATCGTATCCAGAATTTGAAAAGTATTTGGTGGAGTGAAGCTTAACTTACGTCTCGAACGGCCTGACTCTCAGCGTAACGCCGAGCTCTTCACAAATTTTGCGGCAGCGTTCGATTTTTTCTTCGGGCATTATTTTTTCGACGACCGTCAGGACTACGTTAGGAACGTGTGTTTTTGCGAGCGCAGCGAATTCTTTCAGTGCGTCAAAAGACTGGATTCCGAATCTTGAGCGCGTGAGGGCGAGGAATTCTTCGGCGTCGGGGGCGTTCAGCGAAATGGAAACGGTATCGAAGCGTCCTTCGAGTTTTGGCGTGATGTCTCTTCCGTAAATCAGGTTGGCAAGTCCGTTCGTGTTGACGCGGATTTTCAAACTGGGATATTTGGCTTTAAGCAAGTCGATTAATTTGCATACGTCGTGAAGGCGTTCGAGCGGTTCACCGTAGCCACAAAAGATGAGTTCGTTGATGACGGAAAGGTCGTATGGCTCGAACATTTTCATAATGGCTTCAACGCTGGGCTCGCCGCCTTTTAGCCAAAGCGAGTTGCCTTCCATCATTTTTTTTGTCTGGCGCAGGCAAAAAACGCAGCTGCACGGGCAGCGGTTTGTCATGTTTACGTAAATGTTCTTGCCGGTGATATCGCCGCTATTTGCAATGTCGAGGTAGCCTGCCTGGCCAACGTTTCCAGTTACTGTGTATATGACCATTTAATCCTCCATCAAGTCGCGAAGGTACATCTCGAAACAGAGTCCCCAATGCGTGGGTACATTATTGTCTTCGCAGTAGCGTAGACACTTGGAAACAAAATCGGCGGCCTTTTTGACAGACTCGTAAAAATCGTGGCCGTTCATGTACATGCCCGCAATAATCGAACTGATGACGTCTCCGGTTCCGCTACGGTCGCCGCCGATGCGATCGACCATCACGATTCGCGGTTCCTCACCTTTGCTATAGACAAAGTTCATGATTTGCTTGCTGTTGTACGGAATGCCGGTTACGACGATGTGTTCCGGGCCTTGTTCCGTGAGCATGCGGCACATTTCGGCGAGTTCGGCGTCATTGAATCCTTCAGTACGGTATTTCACGTCGGTCAATGTGCAGAGTTCTGTCAAGTTCGGTGTCAAAATGTCGGCATAGTGGACAAGCGCTTTCATTTTTTCGCACAAAGATGGCGTATAAGTTTCGTAGAGCTTTCCGTAATCGCCCATCACTGGGTCCACCAGCGTGAAGACGCCCTCTTTTTTGAATGTCTTGAAAAAGTCAATGACGATATCGACTTGTTCTTCGGAACCCAAAAATCCACTTGCGATTGCATCGAAATGCAAATTCAAATCTTTGTAGGTTTGAATGTAATCGCGCATTTTTGATGTATAGTCGTCAAAGTAATATTCGGGGAATTGCGTGTGCGCCGAAAGAATCGCGGTCGGCACGGTCACCGCCTGAATCTTCATCGCCGATACAATCGGAGCCATGACGGCGATGGAGCATCGGCCGAATCCTGTAACATCGTTGATTAACGCAATTTTCTTTTGAAACATGACGAATTACTCAGTTTGGGTATCAATATAAAAAATTATTTCTTTACTAAGATTCGCGTGGAGGCGAGTGCTGCCGATACAATCACGGCAAGGAGCGTCGGGCCGAGGAAAACGGAGCCGACGTGTTCTGCAATTTGATAGACGACGAAGCCGCCGAACCATGCGAAAATATTCCAGAGCCAGAAGCCGAGCGTTTCGCTACGGTTCTTGACAAAGTAGAAAGAAACGAGGAGTACCGCAGCCATGGGCGCAAAGACCGAGGCGATGAGGTAGAGAAAACTGATGTAGTGTTCCATGATTCCTGAAATGGCGAGCGCTGCGCTCAAGATGCTTACGACAACGCCTGCAATTTTAGGATTGAGTTTATTATAAATCGCTTTGGCGGATTCGCCGGCGGAATTGGCGGCAAGGAAGTTTGTTGTGACGGTGGAAAGGACGACGATGATGATTCCCGGGATGCCAAGACCTGCAAGAAGGATAGCCTGGGCGATGTTGTTGTTCGCGCCGAGACTTGCAATTTCGATGCCGATGATGTACATCCAGAGGCTTGCCACAGTGTAGGCTACCGCGGAAATGGCTGTTGCTTTCACGGGCTTTTCGACGTCTTTGGTGTAGTCCGAAATGACGGGCAACCAAGAGATCGGCATGGCGATAGAAATTTCAAAAATGTTCCAGAAACCGAGCGTTGCAGCGGCGCTTGCGGCTGTGCTTGCGATTTTGCTTGATGTAGGAGAAACTGCGAGAATGTCACCGAGTCCAAACAACTTAACGGACAAAATGGCGAGCAATACGGTGAGCGCTGCCATCACGACTGTTGTCACGTTGGCGGAACGACGGAGCCCGACGTAAACCCAGATGGCGATGAGCACTGCGAGAATCACGCAGGTCAGTGCAAATGAAATTGGCAAGTTGAGCCCCGCCAAAGCCGACGCGCCCTGAGCATTCAGGACGGCGACCCAGGCGAGCAACTGGAACGTGTTCAGTGCGGCAAAAAACTTGGAACCGTACTTGCCGAATGTCGATGTGGTCGTTTCCATGGCGTTCAAGCGAACGCGTGCACCGATTAGGCCCACGAAAAAGAGCATGATGCCGCCCAAGACATGCCCGAGAACGAGCGGGAGCCACAATGCGTTCGCTGCGGATGCTGCGCCGATTTCAATGCCGGCTTCGATTTCGGAGACGGAGATGGCGACTCCGAACCAGATAATTCCATTTGAAAAAAGTCCTGTGCGTTTTTCCATTTCTGCCTCTTATTCTCATTTTCGCCGGTCATCTCGGCCTCGTTATCCTTGGAGCGAAGCGTAGAGACAACCTCAAAAGGCGAGAGTCGCAGCCATACTTGTATGGATATGACCGAGCCAAAGAGGTTGGGGCTTGCCCCATCCATTAATTCTTGCGTTCGCTTTTGAAGCGCTCGTTCAAATGCGGCACAAAGATAGAAAAGGGGTAGGGTATTCACAAGGTATAGTTGTATACTACTTTTTTATATGGTGTTATAGCTTCTTTTTATAACGCTAAAGCTACTATTTCTTGCTTTTTAAGTCTGCTTCTCCTGGCAGTTATATTCCGTTAAAAGCGCAAGGCTGATATACGTAAATTCCGCACTCAGGCTTCCTGGCAAGATGATTCTGTTCAAGGATATTGCATGGTCCAAACATTCGACATTTGGAGGGAACGAACTCAAACATAGTTACAACCAAAATAAAGAAAAAATTCTTCAATTTGTTTTATATGTTATTGGTTTTGTTCTATATAAAATTTTTTCAGATAACTTGTTTTTTTTATTTCAGGTATGTAAATTAATGACATTCCATTTTATAGGAGGATACATAATGAAAAAAATAATTCTATTTTTATTTTTTTGCGCTAGCATCGGTTTCGCCCAGACAGGTATTTTCGTAAGTTTGGGCAGAGCTTACCACGGATTGGTTGGTGTAGAACAAACATTTCTAAACCAACATTTATCTGCAAACCTTCATTGGCTCGGCTACGATTCCGATTACGACTTTATGGGGGGTCTAGGTGTTGCCTACCGATTCAACGGATTGACCGGCCCGTACGTATTTCACACATCTGAATGGCTCACTGGCCGAGTATTCAATTCCGATCGGGATAAATATGATAGATTCAACTACTGGCGCCTAGTTTTCGGCTTTGGTTTACAGCATATGTTTACAAAAAATTTGGGCGTATTTTTTGAAACAGGTTTTGAATTCTACGCAGGCGAAGGCGGCTACTACACATATCTCGACATGGATGATGGCGGACTCAGCAAAGATGCAATCTGTCTGCCTATGGCTTTCGGTTTAACGGTACAGTTTTAGACGTTTACACTTCGCTAATTTCATAAGAATAAATACCGAAACAGCAATTGCAAAACCGCTTTCTGGCGACAAGTTGCCAAAAGAATTTTGTAATTGTCTGTTTTGGTAATTTTATTACTGCATAAAAAATCTCCGGCTACCCCCAAAGCCGGAGAAAAAATGTTTATGGTGTTGGCGCCTTTTTCACGGCGCAGTTCTCATGAGAATTGTCGCAATTCAAAACTCGTTACCGTAACGGGATTCTGCCCTAGAGAGCCTGACTTTACTAAAGGGCTAAAGCTCTAGTATCGTGTATCACCCTTTCGTGGTTCAGAATGACGGAACGAGGGAAGAATAATTTATTAAAAGTATTTTTACCTCCTTTACTCTACGTATTTCTTGATTAATCGAACCATCAGGTCGGCGAGTTTTTCCACTTTGTGGTCGCCAACGGTGGCCTTGATATGCGAGTTTCCTATGCCGCTGTCGTCGGTGAGGAACACGTACGTTCCGCCCGTCGCAAGGTCAAAGAATCTCAGCATGAATTCCGTATCTTTATCTATGCCGCTCGCCGCCACCGGAATCACCTTGATGCCGTTTTTGGCAAAGAGCTTGATAGACTTCTGTAAGCTTTTGATGACGCCGTCTTCGTGATGCGCAGGAGCGTCGAGAATGAGGAACGCGACACGTGCCCGTGCAGACTCGTCCCAAGAAAGTTTTTGTAGCGCTGTTTCAAGCGCGGAGTGTACGGCTTCGGGGTAATCGCCTCCGTCATTCGCCTCCTGCTCGGAAACGTATTTCTGGATTTCGGACATGTTTTCAGAGAAGTCATGATGGCGGGTGAGGAATACGTCTCCTACGTCACGGTAAAATACGGTCGCCGTGCGTAACGGTACTTTGCTTTCCGAACTGGCGTGATCGATGATGTAGCTGAGATCAGACTTGAGGAAATTAATTTCGTCCTTCATCGAACCTGTAGCATCGACGATAAATGCGACATCGGCTTTAGCTCTTGCACGTCTAGGATTCTTGAGGGCCACAACATTCATGTTAAGTTGTTTGTCACCTTTGGAAGTAATCGCAGGTTGCGCCTTAACAACGGAACTGCCGACAATCAACGTGAGGTTCTTTACTTGTGTGTCATTGGCATCGCCGTCAGTCAAGCCAATCCAGCAGTAGGCATGGCCTGCATTATCTGTCCTGGTGGTAAATTCAACGTTCTTGCCATTAATGAGTATCACGGACGCATTCGCAACACCAACATTATTCGCATCTACAACTTTTACCGCCACGAGTTTTTTCGGGAAAAATTTCCAGTAATCCGTCTTCCCGCTGAATTCGTTGTCATTGATGATTCCATCCCAAAAGGACCAGTGATCCAAATCGTTCCATTCACCGGCCGTAAGCAGGCCCGACTTACGGTTATTGGATTCATCCGTATCGCCATGTTCATGACGGTCACGAATTTTAATAGAAGATTTCGGCTCGGAAGTCACTATTTCCATGTCTCCTCGCGTCTCGCCAAAAGCTTTTCCTTTGGCCAGCCCTCGTCTTCCGCCAAGAACCGTTTTTCCAGAAGTTTCGAGCCCGACCACACTTTTCATTACTTTATCAACACTTCTCGAATGCACGGTTGAAGGTTCCGAAGACACTTCCGAAACTTCCGGAGCATCCGCCATCATGTAAACCGCAGACATTTCTAGGAATCCACTTTCGTCGGCACTGATCGCAACTTCCGTACGGCCTTCCGGTTCTTCGACGCCAGTAGCTTTACCATCTGTCGGTTTTTCATGGTCCTTGTCGCCGCAGAATAAAACACACAGCAAGACGCCTGCAATCGCAATCACAGCAATCAGAATGAACAATTTGTTTTTCATGATGTCCTCCTTGTGTTTCTTTCAAACTAGCACATTCGATTTTGAAAGACCAATATTTTTCCGAAAAAAGTGGCAAAATGTTTATTTACAAAAAAAAAGCCCTCAACCGTAATCATGGCCGAGGACCTTTATGGAAATTTTTATTTCCGTTTCTTTTCGGAATCTTTCTCATGACCGTAATCTGGATCACGTTCAGGCAAGTCTTCTGCGATTCCCATAAGGCACATATTAAATTCATCGATATTATCAAGCAGGTAAAGAGTCCTATCCTTAAACATATGACCTCCATCAGCAAAATCATAATCGATTATATAGTCATCTTCGTATTTAGCGCTGCACTGGTCTTTCCCCACTTCCCTTAAATGATAATCACCAACGCAAGTTGTCTTACCATCGGTCACTTCAACATTGACTTCCATCAATATTTCGCCTGTTGCACCAAGACTCTGTTCCGCCTGATTGACCTTGAAAGTGTAAGTCTTTTTACGGACGGTAAAAGTCTGGCTTGAATCCGAACTTTCAAGAACCTTGATACCGTATCTTTTAATCGTATATTCATTTTCGTCGGTACCATGGGAATAAAAAATACCGGGAAAACTTATGCCAGGATACCAACCGACCATAGCTTCATAGATCTGATTTATAAAGTTATCTACAAAGCTCGTCTTTTCGGAATCCTTGAGGTAATCGTCAAAGTAATAATCAATCTTTTGGGCGTATTTTCCATTGGAGAATTCTAGAGCATATTTTTTGAATCCGCTATCATAACATTCTGTTTCTTTTCTATAGGTTGTGTATTCGCAATCCGTATTTACCCACGTTCCTTCGAGCTCACCTCTCTGGCCTCCGACATACATGATTCCATATTCACTCGTTTCACCACCCACAACTTCAAAGAATGCTAACGTATCACCAAAGAATTCGTATTTGAAAGTGTCGGGCTCAACAACCTTTTTCGACGGTTCCCAGGAATACTTGCCGTTTTCAAAAATGCATACATCTTGCTTGGCCACGTCTTTAGTCAAGACAAGCAGTTGCTTTTTCTTGTTTACGGAATAAGTGCCCGGTGTTGAAAACGTGACAGGCTCGCCCGTGAAGACCTTGCTTTCTACTTGTGTGTCGGTGGCACCTGTGGAACTATCATTTCCGCAAGCAGTCATTAAAGTTGCAAAAGCCGCTACGACGGCGACCAAGGAATATTTCATGAATCCTCCTATCTATCGCAAATAATAGCTATTTCGCTTGGTGAAGGTTTATATAGCAAATAGCATTCTGCGAAAAAAACTATTTTTGGACCATGCCAGAAACGTTTTCGAAATGGGTTGCCTGCTGGGGTAACGCCACCTCCATCACAGACCGCAAAGAAGCCACATACGCCAAGGATTTAACGCTGCGCTATCCGATTCGCGCATGCTTTTCAGGAAACAAGTTACGTTTCCATTTTTCGAACCTTACGGGAACGGAATCCGTACAAATTAGCGAAGCGTACATCGCAAAATCCGCACAGTCCCCAACCCCCATCACTTTTGCGGGCCTCGTTTCCGCTTCCATCCCCGCGGGCGAAGAAATCCTGAGTGACGAAATTCCGTTTGACGTGACTGCAGGCGAAACTTTCGACGTGAGCCTCTACTTCGCCGATTTTACACAAATGAACGCAGGCACGGCCATCACGGGCCCGCTTTCTGGCGGCAAGTACAGCTACGGCAACTTTGCGAAAAGCGCTACGCTTCCCGACAATCTCACGCGCAAAACGAACTGGATTTATTTCCTCAACACCATCGATATTTTCACTGAAGAGAAAAACTTTGCGTTGGTGTGCTTTGGTGATTCCATCACGGCGCAGGACTGGCCCGATTATCTCACGCTCCGCTGCGCCCGCGAAGGTTTCAACAACGTTTCGATTATCCGCCGTGCCGTGAGCGGGACCCGCATTTTGCGCGAATACAGTTGCATCACCTACGCGGCATACGGTCTTAAGGGCGCCACGCGTTTCCCCATCGAAATGAATGTGGCCGGCGCTCGCGCAGTTATCATTCAGCACGGCATCAACGATATCATCCATCCTGTCGGCGTCGAAGTCAACAAGTTCCGTCCCTGGAGCGACATGCCCACCGCAGATGACCTCATCAACGGCGTACGCTCGCTTTACGTCACGCATGCGCGCAAACTTGGCCTCAAAATTTACAGCGGTACGCTGCTGCCGATTTACGGTTGGCGCACTTACAACGAGAACCGAGACTTTATCCGCATGGCGTTCAACGAATGGCTGCGAACCGCTCCCGACTTTGACGGTTGCGTCGATTTCGACAAGGCCGTCCGTGGGCACGATGATCCCAAGCGTTTCGCGAACAATTTCGATTCGGGTGACCATCTGCATCCCAGCGCAAAAGCCTACGAAGCGATGGCCGAATGCGTCCCCGAAGAATTGCTGAAGGGAACCTCTAAAAATTGCTTTGATAAAATAATTTGAGCGAAACCAAGTGCAGGCAGGAACGAAAAGAGGTGAATACTGGAGGTATTTGCCTCTTTGAGTGACGACAACTATAAAAGGTGAACGTCGCGCCCATGCTTGCATGGGCATGACTGAGCCGTATAGTTGGCATGAATATGCAACCTGCACGAAGTGTTGCAGCCGAATTTTTGAAAATGAATTTTTTGAGGTGACCTAAAAATAAAAATTGTCACTTGACACGTTAATTAATTATTTTATGTTCATGAGTTTGAAGGATTCCATTAAAAGGGTTCAAAGAAAGGAGCACATCACGCAAGACGAACTTCTCCGTCGTCTTGGGTGTTCCCGCAGTAGCCTTATGGAAACCGCTTCCGTCGAAGCTCAGAACGCGTTTCAGCTCGCTTTCGGGAATGATTCTGCCTACCGTGACAATTCCGGCGGCACTCCTGACCGCACCCACACCGCATCTTGCGAAGACAAGAATCTTGAAAAGTTTTTGCCGTGGATCCGCAAATTTCCCATTCGCGCCTTGCAAAACATGGGGCTCATTCCCGTAACAGCAAAAGGCGCGAGTCTCGTGCGTGCCGTTTTCCGATTCATGCAAATCGGAAATATTGCCGGTTTCGAGAATTACTATGGTTTCACGTTGCATTCCGCAAATCCGCAAACGCACGCCGCCTGGATTCGTTTGGGAGAACTTCGGGTCAAGCAATCGAATGTTGTTTTCGCTCCCGACCACAACGCGATTCTTTCCGGCTTGAAGTTTTTACGCACAAATTCAATCCTTCATCGTCGGAATATACGCAAGATTGCCTGCGAAGTGCTCCACAACTGCGGAATCGAAGTCATCGAGGTAGAACCGTTCCTCACAGCGTCCACTCCGACGTGTGCTTTTTATTGGAGAGGCGACCGTCCTGTCATACAATTCCCGACGACTCCGATAGATGATTCCAAATTTCTGGAAGCGTTGTTCCATGCTGTGGCTCACCTGCTTTACCATCCAAAACGTACTTCGTGCTTGCAACTTGGCACGCTTGCGCAGTGTGCGGCAATCGTCCGAAGCTCCATCGAAACCGAGGCCGAAAAATTTGCGCAAGACATGCTCCTCTCCGAAGCAGAAGAATGCGAACTCATTTGCTGCGGACACTTTGCCGAACCCCGCTGCATCCAATATTTTTCCGGATTGTTCCATGTACGCCCGGGCATACTTGTGGAACGCTTGCAGCAACAGGGCAAAATTCGCCGCCGCACTCCGTTAAACGATTTCAAAATCGCTGTATAAAAAGAGAAGCCCGCTTTTGCGCGGGCTCGTCACGGATACCGGAATATGTCCGGTACGACTCTGCAAACTATTAGTAGTTGATTCCGAAGAACAGGTTAAAGCTGGTGAAGCTCTTGCCGAAGTCCACCTTGGAAGCTATGATATCGAAACCGAAACCAACTTCAAGCTGGAGAGCGGAATTGTGGAAAATGGAAGCACCGATTTCACCGCCCAAGCTCAGACCGAGAGCCCAGCGTTCACCGAAATCCCAATCATCAAAGTGGGAGTCCAGCTGCATACCAATACCGATACCGGCACCGATAAACGGAGAAACGATTTCTTCAAGGATCGAATAACGTCCACCAAAAAGCATATTGCCGTGAACTTCCCACGTCTTGCCGAACTCGAAGTGCCAAGAGCTTATCGCCGTAATCGCACCATGGGTCGACATTTCCCAGATGTGACCATAGCGGACAAGCGGGAACGCAGTGACATGATCTTTTTCATCATTCACTCCGACTTCTTCCCAGTTACTCCAGAAAGCAAGACCGAATGCAAGCGTCTGGAAACTGTAGACAGGGCGTTGGAGAGTTCTCTCCGGGGCGGAGGTATATTCACCCTGAGCAAAAGCTGCAAGGGCGAGGAAGGAAATGAGTATGAGTATCTTTTTCATAATAGGAAATATATAAAAAGATTACACAATAGGCTCAAATAAGTTTTAAGCATTCTATATTTTACACTAGTCATGAATAAAGCAGCCATTATTGTCGCCGTGAGCATGCTCCTTAGCCGCGTGCTCGGAATTTTCCGTGAAATGCTCCTCGCCCACGCCGCCGGCGTGTCGCTCGAAAAAAACGCCCTTGACCTCGCCTTCATGATTCCGGACATCCTGAATCACGTGGTCAGCACCGGTTTTTTGTCGATCATATTCATCCCTATTTTTACGGGCTATAAAGTCGCAGGCGATGAGAAGGCGGGCTGGAAATTCTTCAGCAACGTGCTCAATACGTTCGGGCTTGCACTCCTGATTCTCGTGATTCCGGCGTTCATCTGGATGAAGGAACTCATCGCGCTCCTCACGGTCGATGGCGTGACTCCCGAACTCCTGGAACGTGCAACCTACTATGGTCGAATCATCTTGCCGGGGCAAATTTTCATTTTCGTGGGGAGTATCCTCGTTGCCGTCCAGCACACGCGAAAGCAGTTCCTGATTCCTTCGCTTACGGGACTTATTTATAATGTGGCGATTGTCGGCGGCGGTGCAGCTGGACTTTGGCTCGGCAAATACACCGGCAACGATTACGGCCTCGCCGGGTTCGCTTGGGGCGTTCCCGTTGGAGCGTTCATCGGGTTTTTCGCCCTCCAGATTTTTGGTGCCAAGCGCGGCGGCGTCCATTATGAACTCGTCTGCGAACCCAAGCACCCAGATATCATCCGTTATTTCAAGATGATGCTCCCGATGTCCCTTGGCGTCGGTTCCATGTTCGGCCTCGAATTTATTATCCGTAGCTTTGGCGCAAACTTCGGGACGAGCGGCATTTCGAGTCTCAACTATGCTTACCGTGTCATGTACACGCTCGTCGCAGTCTTTGGATTCTCAGTCAGCGTCACGAGCTACCCCGACATGGCGCGCCTCGTCAAGGAAGGCGACTTTCCGCAGCTCAACCGCAAAATCTGGAAGAGCCTCTCGCGCATGTTCTGCATATTGATTCCGGCAGTCGTCGCCGTGTGGGCGCTCAGTTTCCCGGCTGTACGCATCCTCTTTGAACGCGGTGCTTTCCATCGCGAAACGACTGAAGCGATTTCTGAAATCCTCCGTTGGTACTTGCCCGTGAGTCTTGGACTTTGCCTGCAAGCGGTTCTCGTCCGCAGCTTTTACGCTTGCGAACGCATGTGGGTCCCCACGCTTTTGAACACCGGAATCTTTGCGGCTACCATTCCCGCCTATATTCTGCTGGGCGCCCCCGAAGTCGGGCTTGGCATCAAGAGCGTCCCGATTATCGGCGCGACAGGCGCCATTTTGCAAGTGATTTCGATGATTTTCATGTGGGCTAAAAAGAACGGCACCGACGGCATGAAGGATGCCCTCCTCAACATGGCTCGCGCCCTTGTCGCCTTCGGCATCATGATTGCAGCCGCAGTCGGCCTCGATCATATTTCGGATGATTTTGTCCGCAACGCAGGCTTTGTAACGCTCGTAGTCTATGCTTGTGCCGCTGGGATCGCGCTCTTTACGCTCACGCTGATTGTCCAGCGCTATCTCGGCAGCAAAGACGCCAAGGACATTTTGAACGAACTTTTAGGCAAAGTTCTCCGCAAGCTGCATTTGAAACGGGTTTAAAGGTTAGGATTTAACCGAGAAGCTAGTGTTTTAAATCGCGTTTCAGTTTCTTGTATTTGGCATATTCAGACGGGTAATCAGGACAATACACACAACGTATTACCAAGCAATCTATATTACAATTTATCTCCATATTCTTCGGATTTCACCGGCGGCATGACGTTCTCTGGCAAGGATTCTGCTTTCGGGATATTGTCGTTTTCAAAGCCATTGAACATCCATTTGAAAAAACCTACGGTTCCACCCAGCACTGCACCAACGGCAAAACCTGCAGCCGCAGCCCCCATCCCGAACAACGCTATCTGTCCCACATCATCCTTGGAACTGCTATCGTCGTCGTCCAGCGAAGCGGCTACGCACATTACGGCTATTCCCGGCCCTGCCAAAGTCGCGCCCGTATTGGCTCCGTATCGAATCACGGGGTTCGGGTTCCGGCTTATGGCACAGCCTACAAGGCTTAACGTAAGCAACATGCAAATGATAGACTTAAAAAAATTCATATCCGTAATATAAAGTCTCGGCTTTTTTTCGCCAATAGCACTACAAAAATTTGCGATAATCTAACAAAAAATAATGATAAAATGCACAACTCCTCGTCACGCCTAGTCATCTTCTGAAAAAACATACCGTTCTTATCCGCAGAGGAAAATTCAGCTGGAGAATAGAAGTTCCAAGTTCCGTATATGGGGAAAACGATATTTATCTTCCGTTGTTTCTCAGGCGGTAGAGTACGCAGGCGATGTCTATGGCACGCGGGAGGCTCATTTCACGGCTCAAGCCTTGCGGCAAGTTGCGGAATCCGACGTTCTTGATTTTTTCGCAGAGCGCCGTAATGCGTTCCATAATTGTCATGGACTTTGCGGAATCGTCTCCATTAGTATCGTTGTTACTTGCAACATTCTGGCAGAGGTTCAACAGCATGAATCCTGCTCCAAAGCGTTGTTGCTTATCCACAAGCGAGCCTGCCTTGGACGTGTCCGAGACGAGGAACCCGATTTGCAACAACGTATCGCCGGAAATTTTCACTTTTACCTGGCGTTCTACTGCAGACGCAGGACGTAGCGACGGTAATAAAGGCTTCACGTATTCGGCAAAGTTGCGGCACTGCGGTTCCACAAAGGCGGGCAAGTTCGGTACAATTTTTGCGACCGCCCCAATCTCGGCATCGCCGGCGCCATTGGCGGCGAAATCAGCGAGACCCGCGGCCACATTCTTTCCGTTCACCCGTGCGCATTCCGCCTTGTACGATGCCATCACGATGATGTTGTCCGCCAAGTCCAAGAAGTCTCCGCAGGCGCCTGCCACTAGAATAAAGCTGCGCCCCTTGATTTCACGGATGCGGTCCGTGAGCGGGATAAGCGGCTCGCGGTCGTCGCCAAGGAGTTTGCGAACTCGCACATCGCGAATGAGGAAGTTCACGGCAGAGGAATCTTCGTCAATCAGGAACGCGTCGCTACCGGCTTCCATCGCTTCCATCAAGTTTGCGGCCTCGCTCGTCGAGCCCGACGCACAGGCGGTCGTAAAGTTCTTCGTCGAGATTCCGCCCGGCAGGTCACGTACAAACTGCGAAAGGTCCGTCCCGCGTACGCTGCGGCCGTCTTCGACGCCCACGCGCACCGCCGATTCGCTCACGACAACGCCTTCGCGCCCGTCTCCCGGGATATGCGGATAGACGGCCTTTGTCAAGGCCTGCAAAAGCGTCGATTTTCCGTGGAACGCTCCGCCCGAAATCACCGTGATTCCCTTCGGGATTCCCATGCCACGAATTTCGCGACCGTTTGCCACAAGCGTCACCGCCATTTCTTCGGGAGCGGTAAATGGTACGGCACCTTCCATCGGCTGTTCGCTGAGTCCCGATGCACGCGGCAGTACGGCGCCATCCGGCACAAAAGCGCATAATCTGCGTTCCTCAAGCAGCGACAAGATTTCCTTGCGTTCGGCAAGTACCTTGTAATAATTCAAAAGTTCCGGCTCCACGCCGTCCGGTTTCGAGGCGCCCGAATTGTAAAGTCCCGCCGACACCAAGTCCGGAAGAACCATCGTCAAAATTTCGGCCGCATCCTCCGCCTGGATTTTGCGACCGTCGCCCGGCAAGCGCACTTGCAGGCACGCCCGCAATTCGCCGTTATCGATCCAGAGTGCGTTCCGCACCAGCATTTCAGGTCCAGCGGAGTCAAAAACTACGGCAGCATCTTTTCCCGAAAATTTTTCCCGCACAAGCGCCGAGAGTTTGCGGTAAAGGTAGTTGCTCAATGCCAAGCGGTGCTCAAAAGAGCCACTCCATTCGCTCGGGTAGCCCAGCATCTGCAAACTCGATTTTATCATTACGCGGGATGCCGGCGCATACGGGTCGCCCTGCACGTGCAGGAATTCCAGCACAAAGTCTCCAAAATCCCATGTTTTCTCTGCGAGGGACTTGTAAAGCCCGTAATTTTTCCCTTGTAAACTGCGAATTTTTTGGTAAAGAGCTTTCATATACACAAAAGTAGTTAATATAGACCAATTATAGACCAAATATTTACGCACTTTTTACGGCACTTTAACATTTGTCTTGTAAAAAAAGAATTAAATTCTAGAAGTGAACTAACTCTTTTACATGCAAATCAGGAGTACATCCCATGAAAAAGCTTTATATTTTCGCCTTGATGATGGCTTTCCTCTTCTCATCCGTTGTCGCTGACGAAGAAGATCCACCTCCGCGTGGCAAAGCCGCAACCATCAACATTGTCACCGAACCGCCTAACAGCGACGTGTTCCTCGGCGGTGAACAGCTCGGCAAGAGCCCGATTAAGGACATGCAGGTCAAGTCCGGACGTCAGACGCTTGTCGTCATCGACCAGGGTTTCGAACTTGTCAACAAGCGCGTGAACATTTGGCCGGGTAACGACTCCCGCAACAACTTCGACTTCAGCACCAAGATTCCGAAGGGCCATATCAAGGTCACGACGAATCCGACACGCTGCCTCATCTTCGTTGACGGCGAACAGTCCGACAAGACCGATGGTGCCGAACTCGTCATCCACAACCTCGATGCCGGCGACCACGTGGTTCGCGCCCAGTGCAACAACCGCAGAAGCGCAGAAGCTCTCGTAAAAGTCAAGGGCGAAGAAACGGTTGACGTGTTCCTGGATGCATCTACGGGCTCCAAGAAGAAAAAACGCTAATCAAAAGATTCACTTTTTTCAAAGAACTCTCCTCCTGGAGAGTTTTTTTATGTTTTTTTTTGTATGTTTATAACAAAACATTCCAATCAGGAGTACATGATGTCAAAAATTTGGATTCTTGCCCTTTGCGTAAGCATCGCCCTTCTTTCCGCCTGTTCTGGCGGAGGCAAAAAAGTCACCCGTCTTGACGCCGACACTGTCACGGACCTTTCCGGTAGCTGGAACGACACCGATTCCCGCCTTGTTGCCGACGAAATGATTAATGACTGCCTCGGCCGCCCGTGGTACGACCAGTTTGCGGCGCAGAAGGGCTCCGTCCCGACTATCGTGATTGGCAAGGTCCGCAACAAGAGCCACGAGCACATCCGCGTCGAAACGTTCATCAAGGATATCGAACGTGCTCTCATCAATTCCGGCAGGGCTGAATTTGTCGCGAACTCCAACGAACGCGAAGACCTCCGCAACGAACTTGCCGACCAGCAGGGCAACGTTACAGACGAAACGCTCAAGGACGCTGGCATGGAAATTGGCGCGGACCTCATGCTCACCGGCACCATCAACTCGGTCATCGACCAGGAAGGTGGCGAACAGGTGGTCTTCTACCAGATCGACATGGAACTTACCGACATCCAGAGCCACCGCAAGGTCTGGATCGGCGACAAGAAAATCAAGAAGTACATGTCCAAGAGCAGCGTGAAGATGTAATCCGCTATGAGCCTTTGGCTCCATTAGGTTATAGGCTGTAGGTTTTAGGGATTAGGTAACAATTCACGCGCAAATTGCGTCTATGAAAAGGCGGCGATGCCGCGATAATAATCCTACTACCTACCACCTGTTACCTAATACCTTACCGGCTCGCACCTGCGAGCATTTTTTATATAGATTTACCAACATGAAACGTTTACTTTTACTCCTTGTCACATCACTCCTTTTTACGGCCTGCGCCAACAAGTCCATGACCCGCTACGAGGCTCTTGCTCCGGTATTCGAGCAGAATGGAATCGAGGCTGCCATTGCAGCAACTCAAAAGGGGAAGGACGATCTTTACGGAGACGACAACGCATTTCTCTATCATTTTGATTTGGGCGTTCTGTACCACTATAACGGGGATTACAAGGAAAGTGCGACAAATTTTGCCAAGGCTGAAAAAATCTACGACGACCTCTACACGCGTTCCATATCGAACGAAGCTGCGGCTATAGTCACAAACGACAACGTCCGCCCGTACAGGGCGCGCCCCTTCGAAGTGCTGGTCCTTCACGAAATGCAGATCATGAACTATCTCGCGCAAAGGAATGTCGATGGAGCATTGGTCGAAGTGAACCGTGCCCAGAAAGCGATGACGGAACTCTACCAGAAAGACAACGACAAGACAAACGACAATGGCTTTTTGCGTTACCTTACAGCTATCGTCTATGAAATGGCGGGTGAACCGGACGAAGCGGCCATCGCCTACTACAAGACGGTCAAGGCGTACAACGAGAATATCCTGAACCTCCCGAAAGAGGCTCGCGAATTCATCATCGAAAGTTTAAGACGTAGCGACAGAGAAGACGATATCAGAACGCTTGGACTCGACAATACGCTCGAAACTCCCAAGGCGACTGCCGCACGGGACCTCGGTCAAGAAATTATCGTCGTCGGCTACGCCGGCCACGGCCCTATCCTTACGGAACTCAAGATGTCCGGCACATACGTCAGTGGCGGTTCGTTGATTCTCAGTTACAAGGACTCGAAGACGGGCAAGACGGAAAGCACCACGTTGGGCGCCCCGCCTGTCGCAGGCGCCGGCAACGGGCAGACGTTCCATATCAGTATGGCGCTTCCGGAAGCACATTCGTTCAAAAGCAAGGTCCATCATTTCAATGTCTCCGTCGATAACCAGTCGGGCATCCGCCCCGAAAAGGTGATGGCGCTCGACAAGGAACTTGAGATGAACCTCAAGGACGATTTCACTTCAACCATGACCCGTACGGCAATCCGTGTCGTTCTCCGCACGATAGCCTCCCAGACTGCCAAGAAGGCCATGAAGACAGACAACGTCATGCTCAACCTTTTCACGAGCATCAGTACTGATATCGCCCAGGACCAGCTCGAAAAGGCCGATCTCCGCATCGCGCTGTTCTTGCCGAATTCATTCCAGATGACTCGTATCCCGGTCGAGCCGGGTTTACATGAGGTTTCCGTTGCCGCTGAAGGTGATGCCGGGAACACGGTCAAGGTAATCGATTATGGTAAAGTCGAGGTGAAAAAAGGCGAAAAGAAGTTCATCTTCGTGCCTGCAATCAAGTAAGTTGCGTCACAAATAGGCGAAAATGCAACATTTTCTTAATTGTAAATACCTTTTTTCTAAATAATTAGTTAGTTTCAAGTGCAAAACATCCTAGGAGCAAAAAACATGAATTTTAAAATCATATTCGCAGCGGCAGCTTTGCTTGCCACCCAATCCTTTGCTATTGCCGGCATTGGTTTCCATTACACCCCGAACGTAGGAACCACCCTCAAGAAGGCCGACAAGGCTCCCATCAAGGGCAACGAAAACATCCAGTTCAGCCACGGCGACTTCGACTACATCCAGGGCTTCGGTTTCAAGGCTTGGGTCGATATTCTCCCGTTCATTGACATCGAAGGTTCGTTCAACATCCAGTTCGCCTCTTACAACGCCTCCCTTTGGGCCAAGAATCCAGATGACGGCACCTTCAAGGAAATCCCGATGAAAATTGAACTTGGCGGCACTCCGTTTGCAAAGGCAACCCCGAAGTACATCGCCATGAACGGCGACATTTCCGTCACCAAGCCGTTCTCCATCCCGCTTTTCCCGATCCGCCCGTATGTCGGTGCCGGTCTCACTATGCACTGGAACACATTCATCCTCAATAACCGTTTTGTGGAAAAGGTCATGGACAAGGCTTTCGCAGACGGCAATTACCCGTCTGAATCCGATAAACTCGCCAAGGCTCTCGCCGAAAAGGTTGTCGATGCAGCCAAGGACGAAGGACTCAACAAGAGCATCGGTTTCCACCTGCTCGCAGGAGCTCGCTTCAAGCTCCCGATTATCCCGATTGCTGCCTACGCCAACGTCAAGTGCTACCTCGGCGGTGATTACGATAACGACATCGATGCCGGCCATTTCGCATTTGAAATCGGTGGCGGATTTGCCCTTTAATCCATCAAATTTGTAAGTCAATAAAGCAGGTTAGAAGAGAGTAGGTATCTAAGAATGACTCAAAATACAAGCAGCACGAACATCCTCATCATCGAAGATGAAATTGCCATTGCCGAAGGCCTCGTAGACCTCTGCGAGCTCAACGGTTACCGCGTCAAGCACGTTGTTGACGGCGAAAGCGGTCTTGCCGAAGCACTTTCCGGACAGTACGGACTCGTACTTCTGGACCTTATGCTCCCGGGCATGGACGGCTTTACCGTTTGCGACAAGATCCGCGAAAAGGACAAGAGCCTCCCGATTATCATCCTTTCTGCAAAGAATTCCGATGACGATATCATCAACGGGCTCAAGTTCGGCGCCGACGACTACATCCCGAAGCCGTTCTCCGTGCCGATGCTCCTCGCGCGTATCGAAGCAGTGCTTCGCCGTAGCCGCCAGACGATGGAAAACGAAGGCAAGCTTGTTGCAGGCAACCTCCGCGTGAACTTCCGTGAATACACGGGCGTCCGCGGTACGGAAGAACTGGCGTTCACCCGCAAGGAAATAGAAATTCTTGAATACCTGTGGAATAACCGCGATCACGCTATTCCGCGTTCCGAACTCCTCCGCAAGGTCTGGGGTTACGAAAATGCGGAATCCGTCGATACGCGCACGGTCGATATCCATATCACCAAGCTCCGCAAGAAAATTGAAGACGATCCGGCACATCCGAAACTCCTTGTCACGTTCCGTGGTGAAGGTTATCAGATGCGCTCGGCTCCAGAATGCGAGAAATCCGTATAACTAAGTTATATACATACCTCTCTAGCAAGATCAGGGCTCTTCGGAGCCTGATCGTTGCATCAAAAGATCGTCTCATTTTTGTGGCGATTTTTATCATTATTGCGATTCCCGTAATAGTGCTTTTAAGTCATTCCTACGCGCAGTTGCAGGCTTCGTCGCTTTTTGGCTATAAGGAACATGCGTTCTCCGTACTCCAGAACTTGAACAAGAACATCACGGCGGACCTTGCCATCGAGGACAGGCGCTCTTATGCCGACTACCGTTTCATCCGCTCGGTTCCCGTGTTCGGCGGCGAAGAAATCACCATGTCCGAACTGGCGGAATTCCCGCTCCGCAGCCATTATGTCGGGCTCGTCGGGCATTTCCAGCTAGACCCTTCCGGCAACTTGAGTACGCCTGTGCTTCCCGATGGGGTCCTCGAAAAAATCCCCATGGTCGATAGGGAACAACGTCTGGCCATTAGAAACAAAATAAGCAATATCCTGAATACTTCGGGATTTCCTGCGATGTCGCTTGCGACGAGCTTGCCTTTGTCTAGCAGCGCCGAAAAGCAGGATGATTCGACGCACAAGAACGACAGCAAGCTTATCGACCAGATTTACAAGCAGGACCTGGACATTTCGAGTACGCAGCGTAAAAAAAAGAATATCAAGCCGCGTGTTGAACAAATTACCGAAACAGGGGACTTTGCGTTCGGCGTTGAATCGACGAAGCTCGATACGACAGGGCTTCTGGTGCGCCTGATCAATCCGGAAACGACTCACTCGATGGAAGCGGAAATCGACTTCTTCCAGGCGATTGTCGATTCGAACTACATAATTTTCCACCGCACAGTCCGTCGCGGCGTAGATGTATTCATCCAAGGCTTTATCGTGGACGCACGGGTTTACCTCACGAACCTTGTCAAGAATGAAATCGAGAAGTACAAGGGCGTCACGAAAGGGAACCAGCAGGATCCGCTTGTTTTAACGTTTATCCACAAGAAGAGACCGTTTGTCGCCTTCGGAGAACGCAACAACATAACGACGGAACTTCTTTCCGAGCCCTTACAGGCGCCCCTTTCCGAAATCACGTTCAAGATGTACACGACGCAGAAGGCGCCTGGCGGCGAATTTGTCTTTTTCATCGGATTCCTGATGCTTGCCGTTCTCGCCATAGGTCTCATTTCGATTTACCACGTGACGCAGAGCCGCATGAAGCTTGCCGCCAAACGTCAGGACTTCGTCTCCGCCATTACGCACGAACTCAAGACTCCGCTCACCGCCATCAAGATGTATGCGGAACTTCTGCAAAACGCATGGGTCGCAAGCGAGGAGAAAAAGCAGAAGTATTATGGACAAATTGCAAGCGAGGCGGACCGTCTTTCGCGCCTTATCCAGAATGTGCTGAACCTCTCCAAGCTTGACGGCAACCGCTGGAATGTGCAGCTCCGCATGGCAAAGCCCAAGGATGTGCTGGATGACTTTGTTTCGACTTACAGCAAGAACGTCGAGAAGCAGGGATTCGAGCTCACCGTCTCTTCGGACACCGACGCCAACAACATCAGTCTCATGATCGACCGTGACGCCATCATGCAGATTCTCATGAACCTTGTCGATAACTCGCTCAAGTTCTCGAAAAACGCCGATTACAAGATGATCCATGTCGAGCTTAGAATCAAGGATACGGACATGTATCTCGCTGTGCGCGACTATGGTCCTGGAATCCCGCCGAGCGAAATGAAAAAAGTCTTCCAGGAATTTTACAGAGTTGAAAACGAAATGACGAGACAGACGAGCGGCACGGGTATCGGGCTTTCGATGGTAAAGAAATTGTGCCATTTATGCAATATGCGGATTGAACTCGAAAACGCAAATCCCGGTCTGCGCACAAAAATACACTTCCCGTCATTGTCGATTTAATTAGACGAGAGAACGCCGCAAGCGGCTACAGAGAGATGTACAACACTTGCGGCTTTGCCCCTTAGTGGATGTTATCCACTTTGTGGAGACGATAGAACTGGGTTTTATCGTTTACTATATTTTTTCAGGGTATCCCGCTTAATAGTGGAACCCTAAAATTCAAAGAGGCGTGGTATGACTCAGGACGATATTATCAAGAATCCGTTGGATTATGATCTTTCCATTGAAACCGTTGGCAAGGGCACGCTCAAGTCCCCGATGAACGGGGTGCCGTTCGTTTCCGAAAACGACAAGATTAGCCTCACGACCGACGTCAACCTCATCTCCGAATATCTCGCGAAGGGCATTCCGGTTCCCTCCCTCGAAACAGCGGGACCACGTGAAATCATTTTCCACGACCCGGCATGGACTCGCGCCGGTATCGTCACTTGCGGCGGACTTTGCCCCGGTCTCAACAACGTCATCAAGGGCCTCGTACAAGTGCTCTGGTTCGATTATGGCGTAAAGAACATCTTCGGTATCCCCTATGGTTATCGTGGGTTGAACCCGAACTACGGCTATTCACCCATCGTACTCGATCCTGATGTCGTCGATGCCATCCAGGAAGACGGCGGTACCATCCTTGGCAGTTCCCGGGGAATGCAGGATCCCTCCATCATGGTCGATACGCTCATGCGCCTGAACATCAACGTGTTGTTCTGCATCGGCGGTGACGGTACGCTTCGCGGTGCGCATGCGATTGCCGAAGAAGTCAAGAAACGCAGGCAGCCCATTTCTGTTATCGGCATCCCCAAGACCATCGACAACGACTTGAACCTCATCGACAGAACTTTCGGCTTTGAAACGGCCGTGCTCAGCGCGACAGACGTTATCACAAGCGCCCACATCGAAGCGAATGGCGCCTACAACGGTCTTGGCCTCGTGAAGCTCATGGGTCGCGATTCCGGCTTTATCGCCGCCTATGCATCGCTTGCGACGACTGTGGTGAACTTCTGCCTTGTGCCCGAAGTCCCGTTTGAACTCGAAGGCGAAGGCGGTCTTTTTAAGGCGCTCGAAAGCCGCTACGGTAACGGAAAAACCCATGCCGTAATTGCGGTTGCCGAAGGCGCCGGCCAGGAACTTTTCAAGAACCAGGAAGAACGCCGCGACGCAAGCGGGAACATCCTGAAGAACGACATCGGCGAATTCCTCGCCATGAAGATCAAGGAACACTTTGATAGCATCGGAAAAGAAATCAACATAAAGTACTTTGACCCGAGCTACATGGTGAGGAGCATCCCTGCCAAGGGCACGGACGCCATTTTCTGCTTTCAACTCGCCGAAAGCGCTGTCCACGCCGGCATGGCTGGCAAGACGGACATGGTCGTCGGCAGCATGAACGGGGCGTTCTCGCACGTTCCCATAGAATATGCGGTCAACGAACGCAAAAAGATTAACCCCAACGGAACTCTCTGGCACGCCGTTCTTGGTGCCACCCGCCAGCAGGACTACTTCTCCGGCAAGGGCAAACGCAGCAAGTAACCCTTAAATTCATTTATACATTATGCTCAAAAAAGAAGAAAAAGTCATTATTCGCACAGCCTTGATGGAATACCGTAATCTCTTGTTCAAGACGTTCCACGGCACCGAGGAAGAAAAGACCCGCATTGCCATGGTGAACAAACTCCTCCAGAACTGGAAAGTTTAAACGTCTTCATGAAGATTACGTTCAACATTCTGTTCGCAATTCTGCTTACTTTGTTGCTTGCGTTTAACTTCGCAGGTGCGAACGAGTATTTGCAATTGGCGGATTCCTGCTATGCGGCGCGAGCTGTACGCGCGAACGGCGACAAGGCCGATGCCAAGAACGCAAAAATAATGAAGGAAGCCTACAAGAAGGCGATGGAGGATTCCACCGTCCTCGAAGCGGCCACAGAAGGCTATGTCAAGGCGCTTTACTTTTGCTTCAGATTCGTGCAGTTTGAAGAAAAGAAGCGCCAGCTCCATCTGGATTCGCTGTTGGACGCAAGCGCAAGCGCCTACGAGAAATTCCCGGACAACAAGGAAATCGCCCACGTCTATGCCTCGACTCTCTCCATGTGGGGCTCCGAAAGGAACGTGTTCACGTCGCTCAAGGAAGGCATCGCCGGCAAAGTCCGCGATGTCGCCACCAAGGCGGAAGACTGGCAGATTCTCGGACGTGCGCATTTCGTATTGCCGTACGTGCCGTTGATTCTCTCCTGGCCGGATGGAAAGCTTGCAGACAAGTACCTTTCCCTTGCGCTGGAAAAGAACCGCAAGGATATTTACAACTATTACTTTCTCGCAGAACTGCGCTATGACCAGAAACGTTACGATGACGCAATGGAACTGATAGTGCAAGGGTTGAACGAAGGCGTTCGTCCTGGATACATTCTTGAAGACAAACGAGCCCGCTGGCATCTGAAGGAACTGTGGAAAATCATCGACCGCAAGCATCGGAACAAGTTATCCAAAAAGCACCTCGAAGACGGCGAAGTCATCCGAAAAGCCATCGAAGAGATGAGAGCGAAGAATAAGAAAAAATAAGCGAGAAACACTCGCAATACACACAAAAAAAGCGGACCTTGAAAGTCCGCTTTTTTTATGGTTTCCCCGTTGTCGGTCAAGGATGACGGCTGGGGAGACAAGTGCAAAGTGCGAGAGGTCTCTTACTTTTGAGCCTGTACGGCGGTGAGGGCAATCGTATAGACGATGTCTTCGACGAGGGCGCCGCGGGAGAGGTCGTTCACCGGCTTGGCGAGGCCCTGGAGCATCGGGCCGATAGCGATTGTGCCATGGGCGCTGCGCTGTACGGCCTTGTAGCCGATGTTACCGGCAGAGAGGTCCGGGAACACGAACACGGTAGCCTTGCCGGCGACCGGGCTGTTCGGGGCCTTGAGGGCGCCCACGCTCGGGACGGTTGCTGCATCGTACTGGAGCGGGCCATCGACGAGCATTTCCGGGCGGGCGGCCTTTGCAGCAGCCGTAGCGGCTACGACGAGGTCGGCATCCGGACCCTTGCCCGAATTGATGGTGCTGTAAGAGAGCATGGCCACGCGGCTCGGGAGGCCGAAAGCCTTTGCGGTGTCGTCGCACTGGAGGGCGATATCGGCAAGTTCTTCGGCGAGCGGGTTCAGGTTGATGGCGCAGTCACCGTAGATGTAGGTCTTGTCCTTCATGCACATGAAGAACACGGAACTTACGGACTTGACGCCTGGAGCGGTGCGGATAATCTGGAGGGCCGGGCGGAGCGTATCTGCCGTGGAGTGGATGGCGCCGGAAACGAGGCCATCGACTTCGCCGAACTTGAGCATCATCGTTGCTAACATTACGTTGTCAGAAAGAGCGACGCGTGCAGATTCCGGAGTCATGCCCTTAGCCTTGCGGAGTTCCACGAGAGTCGGCACGTACTTTTCGGCAAGTTCTGCGCTCGGTTCGATAATTTCGATGTTGGCCGGGAGCTTCACGCCCACAGACTTTGCGGTAGCTTCGATTTCTTCTTTCTTGCCAATGAGCACCGGCACGGCAATGTTGCGTTCGACAGCGAGACATGCGGCTTGCACGGTACGCGGTTCAGAACCTTCCGGGAGCACGATGCGCTTGACGCACTTGGAAGCCTTAGAGAGGAGGCTTGCGCGGAACATGGCCTGGCTTACGCGGCGTTCGGCTGCCGGCTCGGCGAGGTCGCCGGCGAGGCATTTTTCGCAGCGGAGCAAACGTTTTGGACAAAATAGTTCGGCATCTTCGCCATCGGCAAAGACCTTGGCGTCGAGAGCGGAAGCGAGATCGTCGTTATACTTGTGTGCAATGACGTCGTTCATGCCTGTTGCGCCTTCCACGACCACGGCATCGACTGCATCAAAGTCCTGCTTGAGGAAATCGGCGCAAATCTTCTCCATGAGCACGGCGGACTTGCCAGCCTTGATTTCTTCGACGCTATCAGCTGCATTCACGACATCGAGCGGCTTGTAAACCGAGGCGATGAGGCCTGCCTTGGTAACGGCATCGACAATTTCTTGGACTTTGGCTTCCATCTTATCGGCAGCCGTCGCAACGAGGTAAACACGATTCATTTTAGTCTCCATTTTGAATTTACAATGTAAAAGTAGGATTTTTTTTCTCAAGTAGGAAAGGACTTTCGTTAGATCCAGCTCATAACCAATGACTAAAGACCAACGACCAATAACCAACTCCCCTAGCGTATTTTTTGTTTATTTTATTTTACTTTACGGCAAAACATCGAAAAACTCCTTCAAAATCGTTCTTTTGCGAACCAAGCCTATTGACATCGGCACTTTATTTTTATATTTGACGAATGTGTATGGGCAGCACTGTGGGATTAGGGGAAATAGGTAATCTAGGAGTCGCGGATGAGGTTCAGTGGACTTATTTGCAGGGTTTTGGTGTGTTTGGCATTTTTAAGTGCCTGCGCTTTAGCGCAGACGGTTGCGATTGCGCATGTCATATATGATGGCAATGTTTTGTACTACGCAGACAACGAAAGCAATTTTGTGTATAAGTCGCTGGAAAAGGGCGAAGACAGCACGTTTACCATCGAGTTTACCAACGAGCGCCTGGCAGACGGCAAAAAGGATGTGCGCAGACTGCAGTTTGGGCTTGGATGTAACGGCAACTCGTGCCGCACGGATCTGAGCCCCAACAACAAGCCTCTCCTCGGGGAACTGTTCCCTGAGTACAGGGATGCGGATTACGCCGACGGAACGAACAAGACCAAGCTGGAAGTTTGGATTGTCCTTGACGAAGATACATTGACGTATTCCGAAACAAAGCCTGTAATTACCCCGAAACCCAAGAGGCACATTCGCTTCCTCACGCCGTGGACAAATACGAATGCCATCATGTACCTGAATGGCGTGGAAAACTACATGATTCCTGTCGGTTCGCCGTATTGCGGCTGGTTCGAAAGCAGAATTTCCAAAACTACGGACACGGCAAATGTCTATTTCAAGCAGACTATCGGAACAACGTTTATCGGATTGGAAGGCCCGACGGAAGATGAAACCGAGGTGAAACCGATTAGCCTAGATTCGGTCATGGCTTTGAGCGATACGGTCTGGATTGTCGCCTATCCCTACAGTGCGCCTGAAATCTTCACGGAATATCCGGGAGTTCTCGGCGAATGTCTCCCCAAGATTCTCCCCGTGATGATGTTCGACTGGTATGACGGGTCCGTGAACTCAGACGGTTCGAAAGACGGACTCTACGACCACAAGAAAGGTGCCGGACGTACAGGCTTTGACGAACGCAATGTGCCCATGTTCGGTACGGGAACGAACGAAGACTTTGGACAAGGCGGCTGCGAGGGCTCCCCGATGACGGGGATGGTCGAAAAGCAACTGGGCCCGAACGGCGTACCCGTGATGGCAAAGGACTTCCCCAGCAACTGCAAGAACTCCACGCACCTCAACAACTGGTTCCTCCCCGAAGTCGTTGCCGAAAAGAACGGCCAGCAATATACGAACGTCACCTGCCGTGACCTCGAACTCACGCTCACGGACGACGGTTTCTGGCTTGGGCAAAAAGACGACGAGAGCCCGGAACGCGGACTGTTCCTGCTGGACGACTTCCGCTGGCTCGATAGCGCCCACACCATCGAAAACCCGCACTACGACTCCATCAGCGGCGGAAACGACATTCCTGGTTTCCACAATTACGGATTCGCCATGAAGATCCAGGCGGAATTCGTCTACGTCAAGGGACAGTATTTCGAATTCAACGGCGATGATGACGTTTGGGTGTTTATCAACAACAAACTTGTCGTCGATATCGGGGGACAGCATAGGAAAGTCATGAAGTCCGTTAACTTGGACGATCTCGGACTTACGCCGGGAGAAACTTATCCGTTCCATATTTTCTATGCCGAGCGTAAACGCACGCAGTCGAACTTCATGATGAGGACGTCCATCGACCTGAAGGTGGAGTCTGACATGTTCCTCACGGATCTTTCGACAGATTCAACGTACATCAAAAAGGAAGTATGGCAGAACATCCGCGAAAAGACGCTTGCCTGCGACTTCTCCGCAAATTCCGAAACAAAGCGCACGGAACGCGGACCTTCGAACTTTACGTTGTTCGGGAAAAGCCTTCCGATGACAGGCGTCGCCTTGAGCAAGCTGGACTCCGTCTATTATAGCGGAATTATCGTTTCGAACGATTTCACGATGCTCTCTATCAAAACGACGGCTATAGCCCGCATGCAGGCGCTTCCGCCGGGAACCTATTATATCCGTGTTTCGCTGAAGACTAACCCGACACAGTACAAAGACGTGTATTTCACGATTCCGCCCACGGAACTTCCGAACATAGCCTTTGCCGACATTATCGATTCCAATTATTTTGTCGTAGATATCGTCAACCAGGATACGATCTACTACAACAAGTACTGGAAGCCTCTCGGAAACGATGTTAATCGTAACATTAGCAGCTTGGCAATTCCAATCAACATGAACAAGAGCGAAAAACTTTGGGCGGGCCGCATCTATCCTATCAACGTGACCTACGTCGAAGACTGGGCCGCGAGCTATAGCGGCATTGTCGCCAAGGTGACCACGACAGATCCGAAACTCATTCCATGCGATTCTCTCGGCAATCCGCTTGAGAATGGGGAAATTGTGCTCATGAACGGAAAGAACACTTTCTATGTCAAGGCGACGGGTGCCGTAACGGATGCCGCGATTGAAGTTTCAACTGCGTCTGCAAAGAACAAGAGCATCAGGTGGACTGAAATCAACATTGCAGAACCTCCTGTGCCGCAAATCGAGACCGCCTTCATTTATGACAGGAACGGCGATGGGCGCGGCGATAGCGTCTGGATCCAGTTCTCGAAACCGCTTGGTGGCAATAGCACGTTGGACTCGCTCAAGTTTACATTCGGTTCCACGCACTATGAGCTTCCAAAGGTGAACTACAAGGACGGGGATCTGACCATTTCGATTGTTGCCGACGGCGATGGATTCGGCACCGCGATTTCTACGGGTGGCTCTGCGGAACCCTACTTTGGAAAGACCAGCGTTTGGTACACCTACACGAACCCCGAGGACCATGAAAAATCCAATTTCGCCGTAGATGGCCTCTTGGGCGATGGCATTGGGCCAATCATCATGGCTGCAGAAATCGGCTACACGGATGACGGCAAGACGCAGCTTACGCTCACCTTCAGTGAAGGAATCGATGCAAAGAACGCTTCGTCCAGCTTGTTTGCTTTCCGTTGCTACGGTGGCGGCGCATTAACGACGACAATCCAGGATGCGGATTACGTATCGACCTTGCTCAGCAACCGCTGGAGGCTTATTTATTCGAAAAAATCTATCAACGACATTCTGCCCATTGTCGGGGATTCCGTACGTATCAAGCCTCCTTCCGAAGGCGGCCAAGCAGTTGACCTTGCCGGAGTCCCGGCTCACGAAAAAAATCCCTGGGTGCGCATCACGGGTGAACAGCGGATTACCGTTACAAGTCCGGCCGTCGTGACCATGGACAAGGATTCGCCCAACTTCGAAAAAACCAAGGAAATCGTCCGTAGCGATTCGGCTACAGTTCCGATTCTTGTCGAGAGCGACCAACCGCTCACCGCAAACCAGGTCGGCGAGATTTACGGTACGCAAGGCCATTATCTTGGCGACATGAATATGTCCGAACTTGTCAAGAACGAAATCAGCGAAATCGCGAAAGTTGTAAAGACGACGACTGTTCTTGAGGACAAGAAAGCCATCAATAACGGAATGCCATCGACAACCGTCACTCTTGAAGCCGTCATTGCGATGATGGACAGGAACGAAATTACGCCCAAGGAAGCCAAGGAAAGATTCGGTTTGAGCGATGTCATCGTCAATGCATTCGATAACGGTCTCTTGACAAAGAACAACTTGATCAATTACATGCATGGTTCCGAGGACGACATCAAGACCATCGCCGAATCCATGGCCGACAAGACGGAACTCAGCTACAAGACGACCTACTACACAAGCCTTGGGCATTTTGTCAATAGCGATGCGGGCATGATTGCTTGTAACGACGACATATTCAAGACGGACGGAGCCGTGAACTGTCTCGGCAATAACGGGCACCTCTACCTGGCCTGGAATATGCGCTCCAAGGAAGGGCGTCTCGCTGGTACCGGCGTCTATATCGCCCGCCTCGAAATCCGCCTCATCGTCAACGGCAAGAGAATCACCAAACGCACGCAGGACTTCCTCTGGGGATTTAGGCATGGTAACCTGGCTGTCGTCGATTTTGACATAAACAAGTAAGTCTTGATTCGAAACTTTTATGGGCGCCTCCGGGCGCCTTTTTGTATTGAAAAGTCCAAAAAACGGAACTTTTCCCCCGCCTAAGAGTTCGAACCCCTAAGTGTTGCTCTCTTCACAATTTATTTTACAATCTTGGAAAAAAAATTTGATAAAAATCACAAGATAAAATGTATTTTCAGTAAGGTTATAGACAAGTACAAAAGTGTTCAGGGAGTCGTGGATGCGGGTAAAAAAAATTGTCTCATATTTATTGTTTACACTCTTGTGTACGGTAACGCCATCTTTGGCGGCCGATTATTCCATTCTTGTAAAAAATGAATCCACCCAGTCTAGTAGAACTAGTCTTTACGTTCAGGTCCGGACGACAACTACGAATGCTCGAACCGGTCGCACTCAGACGCAGAACGGCAGGTGCACGGCGCTTAGCAGTTACGGAGATGGTTCATTTTACCTTAAGACGAACATGGAGGAAGCGAACAGCCCCACGCTCGTGTTTTACACGAACCGCAATTGCATGGGTGCTACCGTTGCAACCGTTTCGCCCCTCGAAGGTCCGGAGCCTGTAGCAAACGACATCATCATTACCATTACCGATGCTGGTGCCACAGTTGCGAACAGTCCAAATCCAATTACGCCGCCATCTACGGCTCCAGGCGGAGAAACGCGTCCAGGCGGCCCGACAGGCCCGGGCGGAGGAGCTACGACCCAAAACAAGAGAAAAGTCATACGCTTCTTTGCACCGTGGACGAACACGTCCGCCATCCTTTTTGTCGCTGGTGGCGCTTCCACAAAAATGACGACCCTCAAGAATTATTGCGGATGGTTCGAAGCAAGAATTACCCCGCCCGAAGGCTCCTTGCAGGTCTATTTCAAGCAGACTATCGGATATGACTACGTGGGTGACAACTTCTATACCAAGATCAACCCGACAGTGCAAAGCATATGGCTCTCGCTGGATCAAGTTGCTGCCGAGTCCGACACAATTTGGGTCAAGGCGAACAAGGCCGGTGCACCGGCTGTTTCTGCCAAGTATCCGGGAATCTTGGGCGAATGCCCTACGAAAAAGCTCCCCGTCATGATGTTTGACTGGCTGCATGGCGAACTGGGCGATGGCGACATCAGGACTACCGTGAACAGGCGTGATTCCACGACGACGACTTCTTACGGAAACGGAGCAAAGGATCTCTATTACAGTAACCCGATTTACGCAGTGAGCAACGACTTCGGCTCCGGCGGATGTGGGGGATCCAATGCAACCGATACTCAAAGGCGCGGCTACATGCGCGGTATGGTCGAACAGACTCTTGGTCCCAACGGCCTTCCGGTGCAGGCGGCGGCCTTCCCTGAAGAGTGCAAGCTAACGACCCACATCAACGGATGGTTCGTGCCTCAAGTCATAACCGAGAAAAATGGCAAGGTTTATTCAAACGCCACCTGCCGTTCTATCGAACTTAGTCTTGATACCGGTGGTCTCTGGCTCGGACAGAAGGACAACAACAGTCCCGAAGGTGGCCTTTTCCTTTTGGACGACTTCCGGTACCTCGATGAAGAAAGAACGATCGAAAACCCGTTCTTTGACAACATCGCAGCCCGAAACAAGAGACATAACTTCGGCTTTACCATGAAAATCCAGGCAACGTTCGAATACGTTCCTGGCCAGTACTTCGAATTTCTCGGCGATGACGATGTCTGGGTGTTCATCAACAACAGGCTTGTCGTCGATATCGGCGGACAACATGCGCAAGTATCGGGAGCTGTTGACCTAGACACGCTCGGACTTATCGAAGGTGCGAACTATCCGTTCCACATTTTCTATGCCGAGCGCCATACATCGTCTTCGAACTTCATGATGAGAACTTCCATCGACTTGAAGACCGAAGCGAGCATGTTCTACCAGGATCTTTCGGCAAACGGTCTTCTTGATTACAAGATTTACCAGATTGTCCGTGAACAGGCTCTTGCATGCGACTTCTCTTCTAACTCGACGATCAAGGATACAGTCGAGGCTCCCTCGAACTTCATGCTGTTTGGTAGCGGTGCCTACGCCGAAGGCGTCCCTCTTGACAGCGTGGGCGTCTGGTTTGGTGGAATCACCATCAAGCCGGGCTATACCGGATTCACCATCAATACCGAAGAAATCAGACAAAAACGCACGCTCCCGCCAGGAACGTACCAGTTGCGTTTCTCGTTGCAAAAGGATGAATCCCAGAGTGACGATATCTGGTTCACCATCGACAAGTACGACTCTCCCACAATCAATTACGCCCGTGTTGATAATCGGAACAAGTGGACGTTCATAGGCAATGACGTTGACGGAACTGTCGATACGCTTGGCAAGTGGGTCAATACACGCTATACCGTAAATGTCGCCTTTGTCGAAGATTGGGCTACGTTTGACGACATGGTCTATATCACCACGAACAATACTGCGGTTATTCCTTGTGATGAAAACGGAAACCCGATTACCGCAATCACGCTCAAAGACGGCAAGGGTACGTTCTACATCAAGGCGATTGCTCCTGTTCAGGACATCAAGCTCATTGTCTCCAGTGCGGACGAATCGCAGCAGGCCATCTGGAAAAATATTACGTTCATGGAGCCGCCTGTACCGCAAGTCGTATATGCGTTCATCTTCGACAGAGACGGTGACGGACGTGGTGACAGTGTCTATGCAAAGCTTTCCAAGCCGGCAGGACGAATAAATGCAAACGTGGTCCAGATGGATTCCGTGGCACTGGAATTTGGCGAAAAGTTTGCGACCCTCAAAAAAGAAAATGTCAAGACAAACGATGCCGATAGTTCCATGATTATTACCGCAAACGGCGGCTTCGGATCCGTTCCGTTTACTGGTGGTGCCGAATCTGTCTATAGCGGAAAAATTACGCCATTCTGGACATACAAGGAGGGCGCGAGCCCAACAAGCATCAACTTGACAAGTGACCTTACTGATTCCATTGGTCCCGTCATTACGGCTGCAGACATTTCGTACAGCGACGACGGTTCGACCGTTCTCATGCTGACGTTTAGTGAAGGCTTGGATTGCGAAAATGAAAATGATGCAAGCTTCTTCACCTATTACTTCAAAAAGACGGACGAAATCAGAAACGATATCGTGCCGGACATTCTCGTCAAGGTATCGAAATCCAAATGGAAACTGATTTTCAGAAGTTCCAGCAACGACAAGGAAAGCATCCCTGCCATGGGCGATTCCATCAAGATGGTTGAGGGCGTTCATATGGACCTTCTTCACAGGAGTACCGATCCGCGCAATCCGTTCGTCCGTATTTCAGGCGAACAGAATGTCGTCGTAACAAGTCCGCCGGTCGTGCTCATCGGCGAATCGGATTCCTCGCAGGCGATCATCAGAAGCAAGGATCCGACTGTACCAAAGGTTGTTAAGACTGACAGGCCGATGACCGCCAAGGAAGTCTCGGAAATTTATGGATCACAAGGGCATTACCTTGGAGACTTGAGTATTTCGAGCATGGTGAAAGACGAAATTACGAATTTGGAATCCGCCATTAAGAATGCCAACGCGGAGATTGTTGAAAAAGAAGGCAAGACTTTAACAGACCTCATCAATGAAAAAGGCAAGGATGCCGTGAACAAGCAATACCATCTCGGCGACGAAATCATGAACGCCCTCGAGGGCGAAATCATCACGGTCGATGATATCAGGGAAATTGCAAACGGCAACTCCTCAACCATCACTAAAGTAACGAAGGCTCTAGCGGAAAAGACAAAACTTGAATACAAGACCATGTACTTTACGAGTCTTGGCATATTCGTGAACAGCACCACGGCTGCCCTTTCATGTACGGACTCCCTCTATAAGGGGAACTGTCTTGACGGCAATAATGATGGCAAACTGTTCCTTGCATGGAACATGAAATCGAAAGGAGGAAGATTGGTAGGTACGGGGGTTTACATTGCAAGACTTTCGTACAAAATTAAAGTCGGAAGCAGGGTTGTCGTTAACCGCACGCAAGATTTCCTTTGGGGCGTTCGCCACGGAAAGACAAAGGGATTCGACATCGACTTGAATGACTAGAAAAACTTCATCTCTCTAAAGGCGCCTGCATAGCGGGCGTTTTTTTTATGCGTATTTTTGAGGACAAAGCGAAAAAGTCCCGGCCAAGCCGGGACTTTTTACGTTTAAAGCGTGAATCACTGTGGCGACAACTTATGCAAAGTTGTACAAGTCTGTGATGTCTTCGCCTGACTTGTCGTACATCCAGAATTGGTTGATGTGGGCATATTCATCTTCCACGAGGGAAATCTTGATGTTATGCTTGTATTCCAGATAGTTGAACATTCGGTTCAGGTCCTTGCAAAGAACATCGATGACCTGGGCGCTCACAACGAGGGTAACTTCACGGAGACGGCCCTTGGCGTGCGCACGGGCGAGCCAGCGGTCAATCATGCCGAGAGTCGATTCGAGCGTCGCGATGCGGCCGCTGCCGTTGCACACGGGGCAGCACTCGGTCTTCTCGGTCATCAGGTTCACGCGGACGCGCTTGCGGGTGACTTCCATGAGGCCGAACTGGCTGATCGGGGCAGGGCTAATCGGGGCCTTGTCGCGGCGTATTGCCTTGCGGAATTCCTGATAGACGGCTTCGCGGTCTTCATCGGTTTCCATGTCGATGAAGTCGATAATGATGAGACCGCCTACATCGCGGAGGCGCAACTGCTTTGCGATTTCGTGGCAAGCGTCGAGGTTCGTTTCGAGAATGATCTTGCCCTGGTCCTTGCCGTGTACCTTCGGCCCCGTGTTCACGTCGATGGACACGAGAGCTTCGGTCTGTTCGATGACGAGGTTGCCACCGCGCGGAAGCGGGACCTGACGCTGCAGGGAGCGCGCATAGTCGTTTTCGATCTTGAAGTATTCGAACAAGCTTTCGCTGGAGCTCCAGAGCTTGACCTTGTCGAGCTTATCCGGAGATAGGACCTTCAGGTATTCGCGGAGAGCGAAGTACTCGTCGCGGTTGTCGATATACACGTAGTCCGTGTTATCGCCGAAGTATTCGCGCACAGTCTGTTCGATGGAATCGGATTCTTCGTAGATGCAGGTCTCGGGCGGCATGGTTTCGAAGTTGTACTTCGTCTGTTCCCACTTGCTTTCGAGTTCGCGCATCTGCTTGTTGATTTCGAATTCGGATTCGTTGAGGTCGCGGCGCTTGACCGGATCGCGTTCGCGCTTGGACACGCCGACGAAATTTGTACCGGGCATGCAGACCAGGAAACGGCCAGCAAAGCTCAAGTGTGTCGTCAAACGGGCACCCTTGGTGCTAATCGGTTCCTTGACCACCTGCACCATGATTTCTTGGCCTTCCTGGAGAATTTCGTCGATCGAAATTTCCTTAGAGGCGTCGCCCTCGTCATCATCGTCACCATATTCGCGGCGCAACAGTTCGTTGCGGTCCATGGCGTCTTCCTGATGCAAGAAACCGGCCTTCTCAAGACCAATGTCAATGAATGCCGCCTTGAGTGCGGGGAGCACCTTCTGGACGACACCCTTATAAATATTGCCCAGAACTCGATTAGACGAAACACCTTCAACAACCAATTCCGCAAGTTCACCATCTTCCATGATGGCGATGCGCTTTTCGTACGGTGTTTTACTAATCAAGATTCCGCGCTTACACTTATTTGCCATTAAAACTCCTAAAGGGTAAAGCAAAACTTGATAGATATCCCCAAGACCAGCCCAAAAGTATGGGCCGCATCCGAGCTCCCAATGTTTCTTGACGGAAAGTACCGCCTGCCCGCATTGCAAAGCCTGGGGACTATAAATATAATAAGTGGTTGGTGGTTAGTGATTAGTGGTTGGTGGAAATGCGGGGGAATTGTAAGAGAAATGTGCGAAAATTTGGTAAATGAGCGTAGCGAAAGTACAATTGGGAGTTACTAGTTATGAGTTACTAGAATAGAATTCGGAAGTAGGAGGGGGGGGAATAGTCACTGGATTCTTCGTTTCTCTCAGAATGACGAGCAAGGCGAGAGCAGCAAAATGAGTTCACTCATTCTTATTGTCGAGCCGATGCAGTCATGTCTCGAAGAGGAATGACGTCAACGCTTTCGTCATCCTGAAGCCTGTAGGGCTGAAGGATCCAGTAATGTTTTAGTTGGCAGAACTTAGAGCTTAGAGAATAACTATTGACTAATAACTAACGACTAATTAAATTAATCTGCAATGAATCAGAAACCGTTTCCAACAGACAAAGCATCCTTAGAAAAGTACGAGAAGCGAGTTCAAAACTTTACGCTCGGACGACTCGAAAAAGAATGGGAAGCCGTCAAGGACGACCCGATGCCGGAACGCAGAGACATCGTCGCCAAGGAACTCCGTGAATGGGATAAAACGCAAAAACAGGCATTCCGGGGCCTCGCCAAAACCCTGCTCTTTGTTTTTTTGGGACTTGGAGGATGTGTAACCGAGTATGTTTACTTGTTCGTAGCCATTATCAAACGAATGCTTGGCGCCCCTCCGCACCCAGAAATCATATTTGCGGATTATCTCCCCTATTATTCTTACTCGTGTACTATCGTTTGCCTAACACTTTATTTCTTTTCCATCTGGGGCCAAAAAGGAAGTTCTTTCTTTGATATTAATAAAATAAAAGAATTTGGACATATCGTGATTACGGAGGCATTTTCCGTCTTTTTCATCGCAAACGGTCTAGTCGGAATTGTTTTTGGTCACTATTACGGATTTTTCGTGACACCGGGACCGATTGTTTCGCGTATCATTTCGAGTATCATCACCGCTTTATCCATCTTCTACTTCTACAACTATCACGCAGACAAGTACAAAGGATTTTTATTCAAAAGCGCAATCCCCTTAATTTTGATTTCACTTGCCTTGGAACAAATCGGGCGACTGACAATTTTGTAAATTGTATCCGTATGAAAGAAGAAAAGACTCAAGCCGAAGAATCTCTAGAAGCGTTCAAGAACCGCATTTGCAAACTCTCGTACGATGAGCTTTATGACGAGCTGGACGCCGCCGAAAAAGCAGAGTCCGAAGAACGCATTGCAATCGTCGAAAAACGGATTGACGAACTTGAGCCTATTGAAAAAAAGAAAAAGGAACTCCAAGAAGAAGAGGAAAAACTCAAAAGAGCCATAGGAATGTGGCCGCTATTCACTGTTTTTGGGGGTATTTACGCGACAAGGCAAATCGCTTATTTCTTGCAAAATAAACATTTCGCCACTGGTGAAGCTCTCAAATCCATCAACATCGCCGAAATTTTACCACACGTTCCTTACGCAAGCGCAGTCGTCGGCATTATTATAGCTTACTCATGGGGCTATCTGCGCAAAAAGAAAAGAACTTTAGACTTGGGCATTACCGGACTTTGCTTATCCAAGGCGGTAATAGGCTTGCTCTACGGGAGCTTTCCAGGATTTTTCATAACACCGGGAGCCTTTCTTTCGCGAGTTATCGGCGGTATCGTTGCCACGTTTTCGTTAGTATTTATGTACAACATATTCACCGGAAAACATACCGGGCGTTTTTTCGATAACGCATGGCCATTGCTGTTGATAACTATTGCAGTCGAACAAATCGGCTGGCTGGAATATTTGTAATTAGCTCAAGTGCGTAGGTGGGGCGCCAGCGCTGTTGCGGATGGCGGCCTGCTTGCGTTCGACGATGGAATCCGCAATGGCGCGGACTTTTTCGGTAAGCCAAAGCCACGACTGGCTTGCTGTTTCGTAATCGGCTTCGCCGAACATCTGCACGCGATTGTCACGACGGAGTGCATCGACTTGACGGAACGCTTTCACGTCGCCCTTGGGGTAAACGGCGAACGTGCTGCCACCGTTGTAATTGAGAATGCTGAATGCGGGAACATCGCTCGGACCGTCAGCAATGTAAATCATGTTTTCGAAAGGCACGCGGCGGCTTTCGCGGGCGATTGAAGAATTGACGTCGATCGTTTCGGGATACTTGTTACTGCCCTTGTTGATTTCAAAGAGGTAGCGCGTTTTTGAAGTGTTGTCAAGCGCAGATGCGATTTGCGAAATTTCGCGAGGAGCGTTTTCACTAGTGGCAACACCATCCGCAGCGTTCTCGGTAACGTTCGCGTAATCCGAATTACCGGCACGGTCTAAAAATCCTGGCTCTGCAGGCGATTCGATAAATTCGCAACCGTAAATACCATCGACAAACGGAGCGATTGCACTCCCGCGAATCGTCTCGGCAAAACCGGTACTCACGACATAATGTTCCAAGCGGATATCGAACGCCTTGTACTTTTCGTCATCGTTGATAAGCGATTTCACTTCGCCGAAAAATTGCGGAAGCCCCGGATAGAATTTCAGTTCCTTGCCGAACTCGTGCAAAAGCGTATTGTTCAAGCCCTTGAATATTCCTGCTTTGACGTAAGTCAAGATATGGTTCAAGTAGCTTGTATCCGAATTGACGGAGATGCCCTGCTTGCCGTAATACGCCTTGAGGGCGTTCACCTCTTGCCAAAACTTTTTTCCATCGACATCGAAATGCCTAAAAAGCGGTTCCTGCATGTACGAACTGATGAGGGTCTTGTCGCAGTCCCACACCATGGCAATGATATTTTGTTCAAAAGGCGATTTCATATTTTTCAGTTGATAGATTCCAGCTAGATTCCGGCTCAAGGGCCGGAATGACGTCATCTAAGTTCTATTTCGTAATAAAATAATCCTCGGGGTTGACGGGTACTCCATTTACACGAATTTCATAATGCAGGCCGAGACTTGATTCAAGTCCGCTTTTGCCGATAGTCGCAATGGGGTCCCCGCGACGGACTTTGTCTCCTTTATCCAAAAGAGTCTTGCCCAAATGCGCATAAAATGTCTTGACATGCTCCATATGTTCGATTTTCATCGTGAGCCCATAGCCGCGATGCTTGCGGACTTCGACAACGGTTCCAGCCCCTGGCGCATAAACGGTATCGCCATCGGCAGCCAAAAAGTCAACGCCTCTGTGCGGCAGTTCCTGATCCGTAAACGCATCGAACACCATCTCGAAACGGCTCTTGATGTCGTGATGATTCTTGAGCGGATGGAGAACCGGAATATGTGCCGCTAGCGCCGAATCACGTTCCAGTTTGTTGAGCGTATTCCTGAATGTCGCACGCATTTCCTGCAAATTTTTTCTAGGCATTTCATCTTCAACGGATGCACCTTCGAGCGTGAATCCAAGACCGCCCAGTTTCATGGTGCTGTCGCGGACAATACGCGTTTCTTCAATCTTCAATATAGTCGTATCGACCACTGTGCGTATTTTCTTTATTTCGTCCTTGATGACGGAATTCTGGTGATAGACATCCATCAAGTTGCCGTTAGACAAATTCTCCACAATCTGGACCGGAGAGAACATGATGAAACCCAAGATGGCACAGATGGTTAGAACAAGGTAAATGGCAACTTTCCTAACGGAAAACGTGACATCCCGCCCTCTGGAGTCCTTGTTTGGATAAATGTGCACCTCAAGCTTTTTCACTGGAACCTTCGGCTTTGCTCAGTTTCTGCTCGATTTCTGCAATCTGTTTCTTGATTTCGAATATGGCTCCCACCGTTTCGATAGAGGTTGGATCTTCTTTGAAGGATTCCAGGCGCCCTTCCTGGATGGCCTCATAAACTCGCTGCCCAAGTAGCTGGTACTTTGCTTTGAGTTTGGATTGCACCATCGACAATTCGACGTGGGAAAGTACGTTGGACGCACAGTCTAACGCTGTATTTTTGAGCTTATTTAGAGTTTTTTCATTCATGATATCTTCTCGACTTGTCTCTAAAATAGTAGATTTCTCGATATAAAACAATGGAGATTTTTCTATGAGTCGCAGCGATCGCAGAAGAGCAAAGCAAAACGTCAAAAAATTCGTCCCCAAAAAGTCCAATGCGCTGGATAAACGAGTCATCGTGCTCCTCGCAATCATCGTCGTTGTATTTTTCGTAGGAACAATGCTCATTCAAAGAGGTGCTTAATCCATGAAATTCACTATTCAGAAGAATGTATTGCAGGATGCCCTGCAAGCGGCGATTAGCGCCGTGCCGAACAAATCCACCATCCAAATTCTAAACAACTTTTCGCTCCGTTTAGAAGGCAACTTCCTTGAAGTGAGTGCAACTGACTTGGACCTCGGTATCAGGGTCAAGGTCGAAGTTCAGGGCGAACGGGATGGTGCGGTCGTCGTTAACGCACGCAAGCTTTTCGACCAAGTGAAGAACCTCGTGGATCCGAGCATCACGAATATTACTTTTGACGCACAGGACTACTTGGTCAAGATCCAGTGGAGTGAGCGCGGCAAGGCAAGCATCATTGGCTTTGACGCAAATGACTTCCCTCCGTTCCCGGAAGTTGAAAATGGCGAAACGCTCAACATCGCCGCTAGCGAACTTGCATTCCTCGCCGAAAAGACATTGTTCGCAACATCCACCGACTCCACGCGTTTGAGCCTGAACGGTGTTTATCTCGAAGCGGCTGGCGGCAAGATTTCCATGGTTGCGACAGATGGCCACCGTCTTGGCCGTGCTGCAATTGACCAGGAAGGTGCAGAACTCTCGAACGGAGTCATCATCCCGCACAAGGCTTTGCAACACATTCTTCACATGGCGAAGGGCGATTCGACGGTCGAAGTCCGCACGTCTGCAACGCACATTCTTTTCAATACAGGTTCGATCCAGGTCATCTCGAAACTCTACGAAGGACCGTATCCAAGCTACCGCTCCGTAATCCCGCAGCAGTTCGAACGTACCGCACAAGCGAACACCACGGAATTCCAGAACAAAATCCGCAGCGTGATTTCCATGGCGAATGCACGCACCCGCAAGATCCGTTTGCAGTTCGACGGCAACATCCTCGAACTCAGCGCCACGGACCCGGATGTCGGCGGCGATTCTCGCGAAGCACTCGCCATCACGCACAACGGCGAAGGCAGCTTCTGCATTGGCTTCAACGGCCAGTTCCTCGCAGAAATTCTCGGCATGTGCAAGAGCGAAGAAGTCATCATGAAGATGAACAATCCGCTTGGCGCCTGCATCATCGAGCCGGTTGGCGACAACATGAACTTCTCGTTCTTGTTGATGCCGACACACCTGACGGACAACTAACCGCAGTTCGGACAAATTTAAGGGCTCTCGAGAGAGAGCCTTTTTTTATAAAAAGTTTTATGGGACTGCCGCGAACTTTAATGGGTAGTGCCGCGCAATAGGAAACGCCACATGTTTTGGACAAAGTAAATTATGTCAAGTCAAATCCGCAAACGAGTCAACAAGAAGATTACGAAAGCCATCCACGACTTCAATTTGATTGAAGACGGAGACCGCGTGCTCATCGCCACGAGCGGCGGCAAGGATTCCAGCGTACTCCTCATGGAACTCGCCGCGCGCCTCGGCAAATTCGGGCCCAAGTGCGAACTTGCCGCCATCCACATCCAGAGCGATTTTGCAGACAAGGCGCCCCGTGAATTTTTGCAGCGCATGGCAGAAGAATACCCGCAAGTGCCGTTCTATTTCAAGGACGTCGCCGTAGAAGGTCGCCTCAAGGAAGGCCGCAAGCTCAACTGTTACTGGTGCAGCACGCAACGCCGCACTGAACTCATCAAGTTCGCACGCGAAAACAACTTCAACAAGATTGCGCTCGGTCACCACATGGACGACATCGTCGAAACGCTATTGATGAACATGCTGTACAAAGGCGAGTTTAGCGGCATGCCGCCCATGGTGCCGTATGAGAAGTATCCGTGCAGCATCATCCGCCCGCTATGCTACTGCGAAGAAAGCGAAATCATCGCCTACGCCGAAGACGCAGACATTCGCAAGTTCACCTGCACCTGTGAATTCTCGAAAGCGAGCCACCGCAAGACTATCCGCGAAGAAATCAAGAGCCTCACCAAAGGAAGCTCCACGCTGAAGGCGAACTTGTTCGAAAGCATGCGGAAAATCAGGATGGACTATTTATTGTAAGTCGCGAGTCACGGAATGCGCAGACTTTATTGGGAACCGCGCGGACTTTATCGGACACAGCGCACGGAACGATAATCTGCCTTTGCGAAAGCGTTCAAGTTTGCTGCATCGCTGCTGAACGACAAGAACAAATAGTACGCATTCGCTTCAGGATTTTCGGAATCTTCGGTCGCGCTCCAGAAATATGCGTAACCGCCAATACCATCAAACTTGCCGACTGTCCCATAACCTGCCGGGAGTGCTTTGAATCCGAAGTCATCGGTGCCGTTCCCTTTTTTGAACCAGCCATCGCGGGATTTTAGTTTTGCGCCAACTTCATTCGAGATCGCGCCGGACGCATTAGGAACCGCGCCGGAATTGCCAGCGAGAGGCTGCGCGACATCCCCGGATACCGCGACCGCCAACGCCTCGAAATCCGCGCTCGTCGGGAGGCGCCAGCCCTCAGGGCAAACCGTTTTTGCCTCCGCCCACGTATAAAGGCGACCCAATCGTTTGCAATTTCGTGAATCGCCATCCGGACACATGCTCCCTTCCGTTGCGTAATTCAAATTTTCTGCCATCCAAGTGAGATTGCCGATCTTCACAACGTTATAACTCTGCTCGTCACGCGAATCCGTGAAAGACTCGGAACAAGCGGAGATGAGGAATGAAAGAGCGACCTCAAAAATAATGGATAATTTCATCTTGTCCATAGGAATGCCTTTTGTACGAAATATCGCCCCTATTCAGCCATGTTTTCCGTGTTGTCCAAGTTTTTTATCGTGGCAATTCCGTACAACGGCACATTCAGCATCTTTTCGTTGTCACGGAACGGCAGCATCGACGTTTTTATGGCAAAATCAGGCTTGAATTCGTTACAGAACAACGTAAAACTGCGCGAACGCAAGTTTTCGCCGGACTTGACCTCGATGGGAATAATCAAGCCATCCTTTTGGAATATGAAATCCACTTCAGAAGTGCTGCGTTCGTTTGTCCAGTATCCGAGATAATCGGGATCCAGGGTAGAGAGTTCCTGCATCACGAATTGTTCGGCCATGGCGCCTTTGAACTCTGTAAAAATACGGTTCCCGTCAATTAACGTCTTAGCATCTAACCCAACGGAAGCACCAAGCAAGCCTACGTCCAACATAAAAAGCTTGAACACGTGAGCGTCCTGGTAAGCCTTCAGCGGCATACGCGGTTCCTTGACGCGGTGGGATTCCAAAACCAGCCCGCAATCGCGGAGCCATTCTATGGCGATTTCAAAATCCTTGGCACGCGCGCCCTCGCGGATAATCCCGTATACGAATTTCTTGTTTTCCTTGCTGAGCTGGGCGGGGAGGCTGTCCCACACCATGTTCAGGCGCGGAATTTGCTCGCCAGACGCATGCTTCGAAAAATCCGCCGCATACGAGCGGAGTATTTCGCGCTGGATTTCGCGGGCTTCGAAGTAGTCGCCGGTATCAATCCATTTCTGCACCACTTCGGGCATTCCACCCACAAATAAGTAACTCCTCAACAAACCGAGTAGTTCGTCATGAAAAGGTTCCAGTGCGCTCCATTGCCCGTTACGGATAGCGTCGCAAAGCATTTCTTTTTTTGCGGCGTACAGGAATTCAAAAAACGAGAGCGGAACAAGGTCTAAGAAAGATACCTTGCCCACCGGAAACGAAAGGCCGGAGTGCAGCGCAATGCCAAGCAGCGAGCCAGCTGCGACTACAGCATATTGGGGAGCGTCTTCGCAAAAATACTTGAGCGAGGTCAGGCCGCCCTCTGCCGCCTGGATTTCATCGAAGATAATCAGGGTGTTTTCGGGGTCGATCTTTTTCCCGTAATTGAGCTCAATCGTGGAAACAATCCTCTTGATGTCAAAATTTTCAGAGAACAGGTCACGGAGGCGGCGCTCGTTTTCAAAATTGATATAAACGGTCTCGGCAAAGGAGGTCTTGCCGAACTCCTTCAAAAGCCAGGTCTTTCCAGTCTGTCGAGCTCCACGGACTATCAGCGGCTTGCGGTCCTTACGCACTTTCCACTGGGCCAGCTGTTGCATCGCAAATCGTTCCATAATGCCTCTTTTTCGCCTTTTTGCAATAAATATATACAAAAATGATGAATAAAAACAAGAATATCTTGATAAAAGTGTCGCAAAAATACATTTTTATCAAGATACTTAGTTTTTAGAAGAAGAATTGGCGATTTTAAGGAAATTTCTGGGATTTTTACCCCTGTAGGCAACTATGCCCCCAATGGGCAATAGCCTTTGAAAACAACGAGCTAACGCATATGTTCTATGTTGCCAAAACCAAGATTCAATGGATACGATGACTTAGGAACAGAACTCGTTCTTTTCTGAATAATACTTATTCACAAATTTCTCCAACAATTTAAGCTCTTGGTCGGACAACTTTTTCCCCGATATTTCCCCCTTTTTTAGCAAAGCCTTATGAACCGCACGGCCAACTGCATAACCAATTTTTAAAGAATCACTCGGCAATATTTTAGACCGACTTAAATTGGGAACGCAATTGTCCAATACGTTTACTTTCAAGTCTTTTAACAAAAGGTTCGAAAAGCAAAATGGAATGAAAAGAGATGCTTCTTCTATTTTTACATTTTTTACAAACAAATCCATCGGGTTTATAATGTAGTGGTATCTGCGATTACTTTCAAATTTCACTTGCTCACAAAAAAATGAATAAAAGCCGTCATTTGCAATGATTTTTTGCACTTTTTTCCAACAAGAAATCTTTCACAATTGCACATTCAATAAAATCATTTTTTACAAGCGCATAATTTTCGTCACAAAGGAAATCATCACAAGAATATACTAATCCATAAGCAGCTTTAACATCACATTTTAGAAGAATTCCGTTCAAATATTCTCCATAATCTTCATCAAATTCTATAGATTGTACAACTTCATCACCATGTTCTCCATCATTAAATATAACGGAAATTTTGGGGTTGACAAAGGTATTTTCTAGATACCATTTTATTTTTTCCTTTTCTCCAAAAACAGCCAACACATCACCCAAACTCATTTCAACGATTGTACCGTGCCTCGAAACTTCTTGTCTACTTTCAGAAAACACTACATATTCATCATCTTTATTTAATTCAAGTTCTATTTGTTTATTAGAATCTTTATAAGAAGACGTCCGAATAACAACTTTTTTTGACAAAAGATAACTTGATAAAAAACCTACTCCATAATGACTTATCGGCTTATAAGCATATGTATAATCTTTTGATCGATAAAAAGATTTTCCAATGCATAAAAAATAATTTTCTATAACTTCTCGCGTCATGCCAATTCCGTTATCCTCAATAAAAAGAGTGTTATCATTCATTCTTATTTTAATTTGAGGTGCATAATCGGAATTATTTTTTATCTCTTTCATCAATAAAACAGCATCCATTGCATTTTGTACAATTTCCCTTAGAGCATATTCTTTTTTATCATAAATATTTTCACCAATCAGAATGTTCGCAACAGACAAATAATCAACATACTGAATTAATGGTTTGACATCGAACCGATCTTGTTCAACCCTTTGCTCTACTTTAGGATCAATATACAAAGTATATCTATCATCCGCACTCTTAAACCTTTCAATTTCCGTAATTTCTTTTTCAATATATTTGAAATACCTAAATAGATTCCGGCACACCGATGATGATTCTACTTCAACCTCAAAAGAAATTCTACATATTCTCTTTTCTCTGTCAATTATCACATGGTTAAAATTTGTCACGGATAATTGTTTTTTCCATTCATCATCGCTAATCTTCCATTCATCTTTTTTAAATTCTTTTTCAAAAAAAACTATACACAATCAAGGGCGTTCGCTGATTATCAAAATCAATTAAATCAGCTATTCTCAATAAATAACAAATAAACCTTAAATTTACGCTATCATTCCCAACGCCCTTATGCTCCCTTATATTTTCAATAATCCATTTTACGGACTCATTATGTGATTTAGCTGCATCCGCTACTTCTCTACGGACACTTATGCCATCAATAAGAAATAAATCATCCTCAAACATATCTTTGTTCATAATCATTTCTGCAGATTTTTTGTGATGATTTTTTCTTAGCTCTTCTAAATCCTCTGAGGATTTAGGATCAAATGAAGTGTCTACCATTCCCAAATCATGCATCATTGCGGCATAAAGCATGATTACAAGTTCTGAATTACAATAATTTTCTTCAGAACAAGGTAATAACTCATACATAAAATTTGCCACACGATAGGAATGGCGAATATCATGATTTGTAAAATGCGAAAAAGAGTTATTGACTTTAGGCAAAAGTTCTTCACATTTTTTCGAAATTTTCGTCAAATTACCAAGAACATCATTAGAAACATTTCTTTTTTTTTAGTTCCTTGAAAATTTTTGTTTCTTCTAAAGTCAGTGCCATTGATATTATTATCCTTAAAAAATTAGTACAAAACAAATTATATAAAAAATTTTTATGTGTAATGTTATTTTTTTTCATTTATTATTTGAAAGCAACAAAATACACTGTTTCTCAAAGAAATCGTTTCATTCCCATTATAAAAATCGCATATATCATGACAATTACAGCTCCTCTCCCCCCCCCTACCTGCAATGTTTCTTGAGCGCTGCAATATAAGCCTCTGCATAGCGTGATTTCGTGACACCTTTGCGCATAACGTAGCCGACGGTCATTTTGTCATGGACATCGAGGCGCTTCGCGATGATGTTCTTGCCATTGAGTTTGTGGCTGATGACGCCGGAGCAAATGGTGTAGCCGTCGAGGCCGATAAGCAGGTTGAAAAGCGTGGCTCGGTCGCGAACCTTGATATTGCGCGGGCAGTCGAAATCGATGGCGGTGAGGGGTTCTTCGGCAAAGTAGAACGAGTTGAAATCGCCTTGTTCGTAAGTGAGGTACGGGAAGGGTTTAAGGTCTTCGAGGGTGATTTTTTCTTTTTTGGCAAGTGGATTTTTGGACGACATGAACACGTGCAGCGGCGTTGCGAAAAGCGGTTCAAATACGAGGTTGTTCTTTTGGATGAGCTTGGTGATCACTTTTTCGTTTTTGTCGCTAAGGTAGAGTACGCCCATTTCGCTTTTCATTTTGGCGACATCGTCAATGATTTCGTTTGTTTGCGTTTCGCGTAGGGTGAAGTCGTAACTCGGACCGCCAAACTTGCGGATAACGTCGACGAATGCGTTGACGGCAAAAGAGTAGTGCTGACAGCTGACGGAAAAAATCGTATTGCCGCCTTTGCCGCCTTTGTAGCGGTCTTCCAAAAGCGAGGCCTGTTCCAAGACTTGCCTTGCGTAAGAGAGGAATTCGTCGCCCTCATTAGTAATCGTGACGCCTTTGTTGGAGCGGTTGAATATTGTTACGCCCATTTCTTCTTCGAGTTCGTGGATGGCGGCGGTGAGACTCGGTTGCGAGATGAAAACGCGCTTGGATGCTTCGGTGATGTTTCGCGTGTCTGCAATGGCGATGGCGTATTTCAGTTGTTGTAAAGTCATAACAAAGTGGTTAGTGGTTGGTGGTTAGTAAACAGGAGAACTATTATAGGTTTTGTTTATTACCGGTTATAGAATTTTAGCCATTTTCATCATAGGAAAAATCTATGGTGAACGCATAAAAAATAGTATTTTACCGATGATAAAAAGTGAGGTATATTTGGAGCGTTCAAGAAAACAAGTAAAAAGGTAGGTTAAATACAATGAGTAATAAACAAACGTCTGTAATTGGTTTCCCGCGTATCGGTAAGAATCGTGAACTCAAGTTTGCAAGTGAAAAGTTCTTCAAGGGCGAAATCTCCGAAGCGGAACTCCAGAAGGTCGCCGCCGAAATCCGTCAGTATGGTTGGAAAAAGCAGCGCGAAGCCAATATTTCCTTCATTCCGTCTAACGATTTCTCGTTCTACGATAACGTTCTCGACACCGCATTTTTGCTGAATGTTATTCCGGCTCGTTACCAAGAGCTCAACTTGAGCGTTCTCGAAAAGTATTTCGCTGCGGCTCACGGCTATCAGGGCGAAAAGGGCGACGTGAAGGCTCTCCCGATGAAGAAGTGGTTCAATACGAACTATCATTACATTGTTCCGGAAATTGACGATGCGACCGAGCTCAAGCTCGTGGGCAACAAGCCGGTTCAGGAGTTTATCGAGACCAAATTGGTCGGAATTGAATCCGTTCCGACGGTTATCGGTGCTTATACGTTCCTCCGTCTCGCACGTTACAATGGCCAAAAGAAGGCTAAGGACTTTGTTGCCGCTGCAATCGATGCTTATGCAAAGCTCGCCGACCAGCTCGCTACTGCGGGTGCCAAGTGGATCAGCTTCGCCGAACCGGCTTTGGTTTTTGACGTGACTGCCGAAGAACGCGAACTTTTCAAGTCCATCTATGTGGAACTCGTCAAAAAGGTTCGTGCTGCAGGCCTCAAGATTGCGTTGCAGACTTACTTTGGCGATATCCGCGACGTGTACCAGGATGTGGTTGCCCTCGGTTTCGATGCCATCGGTCTTGATTTTGTGGAAGGCCTCAAGTCGCTGGAACTTGTCAAGTCCGGTTTCCCGAAGAATACGCTCCTGCTCGCCGGTGTCGTGAACGGCAAGAATATCTGGCGTGCTGATTACGCACAGAAGAATGCACTGCTCGCCGAAATCGTGAGTGCTGTCGGCGCCGAAAACGTGGTGGTCGGAACTTCTTGCTCGCTGTTGCATGTGCCGTACACGGTTGCTGCCGAACAGAAGCTCCCTGCTGAAACGCTCCGTCATTTTGCCTTCGCCGAAGAAAAACTCGTGGAACTTGCAGAGCTCGCAAGCGGTGACGTTGCTGCCCTTGCACAGAACAAGGCCCTGTTTGCAACTCCGCGTGTGCAAGCAAACGCCAAGGTACAGGCTGAACTGGCCGCACTCACGGCTGCTGATTTTGAACGCAAACCGAGCCGCCTCGAACGCCGCTCCGTGCAGAAAGAAGAATTCAAGTTGCCCGCATTCCCGACAACGACAATCGGCTCCTTCCCGCAGACTGCCGAAGTTCGCGCCAACCGCGCCGCTTTCCGCAAGGGCGAAATTTCCAAGGAACAGTACGTGGAATTCAACCGCAAGAAGATTGCCGAATGCATCAAGCTGCAAGAAGAAATCGGCCTCGATGTAATTGTGCACGGTGAATTTGAACGCAATGACATGGTGGAATATTTCGGCACGAAGATTGACGGCTTTATTTTTACGCAGAACGCTTGGGTGCAGAGCTATGGCACCCGTTGCGTGAAGCCGCCTGTAGTTTGGGGTGACGTGAGCCGCAGCGCTCCGATTACTGTCGAATGGTCCGTTTTCGCACAGAGCTGCACCAAGAAGCCGGTGAAGGGCATGCTTACGGGCCCGGTGACGATTCTCAACTGGTCTTTCCCGCGCGAAGACGTTTCGCTGAAGGTGCAGGCTCAGGAAATCGGCTTTGCCATCCGCGACGAAGTTCTGGATCTCGAAAAGAACGGCATTCGCATCATCCAGATTGACGAAGCGGCTCTCCGTGAAAAGTTGCCGCTCCGCAAGAGCGATTGGCACAAGGAATATCTCGACTGGGCCATTCCGGCATTCCGCTTGGTTCACGCCAAGGTCAAGCCCGAAACGCAGATCCACACGCACATGTGCTATAGCGAATTCAACGACATCGTGATTACGTTCGAAGCAAGCCGTTCCGACCTCAAGCTGCTTGATGCTTTGAACGAAGCCAAGTTCGAAACTCAGGTGGGCCCGGGCGTGTACGACATCCACTCTCCGCGTGTGCCTTCGGAACAAGAAATCGTCGATGCTCTGCACAAGATTATCGCGAAGGTCCCGCAGCAGAACGTGTGGGTGAACCCCGATTGTGGCCTCAAGACCCGCGGCGAAACCGAAACTACGGCAAGCCTCAAGAACCTTGTGGCAGCCGCAAAGAAACTGCGCGCAGAATCGTAAACCTTGCTGTGCGTATCGCGCACTTATTCGTAACTATGTGAGCGAGATTTCGAACATTTGGAATTCGTAAACATGCTATAGACGTGCGCGAGAAATTTGTCTAGAATCTCTTACACCTCAGAATCACTAATCCCCGCGAAATAAAACTTCGCGAGGATTTTTGTTTTGTTCTGCCGCTCAAGTCCATTTGCAACTGTTAAGATTGAAGTTGGGTGCGGAGTACTTCTCTTTCGTGAATTGATTAAGAAAAATTCCATGGAGCTTGTGGCGGAACTTTTAAAATTTTCTAATGTTAGTCTAGAGAAGAAATATGTGCAATTCTGTGAACGATAAACAAACTCCGGCAGATGAAACCGCTCCGGCCAAAGCGCCTTCTTCCGCCCGCATCAAGCGGATGCGCGGATGGTTGGGCGTAAAAAGTTCTTCGTCGTTGGGCGGTTATGATGATGGCGGTGATGTTGCCTATGGCGATGGGCATTCCGGCTGGAACCGGTAAAATGTTGTATATTTAAATTGTCGGTAAGGTTGCCGGCTCCGTTATCAAGGATGAAATATGAAGAAATTCCTGTACCTATTTGTAGCGGCTGCCATGTTTATCGCCTGTGGCGGCGATAGTTCGCCCGCAAGTCCGGAGGACACGTCATCTTCGGTTTCTTCATCGGCAGGATCTTCCGGTAAGTCTTCGGGCAAATCTTCGGGAAAAAAATCTTCTAGTTCGTCCGCAAAGAAGGTCTCTTGTGACAACGTGGATGCCGAGAACGTGTTTTGCGATACGCGCGACGGCCAGGCCTACCGCATTTTCAAGATTGGCGACATGGAGTGGATGGCCGAAAACCTCAACTACGAAACGGAAAGTAGCCTTTGCTATAACGATTCTGCCGAGTACTGTGCCAAGTTCGGACGGCTGTACTTTTGGCCCGATGTCTTGGATGTGTGCCCTGAAGGCTGGTACCTGCCCCGCTCAGAAGATTACAATAGGCTTCTCGATGCAATCGAAGACCCCAACAATCGGAAAGCGGGCTACTTGTTGAAATCCGAGAAAAGTTGGAAAACGACCGGCGAAAAGGAGCCTGAAGAGAAGGGGCCTGGAGCCGGCATCTATTCTTTCGATGTTCTTGCGGGTGGCTATCTTTACTCATCCAAAGATTCGCTCAAATTTACCGGAGAGAGTACCTCCGCTGCGTTGTGGCGAATACCCGTGTATGACGAAGGGTATTCGACATATATAAAGTTCAGCTATACTAGTGCAGAAATATCTTGGACCTCGAACTCGGGTTACTTATCGGCGTATTCCGTGCGGTGCGTCAAGGGTGTTCCCGATACCATAGTTCCGGTTACGCCAGCGAAGAAGCAGGGAAGCTTGACCGACGAGCGTAACGGCAGAACCTACAAGACGACTAAGATTGGCAATCAGGTATGGATGGCCGAAAACCTTGTTTTTGACTATAACGAGGGCGATGCCGAAAGCTACTGTGTCAATAACAAGAGAGACGGTTGCGAAAAGTACGGAACACTTTACAACTGGAGTGCCGCCATGGATAGCAAGGCCTTGTATGACTCGAATACAGTCGGGTGTACGAGTCCACGGAATTGCAAGGCTACCGGCAGAATCCGCGGTGTGTGCCCGGAGGGCTGGCACCTACCCGATACGACAGAATTCGAGGCGTTAATAACCGCGGTAGGCGGTCGCTTTTCTGCCGGCTGGAAACTGAAGGCGTCTGAAGGTTGGGACTTCTGCGATTACAGGGGGACAAGCGGCAACGGAACCGACGAATACCTGTTTTCGGCCAAGCCCGGCAGCATTAGGAGAGAGGACGGGACATTTTCCGACATCGGTAAATTCATGGCTGTTTGGGGGACGATGTCGGGCACTTACGGAGTCGCGTATGAAATCAGACAATGTGGCAGCGCGAGTATTGCCCATGTGGATGGGAGTGCATTAAGCGCGCGTGCTGTCCGCTGTGTAAAGGATGAAGACTAGTATCTGTAGTGATCCGCCTCGTACGGGCCTTCGACGGGCACGCCGATCGGGAGCGATAAAGTACAATCCCTACACCTTGCTTTCGGTGTCGACCCTCGGCGATAACTTGACGATTGCGATGTGTATTCGCGGAAACGACAGGGATCATGACAAGATCGAACGTTTTTTGGCGTCTTTATGGATTGTGCCCTTGGCAAGAAAAGTCAAGGCGTCAAAGGCTGAATTAACCCTTTAAATTAGGCGAGGTTTTTCCACTTGAAAAACAGGGCCTTCAGCTTCTGGGCGTAGAGCCTAGTCTCTTCCGGATTCACGAAGAATGTCGTGGCGCAAACCACGAAGAACGGATTGAAAATCATGCCGAGAACCGCACCCCATACATAATATGTGCCGAACATGTTTTCGCGGACATAATCCCAGGTGCTCCATGAAATATAGACGAACGCTATTATGGAATAGATTTTCAAGACTAGCGTGTTCTTCTTGACGAGGGCGAATGTTCCCGCTGCGATGGGAATGAGAATCATGACGATGATGTCTGCGGAGAGAGAAAAATTCAATATCGTTTTGATTAGGTTGTTTGCAGCATTGACCAAAAAGTATGCGGTGCAGAACCGGAGCAGGCCCATGTTGATTTTTTGATCGGTGTCGATGGTCTCTTTTTTTGACGATGTGATAAAAAATGCGGCAATATAGATGACTAGAGACGGATTCACGAAAAAGTCGGAGAGCGCTTCAAGGAGGTGATGGTATCCCATGCCTAAAGGTAAAAGATATTTGTAGAAGTGAACGGCATAAGAAATAGCGCCAATAGGAATCATGATTATTGCAACAACCGCAAAGATTTTTAAAAGTCGCGGACTCTTTTTTACGAGCGCGATTGCCACTGCAATAATGCAAATACTACTTAATAGAATTTGTGGTCCATAATTGGAAAAGAAAGGTTCTTCTGCTTCCGAGGTGAACAATTGCAGCAACGTTCCTGCGAGGTTCTTCAATCCATTCGCAATCAACATAATGGTGCAAACTCTAAGCAAGGCAAGGTCCATCATATTATACAAGATAAAAAAATATATATTAAGAAATATCCTCTTGTACTTTCCCCGGCGATGATGCTCGAGTTTTTGGAGAAGTGAAATGTCAGACAGGATTCTCTTTGCCCTTGCGGTTGTGGTGTCGCTTTGCTTTGGCTATGGCCACTGCTGGGAGCAGGACCTGATGCTTAACGTCAACGTGCGCGATGACTATCTTGTTGTCGGTGCCCTTGGCTGGTTTCCTATCCCGAGTGTGTATTATAAGGTTCTTGATTATCCGTACGCACATCGCTATGCGGCAATCGAGAAGGATTTCGAAGAGGATCCGGGGCGTCTCCTTTGGGCGGTCTATTATCCGTTCCCCCGTTATATGTATTCGGCACTGGTCGCGACGCCGGATAGCGTCTATGTTGATGGCAAAGGCGATTTTCTCAGCATGGAGGGGGAGGGCGACTTGGGCATGATTCCGCCGAAGGATTTGAAATTGCCTGCCGAAGGGGATTCGCTTGCTACGCTTTCCCCGAATTCTATGCGAAGGATATGGCGGGGAGATGCCGCTATCGCTCCGCTTTCTGCGTTTGATGTTATTGTCAGCACATTGATTCGTGTTCGCGAGGCGTATGCTGACAGGTGGGACGTTGACAGAATTTATTTATACATTGATGGTAGTTTCTTTAGGCAGAACAAGTTTCATGAGTTGCACCCTCTGATAATTGCGTTGAAGGAAATAGGATTCAAGTACGTCTGGGTCTATGTTGATGAACCAGATGAAGCTTTTCGCATTAGTGCAATGGAATGGGCCCATCAGGAAATTTACCGGTTGTCCGGTTTAGAGCGTCCAAAGACTAATCCTAGCGATGATTTGAGGCGGGTTGAAACGCACCCTGGTATAATGGAGGAGACTGTCAGGGAGGAAATTTCGAAAAAAATCGTCGATAAGCTTTATATGGAGTTGGCTAGCAAGTTGAAGGACTATAAAGCTAAAACTTCTGGCTGGGTCAAGTTTCTGGGGGCTAACGATATCAAGGTGCGCGGCTCCCGTTCCGCCAAAGATGTCCTGGAAATCATGGACCAGCGAGAGCCGGGATTGCGTCATGTTTACAATAAGTTCTTGAAGAAGAAACCCGGATTCGAAGGCCGCGTTGTCCTGAGACTGGAAATTGCTCCGAGCGGTGAAGTTGTCCGTACAGCCGTCGCGTATTCCTCGACCGGCTACGAGGAGTTCGATAATGCGGTCAGGGACTATGTTGGCCAGATGACGTTTGGCGAGGTGGAGTCCGGGAACGCGAAGGTGACGATTCCGCTTACGTTCGGATTTTCCATTCTATAGTAAATAGCTGTTTTTTTTGAAAAAATGTGCAATTTTCTCGAAAATTGGGCAGGAAAATGTGTATATTTATGAAAAACTGGGCGGGAAAACGTGTTTGATAGGAAAATTGACCAAATTCTGGAAAACTGGCTGGACGAACCGAAGCGCAAGCCCCTTGTGGTAAAAGGGGTTCGCCAGTGTGGCAAAACCAGTAGCGTTAGGGCTTTTGCGGAAAGTCATTTCAAGCACGTGGTGTACCTGGATTTTCGGGAGCACCCGGATTACAAGAAATTCTTCGAGCCCAATGTTTCCGTAGCGTCTATCATCATGCGCATTTCCGCAGCGCTCCCTGCGGCAGAAATCGTGCCCCATGAAACGTGCTTTGTGTTTGACGAAATTCAGGATTGCCCGCTGGCCCGCAGTTCCCTCAAGTATTTTTTTCTAGACGGTCAATACGAGGTGATGTGTACGGGTTCGCTACTTGGAGTGCATGGCTACAAGACAAAAGACGAGAAGGGGGGTGAACAGGAGTCATCTATCCCGGTGGGTTTCGAACACATTGTCGAAATGTTCCCGATGGATTTTGAGGAATGGCTCTGGGCTAATGGAATCAAGCCGATGCATTTCGATTACCTCAAGGAATGTTTGCAAAGTGAAACGCCTGTTGATGTAGCGATTCATGACCGGCTTAGGGAACTGCTTAACCAGTATGTGATTGTCGGCGGCATGCCGGAAGTGGTGACAACATTTTTAGAAAGCGGGCTAGTTGGCAAGGCACTAGCTATACAAAAGCGGATTGTTGACGAATACAAGGCCGACATGGTCAAGTATGCCGCGAAAGAGGACAAGGCGCACATTCGCGAATGCTTTGAATCAATCCCCTCGCAACTCGCGCGTGAATACAAGAAGTTTTCGTACAACGTTGTAAAGAAGGGTGGCCGTGGGCGTGATTACGCTGGCAGTTTGCAATGGATTGAGGATGCGGGCATCATTCGCCGTTGCTACAATATTGAAAAGACAGAACTGCCTTTAGACGGCAACAAGATTCCTAGCGAGTTCAAGGTTTATATGGCCGACATTGGCCTGCTGATTTCTATGCTCGAAGATGGAACGCAGTCGAGCATTCTGAGCGGCGACCTGCTTGGCTACAAGGGAGCCATTTTTGAAAACCTGGTTGCCGACATATTTGGCAAGATGGGACGCAAGCTTTATTACTACCACAAGGACAGCGGAGTCGAACTTGATTTTGTCATGCGCTATCGCGGCAAGTGTACGCCGGTAGAATGCAAGGCCCGAAACGGGAATGCCAAATCCATGCGGACCGTACTCAAGAACAAAGAAAAATACCATGTGGAGCAAGCCCTGAAACTGGGCGACTACAATGTCGGCCGCAACGGCGAAACGCTCACGCTGCCCATGTATATGGGATTTTTGTTGACAGAGGTTTGAGAGGATTATTCGAATTAACAAATATGGCAAGAGGGTGAAATGAGTACAAAAGAATCAGTTGAATTAGAACAGTTATCATTAAAACAGGTACTAGTTGATAAAACATTGAAAATACCTGCTTATCAGAGAATTTATTGCTGGAAAGAAAAAACGGTAATTCAATTATTGAATGACTTGATAAACATTAATGATAATTATTGTATAGGAAGTATTATTATCCAAAATAAAGGTGACAATGTATATGACATTATTGATGGGCAGCAGCGCTTGGTTACATTATCCTTATTATTGAATGAATTAGGTCTGGGAAATGAAATTTCATTGCTTAATGAAAAATTTGAAGATTCAGATGCGCAACGCTATATAAAATATAATAGATTTCTAATTCGTCAATTTATAACGAAGAGAACGTTTAAGAATAAAAATAAATTATTGTATAATATTTTTCTAAACGTTTTGATTCTTAATGATGATTCCATAGATCTTGCATATACATTCTTTTCTAATGAAAACTCCCGAGGAACACCGCTATCTGATTATGATTTATTGAAAGCTCATCATTTAAGATATGTTGTTACGGAGCCGCAGCAGTTGCACCTTGCAACACGATGGGACAAGATGATATGTTCTGATGTTCCCAGCAAATCTGATTTAAAAGAACATGAACAAGCACTAGCTTTATATGTTTTTCGTTTAAGAAAGTGGTTTAAATTTGATTGGTGGAATGAAGGTGAAAAATATAATGTAAAGAAAGAATATGAAAGTTCTCCAATTGTTGAATCAATACCTCCTTTTGGTGAACAATTCAAGTATTTTGAACCTATCCAAGGTGGAACACATTTTTTTGAATTTACAAATCAAGCTATAGAAAAAATGCGTTTGTTTAAGGAAACTAAACAATACGAGATGCTTCATAATCTAACAGGAGAAAGTCATACATTGCTTCGGGATGTAATGGAAGCTTTAATATTTGCTTACTATTATAAATTTGGTGAAAGCTACTTAACTGAGGCGACATTGTTAATTGCAAGATATGTTTCACAGAATAGATATGAAAATAAAAAAATCCATCTCTCTGGAATTTTTGAGCATGTTAGGCAGTCAAAAATTCCTTTATTAATTGAGACAAGTACTTCTCCAACTTTTTTCTTAGCCGAAATGAATAATATTAATTCAAGTTTAATGAATCTGGAGCAAATAAAGGCTCAAGAGAAAAAAAATACTGTATCTGACATTCGTGAAAGATATGTAGTAAAAATTACTTCATGCTTTAAAGAAATAAATGAAAATGAAATGACTATTAAAAATCTTAATACTTGGGTATAAAAATGGAAAATAAAACAAATAACAGATTTACACCTGAAATAATTTGTACGAGTAAGCGAAATTTTAATATTCCAATTTATCAGCGATTGTTTGAATGGGAAAAAGACAATATAGAACAATTACTGAATGATATGTGGTTTGAATATGATAGGAATACCTCAAATCCCGGTCCTTATTATATTGGAATGCTTACATTATATGGCGATGATTTGGTAGATGGTCAGCAGCGTTTTACAGTTCTTTCAATAATAGCATCAGTATTCAAAAAGTTTTATAAACCCTGGGCGCAAATGAAAGGAAAGCTCCATTTAAAAGCACGAGCAGATGATGAAAAATTTCTTAGCAGCTTGTTTGATGAGAAAGAAAGAACTGATTATATAAATAAAAAAATGCAAAATGGAAAAGAAGCCGTTAAAAATTGGGTTGATAACAATAAAAAACTTCAGGAGTCAAATAAAGAAGATTTTGCAAAATATGTTTATGAAAAATGCACATTCTTTATGGCGACTTTGCCCGAGAATTATAAACCGTCCGATTTGAATAAATATTTTGAGGCGATGAACTCTACTGGGAAAAACCTAGAAAGTCATGAAATTATCAAGGTAGAAAAATATTTAAAATCGATAAAAGATAATCAGCCTTTTTACAATCAAATTTGGAATTTAGTTTCAGATATGGATAAACTGCTGGTCAGATATAAGACCGAAGCCAAAAAGAAAGAGTCTGAAGATGAGCTCCGAGAAAGATATAAAGAATTACTACTTAATTTTGATTCTTTCATAGAAAAAAAATCTTTTATTTTCAAAAATAAAATAGAATTGCTTAATGATTTTCATGAAGATGAAGAACAGAACAGCGATTTTCAAATAATTAGTGAATTGGAACCAGATGGACATAATCCTGATGTACGTCGTCAGGATAAATATTTTGGCGATGGTTATCATTCGGCGTTAAATTTTCCAGAATTCTTATTGCAGATACTTTATATTACTTTTAGTGAAGAAACTAGAAATAAAGTAAATGTAAATGAATTCTTTGATGTCCATGCATTGCAAAAGACATTTAAAGAATATACAAAAGATTGGGATGACAGTAATTGGAAAAAATTTGGAGAAGACCTTCTAAGGTATAGAATTATTTATGATTATTATGTTTTAAGAGTGCCTAATTCGGAGTTCAATCCTTATGATTTGGAATTTTCTGTACAAGATACAGAAACTGACTCTAATATGATAAAGCAGTTGCAATCTATGCTTTATGTTGATTCGTCTTCTAAAACATATTACAGATGGATCGTGCCTTTACTTGACTTCTTAAATAAAAAACATGATGTTACAGCAACTCAAATATTTAAGGAACTTCAAAGAATAGATAATGCGATTAAAGAACATTCTGAAAATATTTTAAATAATGAAGAAGATATTTCTTTTGGAGGACGATATACAGTTTACTTCTTAAGGAGACTAGATTTTTATCTGTGGCTTGATAATCATAAATTATGTTCACAGGAAATTGATCCAGTAATAAATAATTATAAATTTAAGCGAAGTTATAATTCACAGGAACATTTGCATCCACAAAACGATGAACACAGAGAGGGCTATGAACCTTGGGGCGATAAAAAGCATGAATTTGGAAATATATTTTTAATTTCATCTTCATTTAATTCAACTCAGAATGATGATACCATAAATACAAAATTCGGCCGTATTTTGGATCAAATTTCTAGTAACAGCATTGAGAGTATAAAACTATATAAAATCCTTGAATTTTGTAAAGAAGATGAAAAAACAGGTGCAGTTACAGAAATGGCAAAACGTTGGACTATTGAAAAGATGGAAAAACATCAAGAAGAAATGTTGCAAAGATTACGTGATTCATATAAAGAATCCAAATAATGTAAAAGACCTATCACAGTGCTCAATAAAACAACATAAGCGTGGAAAAATAAAGTTCACTTCGGAGGGCTCTGTGAACTTGCTAGGATGTTTAGCGAAAAAAGGAGATCCCCGTTCGGGGCTGGGATGACAATTGAATTACTTCAGGGCGAAAAAATGACGTTTTGTCGATTCTTCGCCCTTTAAAAAATGTTATTCAAGATAGACTTCGTCCAAGAAGTTCATCTACAGAAATAATGTGGCTGAAAAATGCATCGGCAGGTACTTGCTTCGAGAGATTTCCTTCGTAAACGAGAACTGGTCGAAGCGACATGCCTTTTTTCAATTTAAGGCGATTCATTTTTTCTTCAACTTCACAAACTACGGACTCGTCAATAATGTTTCGTCTTTTCATTTCTACCAGATAAGCGCATTTGGCTGTCTGTATCAGTAGGTCGATTTGGCATCCTTGTTGACGGTTGGTCTTGTTTTGGACATAGGGGGCGGCAGATGTTATCAGTGCGTTATCCAATCCAATTTTTTGCAATAACAAATGCAAATTTGACATCACGAGATTTTCAAACTGGAGTCCAAGAATCGAGTTCCATGCTGGCAATTGTTCGAGAGACAAAAATCTGAAAGCATCTTTTTCAATTAGATTTCTTTTGGGCTCAATGTACTTCAGATAAAATCTTGTATAATTATCCCTGATACGGTATTTTCCTAGATTACTTTTCTTGCCAGATGCAGGGTTCATTCCGTCATCCCTCGTGATAAAACCGGCAAGCTCAAGTTCATTCAGATTGTCCGAAACATGTCCATTGTTCTCAAGATGCAATTCGTCGGCAATTTCAGTTGCTGTAAGCTTCCTTTCAGAAAGCGTATAGAGCATTTTCCGTTTCGTTCCAAGATTTGCATCCAGTGTATCATTGAAAATTTCCTCGAATTCACTGACCAGCAATGCTCCTGGTCTAAAACAAAGGGATTTAATGTTCTCATCAGCTGAAAGAGCCGGGTTAATATTTTCCAGATATTCCGGAATCCCTCCTGTTACCGAAAGTACGTCGATTAGCTCTCTCGTAGAAATCCGTTTGGCCGCCTTCCCCCAAAATTCAACACATTCATTTAAAGGCAGTTCCTGCAAGACAAGGTTCATCGAGGGGCGACCGAGGAAGGCCTTGCTCTTCACGATTTTCTTGTCAATCCAAGAAGATACCGAACCGCACAGGAAGATAATCAAATTTTCACGTTTCGAAAACCAATTATCCCAAGCTTGTTTCAATTCGCCTGCAAAACCCGGATCGAACTTTCCCATCCAGGAAATTTCATCCAGAAGTACGACTACTCTGCCTTTTTTAGGAAGTGATTCTTCTAGAGCGCTAAATGCATCAAACCAGGAAGTTGATGGAGGTCTTTTCTTTTTTGTTTGCTTAGACAACTGCTTGTCAAATGCCGCCAATTGCGTTTCGTTGTTGACTCCATCTACCGGTTGCAAACCTTCCAACTTTATGAATTTAGCCTTACTTCTTTTGGCAAATTCCAGGACAAGCGTCGATTTGCCAATACGCCTTCGACCACGAATCGTAACAAGCGAGGCTACAGACTTATTCCACAAAGTCTGCAAGCGTTCTAGTTCTGCCGTGCGTCCAACAAACATGACTTGCCTCCTTGGTTAGGGCGAAAAAATGACATTTTGCCGATTCTTCGCCCTAAAATATATATAAACATTTTCGATTCAGCGAACGCATGAAAAAAAATCCCTCGGCATGTGCCGGGGGATTTTGATATTCGGGTCTGGGTTCTTCGCCACTACGTGGCTCAGGATGACGCTACTCTCGTCTCTCGTCTGTAGCCAGCGAAGCTGGCGTCCTCTCGTCTAATAACGGTAGTGATCCGCCTTGTACGGGCCTTTGACGGGCACGCCGATGTAGTCGGCCTGGGCCTTGGTAAGGGTCGTCAGGTGAACGCCGAGCTTTTCGAGGTGCAGGCGGGCGACCTTCTCGTCGAGAATTTTCGGGAGCGTATAGACGACACCGCTTTCGTACTTGATGCCGGCGACAGTCTGCTTGCCCTGAGCGTTGAGCCAGAGGTCGATCTGCGCGATGGTCTGGTTCGTGAAGCTTGCACTCATCACGAAGCTCGGGTGACCGGTAGCGCAGCCGAGGTTCAGCAAGCGGCCTTCGGCGAGGATGAGGATGCTGTGGCCGTCGGGGAAAATCCATTCGTCGTACTGCGGCTTGATTTCGTTCCTCTTGATGCCCGGAATCTTCTTGAGGCCGGCCATGTCGATTTCGTTGTCGAAGTGGCCGATGTTGCCGACGATGGCGCGGTGCTTCATCTTGCTCATCTGCGCGGCGCTGATGATGCCGGTGTTGCCGGTGGTGGTCACGAAGATGTCGGCGTAGCCAACGACTTCGTCGAGGGTCTTGACTTCGTAGCCTTCCATGGCGGCCTGGAGTGCGCAAATCGGGTCGATTTCGGTGATGATCACACGGGCGCCCTGGCCGCGGAGGGACTGGGCGCAGCCCTTACCCACGTCGCCGTAGCCGCACACGACTGCGATCTTGCCGGCCATCATCACGTCGGTGGCGCGGTTGATGCCGTCGATGAGGGAGTGGCGGCAGCCGTAGAGGTTGTCGAACTTGGACTTGGTCACGGAATCGTTCACGTTGATTGC
>CADCDO010000009.1 GCA_902800345.1 Fibrobacter succinogenes
GCAGTGCATTTATAGACGAAAGAACGCCCGCCACAGCGGGCTATAGACGAAGGACGAGAGAGAGGCGAGAGTCACATCGGCAAGTACGATTGCCGATATAACCGAGCCGAAAAGTTTTGACTCGAAGAGTAAAGACGAGAGATTATAGCAATGTGCAACGAGCAAAAAAATTTTACTAGGCGGCGAAGCCGCGATTATTCGTCTTTCGTCTTTCGTCTTTCGTCTATCATCGAAGCGACCCCATTACCAAACTACTTCCTACCGCCTACTAAAAAATGAAACGAACTCTCTACATCGGTGATGTTCATGGTTGCGCAGACGAGCTTGCCGCAATCATCGACCAATTCGGTTTCGTCCGTGGAAGCGATACGCTGTACCAAACCGGCGACATCATCAACAAAGGTCCCGACACGTTGCGTTCCATACGCATCGTCGAGGAACTGGGCATCTTGACCGTCCGTGGGAACCACGAGGAACATCTCATCCGCATGATGGAAACGCCCAAGAGCCAATGGACCGAAAAGCAAAAGAAACGCTTCAAGGCGCTTTCGCTCGACGACTGGATTTACATCCGCGATTTCGTCAAGACGTGGCCGCTCTGGCGCGATACGCCGCACGCCTTGCTTGTGCACGCCGGACTTGAACCGGGCAAGACTCGCCTCGAAGACATGAGTCCCGAAGTGCTCCTTTCCATCCGTTACTGGAATGACAAGCCCTGGTTTGAACAAGTGAATTGGAACAAGACTATCGTTTTTGGACATTGGGCAAAGATGGGATTTGTGAACCGTCCCGGATTCATCGGACTCGATTCCGGCTGCGTCTATGGCAAGGAGCTTACCGCCTGGTGCCCCGAAGAGGACAAGTTCTACACGGTCCCGGCGCTTCGCGAATACACGCCCGTCAAGGACAAGGCAAAGGAATCTGAAGTCGCCCCCTGCAAGGTGCTCGGCGACAACACCCCCGATTCTATTCCGCCAAAAACGTTCGACGAAATCAAGGCACGAATCGCAAGTGGCGACATCGCCCGCAAAGACGAAACCGCCGAACAAAAAAACATCCGCGAAGCAAGCCCCTCCATCAGCGCGGAATGGGCCGGGTATTAGCGGCTTCGCCGCTAGGCTATGAGGTATGAGCACGGGGCTTGCGCCCCTTTCGGGTATGGGCATAGCAAAATAAGAAAGCCCAAAGCGCAGCGACCTCAAAGCGAGTTTACGAGCGAGCTCAAAGCGCTTTAGCGCGACCTGAAAACCTTTAAAATTTCTATCTTTACACTAGGCATTTAACCACGGAACAACAATGACCGCAGAAGAACTTTACAACCGTCTCAAGTCCGTCAAGCCGGGCGCAGCGCTTTGCACCTACACCATGGAAAAGGTGGAAAAGATGCTCCCGCTCATCAACGAAATCAACGAACGCAAAAAAGAGCAGGACACCGTAATCCTCGCCCACAGCTATTGCGCTCCCGAAATTCTTTTAGGCGTCGCCGACTTCACGGGCGATAGCTTCAAGTTGAGCAAGGACGCCACTACCGTACAGCAAAAGACGATTCTTTTCTCTGCCGTGCGTTTCATGGGCGAAACCGCCAAGATTCTGAATCCGCAAAAAGACGTGATTATCCCGGGACCGCTCACGGGTTGCAGCCTTGCCGATTCCATCACCGGCAAGGACGTCGAAGAACTCCGCAAGCAGAATCCGGACTACACGTTTGTCTGCTACATCAACACGACCGCCGACGTGAAGGCCGCCTGCGATGTCTGCGTCACAAGCGGTAACGTGATGCACATCGTCGAAACGATTCCGTCCGACAAGATTTTCTTTGTGCCGGACGCGCTCATGGGCCAGAACATCATCGACGAGATGAAGCGCCGCGGCGTCAAGAAGGACATCAAGCTCTATAACGGCTGCTGCTACGTCCACGAAAACTACGATCCGGACTTGATCCAGTTCTTCCGTAGCCAAAACCCGAATCTCAAGGTGATTAGCCACCCCGAATGCAATCCGTCCGTCGCGATGCTCAGCGACTACGTCGGAAGCACGGGACAGATGGTCAGCTACATCAACGAACAGCCCAAGGACAGCTGCATTTTGCTCCTCACGGAATGCGGCCTCAATGCCCGCATGCACTACGAGCACCCGGATATGAACTTTATCGGTAGCTGCTGCATGTGCAAGTACATGAAGTCTAACTCGCTCGAAAACATCCTCGAAGCGCTCCGTCACCCTGAAAAGGCAGAGCACATCTCGCTCGACGAAGGCATTCGCGTCAAAGCCAAGAAGTGCATCGACGCGATGTTCAAATACGCCGAATAAAGCGACAAAATACATCATGGTTTAAAACAAGACGCCCTTAAAATTCTAACTTTAGGGGCGTCTGATTTTTTGGAGGAAATATGAAAAAAATTTTATTGGCTATAGCGATTTTGTGCTCCCTTGCATCCGCCCAGCCAGATGCCGATGCATACCAATGGCCTCGCTCCTACTTTGCAAGCATCGGTTTTAACGTAATTGCCAACCGAGGCGACCTTTTCAAACGATCCGTAAGAATCCAAACTGAAGACGGAACTACCGAAACAATCAATTTTCCTCAAACAAAAGTGCTCATGTCGCCCGACTACAACATCGGCGTGAACATTCGCGAATTTTCTGTCGCAGCCTCGTTCCAATACTGGTCTATGACAGGCGAGATTAACGGAATCCCCGAAGACCTAAAAGAACAGGATATACGTTTTTGGAGACTCGGTGTTGAATTGACTTACAACTTTTTCTATCCCGAGTCTTTCCAGGCGGGCATAGGCCTTGGTTATTCGTTCTCAGCCCTTAAGGCAAACAACAGCGCTATGAGCGAAAAGGGGCTTGCAAATTCCGAACTGATGGGTTCCGCGATAGCATTCATCGGAAACGTGCGCTACTACATCACGGACTACTTTTGTCTAAACCCAGCTTTACGCATTTACGAGAACTGGTACAAAGCTGTCAACACAAAAAACAGCGGGACGGTTGAATTCCACGACAACGACATCAGCTATGTATGGCAAACTTACATTGCGATTTCCATCAGCGCGATGGTTCAGTTTTAATTAACTAAAGAAGGCAAAAAATGATAACATTCCTAATTGGTGTTGCAATCCTCATCCTTGGATATTTCACCTACGGCAAATTCGTTGAACGCGTGTTCGGCCCAGATGACCGCAAGACCCCGGCGCTTGCAAATCCGGACGGAGTGGACCGCGTTCCCATGCCGCACTGGAAAAACGTTCTCATCCAGCTTTTGAACATCGCCGGTATCGGCCCCGTGATTGGCGTGATTCTCGGCATCAAGTTCGGTGCCATCGTATTTATTTTGCTCCCGCTCGGCAACGTGCTCGGCGGTGCGGTTCACGATTACTTCAGCGGCATGATCAGCATGCGCAACAACGGTTACAACGTGCCAGCGCTCTCCCGCAAGTTCTTGGGCAAAGGTCCTGCAAAACTCGTGATGGCTCTCATTTCGGTTGCGCTTATTCTCGTCGGTGCGGTGTTCACCAACACGCCTGCAGCTCTCGTGAATACGCCGATTCTCGCAGGCAGCCACGTTTCGCCCACGCTTTTCTGGGTTGCCGTCGCGGTGATTTTTGCCTACTACTTCATCAGCACGTTCTTCCCGATTGACAAGATTATCGGCCGCATCTATCCGATTTTCGGTGCGCTTTTGATTCTCGCCTCGCTCGCAATTTTCGTGGGCATCATCCCGAACTTGAACATTCTCGACGAATTCTGCTTTGCAGACATCATGAGCAACTTCCACAAGCATCCTGCAGGCCAGCCGATTATCCCGATGCTCTTCGTGACGATTGCATGCGGTATCATCAGCGGTTTCCACAGCACGCAAAGTCCGCTTGTCGCCCGCACAGAAGTCACCGAAAAGACGGGCCGCCAGACGTTCTACGGCATGATGATTATTGAAGGCTTGATTGGCATGATTTGGGCCGCCGGCGGCATGTTCATTTATCACCAGATGCCGGAACTCCTCACCGGCGCTTCGGGCGTGAAGGTTTTGAGCGTTCTCGTTTCGACCGTGATTCCTTGGGCACCGATTTCGATTCTCGTCGTGGTGGGCGTGATTATCCTTGCGATTACAAGCGGCGACACAAGCCTTAGAAGTCTGCGCCTCACGATTGCAGAACTCACGGGCCTTGAACAAACGTCTGTAAGGAATCGACTCATCCTTACGGTTCCGATGTTCGCCCTCTGCGCCGTGATTATCTTCTGGAGCAACTTGAATCCCGAAGGTTTCAACATCCTGTGGAATTACTTTAGCTGGAGCAACCAGCTCATGGCCGTTTGCAGCCTTTGCGTAGCGACGGTTTATCTCCGCAGCAAAAAGAAAAACTTCTGGATTGCGCTTATCCCGTGCATGTTCATGGCATTCATTACATGCGATTACATTCTGTGGGTGAGCCCGGAAAACCTCAAGGGCGCTCCGCTCGGTTTTGGTCTTGATTACAAGACTGCACTCGTACTTGCACTCGAAAACGCAGGTCTCCTCGGATTCTTCCTTTGCGCACGCGGCAAGACGCTCTCCAAGATGGAAGGCTACGATGCCGACCGCTGGAATCCGGAACTCGACGAAGGAAAGATCCCGAAGGCTGAATAGACTAGAGATTCGCAAGCTTTACAAGCGCCGACAACAAATTCAATCAATGCAAGAACCATCCACAACAAATAAAGGAGATGCCCGATTAAATCGGGCATGACAGTGGTTGTGGTTATAAAAGGCAGCATAAAATCCATCACGTTCCACAGCCTGCAAAACGGCTTTACCGTGATGCGCCTTAACGACATCGAAAGCAAGAAAGTCGTCGTCGTCACGGGAACGTTCCCTGCATTGCAACCCGGTGAATCCATAGCCATCGAGGGCGTTTGGGGCAGCCATCCCAAATACGGCAAGCAGTTCCAGGCGACTTCTTTTGAATACCTCGCCACAGACGATAACGACATCGTCGAATATCTTGCGAGCGGACAATTCCCGGGCGTCGGGCAAAAAATCGCCGAACGCATCGTGGAAGTTTTTGGCGATGCCACTGCCGACATTCTCGACAACAACCCGGACAAGTTCCGCGAAGTAAAAATCAAGGGGTTCCCCGCCAGAAAGGTGGAAACATTCCTCGCACGTTGGCAAGAAGCGCGTCATAGCCGCGAGACGATGCTATTCTTGTACAAGCATGAAATTGTCGGCAGTGTCGCAAAACGCCTTTGGAACAAGTTCGGACAAGCTACCATCGAACGCATCACGCAGAATCCGTACATGCTCTGCGAAGAAGTCTGGGGCATCGGATTTTTGAAGGCGGACGAAATCGCACAGAAAGTCGGATTCCCGAAAGACAGTCCCGAACGATTCCAGGCGGCGTTGCTTTACACCTTGCAAGAATCCTCCGTGAGCGATGGGCATGTGTTTTTGCCCAAGAACGTGCTCTTGGAACGCACGTTCCGCAATTTGCGTTTGCAACCGGACGATGACGGTCCCATCAATACGCTCCTGGATGAATTCGAAAAAGCTAGCGACATCGGGCGTATCAAACGCGAAGGCGACGACTGCTATTTTCCGCCGCTCTACAACGCCGAACAACGAATTGCGGACAACATCAAGCTCCGTTTGCGGTACAAAGAACTGCCTATAGACAACTTCGAAAACGACCTCGCACAATGGGAACGGGAGCACAAATTCAGTTTCGATCCCATTCAAAAGCGAGCCATCCAGATGGCGCTTTCGCGAAAGATTTCCATTATCACGGGTGGCCCCGGCACAGGCAAGACGACGATTCTCAAGGGAATTTTGTACCTCGCCCGCCAAATGGAAGAATGCGTGAGCCTCACGGCGCCAACGGGCAGAGCCGCAAAACGCATGGGTGAATGCTGCGGCGAAAAGGCGCGAACCATCCACCGTCTGCTCGAAGTCGATCCGATTTCGGGCAAGTTCCACCGCGATGGAGACAACAAGCTCCAATGCAATTTGCTGATTGTCGATGAATTCAGTATGGTCGATACGTGGCTTGCCGCCTCGCTCCTCGAAGCGACGCCACTCAATGCGCGAATCGTTCTCGTGGGCGATGCCGACCAGCTCCCCAGCGTGGGAGCTGGCAATGTGCTGAACGACTTGCTGCGTTGCACACAAATTCCGAGCACCCGCCTTCAGCACATTTTCCGCCAGGCCGGCGGAAACGACATCGCCGACAAGGCTTCGAAAATCAACCAGGGAGTTTGCCCCTCGCCCATCGAAGGCACGAACTTCCACTTTTTGCCTTACGAGACCGCCGACGAAGCCAAGGACATCATCGCGCGCCTCGTCACCCGCGGCATCAAAGAAAAGCTCGACATTGACACGCAAGAAATGCAGCTCCTCACGCCCATGCGCAAAGGCCCTCTCGGCATCTACGAGCTGAACATTTTCTTGCAAGACCTCCTGAATCCAGGCAAGGAACGCATCAAAATTGCAAGCGGCAACTGGAGTACCGGCGACCGCGTGATGCAAATCCGCAACAACTACGACAAGAACGTGTTTAACGGAGACGTCGGCATTATCTACAAAATCGGGAAAGACACGAAAAAAATCACCGTCTTTTACGACGACAAGACCGTCGAATACGAACCCGACGAAGTCGAAGAACTCATGCTCGCCTACGCCTGCACGATTCACAAAAGCCAAGGCAGCGAATACCCCGCCGTTGTCGTCGTACTCGATTCAAGCCACAGCATCATGCTGCAACGGAACCTCATCTACACTGCCATCACGCGTGCCAAAGGCCATGTGTGGATTTTATCTGCACCGGGCGCGTTTTACCAAGCGGTGCGCAACAACCGCAGCACAAAGCGTTACACGAGACTCACCGAAAAACTCGGCTAGAACCACGTAAGGCTATAATTCTCGCAGATTCTAGAACTTGTGCAAAGGGATTTCTACCGCTTTATATAAACTTTTTGGAAGATGCTTTGCGTTTTCAAAGAACGTCCATTTGCGTCAAACCGCTGTTCTGCGCGGAAACCTGCAGACGCTCCCTCAAAAGCACCGTTATCGCGACCGGCGCGGATATTCGGCTTCAGCCCCGTCGTTTCTTGCACATTCAACGGAGCCGTCACAATGCGCGACAAGCTCTTTTCATCCACCTTCACAGAGACCTTGTACTTGCCCGCTCCTGAAATCGCAAGCGTTTCGAGCGTGTCACCTTCCAAGAGGTGCCCGTCCTTGTACCATTGGAAACCATAGCCCTTCGGCGCCTTGAGCGTCGAGCCATCTTGCGTTACATGTAACGTATCCATTTGCAAATGGGCATACACAATTTCTGCCAAGTGCTTTGCGCCTTCGACAGACGGATGCACCATATCCGACAAATACCAGCTCCGATTTTCAAGTGCGCTAAAACGGGAATGCAAATCGATGACGTTCACGCCCTTTTCAAGCCCCGCTCGCAAAATCGCCGGATTCACACGGCTCACGACAACCGAATCGAGAATGTTCCAATTCACGTTATTCACGTAAGGCGCAAGACAAATGAAAATGTGCGGTTTAGACTTCACTTGGAACGTGTCAATCAACGCTTCAAAATCCGCCGTAATCGCAGAATCTACCGCAGCGTTCTGTGCCGGAGTATTCCACTGCGCATAAGCTTTCGAATCGTTCGTGCCCAACTCAATAATCACCGTATCTGCCGCAAATTCAATCGCTGGAGAAAAACGATGGCCCTTCCAGTACGAAGCCTGATCGTCTTTCCGAACGGTAAGCGAACTCACGCCAAAATTTTCGACTGTATCAGCAGTTGCACCGCCATCACGTAGCATACCCTGCAAATGGTGCGGATAACTCGTCTGGTCAGGCCAAGACACAATCCCGTAACCGTAAGTAATACTGTTGCCGACGCAAGCGACCTTGCCCGCCGCGAACCCAGATGTCGCAACCATCGCCACTACTAATATACCAAGCTTTCTCATAACCATAGTGTAAATATATATAGAAAATAGGGGTTGGTGGTTAAGGGGTGTGGGGTGTGGGATGCGAAGCGAGCCCAGAGCGAAGCGACCTCATACACTGCAGTTCAATCTACAAATCCCTAACCCCTAAAACCTAAGAACTCATAACTCACCTACGCACACAGATTCATCAGGTCATAATACATAAGACGTGTATGCGGGTCATGGTCTTCTACGTTCATGAAGCGGAATCCATTTTTCTCGTAAAAGGGAATAGCCTCCAAATATGCGTCAACAGTCAGGAATCGGCAACCGGAGTGCCTCCAGATTGTCATTGCGAGCCTCGTAGAGGCGAAGCAATCCCAATCCAAAAATCAAAATTCATTCTCAAACAAGTCATTCCACTGGGGATTTTGCGACTCTATTAGCTCTATTTTCTTTTTCCGATTACCAGCCTTTATCTGCTTTTCTCGCAATATAGCATCCCTTATATCTTGGAAATACTCGCAATGTCCTAATTTCGTTACATTGTACTTGGCTGAAAATCCATGAAGCCTTTGCTTATGTTCAATCATTCTTTTATACAAGTCACTGGTAACACCTGTATATAGAACACCGCGCGGTTTATTGAAAAGTATATATACCGCCGGTTTCATAATATGCATAACAGAGATTGCTTCAGGGTGTTCCACCCCTCGCAATGACAAATAAACCTGAATTTTTCAATTGAGTACGACGGCTTTAAACGAATAAACCTGTAAATGGATTTATCTACACATTGTTGAACCACGGATCAATACCTCCATTGGCTTCTTCGCGGGCACGCTTTTCGGCCATGCCCAGTTCATAAGCCTTTTTCATAAATTCGTAATTCCGCAAGCGGCGGGCACGAATTTCTGGAGGTTCGGGACGACGTTCCTTCATTGCTGCAAGAAAACGGCGGGCATCCTCACCAAAGAGTATAGGTGTTTCACGAATGGGTCTGGCCATAGCTTTGTCCTTTGTTTATTTCATATAAGTAACGGATATATTAACTATGGAGCATCACTAGACAGGTGAAACCCGGCAACACACTTCTACGGTGGTGTCTATAATATAAAATGTTCAAATTTCAAAAACAAGGGGTCGCTTGTCGGGCCCTGCATTTTGCCAACAACCGTTTGCAAGACTAATGAAAAAAAGGGCGAGTTCAACTCGTCCTTTTTTCACCCTTACAACTTTACAGGATCCTTCCCCTCTACGAGGCTCAGGATGACGCCATCAACAGCCAACACCATTCTAGTAACTAGTAACTTAGAACTAGTAACTAACTTACGTATTGTATTCCCTGTCGGGGTGTTTGGCCATTTCATCGAGCTGAATCTGGTGAATCACCACGTGGCCTTCGACAAGGCTTTTCTGCACATCGATAATGCGCTGGTTCCAAGAACCGCGGAACTTGAGTTCGAGCGATTTTTTCGCCATGATGAACGGGCCGTCGATGAGGATATCCGCGAACGAGAGCAGTTCAAAGAGCTCCGGCTTTTCGGGCGTAAGCTTTATCAGTTGTTCGTAAGTATATCCCGTGAAAATCACGAGATTGAGTCCGCGTTCCTTGATTTCGCGGGCAAGCGGAACAAGTGCCGCCGCCTGGTCCATCGGGTCACCGCCGCTGAACGTCACGCCGTCCAACAGCGGATTTTCCTTGATCATCGTGATAATCGCTTCGCGCTCGATAAAGTGTCCGCCCCCAAAATCGTGCGTCTGCGGATTCTGGCAGCCCGGGCAGTTGTGGTGGCAGCCCTGGGTAAAAACGGTCAAGCGAATACCGGGACCGTCGACAAACGATTCCGGCTCAATTCCAGCGATTTTTAATGGAGGATAATCGGACATGGCAAGCGCCGATTACACCCCGTGCTTTACGCGGTCGTTGACTTCGGCACGCTTGGCGTTGTTGAAGCGGTCGATTGTACCGACAAGGTAACCTGTAATGCGGCGGATACGTTCAAATCCGACACCTTCACCATACATGGACATTTCTTTTTCTGACATTTTGTTTCTCCTTAATAAAAACTTTATTTGTTTACGCTAGCTATGGGGTCGCAACTTCGTTGCTCTGAGGTATGGGCTCGGTCCCTTACGGTCCCTTTGAGCATATGGTCCCTTTGAGCATATTCCTCATACCCCAAAGGCTCGAAGAGCCGACCTCACAACCCCACTAGCTCATTTACCTAATCCCTCTGAATGCGGGCATTCCCGGGAATTTCTTTCTAAGTTCTGCAAGCTTTTCGCACGAAATGGCATGGCCTTCGCTACGTCCGCAGCGCGGGCACACGTCACCAATCACGCCCACGAAACCGCAAACCGGGTCGCGATCGACAGGGTGGTTGATGCTTCCGTAACCGATTCCGACTTTCGCCATGTGCTTCACGATCTTTTCGAAAGCATCCAGATTCTGCGTCGGGTCGCCGTCGAGTTCCACATAGCTGATGTGGCCTGCGTTGGTGAGCGCATGGTACGGGGCTTCCAGCGAAAGCTTCTTGAAAGCGGAAATCTTGTAATAGACCGGCACGTGGAAAGAGTTCGTGTAGTAATCGCGGTCGGTAACGCCCGGGATAATGCCGAACTTTTTCTTGTCCATGCGGACAAAACGGCCAGACAAGCCTTCAGCCGGCGTGGCAAGCAAGCTAAAGTTGAGTCCGAGACGGTCGGATTCCTTGTCGCAGAATTCGCGCATATGTTTGATAATCTTGAGGCCAAGTTCCTGGGACGCTTCGGATTCGCCATGGTGCTTGCCCGTAAGCATCACCAACGTTTCGGCAAGGCCGATAAAGCCGATGGAAAGCGTTCCATGCTTGATGACTTCGCCTACGGTGTTTTCCCAGCCGAGCTTGTCGGAATCGATCCACACGCCCTGCCCCATGAGGAACGGGAAGTTCTTGACCTTGCGACGGCTCTGCACGGCAAAGCGTTCCATGAGCTGGTCGCTCACGAGTTGAAGCATGCGGTCGAGTTCCTTGAAGAACAAATCGACGGACTTCATCTTGATGGCGATACGCGGAAGGTTGATCGAAGTAAAGCTCAAGTTGCCACGGCCGTAAGAGATTTCGCGGCTCGGGTCGTAATGGTTGCCAATCACGCGGGTACGGCAGCCCATGTACGAAATTTCGGTTTCCGGATGGCCCGGCTTGTAGTACTGCAAGTTGTACGGAGCATCCTGGAAGCTGAAGTTCGGGAACAGGCGCTTGGCACTCACGCGGCAGGCGAGCTTGAACAAATCGTAGTTCGGTTCGCCCGGATTCAGGTTGATTCCATCCTTGACGCGGAAAATCTGGATCGGGAAGATTGCCGTTTCGCCACCGCCGAGGCCTTCTTCGGTCGTGAGGAGCAAGTTCTTCATGACCATGCGGGCTTCCGGCTCGGTGCACATGCCATAGTTGATGCTGCTAAACGGAGTCTGCGCACCGGCACGGCTGTGCATGGAGTTCAAGTTGTGGACAAAAGCTTCCATCGCCTGGAACGTCGCCTTGTCCGTTTCTTCGTATGCCTGCTGTTCGGCAAACTTCTGGGACTTCTTCACAATTTCAGCATCGTAAGTCTTGGAAAGTTCGCGGATTTCTGTTTCCCGGAACTTTTCGTTCGGCACAAGCGTCGCGACCATGTCCATTTCGGCCATTTCGGAGTGAAGCTTTTTCACGATCGGGAGAATTTCCTCTTCTTCCTTACCGGTATAGAGGATAAGCGCCTTCACCATGTTCGAAAGGTAAGCCTTGCGGTACGTGATACGCACGCCGTTCGCCATCGCGTAATCGAAGTTCGGCACGGACTGTCCACCATGCTGGTCGTTCTGATTGCTCTGAATGGCAATCGCCGCAAGAGCCGCATAGCTGCGGATGTCCTTGGGTTCGCGCAAATGTCCATGACCCGTGTTGAAGCCATTCTTGAACAACTTGATGAGGTCAATCTGGCAACAGGTCATGGTGAGAGAATAGAAATCGAGGTCGTGGATATGAATGTCGCCATCCAAATGGGCACGGCTGTGTTCCGGCTTGAGCATCATCATCGTGTAGAAATGCTTAGCGGATTCCGAACCGTACTTGAGCATGGTACCCATGGCGGTATCGCCATCGATGTTCGCATTTTCGCGCTTGAGGTCGGATTCCTTTGCGGAACTGAAGGTAATGTCGCGGAGCGTGTGCATGAGACGCGTGTTGACTTCGCGCACACGGGTGCGTTCGGCACGGTACAAGATATAGCTCTTGGCGGTATCGGCATAGCCACCTTCCGTCAAAGCCTTTTCGACAGCGTCCTGGATTTCTTCGATGTCCGGCTTGGTCTTGTTTTCTGCTTCCAGATGACCGACGGCTTCGGCAGCAACCTTGAGAGCGACGTTTGTAAGGAGGTCGTCGTTTCCAAGCAAATTCATCTGGGCTTGTGCGGCCTTGATCTGTTCATCCAATTCGCCGGAGGCTCTGAAGGCCTTGATCACGGCATCCGCAATCTTTTCAATGTTGAACGGCATCTCGCGGCCGTCACGCTTCTTCACTGTAAAAATCATCTAAAAATAACCTTAATATCCCGGTTCCTCAAATATAGTCAAAATCCTTAACTTTTACTATATCTTGTGCTCGAAGTCGAACCACACCCACAAGATGTAGGTCAACAACACTACAAGTATAATAAATCTTAAACCATTTTGGAACATTTTTTTCACTAAAGATGTAATTTTTTTATAATATTCTATCAACTTATCAACAGAAAAAAATAATGAACAATCAAATCACAATCCTTCTGTCTCATCCTAACATCGATAACTCCGTATTTAACAAATACTTAGAGGATATCAACAGAAAAATTCCCAATTTTGTGTTTCACCACCTTGACAAAAATCGAATTCATGGCTATTTCGACTTGGAGGCTGAAAAAAAATTGCTCCGCGAATCGAAAGCGATCGTGTGGCAGTTCCCTATATATTGGTACAACTCCCCCGCAAGTTTGCGCGACTGGCAAGACCAGGTCATGAGTCCTATCGTCTATAGCGCCGACAACTTCTTGAAGGGCATGCCCGTGCGCGTCGTGTTTACCGCAGGCGCCGCAGCGGAACATTACACCCACGAAGGGCTCAACCGCTATACGGCCGAAGAAATGCTCATCCCGTTCGAAATGACCGCGAACGCCGCCGGCATGAAATGGTTTAAGCCGCTCGGATTCTACGGATGCGGCCCGGATACGACAAAAGCCGCCCTCGAAAAGGCGGCCCGGGAATATGAAGATAGTTTATTAGAATTACTTTAGTTCAAACACAACGCGGACGGAAGCACTCACCTCGACGGAATCGGCAATTGCACTTTCGTCGGGAGCAGCTTCTGCAGCGCCATCCATCATCACGCTTTTCGCCATCATGAGGCCATTCGTGCGGAGACGAATCGGCCTGTAGTAAACTCCGCCGCCTTCGCCATTGATTTGCAACACGCGGCCAAGCTTTGCCCCAACGCCTTCGGCATAATCTTTGGCCTTGCTCCGAGCCTTCTCGCCCACGGCCTTGATGACCTTAGACTGCACGCCATCCACGTCCTTGAGCTGTGCCGACGTGCGATGAATTTCAACATCCGCTTCCGAAGAAAGGGCCTGCACGAGAGCGGCAGCATCAATCTTCCTGTTCACCGTAATGACAAAATTCTGCGTTGCCACATAGCCAACGAGTTCGCGCTTGCTGTTGCGATAAGACCATTCCTTGCGGATATCGATGCTGTTCTGTTCCACATCCGATTGCGGAATGTCGAGCTGTTTCACGTTTTCGAAAATCACGGAGCGGCGTTCCGCCAGGCGCTTGGAAACAGCTTCCTTGTCCTTGCCGCGGATTTCGAGGCTAAAGCCCATCTCGAACTTGTCAGCGGCAAACTTCTTGGTTTCGGACGCCGAGACCTCGATACGCGGAATCTCGATTGCCGTGGCGCCATTGGCATTGGAGGCTGTAACAGCAGAAACGCTTGCCGGTTGCGCATTGAAGACGCGAATAATCAAGCACACGCACACGACGAGCACGATGAGATAGATGATATTGAGCAATTTTTGCATCATCATTTTACCCCTTTTTTAATGGTTCAACTTTTATGGATTTAAAATAGTCATTTTTCAGGCGAAAGACCACTTTACTTGAGATTAGCGATTACATTCACGCTAGAACTAACTTCAACAGAATCCGCAATCATGCCCGAGGCAACACCGCCATCGCCATCACCCAAAAGACCGGCCAAGCCATCAAAATAAACGCCATCCGAAAGACCTCGGTTGTTTCCTAGCAAGCTATTGCCTCTGGCACTAGATTCATAAGAAATCTCGTTGACCACGTTGTAGTCGTAAGACGTATTGTTCCCCACATACACGACATCGCCCAAGCTTCCGCCAAAGCCTTCAGCAATCGCTCGGGCACGCACCATGGCCTTCTTCCCGGCAATTTCAGTCACGAGAACCTTAAGAGAATCGCGATTTTTCAATACAGAATGAACATAATTAATAGTCACATTTTCTGCACCACCAATTTCTGCCAAGAATACGGCAGCATCCTGCTTAGACGTAAAATTGACCGTCACAAACTGGCGGGCCTTAAAACGATTTTTCTTAGACTCGTTGTTCGTATAATCCCATCTAGATCTAATTCCAATCCTTGCGGTATGGACTTCTATTTCGGATTCGGCAACACCCAAATTTCTAGCGAGAGCCACAATAGAATCCTTCACGCGCCCCACCTGACTGTAAATTTTCTCTCTGTCGTCGCCATCGACAATCGCTCCTGCAGAAATAGTAAACAAATCCGCCAAAAATTTCTTCGATTCTTCTTGGTGAACTTGGACATAAGATTGCTTGGGTTCATCACGACCCTGAATCTGCACAGACACATTCAAACGAGCGTTGATGCCTACAGAATCAGAATAGCTATTGCGCTCATTCACATTGGAATTACCTTCTGCGGCAAGAACCTTCCCCACCTTAGCACCGACACTTCTTGCATATACATCAGCCTGTTCCAGCACTTTCTTACATGTACGCTTTATCGTTTCGACCTCTAGCGAATCGGCATTTTTCAATCCGCCGGCAGTCTCAAAATCATCTATAAAATCGAGAGTTGCTAGTTTACGCTCAACAGCATCGCTAAGGGACTTGGTCGCAAGCTTTATCTCGACCTCCTGCTCGGCCTCATAGCCCACCTTAACTCTCTTGCCATCGCGGCGACGTTCTATGTCATTAGAAATACGCATCGAACGGAGATCGTAGCTTGACTTATCGACATTCAATTCCTTGAGCATCGATAGAACCTTTTCGCGGCTTTCGTTCAGCAAGGCAAAAGCACGGCTCTTCTCTTTTTGCTTTTGGACAATCTTGAACGTAATCTTGTACTCGTCAGCAACAAACATCTCTTGCTCACTTGTCGAAAGAGAAATGACATTCCAACTATCCTTAGTGTTCGCAGACTCGCTCGCGGAAGCCTTCGCCTGTTCGGCAGATTCTGCCTGTTTCGCCGCATTTCCTTCGTGCGAAAGCCTCATAGAAAGCAAGAGGCACACAAACGCAAGCACGATGATGACGATATACGAAACCTTATTTTGCATATTTTCTCCTATACTGATATCAATTTAATTTTTTCAAAGAATCCAAATTTATTTCCCAATGATTTCCTTTAGGTGGACCTAAAAAAAATCTTTTTTCTTCGAGTTCAACGAGTAAATCAATTACTTTATAATCATTACCATTAGTCAACTCCAGCAAACTTATTTGCTCAACAACATTTGAATCGACAAGCCACTGTACAATACAGCCATCTGTACAAGCTCCACCAAGCATAGTTTCTGTTACTACATGGCCATCTTTTTCTTGTTTAATCAAACAATCATTGACTTGTCTAACAGGATTACCAACATGAATAACAGAGTTTAAGCGTTGATCCTTTTTTAATTCATATTTACTACTGTAAATCAAAACACTGCTAAACGCCATTGGGTTTTCAAGCGGCCACATGCACCCAGCCAAAAACAACAAAACACAACATAGAAAAAGTCCAATTTTCCACATCTTTAATATCCCTAAATATATGGATTCCCTTTCCTGTCCACCAACAGACACGAAGGATGACGCCACCGAATGATAAACTACTTAATTTCTTAGCGGCTATTCAGAAAAATAAATTTTACGGGATTTCTACCGCAATCCATGACGGCATATTTCCTGCTATACAAAAGGAGCATTAGCCAATTCCCAATTGAAAAAGCATCGACCTTTTTTGACCCAGCGCGTCTTGGAGATACGCCTGCCCGACCCGTTTATGCCTCTACAACCTTCCATTCGCCGATGGTACGCTTTTCCAAGTCAAACGTCACACCAATCTTGAACAACTTTTTCGGCGAGCCGTCCTTGGTTGTTGTAGCCGAGTACGGAATCAAGTAACCCTTGTCGTCAATTTGCCTGAGGGCGTCGTCAACAGTTCCCTTCCCGTCAAGCTTAAACTCGAACATATAAACAGCGTCTGAGGTCTCGACAACAACATCGCAGCGCCCTGCAGCCGATTTTTCTTCGCAACGGGTAAGGTAGGGGGTCGCGAGGCTGAACACGCAATACACAATTGTCTTGTAATGCAGTTCGTTCTGCGATTCGGCGTCGTACGGTACGCCGCTCATGTACGCCCTGATAACCTGTAGTACCGAATCTACGTCACCATTCTCCATCCCCTGGATAACACGGCTCACGACAGACGAATAGGCTGCGGCATCCTGCTTTGTATAGTACGTCAACAGGCTTTTGGTAAAGCCCTCGGATACTTCATGATTCGGAAATGCGAGCACGTAGGGCGTAAAGCTGCCATTGTGGAATTCCCTGATCGTAAGGTATCCGCTCTGGTAAAGCATCGGAATCGGGTTTTCTGCGGTCTCGGTAGGCGCATCGAACACCTCGGGCGCTACGGCAAAACCCTTGTCGAACAGTTCCGCATCCATCCGGTATTTTTTTACAAGCCTGGTCAGAATCGTCGGTGTTCCCGTTGCGAACCAGTAATTTGCCAGTTCCTTGTCACTCAGTGCGTTTATCAGACTGAACGGATTGAAAACGTCCGGTGAGTTTTTACTGAAATGATAACCGTCGTACTGGCGTTTGAGCGCCTCGCAGGCCTCGTCATAAGTCATGCCATTTTTGTCGGCAAGCGCCTGAATTTCGGGCTGCATCTGCGTCAGCACTTCTTCCTTCGTAATGCCGCAAATAGCCGCATAGTCATCGTTCATCGTGATGACTTTCAAATTGTTGAGTTCGCTGAAGATGCTGAGCTGGCTGAACTTGCTGATGCCCGTGAGGAATACGAAGCGGAGGATGCCGCCCAAAGCCTTCAATGGACTGTAGAGGCTGCGAACCTGGACTCGAATATCCTCAAAAGATTCCATACCGAAAGTATCAAGCATCGGGGCATCGTATTCATCGACCAGCACAACCACCTGGCTACCAGTCTGCTCATGTGCTGCTTCAATTATTCGTGACATACGGACGCCCCAAGTATGGTTGTCCGGTTCAGGTGTAACCGCGAATCTTTTTTCTTGAGGCTCTAAAATTTTGTTCAACGAATTTGCGAGGGAATCTTTGTCCGAGTATTTTACAATGCTCATGTCAAGCCGGATGACCGGGTACTTTTTCCACTCGGTCTCGAGTTTTTCCATCGCGAGGCCCGCGAACAGCTCCTTGCGCCCCTCAAAATAATACTGGAGCGTGCTGACCAGCAGCGATTTCCCGAAACGGCGCGGGCGGGATAGAAAGTAATACCGATCCGCATTGACCATCTTGTAAATCAATTCGGTCTTGTCAACATAGTACTTGCCGTCTTCGCGAATTACCGCGAAATCCTGCACACCAATGGGAAATCTCTTTAACGCCATACTGGTAATATAAAAAAAGTGTGCAAGGCGAACAAGCGGGGCCGCTTGCGGACCCATTTGGGAGCCGCAGCCACGGACGCTGAAAGCGTCAAAAATACCCCCCAGGAAATACATGTCAACCGCCTTGCCGGCCTTATATACAGAAAAAGGTTGCCAGAGTACCTTTGAGATGTTTCTTAATGAATATAGTAGCTTATGCGACCATCTTATTTAACCCCAGTGTGGCTCAGATACGGGCTAGCAAATTGCCTCATCGGGTCCACGCTTGTCCACATTCCCAGCATCGGGTCGAGATAGCGTGCGCCGAAGTAGTTCAGCTTAATTTCTTCGTCATGCTCTTTTCCAGTGAAATTCTCGGTAAACTTATCATCATCCGCGTTTTACGCAAACAAGATTTGCCACGAACTTCAACACAACCGCCACCACAATCGTCGTGGTCATACTGATGAAAGGCATCCACGGCCAACTGAACGTTTCTTCAAAAACAGCAGGCACATGAAACGCAGGAATTCCCTGGATCAAGACGAGGCTTACCATGCCGCAAAGCACGGCAGTAATCACCTGCCAGCTTTTGAGTCCCTTCACGAAGAACGCAAGGAGGAACATGCCAAGAAGCGGGCCCGTGAAAAGTCCCGTAAAGAAGAGGGCGTTCTTGAGGAGGCTCCCCTGCTGCGTTGCCGCAAAGAGCGCAAAGAACACGCCTAGCACGCCCCAGACAGCCGTCCAGATTTTGGCGCGCTTGAGCCCGCCCATTCCCGCAGATTCGTCCCAGCCGAGGAAGTCGCGTTCGGACGTATTGCTGAGCGAATTGATGGCGCCCGAAAGGCTGCTCATGGCCGCCGCGCAAATAGCCGCGACAATCAAGCCCGTCACACCGACCGGAAGCCCGTTCACAATAAAGTACGGGAACACGTCATTCTGCCCGATGCCCGCCGGAACAGTCGCCACTTTTGATACGTTGTAATAAACGTAAAGGGCGGCACCCACCCAGTAAAAGAGAATCGAAACGGCACAGCCAAGCACCATCGAAAGGATGCTCGAACGGTTCGCCGCCTTCACGTCCTTGCAGCTGAGGTAACGCTGCACGAACTGCTGGTCGCAACCGCGAATCGCAATTTCAAGAATCGCATAAGCAAAACCCGCCGAGATAAGCGTTCGCGCATTCGAAACATCCATCGACGGATTCCACCAACGCGTCTTGCCGGCTTCGCTTGCAAGCGTCGCCATCTCGCCAAAGCCACCCACCGCACTCGCAATGAGCCAAAGCACAAACGCGCCGCCGCCAAAGAACACGACGAACTGCATCACGTCTGTCCAGATAACCGCCTTGATGCCGCCGAACCACGTGTAGAAAATGGCGACCGCCGCCGAAACGATTATCGCCAGTTTCAGGTCGATGTGCAAAATCTGTGCAAGCACAAGCGATGGCGCATAAAGTAAAATTCCCGTGCGGAGCAGCAAATGCAAGCAGTAAAAGATGGCCGCCAAGCGACGCACCGACTTGCTCCCGAAACGCACTTCGAAAAGTTCATAAGCGCTCGAAATGCCCGACGTGCGGAACCGCGGAATAAACACAAAACCCACCACGAAAATGCTCAGCAAGGCGCCAATCTGGAACATCAAAAACGTCATGTCGTCGCCATAGACGTCTGCAGGCGCACCCAGAAACGTCGTCGCGCTCACGGAAGTCGCGATGAGGCTGATGCCCACGGCCACCCACGGCATCGAGCCGCCGCCGAACATGTATTCCTTGAGGTTCTTGTTTCCGCGAGAAACCCACAAGCCTATCGCAAGCGAGAGGAGCAAGTAGCCGAATAAGACGATCCAATCAATAGCAGTGAACATAGGTTAGTGGTTGGTGGTTAGTGGTTAGGTTGTATGAAGTTGGTAGAACTTAGAGCTTAGGGGCGTCATCCTGAGTGTAACGAAGTATCCAGTGAAGGCATTAGAACCGTATGGATTCCCTCCCTAACGGTCGAGAATGACGCGCAAGGGAATCAAGCGAGCGACCTCATAGCTCATAGCCCTAAACGCCCACCGCTTCGGTTTCGACGGTTTCAAAGCGGACGACTTGGTTGCGGCCGCCGTCCTTTGCCTTGTAAAGCGCCTGGTCCGCATTGTTCACGGCCTTCTTCATGTCCGAGAATTCCGGTTCCACGAGGAAACAGCCGATGCTCACCGTCACACGCAGCGGGTCCGTCAGGTGCACGTTGAACTCCAGCTTGCTCACCGCCTTGCGGATACGTTCAGCAGTTTCGATCATGCCTTCCGGCGTCGTGTCGATAAGCGCCACCACAAACTCTTCACCGCCGTAGCGTGCGACGACATCAATTTCCTTGCGGATTTCACCGCTGATTGCAGAAGCGATACCCTTGATGACTTCATCTCCGACCGGGTGACCATAAGTATCGTTCACCCTCTTGAAGTGGTCGATATCCATCATGAGGATGCCGATATTGTACTTCTTGCGGTCGGCACGAACCTTCTCCGTCCGGAGAGCCTCTTGCAGCGAACGGTGGTTCATGAGTCCCGTAAGGCCGTCCCGTGTCGCAAGATCCTTGCCCTTTTCGAACTGGCAAGCGCGAGCGTAAGCAAAACCTGCAACGCCGGCAAACGCCTTGAGGAGTTTCTTTTCGTGATCCTGATAGCGGTTGCTGTAGCGGCTTTCAAGACAAATTGCAAGTTCCGCCGTCTTGGAGTCCGGTTCCGAAGACACCGGCATTACGAACAACTGCCGCAGTTCCATGTTACGTTTTTCAAAATCGTTCAGGCGCGGCACGTACTCGATGTAGCCGGCATCGAACGAACGGATGACCGGACGGTTCCTGATCAAGGCGAGAACAAAGATGCCCTTGTCAGACAACGTAAACTGTTTGTCGCGGAACTGTTCCGAATCCATGCCGACGCTATAGACCACGCGGCCAGAACCTTCCTTGGGCTTGTCGAGCGCAAGAATCGTCAAACGGTCGAACGGCATGTTTTCCTTGACATATTCGAACATCTGCTTGTAAATATCCTTCACGGACATCGTCTGGAAGAACTTGCGCTGGTAACGGTAAAGAACGCTGAACTGTTGCTGTTCAATAAAATTCTGAGCCGAAACATAGCTCTTGAAACTCACCAAATACATGGCCTGGGCGATATACGTGAGCGCCTGCGCCTCGGCTGCCGTAAACGCATTCGGGTGCAAGGAATCCACAAGCAAAACTCCCAGGCGACGGTCGTTGCGGTCCAGGAGCGGAACCCCCATCAACGAACGGATCATTCGATTCTCGATGTAGTACGTAAGACGTTTCCCGACCAGGAGGTCACCCTCCAAAATGCGGGATACTTCGGGGCGCAGAAGCTGGCTCAGGATTCCCATGTTCTCGGTAATCTTCGCCCCGGTATCGATGCAGTTCGGGATATCACTTTGGAACGTCCGCAACCTGAATTCATTGGCGGCCCCGCCATTCGTAAATATGGTAAGCGTATTCGCCTGCGGCATCAGCACCTTGAGACAACGTAAAATATCACCAAAAGCCTTATCGACATCGGAATTTGCACGAGCCCACACCTGGTTCACGCGGAGCGAAGAATTCGGTTCGTTCGATTCCATTTTGGCTTCATTCGTAAACTCATGACGCAAATCCGGGGAAACGACCGGAGTCAAAGCCGTGGAATGCTTGTTGCTCTTGATAACAGGAATGACTGACGTATTCGCCGGAATATTCGGGCGGTTCATAAAGGCTAGCGAGAAAGCGACAACCGCAAACGGGATAAGGAAAAGGAACATTCCCCCCTGAAAAGCAAGACCAAGCAAAGCACCGGCAACAACAAACAATATTTCAGATACGGACATACAACCCTCTACAAGCGGAATGATCTATATAACATGACAAACGCGAGACCGGCATAAATGAAGTGGCTGTTCCACGCTGCCCAAAATGGCGATAGCGCTCCATTTTCACCCATTTTAAGCCCGATTCTCTCAAGAATATAATAGCTAAAAACTAGCAATAGGCCAACACCGAATTTTTGGGAAAGCCCCCCAGAACGGCTATACCGGTGGCAAAGGGCCGCCCCGATCAAAAGGACAATCAGGTTCATCCAGTGCGCCGAATACTTGAACTGGAGCGCGGTCTCCATGGCTCGGGTATCTTCGCCCGAACGCCTGAGCACGTCTATACGCGCCTTGACCATCTTGGAATCCATTTCGTCGGCAAGCTGGCGCTCGTTAATCAAGTCGTTCGGATGGGTCTGTACCAACCCTTTCATGACTTTTTTCTTCACGGGGAACACCTCGACGGAGCCGTCCTTTTTGAACACGCGATGGTAACCGTTTTCAAAAATCCAATAGGCAAGCGAATCTTGTTCGAACCAGCGGATCAAGCGCACGTCGTAACGTTCGACCAGGCGCCCGCGGTCACGGATGAGGAGGACCACGTCTCGCCCAAGCTTATTCGTACCGGAATAATACTTGAAGAACCAGCTGCTCTTTTCGCTGTCGATAAACGTGAAATCCTGCTTTTCCTTGATGCGGGGATTCTTGCGTTTTTGCGCGTTGGTCTCCATGATTTCGAAACGTCTGTGGTTTGCATCCGGAAGCCAGCGTTCGCTCATTTCGTAAGAGCCCAACGACAAGAAAATGCCCAACATAAATATCGGGAGGAGCGTCTTGAACGGACTCTGCCCGGAACTCTGCATGGCACTCATTTCTAGGTGTCGCGCCATGTTCCCGACCGAAGCAAGGACCGCAATAAACAAGGCCACCGGAGTAATCAAGTACAAAATATACGGAAGATAGCTGAGATAATAATCTCCCACGAGTTTCATATCGCGGGCAAGCCACGTCTTGATATTCCCGACAAAGTCAATGACCACGAAAATGAGAATCGCACCGCAGACCACGATGAGGAACATTTTCAAAAAGTTCCAGATAAGATATCGCGAAAACTTCATCAGAACAACTCCGCGATTTTGCCAAAGATACTACCGAAGATACGGCCAATCACCCTAAAGACGACAAATCGGCCCATGGATCCAAAGAACCGTTTCATTTTGGAATCGCCCGAGAAACGGTCCCGCACCATCGCCCATGTGAGGAGGATGCCGAACACGCCGATGATGACATTCGAAATCCACATGGCCAGTTCCGGAGAAACAATCAGACGGTCTGCGAGGTTCTCGCCACCGATCAGGCAAATCCAGTAGATGACGAAAAACGCAAGACTGTAAAGGATTCCCGTACCGATACCGCCCTTGCGGGCCATGATTCCCAGCGGGGCGCCAATCAAGATAAATATAAAGCAAGCAAATGCGGTGCTGAACTTTTTGTGGATTTCGACCATGTACTGGGCGGCTCGCTTGAGTTCGCTTTCCATGCGGCTCCAGGAGCGTTCTGTTGTACGTAGCGTAGTCGTTTCCTGCACACGGACTTTCCGGAGTCCCTGCACGAACAGCATGGAATCCACCTTCGGGGCGCCACCGACAGAGGCGGGGATAACGCTATCCCCATCGACTAGTTCGCGGATACGGACAAGCGTGGATAGACGGCGATTGCGGGCAATAACAGAAGCCGAATCGTACTTCGCGCGCGCGTCCGTCACCACGTCCCACATCATCTCGACCGGCATTTCACGGTCGCTCCTGTAGCTACGGCTACGGCGCTCCAGGCGGTCATCGACGTTCTGCATAGCCAAATCCTGCGAGAAGAACCGGATACGGAAGTAGTTGTCGACATCGTCCGGATCGACGAGATGTGTCTCGCCGCTGCGGAGACGGAGCATGAGGGTCGCCCCGTTATCTACATAGTCCATCGAAGCGCTGTCCGCATAGACGATACGCGGAGCCCCCTTCTTTTCCATTTCGAAAATCTGGATTCCGTACAACGTCCCCGAGACGGGATCGATGCGGTTCACCCAGAGCTGGACTCCCGGGAACTGTGTGATGAGGCGCCCGGCATCGACAAACACGTGAGGCTTTTTGCGCGAAACGGCATTCATCAGTTCGACCGACCTGTGGTTCGCCTCCGGGAGCACCCAGTTGTTGAACACGACCATCAACACGGAAAGCAGCAGGGCGACGAGAAGCACCGGACGCATAAGCGACAAAGGCGAAATACCGGCAGCCTTGACCGCCGTAATTTCCTGGTCGCCGGACAAGCGCCCAAACGCCATAAGGCTTGCCACAAGCACAGCCATCGGAATCGAGAGCGAAAGCATCCATGCAAGGTTCAGCACAAAAATTTCGATGACCGTAGATGCAGGCAAACCCTTGGACAGCACATTGTCCAAGATTTTGACCAAAAAGTCAACAACAAACAAAAAAGTGATGCCAAAGAGCGAAGCCAAAAAAGGCCCAATCAGCTCTTTCAAGACATAGCGGACTAAAATCATTTTTCTCTAGAGTCGTTTTTTTCTACTTTACAGCGTGAAAGTTAGAATTAACCAAAGAAAAAAAATGAAAAAAATGGTGTAAAAAGCGCTACGACGTAGCCGAAGAACTCTTCAAGGCCGAAAAATACGGACGCACTGTCGAAAAGCTCGAAGAAATTCTTTCTACCTGTGCAGGGTCGGGCTACATGGAACAAGCTCAGTTTTTGCTTGCCGAAAGCCATTTCAACCTGAAGCAGTGGATTGAAGCCCGCGGCGAATACGGAAGCTTCATCGTGAACTTTCCCGGCTCGCCATTCGCAGAAACCGCGGAATACCGCAAGGCAGTCTCGTCGTTCAACATAGAATACAGGATTGACCGCGACGAATCGAACACGACGACCGCCATGAAGGACTTCGAGCGCTATTTGGCAAACCACCCGAATACGCCCCTCCGCGACTCCGTGAACTACTATTACGACCGCCTTGTCGATCGAATGGCCGAAAAGGAATTCCAGACGGGCCGCCTCTACCTGCGCATGGAAAAGCCGCAAGCCGCCGTCATCTACTTCAAGGAATTTTTGGAAGCCTATCCCAAGTCCAAGCGTAGAGAAGAAGTCCTCTTCCTCATTTCTGACGCCTACACGGACCTCGACCAGTTCGAGCCCGCCAGGGAATACCTTGCGATTGCGCAAAACGAAGCCGGAGACGACAAGGACATAAAGAAACGCATCGAAAAGGCCGAAACAAAGATTGCAAAGGCTGAAAAGACTTACGAAAAGAAGCTCCAGCAAGAAGCCGAAAAGAAGCGTATCCAGAAAGAAGAAAAGAACCTGGTGAACTAAACATCCGATGAAGTCAAAGTCCCGAAATACGTTTTTTTCACTCGTCATGGCATTGGCGTTTTCCATAAGCGCCTTTGCCGCCAGTGAAGAAAAACTGGACCACGACAACTCCATTCTATCCATATTCGTCCAGCCCTCGATTTCGTTCATCAGTTTTGAAGAACGAAAGTATTTCCAAGAAGCCATCGACACCATCTATTACGGATTCAGGGCAAACGCAGTCAACAACGCGGAATCCCTGAACGTCGCAAAACAGGATTTCCAAAAAGTGAACTTCTGCTTCCCGGTTACCGCCGGTCTGCAATACCAGTTCATGGAAGACCATTTTATCAGTGCGGGCATCGGCTTTATTTACGACAACGAATCCGTCGTCTTGACGGACCGCAAAGGCAAGACCCATAGCTACGAATACACGCTCCAGGGCGTCCCGCTATTCCTCGAATACCGTTTTGCGCTCCCGAAAAATTTCATCACGCTCAGCACGGGCGGGCTTTTCAGCATCGCGGTGCGCTGGTACTGGGCTTTGCCGGGGACCGAAATCTACACGACGTGGGGCTACCTCGGAGCAAAGACTCCTCTCCTCGGAGCAGGTTTCGGCGTAAGCGTCGGCTACCTTTTCGCCAGCTGGAAAAACTTTAAACTTTATGGCGATATTGGATTCAATTCCATTTCCGTGAAGTCGGACAAGAAATTCTCGGACATCGTGCCGAACGGCCCCGAAGAGACCGCCAAATGGAACCTTGGCGGAATCCAGCTGCAAATCAGGGGAACTTTTGGATTCTGGAACAAACCGAAAATCAACGACGACAGCGATGACGATGATGACGACGACGATGACGATGACACGCCAAAGAGCAAGAAAAAATCCGTGCGCATCGTAGATTCGCTGAAAACGAAATCGAACATCGTGGACTCGCTGAAGAACGTCACCGATTCGTTAAAAACGAATGTCGTGGACAGTGTGAAAGCGGACACGAACGTTGCGGACTCGCTGAAGAACGTCGCCGATTCGTTAAAAACGAACGTTGCGGACAGTGCGAAAGCGGACACGAACGTTGCCGACTCGCTGAAGAACGTCGCCGATTCGTTAAAAACGAATGTCGTGGACAGCACGAAAGCGGGCGCGAACGTTGCCGACAGCACGAATGCAAACGTCACGGACAGTGCGAAAGTCGATTCCGTCAGTAAAGCCGTAGCCGATTCGGCAAACGCAAACGTTGTGGCCCCGCAGAAAAATGCGACAGCCGCCCCAGCCAACACCAAATCAAAAGGTGACTGATGAGTTTATGGCCAGGGGAAAAACTGCGCTACGCCGAGACGCATTTTAAATTCAGGCTACCCTGGTCGCTCCTTTACAAACCATGGCCCGAAATCATCGTCGATTCCCCGTTCCAGTTCGTGCCGGGAGTCGAACCCACGCTATGGATTGTCATACGGGACGCAGACCGTTTCCCGACGAAAATAAAAACGGTCGAGATACGCCTCAAGCACTCCGTTGACGGATTCAGCAAACCGGACATCGAGATCCAAAAGGACCTGGACTTCGACGCCCACGAACAAATGCAATTCATCCCGTTCCCGCTCGGCGAAATCCCAACAGGAACTTATGAAGCCTATTGCAAACTGACCGTCCAAAGAGAAGGCAAGACCCAAACTTTTGAACGTTGGAACTTGCCGCGACTCCCCCAAAAACCGCTGCGTTTTAAAGTTTTGAACGAAGCCCCGCCCATCGCCCCCGGCTACGCCGCAGGCGAAATGCACTGCCACACGCACTACTCCGCAGACCACGTGGAATATGGCGCCACGCCCGCAGTGTTGCAACAAGCGGCCAAAGCCGTCGGGCTCGATTTTGTGAGTTGCACCGACCACGCCTACGATTTCGCGTTCACGCTAGAAGACTACACCAAAGAAGCCGAATCGCCCGTCCCGCGATTCCAGAAACTGCGCGAAGAAATTGCAGCCCTCCCAAGCAAAGACGAAAACGGAAACGACATGCCGCTCATGCTCGCAGGCGAAGAAGTCTCCGCCGGGAACAGCAAAGGCGAGAACGTCCATATGACCGTCCTCGCCCCCGAAGGTTACCTCCCGGGGCTCGGCGACTGCGGACGCTACTGGCTCGACAACAAGCCCACCCGCAGCATCAAGCAAATCCTGAACATGACCGGGGCGCACTGCTTCGCAGCCCACCCCTTCCAGCAAATGGGACTTTTGGAAAAGTTCATTTTCCGCAGAGGCTACTGGAAACCCGAAGACTTGCAACTGAACAACAAGCATACCATTCGAGGACTCCAGTTCTGGAACGGAGTACGCGACGAAGGCTTCAAGCTCGGTCGTGAGTTTTGGATAAACGAGCTCGGCAAAGGCAATTATTTGCTGCCCATCGGCGGAAACGACGCCCATGGCGATCTGAACAGCATGACCGCAGTCGAGTTGCCGCTCCTCACGCTCAAGCATACCCGCGCGCATATCTTCGGAAACGTCCGCACGGTGATTAGAGTAGGAAGTAGGAAGTTGGAAGTTGGAAGTGACGCAAATCAAGAATCTCCGTTAATGCGTAATCCCCAAAGTGTCATCCTGAGCGAAGACCGCCAGGTCGAAGTCGATATACGATACTTGGCAACTCGTTGCCTTAGTAGAGTTAGGTTCGAAGGAGCAGGATCCAGTAAAGGTTCGCTCTCTCTCGACGACATCAACGCCGCCTTCTCGGGCGACAACTGCTACATCACGGATGGCCCCGCCCTCTGGTGGGAACGCGACGGCAAGGATATCACGTTCCACGCCCGCAGCAACAAGGAAACCGGCGGCGGCTTCCGCTACATCCGCATTTACGGTCGCCGCATGCGTCCCAACGGCAAGCCCGCCCCCGACGAAGAAATCATGCTCGGGAGCCTTATCGCAGCGCCCGACCACGCCGACATTCCGGTCGCGACATTCGGTTTTGCCTACGTCCGTGCCGAATGCGAAACCGCAACCGGAAAGTTCGCCCTCACCTCGGCAGCTCAGATATTCTGACAGAGTTTCAAAAAAATGCTTTAATCATTTGCTTTTGAAACATTTGCATGTTATCTTTTGAATAAGTGAGGAACCTATTGTTTTTGGTTTTTAGTGAATTTTTACTTTTTTGAGCAGATTTCCCTTTTTGGCACGCGGTTTGCTTTTAAACAAAAACAGTGAGAATAGAATGTCCGTTTTTACTAACGATGCAAAAGGAAGGTAGCCATGCCCCGTTTTATGTCGCCGATGATTCGCCGCAGGCCAGTTACAGATAAACTTGACGAAGAGTCTCGCGCCGTTGGCCCAAACGCAATCTTGCCGACAAATCAAGAGTCCGCTCAACCATCCATCGAACAAAACGACGAGCCCGAACAGCCTTCCGACATCCGCGTAAGCGAAGGCTCTTTCAAACAAATTCGTGACGAAAGTCTCGTCCTCTTGTCGCAAGGAATCTCGCACCGCATCGACCGTTCCGAAGACGGACCGTTTCAAATTTTCGTCGAACCCGAAAAACGGCGCACCGCACAATTTCAAATTCGCCTTTACCACCTCGAGAACCCGCCCCGCAACGACAACCCGCCACTTCCGCTAAAATTCAGCCTGCAACCGCTTTGGGTGCTAGCAGTTCCCGTCGTTTGCACGTTACTCGACTTTTCGAATGCCGTAAGCCAGATGAACAGCGCAGGCATCGCCGATGCCGGAAAAATTCTGCGCGGAGAATGGTGGCGCGCCATTACCGCCATGACGCTCCATGGCGACGGGCGACATCTCGCCGGGAACCTCGTCTCCGGATTCCTCGCGCTGAGCCTTTTGCATTACCGCATCCCGCTTGCCAAACTCGTGCCGTTTCTAGCCGTCGCAAGCGCTGTCGCCAACTTTTTCGTGGCGCTCACAGTCCAGACAAACTTTCGTTCGCTCGGCTTTTCTGGATTCGTATTCGCCACCATCGGTTGCCTTGCCGTCATCGAGTTCCGGCTCATGCCGCGCGAAACGCACGGCATGCTCCGCCGGTTCGCGCCGCTCTGCGGCGCCGCCTCGCTCGCCGTGTTCCTCGGTCTCGGCGAAAACGCCGACATCCTCGGCCACCTGTACGGTTTTATCGCCGGGCTCCTTTGCGGATTCATCCCCAAAAAAAAGACGCTCCGCTGGGGAGCGCCTACCGGCATTGCCGACATTTCTGGAGTTTTCGCCTATTACATCCTGTTCGCCATCGGCTGGACATTGGCCCTTTAATTCGAACTACTGTTTCTTCTTTTTAGCCTTTTCCTTTTCTTTCAAGATTGCCAGTTCCTCGAAGAATCTCGTAAATACTCTCTTTTCCACCTCTTTTTGTTCTTCTTCGGTGAACTTGCTCTTGCGTTCCCTGTACTCAACAGTAAGCTTGTCGCACTTCGCCTGGTCATACTCCTTAGTTTCGCAGCGAATGCCGTCCCGAACCATGTCATCAACAAGCCTCTCCACGGAATCACCGCAAGCAGTAAATGCGAACGGTATGGCGGCCATCGACAACGTCAAGAAAAGTTTTTTCATGGTGCACCCTCCCATTTTAAGTTGTGTATAACATCAATATACTCTTTTAAAGAGGTATTGATTGTAAATTGATTTTTATAAAGATTTCATCAGTTTTTTTTCCTTGAAACCCCTCCATTATGTTATACAACAACGTCAACATATAAAAAAGCCCGTCCCCGATAAGGAGACGAGCCTCAATTCCAATTATTTCAACGATTAAATGCTAGCGAGGAACTTTCTGGCCTTGTCAGCGAAGGCACGGTTGTCGCCATAGATGTGCAACAAACGTTCAGCAACGGTCTTTGCCTTGTCCGTCGCACCGAGCTGCTGGTACACGAGAGTGAGTTTCCACATCGCGTCGGCAACCATCGGGACTTCGTCAGCCGGTTCGTCCTTCTGGTAACGGTCTTCCTTGTCGCCGGTGCGCTTGCCGAATTCGGCAATGTAGTCTTCCAAGAACTTTGCGGCAGCGGAGAAATCGCCCTTTTCCATCTTCACGGCGGCAAGACCGTGCATGGCGGCCGAACGCACGAGAGCGACCGAGCCGGCATTGTCCAAAGTCTTCTGGAAGAGAACCGCGGCTCCGTCATAGTCACGCTTTTCGTACTTGACGTTACCGGCGAGGAGCGATGCCTTAGCAAGAGCAAGACCTTCGAGCTTGCCCGAAGCAATCTTCGCCTCGAATTCAACGAGGGCGCTATCCTTTTCGTTTGCGTAGAGGTAGGTCAGACCGACGCCGAGGAGTTCGCTCTGTTCGGCAGCAGCAGCCTTGCGGGCATCCTTGTACTGGACAATCCCAGCAATCACCGCGAAGACGACGACAAACGCCACGGCGATCTTTGTACCGTGGTTGATAAAGAACGCCTTCAATTCAGAATTATTGGTATTAGATTCGTTAGCCATATTTCCGTTTCCATGTTAAAATTTTTCGTAAACCAATCATAGAAAAAAAAATAAAGGTTGTCAGTAAATCTTGACAAGAAATAATTGTTTTGCTATATTTGTCCCCGTTCGCCGCTCTAGCTCAGCTGGTAGAGCAGCTGATTCGTAATCAGCAGGTCGGCAGTTCAAATCTGCTGGGCGGCTCGAAAGACTCCTCGGACTCAAATCCGGGGAGTTTTTTTTAGGCCGAAAGAACGCAGCCCTGTTTACTAACCACTGTTTACTAACCACTTTTATAAGTCCTAACCCCTAAAAGTAAGTTTTTCAGCAAATCTGCAAGTCTTGCGAAAGCCGCCTTAATTAACTAAATTTGTCGCTCTATGAATCCGAATGGCGCCATTATTGTACAAAGCAACCTCGAGATTATGGTCGAGGTCGATAATCCGAATTACCCCACCGCACGTGATGCAATCGCTCCCTTTACCGAGCTCGTAAAAAGTCCGGAGCACCTGCACACCTACAAGATTTCACATTTGAGCCTGTGGAACGCAGCCGCAACAGGGCTCCGCGCTCCCGAAGTTCTCGAAAGGCTCGAAAGCCAGAGCCGCTACCCCATACCGCCAACAGTAGTCACCGAAGTCGAAGACTACATGGCACGCTATGGCCTGTTGCGCTTACGGAAAGAAGGCGACCGCCTTTTGATGGAATCCGACGACAAAATCATGTTCATCGAAATCTGCAAGCTCCGGGACGTGGAGCCGTTCATCGTCGAATACATCGACGATACGCACGTCGTCGTCGATCCCGAACGCCGCGGCCACCTCAAGATGACCCTCACCAACGCAGGATTCCCGGTCGAAGACCTCGCCGGCTACACCGTCGGTGACCCGCTCCCCATCAAGCTCCGCGAAACGACCGTTTCCGGCAAACCGTTCACGCTCCGCGACTACCAGAAAGACGCCGCCCAGGTGTTCTACGCGAGCGGCAGCGAAAAGGGCGGTTCCGGCGTAATCGTACTCCCCTGCGGTTCCGGCAAGACCGTCATCGGACTCGCGACGATGGCGTTAATACAAACTAAGACCCTCATCCTGACGCCGAACATCTCGTCTTCGCGCCAGTGGATCCGCGAAATCTGCGACAAGACGACGCTCACGCTCGACCAGGTGAAGGAATACTCCGGCGAAGTCAAGGAAATCGGGCCGGTGACCGTCGCCACGTACCAGATTCTCACGCAAAGGAAACGCGCCAAGAAGGGCGACGAGAACAAGGAAGAAAAAGAACCGGAAATGACCGAAGAAGAAGTCAAGAAGGAACTTGCGAACTTCCCGCTGTTCAGCCAGGAAAAATGGGGACTCATGATTTACGACGAAGTCCACCTGCTCCCCGCCCCGGTGTTCCGCCTGAGCACCGAAATGCAAGCCACGCGACGCCTCGGCCTTACGGCAACGCTCGTGCGCGAAGACCACAAGGAAACCGAAGTATTCAGCCTTATCGGGCCGAAAAAATTCGACATCCCGTGGCGCATCCTGGAAGCGCAAGGCTGGATCGCGACCGCCGACTGTAACGAAATCCGCATCCCGATGGAACCGGAACTCAAGATGAAATACGCGCTCGCGCCCGTCCGTGAAAAAATCACGCTCGCAAGCACGAACCCCGAAAAGACGGACATCGTCGAACGCCTGCTCAAGCATTTCAGCAAGCCCGACGACCGCGTGCTCATCATCGGACAATACATCGAACAGCTCGAAGCGCTCTCCGAAGACCTGCAAATTCCGCTGATTACCGGCAAGACGCCGAACAAGGACCGTGAAAAACTCTATGCCGCGTTCCGTTCCGGCGCCCAGAAGAACCTCATGGTCTCCAAAGTCGGCAACTTCGCCATCGACCTGCCCGACGCGAACGTGCTCATCCAGATTTCCGGAACGTTCGGCAGCCGCCAGGAAGAAGCCCAGCGCCTCGGCCGTGTTTTACGCCCCAAGAGCGACGGCGGAGCCGCCCACTTCTACAGCATCGTGACACAGGATTCCAAGGAACAGGAATTCGCGATGAACCGCCAGCTGTTCCTCACCGAACAAGGTTACGCGTACAAGATAATCAAACGCGGAGACTGGGACATTCTCAGCCGCACGCCCGAAGAACTCGCCGCGAGAGCCTAAAAACTCCCGTTCGCGTGAAACCTAAAAATTAAAACGCTCCGCAAATTTTTGCGGAGTTTTTTGATTTTATGCAGTTTTTTCACAACGGCAATCACACCTAAAATTTTATTTTCGCTTATTTGTCATGAGCAATTTATATTCATCACCATCTTTTACGGAACGCACGCGATACACCTGCTTTTTGTTATCCTTATCCAGGACCTCTATTGGGCAAACGCCTGCTGCAAAAACCTTTACTTTGCCCTCGTTGCCGTCCTTCTTTATAAAGTCGCATTTGATATCGAAATCTTGGGGCTTACCTCCGATATAATTCAGGATTTCACAATTTGAATTGGAGCAATCGCCCAGTGCAAAAAAATCTTTCTTTCTAATATATTTGCCATCATGTGTTTGAGTAAAAATGATTTCTTTTTTTACTTCATACATCTTTTGTTTTGTTATGTATAAATTATAAAATGCATATAAGGTTCGTCCTGCTGGGGTTATAGGACCTTTTACACGAACAGGACAAGAACCTCGCCCCATGACTTTAAGGACTGATTTTCGGTAATCAAATTCGATAAAATCGCAGAGAAATTTCACATCATCATCACGGATTGGTATAATATAAAACATACCTGTATTTTGTCTTTTTTTTCGCTGTTTCTTGCAATAAGATTTTCGCTCCTTGATGGAGGGCTTTAACTTTACAACCATAGAATCTTTTATCGAATTGCAATAGCTCTCCTCATTTTCACAATAGACATGTAACGCCGATTGATAAGGATAACTAACACGAAAATCATTATTGTTCAATCTACTAACAATATCAAAATCATACTTCAACAAAATCTTTCTGTTTATGTGAACACATTTCCCGTCTTCAAAGTACCCATAAAGGCAATACGAGCAGCCATTTTCATCAGTCCATTCATACTGCGAATTATTTGCGTATACAAAAACAGCAAACAATAAAGTTAAAAAAACGATTATTTTTATACTCATTAGGTCTAGTCACTCCACCGAAAAATTTATCACAATAAATTTTTATCTAACATTTTTTTTCCATACGCATCCAAATACGGTTCACATCCTCCTCGTCAAGAGATTTCTCATTTTGTCGAAAAGGTTAATTCACAACGCGCAAACAACGAACGTAATACTTGTTTTTTTCAACCGAGTAATTATGGCTAAACCTCTCGCCATCGAATAAAACAGCATAAAGTACATTTTCGTCATCGTAGCTCCACCAACCTGTCTTCATACTAAAGTCTGTAAAATTTCCGTCATAATAGCCAGCAGGATACACAGATAAGCCAACATCCTTATTCTCTCGGAAATCAAGAAACCAGTCCTCCTTTGAACGGATGTATGCACCATTAAGTCCGAATCGGCTAAACAGGGCAACCCAATCTCGTCTTCGAGGCAGTCGCCACCCATTTGGACACAAGCCCTCAACATTTGAGTTGTAGAGTCGTCCGTATTTCAGACAATTTTCCTTTTTATTCTCATAACAGGCACTACCAGGCACTGTTCTATTTAGATTTTCTGCAATCCATTCAACGGAATCAACACGAACTACCTTATAATCAACATTCTTATCACGAATATCGGTTCTTATTACATCTTCTTGCTTCAAAATGCCAACAGATTTCCAGCCATAATCCGTACATGTAAACATTCGAAAATCACCCAACATAAAAGTATGATTTTTCATCCCAACCGAACAAGGCGGCAGAAATTTTATTTTGGAAACAACAGAATCAATCGGAGAATCCACAGTATCTGATATTACTTTCAATTTTTTTTCCAAGCTTTTCAAACCATTATCATCACATATCAATAAAATTTCACTTGAATAATCAAGATATATATTACCATCTATGCAACTCGGTTGGTTAAGTTCTAAATCAGCAATTCCATAAAAGAAATTTTCATTTTTTTTGAAATAACTCTTTTCATTATCTTCGTCTTTAGCGCACAAAATCTTTGACGGTGAATTCATCAAATTTGAATTAATTGACGAAAAAAACTGCACAAACAAAGGAACAAATACCTCATCTTTTTTTGTCGACACCCGATATGAAGAAGTCCAAAAAAACAAGTTTGAGAAAGGAAATCCTTCGATATTCAAGGAATCTCTTTGAGGATATTTTTCTCCAATGAACATTTCCCATTCATACTGGTCTGGCAAATGCCATCCGCTAGGGCACGCATTTAACGCGTCCTTCCATGACATATCACATGATGCATTAGTACACTGTTTTGATTGAGTAAATTTCATCCAGTATGTTTTTTTGTACTTAATCATACTCTGCTCTTCTGACATTGTCTTTAAAACAGAATATTCTTTTTTTGGAGTCTTTATTTCGGAAGAATTTTTCTCGTTTCCACAAGACATCAAAAGAATGCATAAAACAAAGAATAATATAGTCATTCATTCCCTTCTATATAAACACGACTCATTCCATCATGTTGAACTACATTTACCCATACATTTTCAAAGCCGCCCCTTTTTTGCGCAATTCTTATCTTACATTTTCCAAATCCATTCACTACAAAAAAACCTGATCCGATCTTTTCTGGGTCCTCAATCAACTGTACAAAAGAACATTCAGCCTTTATTCGATCGATATTGTTAACAAGGACAGCCTTTTCATAAGAGGAACGGGCAAAGGGCAATTTTTCCGCAGAATAAAAACGACACTTTCCGTTCCTACAAGGCTCAACAAATAAACGAAACGGCCTCTCAAAAAAGGTGAATTCAGATTCATCAGACAGGCTTTTGCTGTTATGATAAAAAGAAATACGCCAAACAGGACCTACTCTCTCAATTTTAGCTTCATACAGACCTTTCCCATAATTCATGTTCATAAATACAGGGCACAATCCTTCCTGCAAAGGTTCCAAAAAAGCTGTAACAGTATCAACATTATATACAGGTACAACCTTCAAATAGTCGCAGCCCGATTGTATTATATCCGGGCGATACACTCTGGCAAAACGATTTAGCATATACGGCCCTGCATATTTTTCATCTAAATCTCGGCCTAACGTTGTTTTTACATACTCCAAAAATTCCTGTTTTGAATCACATCCATAGCCATCTTGACGAACAGCCCCATCATAAATAGACACGGCGCATTTTATAGAGTCACACACTACTTCAAAAAAATTTTTTGGAATAGTTAGGTATTTATTTTTCAAACCACAGTTCGAATAACAAATAGAAGGCAAAAACAAAGCCTCTACCAAAAATATCAAAACACTATTTCGCATGATTCCGACGGCCATGGAAAGTCACCCAATCTAATTTTTCATTAGGAATTGTATAATATGTACCCGGTCCAGAGCCAACTAAACTTGGCACAGTTCGATATGATATATCACCACCAATACTTACCGTATTATAATTTACATAACCAGCATCTCTAAATTGACCATCAACCAAGATTCCTATTCCACCAGGAATTCCATCGGCACCATCATTTCCATGGAAAAACATGGAAAACTCACCTTTGATAGCTTGATAATGTAAACCAGATTGCAATGTCAATTCATCAGTCTCGTCATATTTACTTGCGGCCAATCAATAATTTTCATATTCACCATTTTGTTTTAGGTAATTATCAATATCGTCAAATATTACATTCAATCCAGGATACGGTTTATAAGAGCCTTTTCCATACATCGATTTCAAGTAAATATGATAAGAATCTCCCTGAAAAACAGACTCGACTTCAATTGTTTTTGTTTGTTTTCCCTTACGATAACTAATTTTACACAAGCCTTCCTTTGAAGCAAACAGATAACCAAGAATAGGAACAGAAAGAGGAATGCTTTTATTTGCTTTAGGAAAAGGTTTATACGAAATCCAATCGCATTTTGGATAGACTTCAAAATTTTTATACGCATCATCATTACATTCACCTATATTTTTTCGCCAACATACATTAGACGTATAAACATTGCAAAAATTCTTTCTACATCCATTTATCAAAAAATCATCTATATCCCTATAATTTACAATTTTGTATGGTTGCAACTTTTTCTGAGAACTATCAACCATAACCATGTATAAATCATATTTTTTTAAATTAGATTGAAATTGATAATCTTTCGCAGCATAAAGAGGATATTGACCTTTTTCAAAAAAATCGAACATGGCTATGGTCGAATCATCTTCCGAATTTTTTTCAAACTGGATTCTACCATCAAACAAAATAAAATCATCCGGCTCTATAATTTTTGCAACAACATCTGTACCATGATAATACTCATTGGCAAAGCCCTTTCTGTCCATAGTCCATAAACGACCAAGCAAACGTATTCCGACGCTTCCTCTATTATCTTTTTTTAATACAGGAGTTAGAATAATTCCTACAGAATCCCTAATAGGGTACTCTGATGATGCCATAGTGAAAACTACAAAAGGCTTATCCTTCCAAAATAATTTGCCGGGATTTTCAGCAACGATTTTTAATGATGAAGGTTCATTTTCCGTTTTACAGGATAAAACAACCATCATCATCCCTACTAAAAAACAACTTGCAATCAGTTTCATTTTACTCTTTTTCCATTACGATACTTATGCCATTCACCACCAGGTTCCAACATCGGCCAATATTCTTTTTTCCAAAGAAACCTCATTTTCATTATTCGAATATCAGATTTTCCATCCCACCCTGTGTATCCTAGTTTAAAATCATCTGCTACATCTCTAATAGAACGATAACCATTATATTCAATTTTTCCACCTCCCTTAATTTTTACAGTTTCATAAAAACCGGTTAGAGCCCCATCCCAATCACGTCCATTTAAAAAATGATGCACATACGAAAAATCGTTAGGAAAAAATTCTTTTAAATGGGTTCCGACATCTGATATAAATTCATCACCTTCAGCAAAGTCTGCACCTAAAGACCCAACGTACTCAGTTTCTTCCAGAGAAAATCCTCTTCCTAGACCACCTCCTTCATAGCCATCCACATCCACCAAATCAAACATTCTCTGGAAGCCCCAACCGAATCCACCGTTCTGCGACACTTCGGCATGCAGGCCCGCTACGGTGGCGCCCGCGTACAGGCCGCGGCCCTCCATCTCGTTGAGGATGCCCAGCAACAAAGCCATATCTGTCGTAACGCCAGTGGACAAAAGTTCTCCTACCGTAGGCTTTCCGTAAAAGTTCTCCGAAAGAATATACAATTATATCTGGCGGCAATCACGCCTAAAATTTCATTTTCGCTTATTTGTCATGAGCAGTTTATATTCATCACCGTCTTTTACGGATCGCACGCGATACACCTGCTTTTTGTTATCCTTATCCAGGACCTCTATTGGGCAAACGCCTGCTGCAAAAACCTTTACTTTGCCCTCGTTGCCATTCTTCTTTATAAAGTCGCATTTGATATCGAAATCTTGGGGCTTACCCCCGATATAATTCAGGATTTCACAATTTGAATTGGAGCAATCGCCGATTGAAACAAAATCATTTTTTATGATATACTTCTTGTCATGAGTTTGACTAAAAACTTTTTCTTTTTTCACATCAAACATTTTTCCTTTTGTAATGTATAAATTGTAAAAAACATATACGGTTCGCCCTGTTGGAGTTATCGGACCCTTTTCACGAACAGGACAAATTCCTTGTCCCAAGGCCCTAAAAAAGGATTTTCGATAATCAAATTCCACAAAATCGCAGAGAAATTTTAAATAATCACTATGTATCGGTATAGTATAAAACAAGCCCGTGTTTTGTTTTTTTTCACTCTGTTTTTTACAAAAAGACTTCCTTTCTTTTAGGGAAGGCATCAACTTAGCAACCATCGAATTATTTATCGTCTTGCAATAACTACCAATATTCTCGCAGTAGACATGTAGCATGGACCGGAAATCATAATCAACAAAAAAGCAATCATTGCTCAGTTTACGAATTTCAAGATCATGCCTAAAATAATTTTTTCTATTCTCATGCACGCATTTCCCGTCTTCAAAGTACCCATAAAGGCAATACGAGCAGCCATTTTCATCAGTCCACTCATACTGCGAATTGCTAGAAAAGGCAGTAGTTGAAACAAATAAAAAAAGAAAAACGATAATTCTCATACATTTCTACTAATGAATTGGGAAACCATAAGCATTAAGATAAGGTTCACATCCCTTTCCCGGCAGGCATTTCACCCACATTCCTTGCGGCTTATTAGGGATAAACTCACCATTTTCATACTTCCCACTATAAAGAACAGGTTTATTTACTTTTTTTGGAAATCGAACATATGTTGTCGGAGCAATAACAGTAGCCTCCATCAAATCAGCAAGACGTGATGCAAAATTTGGGGATCCATCCATAGTTTGACCTCCAGTTCGACAAGAATAAAGTCTTATTATTTTTTGACCTTTGTATTTGAACCGTTCATTCTTTAAAGCTGCGGCAAATTGATCGGCACTCATTATATCACCACCTTCATGTAGTATTCCATCTCCAATACCAGTTGGAGATCCATGCCCTAGAGCCGAATACTCTCCTGGATTACTATCCTCAATATCACTTGCAAGCGAAATTATTTCATCTGCAACATTACTTACAAGACCATCTACACCCAATATTATACCTTCCGCACCTTTTGTATACATGTTAAAACCAAGGACACTGAATTTTGCGGCACCTAAAGGGTATTGTGTCCATTTAACCATATCAAACTTTCTCTGGAAACCCCAACTGAATCCACCATTCTGCGACACTTCAGCATGCAGACCATATGCGGACGCACCAGCGTACGCACCACGCCCTTCGGCGCCGAACAAACCCGCCTCGTAACCCGTAGAAATCCGGACGTCTCCGGCAAACTGGGCGTACAGTTCGGCATAGACGGTCATGCCCGCAAATCCGCCGCTGCGGTCCCAGTACAGGCTTCCGCCCTGATCTACTCCCACGCAGCTCCCGGCTTCGCCGACGCAGACGCCGCCATGAGCGGAGATACTTGATCCCGAATAGGAGTTCAGCGTAAATCCTAGCCCCACGTTAATTTCGAGGTAAACCCAGGGAGTCTGTATGGGAACCTTCAGGTTCGCGCCCGAGCTCAACGACTTCGAACCGTCCTGGTTGAAGCTGAACGACGCATTCAAGCCGTAATCGCCTATTTCGACAGCGGCACCGACGCCAAAGCTCCAGCCGTGCGACTCGTCGTAACCCACAACGAGACCGAGGCCAAGTGCCCACATGCCCGTCGGGTCGATATAGTTCAGCGGGTCTCCGCCATAGCTGTAAGGATTTGCGAACTGTCCCGCCGGATCGGGGGATATCCACATTCCAAAGAACGGGTCGTAATAACGCGCGCCGAAGTAGTACTTGCCATGTTCGCTGTCGAACTCCTTGCTCTGCCAGCGTTCGTCACTATCGGATGCATAATGGACCAAATTAACCGTCGTGCCGTAGGGGCGATAACCGAAAGCGCTCTTGAGTCCCGTCTTGTTCGCGAAACCGCGGACGCTCCCCTGCAAATCCTTCACCGGGAAGAGCGCTTCGCCATTCACTCCCGTGCGGTAACCGCCACCGAGAAGGTCAACACGGGTAAGCTTCAGGGAGTCCGAACTGTAGTGGCCGGAATACGTGTATTCACCGATTCCCGGATACATGACTTCGGTCCTGTACAACGGGGCGTTTGCGACAAACTGCGTCCAAATACGCTGTCCGCCCTCGTCGTAGGCCATGTCCGTATGGGCGATTTCATCTCCGAGATTATCCATGCTGTTGACCTGCTCGAACGTGACCACGGGTACATCCGAGAACAACCTCACCTTGCCCGGGAGACCAAGCGCATTTACCGTATAGGTGGTTCTAGAATTGTTGTCAATCCACACGTTGCCCGAAGGGTCGTAAACGTAGTACGCCGTGTCCATGCCGCCATTCACGCTCATCTCAAGCGGTCTGAAGAGTGTATTGCTATAAGTGTAGGATATCAGCGTATCGTTCCCCGCCCGACCTTCGCGCTTGGACAAAAGCCGGCCCAGGCCGTCATAGCCATAGGCTCCGCTACCGATATTAGCGTTATCGGTCGTATATCCCGTCAGACGCCCCTGGGCATCATAAGTGTAGCTTTCGTCGGAACTGAAACCGTCCCATACGTGCTGAGACGTAGCAAGGCGGCCCGCAACGACTGACGGATACGTCACCGTGTCAGAATACAGTATTTTGCCAGAAGCGTCCCTGTAGGAAACGCGCGTCGTGCGTCCATAGACATCTTTCGCGTACGTCATGTCATAGACATGGACGCCCTTGTCGAAGTAGGCCTTCTTCGAGACGGTCCCCGCCTCGGTGCGGTCAATACGCATGAGGCTGTCACCACTTTCGAGCACCGACTTCAGGCGGCCCATGTCGTCGTAGTAGTAAGCAAGTGACGATATCGTGCTCCAAGACTTCCCCTTTCTCTCGGCAGTCTCCGTCGCTGAAAGTTCACCGGAAACATTGTACGTAAAGGAAGCCTGCGTTGCGGGTGCGCCTTCAAGCCCGTAAATAGTCCACTGTTTGACCTTCTGACCCAGACGGTTGTACGAAGACATCTTGAGACTGTTCGCCTTTATAGCCGCATCGGAACGCACGCGGCTACCGTCATAGGAAGCAACCGCCCCCACGTCGTTCGGCAAGACCCCCTCCATCTCGTCGAGGATGCCTTGCAACAAAGCCATATCTGTCGTAACGCCAGTGGACAAAAGTTCTCCTACCGTAGGCTTTCCGTAAAAGTTCTCCGTAAGAATATACAATTTGTCGTCGGGGACGGCGGTGGCGGAATCAGTGAAGTTCTCTACCTTGATTAAATTGTGTATATCCAGGATCTAAATTGATCATTATCGGATCATGTTTACAAACACCCTTTAACCCTATTGCAAACGGCACTCGTTTTTCAAAACGCTCATCATCACATTCTAGTACAATAGTCCATGCTGCTTCAATTTCTTCATGTGTTCTAAAAAATTCCGTAGAAAAATTTTCAACATTAATCCATTTGGGTTCCGGCAATAATATTTTAGAACCAACAACATATCTATTACCAACCTCGCCTAATTCCTCAAATGAGAGAACTTCTTTTTCACCATCAGGACTTTTTAAACACAACGTTTTTTTCAATCTGTACGAGCCCGAGCACATTCGAACCTGTTCTGAGAACAGGCGTTTAAGAGGATAAACTCGTTTTATTTCTATTTCATACAGCACTGGTAAATTTTCGGACAAGCAATAATTCGCCACTATTGGAGGATTATCACACTCACCAACGATCCTTACAAAGAACGGACGTTCATAGTGTATAGACGCATCATACGCCTGTTTGGCACTCCATACACCTTCCAGCAAACGACCATAATAAAGTGGTAAAGAATCTCTAGCATTGGAAAGTTTTATTTCAAGCATTTCAAACTGCATAGGATTTAATTTCAATGATGTATCAATTGGGAAAATCTGAGATTCATGCGTACTCGATCGATACTGCATACCAATCATTTCACGATGGCGATAATGTTGAACAACGTCTCCTTCATGAGGGATATCAATGGAAAAAGAAGAAACCCACTTTGAATAGCAAGGAACAGTAGAATAACAATTCACCTTATCAGGATACACCCAAAGTGGATTAGGAACCAATGAAACATTATCCATCAAAAGACTTAGTTGATATTCATCGCTTTTTTCAGAAAAGTTGGCGCAAAGATCAACAACATTTTCTATGTTAGATTCCGTTCTGTCACTCGCACAGGCAGAAATCAAGAGATATGTAGCAAAAGAAATTCTCGCCACACAAAATTTTCTTAAAATCACTTTTTTTTTACGCATGACATGATTTATTCAAAACAAATTCAATATCAAAATTCATAATTATAGTAAGTTGGTTTTACATTCGCATTTCGTAATGGCATTTTCTGTTTTTCAAAAAATTTAAAACCATCTCCTGAAGAAATCCCTCCTGAGCCATCCCTATTTGGAGAAACAGTCACATCTGTAGAGAAATCTATTGGATTATGAAACATAAAACCTTGATGATTAATCGCAACAAAACCTATGGGTGCCGCGGCCCTCCATGCCAAAGAAGCCAGCCTCGGCTCCGACAGACGCGCGTACACCGGCATACGTAACGTAAGCTTCCGCATGGACAGTCATGCCAAATGTTCCACTACGATCCAGGGTAAAACCATCACCGACTTCAAAACAAACATAGATTTAATTTAAATTAATCCACGCACAAATGCAACTAGCTATATCTCTTTTTGCAAATCTTAGCCCTCATTGCGCGTTTTCAACGAAATCCATTAAATTCTCTGTTCATTCATTTTTACAGAAGAAGTTTTGTATAATTATTATATTTATAAAGTTAAGGAGCATCAAACATGAGAAAAGAGATTTTCGCTTACTGCATCGCTGCAGCATGTCTTTTATCCGCCTGTGGCGACGACACCCCATCAAGCCCAAGCTCAAACAACACGAGCGAAACGCAAATTTCAAGTTCCTCGACAGCAAACAAACCTGAATCATCCGCTAAACAGAGTGACGAATCAAACAAAGTTTCAAGCAGTTCTGCCGTAACAAGCAGTTCCAGCAAAGAAGTTGCATCCAGTAGCGCAGCAACCAAAGGTTTCCCCGCAAATTACAATCCTGAAACGGGGATCCTGACAGACGAGCGCGATGGCGAAGTTTACAAGACTGCAAAAATCGGCGACCAAATTTGGATGGGACAAAATTTACGCTATTATACGACAGAACCAGCAGAAGGTTGCGATTTCACATACAATAACGAAACAGAAGACATTCCCGACCAAGATACCTATGGGAGGCCCTATTCATGGATTGGAGCTACTAGAATTCCCTGCGATTACATAACAAAAAATGCGGTTTTTGGAGATGATGGATTTCCTACCCCCCATCAAGGGATCTGCCCCAAAGGATGGCATATACCAAGCCTAGACGAATGGAAAAAATTGATTGAATTTACCGACAGGCACTTATACAAATTATTATCAAAAGATTGGGTAAGGACCAATTATGCAGGAACAGACGAATACGGATTTAATGTACTTTACCCCAAAGGATCCAATATATTCGTTGAATTCATCATGTTAGACAACTCAGGTTCCAAAGGCAGGAGCATAGTTTTCAACGACATCGGTGGCTCGGCTCTTCAAATGGAGACGATTCTTACCGTAAAATCAGTCAATAGCCTCAATCTCCGTTGTCTGATGGACTAACAGTCCTCTCTCATCCCCGCCGTATTGTCGGGACGCTTGCCAAAAGTTTCTTGGTGTAATCGTTCTGCGGGTTCGTGAGCACTTCATCGGCGGGGCCGTATTCCACGGCATGGCCAAAGTACATCACGAGCACGTCATCGCTCAGGGCGCGTACAACCTGCATGTCGTGGCTAATAAACAATATGCTGAGCCCCAGGTCATGGCGCAAGTCGTCAAGCAAGTGCAAAATCTGCGCCTGCACGGAGACATCCAATGCGCTCGTCACTTCGTCGCAGAGCAGCACTTTCGGGCGCACCATCAGGCTCCTCGCAATGCAGAGGCGTTGGCGCTGGCCGCCCGAAAATTCATGCGGGAACTTGTCCATTGCGCCCGACGGGAGCGAGACGCGGTCCAAAAGTTCCAAGGCTCGGGAGCGCGACTCGTCAAACGAAAAGCCCCGGGCGATAACGGGAGCCGTCAAAATTTCAGAAACCGTCTGGCGCGGATTCAGGCTGCTGAACGGATCCTGGAAAATCATTTGCACCAGATCCGAAACGCGAAATGTTTTCTGGGTCGATTCCGCCCTTCCGTTCTTCACCGGCATTCCAAACAAACTAAATTCACCCTTAGTCATGGGAACAAGCCCGACCAGGGACTTCACGAGTGTCGATTTGCCGCAGCCGGACTCCCCCACAATCGACATGATTTTCCCTTGCGAGAGCGTAAAGGAGACATCGTCAACCGCCGTAAAAAAATCCTTGACCTTGCTAAAAACCCCGCCACGGATCGGGAACTTCACCGTAAGTCCGCGGACCTCGACAGCCGGGACCGCGCTATCAAAAATTTCGGTATTCATCAGCCATCCAACTCGGCTAGCGCATCCTGGACGTTCTTTTCAGTCGCAATCAGAATCTGGCGGCATTTCCGCAAAAGTTGCGTAGCCTCTTGAACCTCAATAGCAAGTTCATCGATTTCCATCTCGGAATTGTCGATTTTCGAAAGAATCTCTTCCAAGCGGTCCATTGCGTTTTTATATTCAAAATTTTGCGCACTCATATCGATGAATATAGTTAGATTTAAATCAAATGAATTTGTTCAATCGTTCCATTTTGCCTTTTTTAATGACTGCCGCCTTTTTCGGCATGTTCCTCGTCGGTTGTCTTGACGCCCCCGACTATCCGCACGCATTGCAACCGGTCGAATCCATCAGCGTCAAGGTCAAGCAAGGCGGGAGTTCGTATTCCACCCTGCTAAAGATCCATCCATCCGATTCGGCGACCATCAAGGCGGAGGCGGTCCCCAAGAATTACCAGAACGACCTTTCTTTCGAATGGTTCTACTCCAACGACAAAAAAGACAGCCTGCTCGCACGCGGGGACCACTACTCGTTCCATCCCAACGCATCCGACGAATCCATTCCGAACAAGCTTACAGTCACGGACAAAGAAGGGAACAGCCAAACGCAGGAATTCTCCATCGCCATCAACTCCATCCCCGTCATTTCCGACTCCACGATTCCCTCGAACGGAGACACCCTTTACGGTTCAAAGGAATCGGCGTTCTTCTTTGCCTGGTACAGCTTTGACATGGACATGGCAAACGGAGACACGCTTTTTCATACGCTTGATATAGACGGCACGGAATACGACGTGGGGACGCTCCTCGAAGTCAAGCAGTCGGGACTCAAGGAGGGCAAGCACAAGTTCCGCATTATCGTGCGAGACATTTACGGAGACGCCGACACGCTCCCCTACAAAAAGTTCTACGTTGTCGATACGCTGGAGGCCAAATGAGTTTCACGAAATGGTGCATTCTAGCCGCGCTTGCCACGATTTTTTCGTCCTGCTTCGATTCCGACGACCATATTTTCAACGAAGCGGAAACCATCGAAATCACGATCGACGCCTCCCTGGCCAAATCAGCAACGCCTGTTTCGCCAAGCGTCAAGGCGGACACGTTCCACATCAGCGACACGGTCTATTTCCAAACGACAATCACTCCGGGCAAAGTCATTTTCGTACAGGATTACCACTGGCTCATGGACGGGGAATACTGTTCTTCGGAATACAATTTCAAAAAACAGATCGAAAAGCCCGGGCATCACAAATTCCTGTTCGTCTTGAAGGACCATTTCGGGGATTTGCACTACGATTCGCTTGACGTCTGGATATCCGACAATCCCAACCTCAACGACACCTCATTCATTCCCGCCCAAGGGACGCAAGCCATTGATCCCTACGAAACCATCTATTTCACGTGGGAAGCTTCGACGCCAGGAATCAAGCTTGCGCACCACTACCGTTTCACGCTCAGCGAGGCCAGTTTCGCAAATTCGGAATCCAAATTCAAGGGAATCGACACCATAATCAACGAGCCGCATTTCATCTTTCACAACAAATTAAATCCATTAAAGAAATACAACTGGACGGTCCAAGCGTTTAACGAATACAATTTGGCCTCCACAGGAAAAATCGAAAGTTCATTCTATACAAAAGGGCTCCCCAGAGAAGGCTCTCTCGAAGCGACGGTAAAGATAACGCAAGATACGCCTCTTCCGATCCGACTGGTTCTTCAAAATAGCGATGGACACAATTTCAAATACGACTTTCCGCTTTCCAAGATTAACAACCAAATGTTTTTCGACGCCATCCCGGCAGGCAAGTACAAATTGACATTAAATTCGGACTACCCGGACTTCGGCATAATCAACAAGGATGTCACCATTCGAGACGGTTTCGTAACCATCATGGACAATTTCGAGCTACTCGATACCATTGCGCCGTCTATACTTTCGACTTCGGGTTCCGACACGATTGACTTTGCCGATACGCTCCGGTTCATCATCAAAGATGGGAGCAACTCTATTTTTGCACAGAACATTTCCGTATCCCTAGAAGGCGACCTCGTTTTCGCCAGCTACCATAAGGACAGCATTCTAACAGTGATTCTCGACGAAAACGAAAAAAGCTGGACCTACCGCATTTTGAACGTCTCGGTCACAGACGGCAGCAAGAACGTAAGAACAAAGTCATTCTACATTTCACCGAGTATATCTTGGATTACGACCAACAGCGATACAACGATTGCACTTGACGGAAGTATCAGCATGTTCATCATAGATAACAATCCTTTCGAGTTCGAACTCGATTCTTTAAAGTTCTACAACGTAACAACAGGCAAAAACATTATTTCCATTCCCGCAACAAAACTAAATTCGTTCACGGCAGAACTTGACGCCAACCTTTTTGAAGGCAAGCAGGTTATAAGGTCAACCGTCATCTATACGAACGGGCTCGTCCAAAGCAAAGACTGGACGCTCTATGTCGAAGGCAAAGCGATAAAGGAGGAGGAATAATGATTTTTAGACGTTCATCTCTTCCGTTCCTTTTCGCTGCAGCAACGGCATCATTGCTGATCTCATGTTCCGACGCAGAAATCGGCCCGTCGGACGTTCCCGTCATTACACAGGCTATTTACGTTGTCCCAGAAAACTATTATGACGAGCCTTACAAGAAATACGTTTCCTCGGAAAATTTCTATGTCAACATCAACCAGAAAATAAAGATTTGCGGAATCTACACTGCAGACAAAGACACCCTCCCTATCGACTTGTCGGCGCCCTACTACAGCAGCCATAGATGGACCATCGACGACAGGGAAGCTTTTGCATCGGTCGTTTACTACAGTTTCGACAAGGCCGGTGTTCACAAAGTCTCTTTCGAGACTATTGATAAACTAGGCGACACCCTGGTTTCGCACGCCAATATATACGTCAACACGCCAACAACAATTTCTCTCCAGTCGCCACCGAATCATTACAATCAAGTAGACGGAATAAACGCGAACGGGCTTGAGCTTTCATGGAAAATTTATGGCATAGACCCTTGGGAAACATCGCAGTGTTATATCTACGCCAGCTATTTCCGCGATTCCCTTTGGGTATCCCCACTCGGCGCAGTCAAGTGCAACAACAGCGTCAGCCTTCTGGACACGCTCAACATGAAGGTCAGCAATGGCACAGACAAGCCCAGTACAAAAACCAACGATTTTGGGGATACGCTCTATTACGGATTTGAAAATTCCACAATATACTGGGGCGTCCACGCGGTAATCAAAAATGGCAAAGGGGATAGGGAACACGTTTTCAGCGATGTATACAGCTTTTCGACCAAGCTACAAAACGACGGCAACGCCATTGTCGAAGTTCCTGTCGCCTGCAGATTCAACCAGTACCCCGAAAAATCGCGGCTGGTGGGTGCGATCATCTCGTCTGCCGGAGATACGTTATCTAAAATTTCCGGCATCAAGGGGAACGCGACCATCCGAAAGACGCTCGACCCGCAATCGAACGTAAAGATTGTCGTATGCGACAGCGTCCGCACGGAATATGGCTGCAGCTCCATGACGGTCAATTTGGCGCCTTCAACAAAAACGATAACGGACACGCTGTTCCTTCAAGACAAAGTCAAGCCGAGCATAGTTCCTGCCGCTACCGAATTGTCCAGGGACGACCGAATCAAATTCCTTATTTTGGATAACGGCTCAGGAGTCAACGCTTCAAGAATCACAGCGCTCCTGAACAACGACACGGTCAATGTATATTCCTATTTTGAAGATTACACCTTGACAATACCGAACATCTGCAAAAAGAATTGCGAACTGAAAATCTACGCCGAAGACTACGCAAACAACAAGGCGCCCGATGTCTATTGGAGAATCACGAACGAGAAAGAAACGACTTTCATCACGGGACCTTTTTCTAAAACGGAGGGCAGCAAATGACTTGTTTTAAAAGAGCCGCCCTCTTCCTTGTAATGTTGTTCATACTTTGCGGAAATGCATTTGCAAAGCAAAAGGCAAAGCCACGCTATCTACAAGTTTCAACGAATCCGTCAACAGTCGATCTCTACACCGGGATGACATTGCCGGACTTTGCGGATAAACCAGACTACACATCTCCGGCATTCATCCCGATTCCCAATGGGAACGACAATATTACCGTTTCTTTTTTCCACCCGGATTACGCCGACACGACAATCAATATAACGCTTTCGTCAAGCGACACGTCGTTCATCATCGTAGCGCTCCGCCAAACTTATGACGAAGAATTGCTGGCATCCCAGCAAGAAATGCTAAAGCACAGGAGTCGCCGTAACCTGGGTCAATTCTTGAAATGGGCATCTATCGGTCCATTCGTCATTAGCGGAGTTTCTGCGATTGTCTCGACGTACAACATCGGCAAGGCCAAAAACCACAAAAAAGCCATGGAAAACACTCGATTCAAGAACGAAAAATATGACGAGCACATGCAAGATTTTAAGGACCACAGAGAGAGCGCCAAAACCGCAAAGACTGTGTCCAAAGTATTTCTCGGAACCGGTTTACTATTCCTTACCGCAGGATTCGTCCTTTCATTTTAGGTAAAAATATGAAAAAGATTTTCTCAATTCTAGCAATCACCCTAGTCGCCGCCTTCGCAGACCCCGAAGGAAAACTCGTCAATGTGGAACTCCTGTCGGGAACGCAGCAGCGCGCAAAGCTGATGGGCATCGAAAACGACACCGTGAGCCTTGGCGGTTATATCCAGAACAAGTTCACAATCGTAAAAATTGCCAAGAAACAATTCAAGAGAATTGTGGATGAACAAGGGAACGACTTGCTGAACGCCGAAAGTGCGCCAAGCAGCCCCGCAAAAAAGGAGAGCGCTGCAAAGGAACCCGTTGCAAAAGAAGCATCAACACAAGCAGAGCCAAGTTCTAGTTTTTCGGCCCCTAAAGCGCCCAGTTCCAGCTCCGTCGCTTCAAAAAGCGTCAGTTCAAGCGCCATAGCCATAAGTTCTTCTTCTGTATCCATTTCGTCTAAAGTCAGTTCGTCAAGCGTCAGTTCATCTAGTGTCAATACCCCAAAACCAGAAAAGAAGGCTCCTGTCCAGCCCAAAGTACAGACAAAAGAATCCTCTTCCAGTACACAAGCCCAGAGCAAACAAACTGCAAGCGAGCCACCGGCAAAATCCGAAATCAAAACGGTTCTCGTCGCTTACGACGACGTCTACGTCGAAAAATCCTTTGCCGATCAATTTACTGCACTTACAGCGCGTCTGTTATACGAATCCGGGGAAAAGCCGCAGATTATCCGCAAATCCGACATCAAGAACTGCAACGACAACATCTGCGTCCAAAATGAACTTGCCGCGCTCGGTTTCAAATCCATCTACTTCGGTGAAATCACGCCCGTTTACAGGACGGACAGCCTCCGTTTAAACCTGACGCACGTCTTTTACGAAGACTCGCTCCCGACGCTACACAGGGCCTCGCTCACCATCTCCGAAGGAGCCGCCCTCAGCGATGCCATTACGAACAACAAGTTAAAGAACCAGCTGTTGGACGCACAAGGCAAGGACATCGTCAAATTAAAAAGGAACCGGAGCTACATCCACATCGAGACGGATCCCGACGGAGCGACCATTTCGCGTTCCGATAAAGACGCCATCTGCAAATCCCCCTGCACATTCGTCACCACAGATACAACCAAATTCACCATTCATGCCTACTGGAACGTCGACAGGCACCTTTGGGGCACAAGTACAAACATAGTTCCGCTCCCGGATGACACCACCCACGTTTCGCTCAAGCTCAAGCGCGTGTCTCCAGAAATCCGCATCCAGACATTCCCCGAAGGCGCAAACGTCTATAAGGCCAACGGCCCCATCACCAAGCGCACCAAAGCCATCGCCAAAACACCCGATAAAATTCCTGCATACGAAATGGGCATGGACAGCCTCGTTATACGCAAGGCCGGTTATCGGGACACGCTCATCAACTTCTTCGTAGCGCCAATCTCGCAAATCGACTTGAGCATCGATCTCGAAAAGCTCACAAGTTTTGACGAAATCGAAAAGCAGAACAAGTGGATTCACGACAAAAAAATGCAGACCATCGGCGAAGCTCTCATCGGAGGCTCCATCGGGACGGCGCTTATTGGCGGCCTGTTCATGTACCTTGCGCACCTGGACTACAAAGATGCAGACGAAATCAAATCCGAGCTCAAGATTCCCGGCGCCTCGAAAGGCGAGAACTACAGGAAGAAAGTCGACAAAAACCACAAGCTTGTCAATCAGGGAGACAACAAAGCAACCGCCGGAGGAATCCTGCTAGGAACCGCAGCAGCCCTCCTCGGCGTCGGCATCTACTTTGTATTCTAGCCCCGCCCGCATGACGTTCTTTGCGCGTTCAAAAAAAAATCTTCCGGCGATACGCCAAATATTTGAATTACTTGCAATTATCCGAGGCTCAATAAAAAGGAAAAAACTTCATAGGCGTATTTTTGCAAAGATAATAAGCGGGACAAATGGTTGTTTAATTTAAGGATAACGATAAATCGTCGAGAGAATGGAAGCGTCGGCCAAGGAATACCTTCGCAAAAGTCTGCAAGGTGAGTGTCGCGACGGGCTGCATGCAGACCGGCATGACCGAACCGCAGCAGCCCTCCTCGGCGTCGGCATCTACTTTGTATTCTAGCCCCGCCCGCATGACGTTCTTTGCGCGTTCAAGAAAAAATCTTCTGGCGATACGCCAAATATTTTTCTAAATTGCGTCCAATGAAAAATTCAGTACTCAAAACGACAATCGCTTTAGCACTCCTCCTTACCGCATTTACTTTTGCCGCAGATTCGCTCTCTGTCGATGCCACCAACGCCGCAGGCGCAGTCGCCGACACCACAAAATCGACAGGCATTTACAACCGCATTATTGACTGGTACAATGACAACCTGAATTACGGCACAATCACGCTTTTGATGGCCATCGAAAGTTCTTTCATCCCGTTCCCGTCGGAACTCGTCGTGCCGCCCGCCGCCTACAAAGCCTTGCAACCAGGCTCCGGACTCAACATTGCGCTCATCGTTTTGTTCGCAACAGTCGGCGCGCTCATCGGAGCTTACATCAACTACTATCTCGCAAAAATTCTCGGTCGCCCGATTATCTACAAATTCGCGGACAGCCGCCTCGGGCACTTCTTGCTGCTCGACGTCCAGAAAGTCGAAAAGGCCGAAAACTACTTCCGCGAACACGGCGCCATTTCGACGTTCGTCGGCCGCCTCATCACGGTTATCCGCCAACTGATTTCGATTCCGGCGGGCCTTGCAAAGATGAAACTCGCTCCGTTCACGCTTTACACGTTCCTCGGCGCCGCCATCTGGAACTGCGTCTTGGCACTGCTCGGCTACCTTGCCCACGGTCAAAAAGACATCATCGAAAAATACAATTCCGAACTCGCCATCGCGCTGCTCGGCTTCGGTGCGCTCTTCATCGGTTACATGGTGTGGAACGCCGTAAAGCCGAAGAAAAAGTGATAGCTATGGGCTCGGGGAATGGGGTATGGGCAATGCTCAAAGCGAAGCGTGCCTAATAGCGTGCAAAACGAGCGTCGCAAAATTATGCTTGCATAATTTTATGACCGAGTGTAGCTGCAGACGCTGGAAGCGTCAAAGGCACAACGTGCCGACCCCATAGTCCAAAGCGAGTTTACGGGCGAGCTGAGAGCAAAGCGATCTAAAAATCACAGTTCTTGACGCAGCGGTTGTCCTTAAATTCCGCTTCCTGGAGGAGTTTGCCAAAGCTGTAGCGGTGGTAAGTTCCGTTGCGGATGCCACGTTCGAAGTTCATGTCTTCTGACAAAAGCCCCATCTCATCGTAAATTTTCACGATGCCGTGAATTTGTCCGTTCTCGTACGGAATCTGGCGGCGGATTTTTCCATTTTCGTACCAGTCTTCCGACATGCCGTTCAACGTTCCGCCGCTATACTTCTCGCTCGATTTCTTTTTGCCGTTCTCGTAGTAGACAATGCTCAAGCCTTCTTCGATGCCGTCCCTGTAGCCGACCGTTTCGCGAAGTTTTCCGTTTTCGTCGTACAAGCGTAAGACGCCGTCCAACTTGCCATTTTTATACGGCGCTTCGACCGCCAACTTGCCGTTCGGATGGTACGTCAGCGACACGCCTTCGCGCACATCGGTTCCCTTTAAGACGGTGTAAATTCTCGACACGCGACCATCATCATACGTCGTTTTTACCGTATCCACGGGGGCCGAAACCGCAGTAGATTCCGTCAAAGGGGCTGTTTGAGCAGTGCAGCCCATCACTACACACGAAAAAATCAATAAAAAAAGCTTTTTCATTACATTATAATGTAGCATAATCTTTCAAGATTATGTATTTTGTGTCCGTCATGCATGTTACTTTTTTAAATCCCCCCTTCCACCCGATGTTCAGTCGGGAATCTAGATCCCCGTGTGTTACAAAATCCAGTACGCTTTACTGGCCCATGTTTTTGAGTTATGCTGCCGGCGTTTGTGAAGCCGACGGCAACGAAATCCAGCTGATTGACAGCCCCGCTATGGAACTTGACCTCGCGCAGACGCTCGAAGGCATCAAGAAGTTCGGTCCGGAGCTTGTCATTTGCAGCACGAGCACCCCGAGTATTTTGAACGACCTCAAGGTGGTCCACGCGATCAAGCAAGAAATGCCGAACGTGAAGGTCGCCATCATGGGTACGCACGCGACCGCCGAGCCGCTTGAATCCATGGAAATGGAACCGTCGCTGGACTTTGTGGTGATTGGCGAAGCCGATTACACTTGCCGGAACCTCGTCCGCGCACTCCGCGGAGACGGCGCTCCCGTCGGTCAGTTCGCGGGGCTTGCCTACCGCACCGCCGAAGGCAAGGTGGACTTCCAGCCCGAAGGCCCGAAAATCGAGAACTTGAACGAAATCCCGTGGGTTTCCAAAGTTTACCGCAAGCACCTCTACAGCTGCTACAAGAAGTATTTCTACGGCGCGAACCTGAACCCGCTTATCGTGATTCTCAGTGGCCGCGGCTGCCCGAACCACTGCAGCTACTGCGTAATCCCGCAGACGCTCAACGGTCACAAGTTCCGCCGCCGCGATCCGAAGGACGTTGTCGACGAACTGCAGTACATCAAGGACAACTTCGAAGATTTAGGCGAAGTGTTCTTCGAAGACGATACGTTTACGGCGAGCCACGAACATGTGCGCCAGATTTGCAACTTGATCCTCGAACGCGGTCTCAAGATTACGTGGAGCTGCAACGCCCGCGCCGATGTGCCGCTCGATTTGCTCAAGCTCATGAAGAAGGCCGGTGGCCGCGAAATGTGTGTGGGCTTTGAAAGTGCAAGCCCCGAGGTTCTCGAAAAAATCCACAAGGGTGTGAAGAACACCGACAAGGCGATTGAATTTACGAAGAACGCCCGCAAGGCAGGCCTGCTGGTGCACGGCTGCTTCATGGTCGGTAACCCAGGCGACACGCCGGAAACGCTCCGCATGACGCTCGACTACGCCAAGAAGCTGAACCCGAACACGGCGCAGTTCTACCCCATCATGGCGTATCCCGGCACCGAAGCGTACAAGGAAGCTCTCGAAAGCGGAGCGCTCAAGTCCAAGGACTACAGCCAGTGGCTCGACAAAGACGGTTTCCACCGCACCACGATCCAGCGCGGTGAACTCACAAGCCAGGCGCTCGTCGATTTCTGCGACAAGGCCCGCCGCGAATTCTACCTGCGCCCGAGCTACATCATCCGCCAGGGCATCATGGCCATCAAGAACCCGCGTGAACGTTACCGCGTCTTCCGCGGATTCGGGACGCTGGTGAAGCACCTGTTCAGGAAGCACGGCGAACTCGCCCCGGTCGCAAGACAGGCCCCGACGATAAAAGAATAGAGTGCTTCGCTCGCGAAAATTGAAATTTGGCGGTGAAATTGCGAATTTTTCGTTCATTTCACCGCCACTTTTGTAGTTTGTCTGTAAGATTTTGGACCAAAACGCCGTAATGTCGCATTTTGTGGCGGTGATTTTCAGCATTTTCGTCCATTTTCACCGCCAGGAAACGCTTCAGCAGTCTTGCAAAAGCTGAATTCGCCTCATTTTAGTACGTACAAACTAATTTTTGGCGGTGAAATCGCGAATTTTTTGTTCATTTCACCGCCACTTTTGCACTTTTTGACCTTCGCCTCGCGCTTTCAGCCCCTCGTTCGCGCTTTCAGCCCCAAAACGTCACACCAGCTGTTCAAGTATTTTTTCCACCATCATGGAATTGAGCGGGCGGTCGTGCGTCTCCGTAGTCATCACGAAGTTCTTGCCCAGGCAAAAGCCGTTCATCAAGTACATTTCCATCTTGGAGGCCATGTTCTGGCAATACTCCGGCACATCGATCATCCCGAAATGTTCCCAGACAAACTCCTTACGCGTCCGCACGTTCAAGCACGTAAAATCCGGATAAACGACAACGCTCTTACGGCCTCGCACACGCAATCCACCGCGACATTCACCAACTCCGCGACTTCCGCCAGCATCGCGACGACCCGCGCGAACCTCACCAACACCGCGCGCCACGTCCACATCACACGCCCCCGCATGCAGCAACTCATGCGGAAACTCGTAGCGGTAAGGAATCCCCCTGCGGAACAGCGCATCCGCAATGATGATTTCAGACTTCGACCGCACGCGCTCGCCCCGCGCCGTCATCAGCACCGGCCCGTCCGCGTCGAATTCACGACCGGCGTACTTCACCGCACTCCAGCGCGCCACAAAATCTTCATCGGGATACACAAGCGGGGTCACCAGCGAACGCCGCGCCGGATGCAGCAGTGCATACAAGTTTTCCGCAACGGACACATCGTACTTCGCCACGCATTTTTCCAAGACCCCGCGCAGTTTCTGAAGTTCGGCCCGCATTTTCGCATCGTAATCGCGCTGGGCAATGGTCGACGCAAACGACATTTTCTCTTCCGGAATATACTCGCCCTTGCGCCCCGTCTTCGCCGTCACGCGAAAATACTGGAACCCGCCACGGTGCGGCGACACGTTCAGCACGCCAGCCGGCGCACGCGAAAGCCTTTTCGAAAGCACCGCCTCGACATTAGACAATTCAGCGATCCGCTCACGAAGCAGCGGCAAAAGACAATCTTTGGACAAATTTTCTACAACTCGTTCCATCAAATCCCCTCAAATTTTATAATGAGCAGAAGTAATCTACATTTTAATTTCTAACTTGACCAGTAGAGTTTGTTGTGACGGGAAAATCATGATTTGCAAGAAGTGCGGAGGTATATACGATGACGACATGCAGAAATGCATGTGGTGTGACGCACCGAACGAAAATCCAGACCAATCGACAGACGCACAAGAAGCCGAAACGGCCGAATCGGCTCTCCAGGAATGCGAAGTTTGCAGTAAAAAAGCAGTTTTCTGGCTCAAGTTCTTTTTTATTGTAAATCTTATCTGGCTTATCGTTTTTATCTCATCTAATCTTCTTTATAAAGATTTTGGAGATCTCCAATTCACTATTAGCCAAATGGGGTTCGCATACATTGCGGGATCAATTCTTTTCAGCTGGTTTGTATCTGTTATGTCTATAGTGACTTTCAAATTTAGCAACCCGCCAGTCATCTTTCTTAGTTGGTTGGATGTTCTCCTATCCATCGTTTTCTGCATTTGTATTATTAAATGTTGCTCATGGGTTTATTCCGCCGTAAAAGCGCAGCGTCATTTTTCCAAGACTAGAATTTCACCTGACGCCGCAGCATTTTCTGGCCTAATACCTTTTGTGTTTCCGTTTGCTCACTATTTTATTTTTAGGGATTTGCTTGCTTTGCAAAAAGAAACTATTGACGACAAATCTCTAGAGTACAAAAAAATATCGAACTTGAATCTTTGGGCAATTCCTATATTCGGCACCTTTGTTCACATCGGCTTTTTTGTGATAATCAACTTTGACATGTGGGTTACAAGCGTATTCTTGAGCTATATCCTCATAGCCTGCTACATCAAAATCATACGCACTATCACCGCGAACGTAAGCACGCTCCATTCATTGGCGACAGCGGCTTCCCCGACAGCCGACACTTCCAGCGATTTTCCCGACGCTTCCAGCAGCACCCCAGACGCCCCGTCTGCCGACGCACCCTGCGGCAGCGCAGCCAGCAGCGAACTGTGCAAAAACTCCCCAGCCAGCGACGAACCGAACAACGACACCCCTAGCGACACATCAAACAACGAACTAGACCACGACACTCCCGATAACCCGCAGAGGCCAGCATGATTTGCAAAAAGTGCGGAAGGAAATACGACGACGACATGCCGAAGTGCTTGTGGTGTGACGCACTGAACGACAGCAAAGTCGATTCTTCGGGCACAAACCCGGCAGACGGAACCGACCCGGAGGAAACAGAACACCTCACGGAATGCGAAGCGCGTGGTAAGCGAGCTGAATATTGGCTCAAGGCATTCTTTTTCACCAGCCTCGTCATGATTATTTTACCCATAACCGCCATATATTGGAAATCAACAAATGGTCCCTTAGACATAAACTTACTGGGCATAATTGTCGGTTTTTGGGTTTGGCTCGTCCCTCTCTACATATCAGCACTAAGCCCGGTGTTAGTCATGTTATGGCCAGTCATTGCCCTAGCCACTTTTGCTTCATGCATCTTTCTAGTTATTTCCTTATGCAAGTGCGTCCATCACTACTGCGGTTGGCTTCATTTTTCCGAAACAGAACAAAGTCATTTCTCGAAAATGTGGTTTTCACCTGATGTAGCAGTCATCCGCACCGTAATTCCCGTTATTGGTCCTATTTTTCAATATTTTATTTTCAACGACTTGCTCGCCCGGCAAAAAGAAGTGCTTGAAAGGAATCATCAAGACTGCAGGAACCTTCCTGATTGGCTGCTCCCCGTAATTTCCGTATCCGGCTTTGTGATGCAGTCAGGATTATTGACAATCAGCATTCTCAAGGAGTGGCTTCCTATCGTGTGGTTTGCCAGCGTACTTTCTGGCATCATCCTTTTCGCTAGTTACATCAAAATCATACGCACCGTCACCGCGAACATGAGCACGCTCCATTCATTGGCAACAGCGACTTCCCCAACAGCCGACACTTCCAGCGATTTTCCCGACACTTCCAACAGCACCCCAGACTCCCCATCTGCCGACGCTCCCTGCAACACCGCAGCCAGCGACGAACCGAACAACGACACCCCTAGCGACACTCCAAACAACGAACTAGACCACGACACTCCCGATAACCCGCAGAGGCCAGCATGATTTGCGAAGAGACCGAATCCGTCAACGACGAAATCCAGTCGCAGGAATTTTTCGACAAAGGAATTCAGGAGAATGTCCTGCGTGGAGAAAAACTGATTGGCAAAGCAAAAAAAACAATTCAAACCATTGTCTTGGCAGACCTGTTCATTTTCGTGACGGGAATTCTAACGCTCGACCTGTTCTTTGTTGCATACCCCCTCCTATCTCTACTCATATTCTTCATGCTGTTTTCGACAATCTCAATTTATTGTAAATGGCTTTACCATATTTTGAACAACATTCGCAAATTTTCAGAGACTCGTTTTTCTCCAAGGGATGCCGTTGTTGGCTCGCTTTTCCCTGGCATCGGCCAGTTCATGACATTTTTTATTTTCAAAGATATTCTCACGCACCAAAAAGAAGTCCTCGACGCGCACGGAATCAATTCCGCCCCCATCTCGACGTTCACACTCTTGACCCCACTCATACCTGTTCCCATACTTTTTTTGTTTCTTTTGCTCTTGCTCGGGATAATTCAGAATATTAGCTTCTGGGCCGTGCTAATTCTCGCAGGTTTTTTCTTTCCCATTATACCATACGCTTTAATCTTCAAGGTCGCGTTCGACATATTTGCAATAATCATCCTGCTCATATACATGAACTTGGTCCAACAGCCCCTATCAAACGAAAAGTCGATTGCCCAATTGAATATAGACAACCCGCTGCAAAATAACCCCTAAAGCTTTTCTACATTGGCAAACGGAGGCATAAATGATTTCCAAATATTCCACATTCCCAGTTTTCGAAGCCCGCAGCAAAAAGGTCATCTTATGGCTCAGGCTTTTCTGCATCGGCCTTGTCGCCTTCGCCATCGCCACGGAAATTTTAATTTCGCGCACTGTCGGCCCCGGCAGCTACCTTGAAGAATTGCATAATCAACTTTTTTTTGCAATAATGAATAGCATACTCACCCCACTCGTCATTATTCAATTCTTCTACGGAAATAGCAATGAATCAGGTCGGCTGGTGCATAGGAATTTTCGGCGCGAAAGACCTCATTGCGGTAAGAATTATAAGCATTATCCTCAGCATCACCCTTTTCGCTAGCTACATCAAAATCATACGCGCCATCACCGTGAACATGAGCACGCTCGTTCATTGGCGACAGTCGACACTCGCGGCAACCCGCAGAGGCCAGCATGTTTTGCGAAAAAACCGAACTCGTCAACAATGAAATTTAATCGCAGGAATTTTTCGACAAAGAAATTCACCTTATAAAAAAAATGCGCGGGACGAGCCCGGCATTTTTTTAAGTCTATTTTTCGATGATGGATTTAGTTGAATTCACCATTAAATCCATTGTTATCACTTTCCTCATCAAAATGAGTGATGTCCGAAGAATCCAACAGACCCGTCTTGTAGCCCATTTCTACAACTTCCATGCTGGGAGCCACATACTTCTTCTTTTCAATTTCGATGTTCATGATTATCCCCCTTACTTAATAACCACTTTCTTTCTGTTGTTGTAGTAGGTGCCCTTTGCGGTCGGCTTCTGCATCAGTCTGCGGCCCTTCATATCGAACCAGCGGTCTTCAACAACGATTTCGCCCGTACGGGTGTCCATCGTACCCAAGTACATCGTGCTATCCTTGCCCGTAATCAAGTGGACTTCAATAGTTGACGGCAAGTCCTCGAGGCTAGCCACTTCGTTTCCTTCTTTCGCAAGGCCCCTAACCTGAGAAGCTTTACCAGCTTCTTCGGCCTTGAGATAGGCTCTGAAGGCGCGTACAGACGCACATACGCCATCTTTACAGTTACCTTTCTTGAACGTACCTATTTTAGTACCATTTTTCTCTTCACCGGCAAAGCCATAGACACCCTTGACAGTTGTCTTGTTGAACTGAATCGGTTCATAAGTTCCGATAAAGTCCCAATTATACCCTTCGTAGGAACCCGTTCTATGTCTGCTATTAGTCGTCGTATTGAGAGTCACGCTTTTCGTAAATTTGAGTTGTAAATCATTTCCCTGAAGAAGGAAAATATACGGCGTATTGGCTTGTATATTTTTCCCAGTATATTTTCTGACATTAACGATCAAGTCACAGGTTTTGTCACCAGCATTGCAGCCGTGCCTGGACACTTCAACAAACTCGCAAATAGCAAAATTCCAGTTATTCAAGGCCGTTTGAAGTTCAGACACACTAATATCAAAAGGAAGCATCAACGTAGAAGCAACGCCGCCTTCAGTTGTTGTCGACGTTCCACTAGATTGAGTCCCCTTGAACACACGGTTAAAGGAAACCCCATCCACTCTGACATTATTAATTTCCGGCAGAGGAACGTTTGCATCGTCGTCGATGTAAGCGATTTTTTTACCATTAACTTTTTTGATGGTTATTGGACCATATTGGTCATCTGCAAATGAAGTCCCCCCTAAGGCAAACAATGCCAGCATGGAGACCAGAATTGATTTTATATTCATGGTGTACCCCCAAAATTTTTGTTGTACAAATATAGTAAAATAAAAGATTTTTGCAAATTAATAAAAATAAATTATATACGTTCGCAAATTCCCCCAAATTCTTCAAAAAAGGGGGAATTACTTTATATTACATAAAAAGTTACGTTTATTACAACAACTAAATAATATTTTTATACGCTTTACAGGTAAAAAAATGTCACATTTTGCACAAATGTTTACAAAAAAAGGCAGCCGCGCTGCCGTTCGTTTATATTTTAAGTAAGAAAAAAATATCGTAACTTGCTACACTATGCCTTTTTTTTCTTTTTGCGAGCCCGTCTAGCCACGACAGCCGGGCGCACCATCGTCGCGATGTTCATCGCCGTTCCAATCAAAATTAAGAAACTTGCGCAATAAAGCCCAATTCCCGCCTCAATTTTCAATAGCGGCACTCCGAGCATATCGCCCACCTGCGAAAGTTTCATCAAGAGCGACCACAGCGACACCATCGACAAAAGTCCCATCACCGCCGACGCCAGCGGAACGAACCACGAAAAGGCGGCCGCCAAAAAAATCGCGGCGAGAATGCCGTACAAATGATGTACCGGTTCCATTTTCGGGAAGTTCGGAATTTGCGTTTTGAAACGGTCGAGCGTCTTTGGATTTTCCTTGACAATACGGCGCATCTGCCCCAGCGCCGGTTCCGACAGCGACTTGTCCAAATCTACGCCGGAGGCAATCTGGTAAAAAGTCGTCTCGGCAATGGGCTTTGCGTTTTCCTTGACAGCGCAAGAAACGTTCGCCAATGGCATCAGCAACGCAAGAAACACTAACAAGTACGGAAGTGCCGTAAGTTTCTTGAAAACACTCATTTCCTTGCTGGATTTTTTCATTTTTTATCACCCTGAATTATTCTATTAAGCGGAAATACGCAACGGAAACCGATAAAATCAGACCAATAGCGCGGGTCTTCATCATCTCTAGCGGTCATGTTCAAATCATCCACTTTGGACTTCCAGGAACCGCCCTTCAAGACTTTGTCCGTTCCCAAATAGGAGCCGGTCGGATTGGAGTCTTCTACCTTGAACGTAATGGCAAAATAATTGTCGCGAGTCCATTCGGCAACATTCCCGGACATGTCGTAAAGTCCCCAAGCGTTCGGCAATTTCGTCGCCACGTCATGCGGGCCATAGGCGGTCGAATCCTTCTTGCGGACATTCAAGGAATTTTCCGCAAAGACGGCATACTTGTTCACGGTGAACAAGTCGAACGACGACCAAAGCACGCCATCGTTGCTACCGGCGCGGCCTGCATATTCCCACTGGGCTTCGGTCGGCAGATCACCGCCAAGAGTCTTGCAGAAATACTGGGCCTTGTCCCAGTTGATATTCTGGACCGGTTTTTTGGGGCCCTTGAACACAGAGCGGTCTTCAAAGCGCAATGTGGAATCCAAGGTTCCCATTATCTTTTTGAAAAATTCCTGCGTCACTTCGGTTGTATGAATCGCGAACGGAGACATGGAAACGACTTTTCCGCGATAACGGAACGAGCCGGAGTCAATTACGGCAACAACGCCACGGTCCGCATGCTCAATAAACTTCGATGTGGAGTCAAACTGGGAGTTTTTTTTTATGGCCGTCGAATCGGTCTTTGCGGATAATGTCGCATCTTTCTTGAATTTAAGCCAATCTCGCACTTCCGTTTCTTGGCTCACGTAATCCGGCAAGATAAACTCACCTTTACCTATATATAAAACGTCTCCCTTGCGGAAAGCCAGCTTGTCAAAGCGGTAATGGAAGCGACCCACAAGAGCGCCTTCTTTATAAGCCCACACCGGCTTATTGTTCACGAGCATCAAAGTCGTAATGAAGGAGCCGTCACCCGAAGAAAGTTCAGTCAACAGCGAATCCATCGGATAGCCTTCGACGACGCCCTTCCAGGTCACGTTGACACGGGCATTCGGTGCGCCAAACTGAATGATCAAAGAATCGACCTTGGTCGAATCGTTCGCATTTTTGATGGCCTTCACAGAAACCGGTTTTTCGTTTATCTGCACCGGAAGTTTCTGGAGGCTGTCCAGTTTGGCATGCAGCGCCTTGAAAATAAGATTGACTTCGCCCAGTTTTTTGCTGCGCCAAAGCGAGCGCGCCTCATCACGTTTAAGATTATAGCGCTGGACATAATTACGGTAATCCGGACTCGTTAGAGTAAGGCCCAGGGAATCCGCCTGTTTAAGTTTCGGATAAAGATTCGAGAATTCCATCGTATCGATGCGCTGCACGTTCTTGTCGACATCAGCCGTAAAGGCATCATAAAGGCTTTCCGTTTCTTCGAGCGTCTTGGTGGCCTGGACGTTTTCCCTTGTCACCGAAAGGTTAAACTGCGATGCCGCACTTGAATCGACTTCCGGGAATTTAACGTTGAACACGAGCTTTTCGCCCGTCTTGAGTTTGCCGATATCGACATACGGGAGTTGATCCGGAGCGTTAAACGCAAACGTGTAAACGCCTTCCTTTACCGGATAGAACAAGTTCGACGGGCCTTTCAACGAAGGGCTGTAAGATACAACGTCCAAGTTCTTTTCGTCCGACTTTATTTCCACCACTCCCGGATGCGGGCATTCCTTGATGGTCTGCCACTTGCCATTTTTCATGAACATCAGTTTTCCGACGCGGGACGAATAAATATATTCGGAATCAAAATAGATATCGGCTTCATCCTGGAACGCCTTGTACTGGCGCGATGCGTATAAGCGCAAACCGACAACTTCACGCACACTCAAATGGTTTTCCTTGAGGTTGAACGCATGAAGCCTATTATAATCTTCTATCTTGAGGTTTCCGACAAACCACAAGTATTCCTTTACGGATTTTTTCTGACGAAGATAAAGCCTGTTCGCCTTTAGCGGAAAAACGGGTTCCTGCGAGATTGCAACAGAGTTGTCAAAAGCAATAGCCATATTGGACGCATGTTCCAAAACGCCACCCACCTTGAAATTATCCGGCAACAATTTGAAGTTTCGGTCATCGTCTGCCATGGCGAGTGCCGGAATCAACATCAAAAGCGGAAGCAATCGGGAAATGTTCATAAACTCTCCTGTCTTTTTAGGAACCTTCTTGTCTAGAAAGATAATCTCTTCTAAGCAAATTAGTTCTAAAATTTTGACGAATTAACGCCCATTTCGAGCAAATAACCCCCGTTTGCACCGCCCACAGGTCCCAATTCGACCTTCCAGTCCGCCAAACGGATAATATCCGGGTGGTGTTCGATGACAATGACCGTATCGCCACGGGCCGAAAGCCTGCGCAAGAGGTTCCAAAGAATCTGGATGTCCTTCAAGTGTAGTCCCGTCGTCGGTTCGTCGAGCAGATAGACCATTTCCGTCGCCGGACGGCGACAAAGTTCCGCAGCAAGCTTTAGGCGCTGGGATTCACCACCGCTGAGCGTCGTAACCGGCTGCCCCAGTTTCACGTACGGGAGGCCCACGTCGCGGAGGCATTCCAGCTTCGGTAAAATCTTCGGCTGGTCCTTGAAAAACTCACACGCTTCCACGATGCGCATGTCGAGAACATCGGCGATGTTCTTGCCCTTGAACGTGACTGTCAAGGTTTCCTGGTTGTAACGCTTGCCGCCGCAGACTTCGCACGTTTCCCAGATGTCCGAGAGAAAGTGCATCTCGACCGCAACAGCGCCACGGCCTTCGCAAGCGGGGCAACGCCCGCGCGCAAGGTTATAGCTAAAGCGGCCATAATCGAAGCCCTTGACCTTGGATTGTTCGAGTTTGGAGAACAGCTTGCGAATATCGTCAAACACGCCCGTAAAGCTCGCCGGCGTACTGCGCGGCGTCCCAGAAATCGGGCTCTGATCGACGAGCAGCACTTCGCCGCTCTGCTTTTTGCGGCCGCGCGCCTGGAACTGTTTTTTGAGCGCCGGGAAAACTTCATCCACGACAAGCGAACTCTTGCCCGAGCCCGAGACGCCACAGACAACGCTCACGGCCTTTTTCGGGAACTTCACGGACAAGTTTTTAAGGTTATTCGCCCTGAGATTCTTGAATTCGTAAAACTCCGTATCGTCCGTGATGCGTACCGGTTCCAGCTGGTTTGCAACAGGAGTCGAATACGTGAGGAACTTGACCGTCTCGCTACGCGGGAAACGCTGCAGCGCATAGGGTTTCGCAAGTTCTGTTGGACTTCCTTCGGCCACGACTTCGCCGCCAAAGTCGCCCGCCCCCGGGCCCATGTCGATAATGTGGTCTGCGGCCTGCATCATCTTGAGGTCATGTTCCACGACGACGAGCGTGTTGCCGATGTCGCGCAAGCGGTAAAGCGTGTCCAAGAGTTTTGCGGTATCGCTTTCGTGGAGGCCGACCGTCGGTTCGTCCAGTACGTACAAGACGCCTTCGAGGCCGCTACCGATTTGGCTTGCCAAGCGGATGCGCTGAGATTCACCGCCCGAGAGCGTGTCGCCCGCACGGTCGAGGCCAATGTAGCCAAGCCCCACACTAATCAAAAAGTCCAAACGGCCGATGATTTCGCGGAGGAGCGGCGCGGCAATTGTCGTCTTGCTTTGGATGGATGCAGACGTCGCATTTTCTTCGTTCGCGAAATCGACTTTCGCAAACCAGTCGCGGGCTTCGGCAATGCTCATGTGATGCACGTCCATAATGTTCTTGCCCAAGATGCGCACCGCCAGATATTCGGGCTTCAAGCGTTCGCCGTGGCAATCAGGGCATTCTTCGCCATCCTTGAAGTGACCAAGGCCAAGGCACGTTTCGCAGGCGCCCCAATGCGTGTTGAAGCTGAAATGTTTCGGATTGAGCGCCGAATCCATGTACCAGCCGCATTCCGGACAACCCGGCTTTTCGCTCGCAGAGAGGCGTTCTTCGCCATCGCAATCCACGAACAAAATGCCGTTACCGTCGCGGTAGCCGCGTTCAAACGCTTCGACCAAACGAGCGCGATTTTCTTCCTTGACGACCACGGAATCGACCACGGCGAGCAACTGCTTTTCGCGTGTCGGGACCTTCGGCAGCGGGAGTTCCACGAGCTTTTTGCCAAGATACGCCTTGCGGTAACCCTTTTCCGTGAGAATCTTGGACAACTTAATTTCATCCTTGATTTCGAACGGGGCAAGCACCGTCACCATCTTGTTGAGGTCGCGGTCAAACGCAAACTGCATCAAGTCGCCAGCCGCGTATGAACTCACAGGCTTTCCGCATTCCAAGCAATGAGCCGTACCGACGCGGGCCCACAAAATGCGGAAGTAGTCGTAAATCTCGGTGAGCGTCGCAACCGTACTGCGCGGGCTCTTGCTGGCGCTCTTCTGGTCAATCGCAATCGCAGGCGCCAAGCCCGAAATGGAATCAATACTACCACGGTCGGGGCGGCCCAAGAAGCGGCGGGCATACGTGCTGAGCGTTTCGACAAAACGGCGCTGGCCTTCGCTAAAGAGCGTATGGAACGCGAGACTCGACTTGCCCGAGCCCGAAACACCCGTAATCACCGTGAGCTTGTGGCGCGGAATCGTGACATCGATATTCTTGAGGTTGTGCTTGCGCGCTCCATGAACTTCGATATCGAGCGAGTAATCTTCGCCCTTTTCGTCCGTGCGGTCAAAATGCTTGTTTTCGCCATGCTTTTTCGCCAAAACCGGAGCCAAGTAACGCCCCGTCTCTGACTTTTTGCATTTGGCAATTTGTTCGGGAGTTCCCGTCGCGATAATGCGGCCGCCGTTCACGCCCGCATCCGGGCCAAGGTCGATAATCCAGTCCGCGCACTTAATCACGTCGAGGTTGTGCTCAATCACCACGACGCTGTTGCCGAGACTACGCAAACGGTTCAAGCATTCGAGCAATCGGCGGATATCCTCAAAATGCAAACCGGTTGTCGGTTCATCGAGCAAGTAAAGCGTCTTGCCCGTGCCCGGGCGGCGGAGTTCCGAAGCAATCTTCACACGTTGCGCTTCGCCACCGCTCAAAGTTGTAGAAGGTTGTCCAAGCGTCAAATAGCCAAGTCCCACTTCGCAAAGGAGCTTGAGCGGTTCTGCAATTTTCGGAATGTCCTTGAAAAATTCAGCGGCATCGGCAATGCTCATGTCGAGCACTTCAGAAATGTTCTTGCCCTTAAAATAAACTTCACGGGTCGCTTCGTTAAAGCGCTTGCCGTCGCACACATCGCAAGTGACTTGAACGCTCGGCAAAATGTGCATGTCGATGACCTTCACGCCCGCGCCTTCGCAAGCGTCACAACGGCCACCCTTCACATTAAAGCTAAAACGGCTCTTGGTGTAGCCACGCACCTTGCTTTCTTCCATGCCCGCAAACAAGTCGCGGATATCGTCCCAAATTTTAGTATAAGTTGCCGGGTTACTGCGCGGGGTGCGTCCAATCGGCGTCTGGTCAATTTCAATGACTTTGTCAATGTTTTCAAGACCTTCGAGATGGTCAAACTTGCCGACCGGTTCTTCGGAATTGTAGAATACGCGAGCGAGTTCACGGCGCAAAATCTGATTCACAAGCGTACTCTTGCCCGAGCCCGAAACGCCCGTAACTACGGTAAACGCACCGCCGAGCGGGATTTCCACGTCGATGTTCTTGAGGTTGTTTTCGCAGGCGCCGCAAACCTTGAGCTTCGGCGTATTCTTGTCAATCTTCATGCGCTGCGATGGGATTTCAATCGCCTTGCGACCACTCAAGTACGCGCCCGTAAGCGAAGACTTGTTCTTCTCCAGCTCTTCGACCGTGCCTGCCGCCAAAATGCGACCGCCCTCGACACCGGCGCCAGGGCCCACGTCAATCACGCAATCCGCATGACGCATCGTATCCTCGTCGTGTTCCACGATGAGGAGGCTGTTGCCTTGGGCTCGCAAGCGTTCCAGCATCTCGAGCAACTTGTCGTTGTCGCGTGGGTGCAGCCCGATACTCGGTTCATCGAGCACGTAAAGCACGCCCTGTAAGCCCGCACCCACGGCACTTGCGAGCCTAATACGCTGCGCCTCACCGCCCGAAAGCGTCGAAGCCTTGCGGCTAATGTCCAAATAGCCAAGGCCCACCGCCTTCAAGAATCCAAGGCGCCCGCGGATTTCCTTGAGCACTTCGCGACCGATGCGCTGCTCCTTGGGACTCAACTTGAGCTTGTCAAAAAACTCGACTGACTTTTCGACGGACCATTCCGTCATTTCGCAAATGTTATGACCGTGGAAATCGACAGCCGCAGCAATGCGGTTGATTCGCGTTCCGTGACATTCAGGGCAAACACCAATCTGCATATACTTTCGGAAATGGTAAATATGCCACATGTCCCAAAGTTCCTGCATAATCGAGACCACGCCGCGTTCGCTCCCGCTCGGAGTCCCGTAAAGCACGGCATCCTGTTGCGCCTTCTTGAGCTTGTTCCACGGCGTATCGAGCGAAAAGTGCATTTCGTTTGCAATCGTGCGCAAATTGCGCCAACCGAAATCGCTAAAGATAATGCAACCGTCATCCTTCTTTTGCGGAGCCAAGCAGCCCTGCTTTAAGGACAAACTCGGATCCGGCACAATCAAGTTCACATCGAACTTGCAACTTTCGCCAAGACCCTTGCAGGCAGGGCATTGCCCCTTCGGGTCGTTAAAGCTAAAGAATCGCGGTTCGAGTTCCGGGATAGAAATTCCGCACTTGGGGCAAGCAAGCTGCGTACCCTGCAAGCGGTAATCCGAATCATCCAACAAAAACGACACGAGTTTTCCGTCCGTGAGCTTCAAGGCACCTTCAATCGCCTCACGCAAACGGCTCATGTTCTTGCGTTCGAGCGTCAAGCGGTCAATCACCACTTCAATCGTATGCTTCTCGTAACGCACCAACAGCGGCACATCTTCGAGCCTGTAAATCGTCCCATCCACGCGCACGCGGACAAATCCATTTTCCTTGAGTTCCGCAAGCTCCTTGCGGTATTCGCCCTTGCGCTCCTGCACAATCGGCGCCATCACCAAAATCTTTTTATTCTCGTCGCTTGCGTACAAGTTATCAACAATCTGATCCACCGACTGCGCCTGAATCACCTTGCCGCACTTGGGGCAATGCGGAACACCGAGGCGCGCAAACATCAAACGGTAATGGTCCAAAATCTCGACCACCGTACCCACCGTACTGCGCGGGTTGCGGTTCACCGTCTTCTGGTCAATCGAAATCGTCGGCGAAATTCCGCGAACACTTTCCACATCCGGGTGCTTCATGCGCCCGATGAACTGGCGTGCGTACGCCGAAAGCGACTCCACAAAGCGACGCTGCCCTTCCTGGAACACCGTATCAAACGCCAAACTCGACTTGCCCGAGCCCGAAACGCCGGTCACCACGACAATCGAGTCGCGGGGAATCGTCAAATCGACATGGCGGAGGTTGTGTTCATGAGCATCGCGGATTTCAATAGATTTCGTCATGACCGCAAATATAGAAAAAGAGTCCTCAAATGTCTAAAAAATAGTGAACATTTGGATAGAAATTGTTATTTTACAGAACGCACAGGTGCAGAAAATAATACTATATTAGCTCCAACTTAAAAGGAGCTGGAATTAATGAGAATCATTCTCTATACATTTTTGTTCACATTTTGGTTAATCGCCTGCGGAGACAACGATCCATCTTCGCCCCAAGACAGCGATATTTCCTCTACGGAATCATCTTCGTCAAAAAAGAGTTCTTCTTCACAGAAAAAGAACTCCTCGACCAAGGAAAAAAGCTCTTCATCAAAGGCAAAGAGTTCTTCCTCTAAGGCCAAATCGTCTTCTTCGGCAAAACAGTCTTCGTCCTCCGCAAAACAATCTTCATCGTCAGTACAGTCTTCGTCCTCCGTATTTTTGTTCAAAATCGAAAACGATGACATGATTCTTGATTTAAAGCAGATGAAGGTCACCGACAAACGCGATGGCCATATCTACGATGTCGAAGTCCGCGAAGACAGCACCGTCCATATGATCCAGCCCATCAATCACGAAATACCTGAAAGTACATGGTGTTTCAACGATTACCCTGCGAACTGCGAGCGATACGGCCGTTTATACAAATGGGATATGCGAACACAAGGAATCGGAACCAGAAATTATTGCAACTCGGTCTTAACAAATCCGTGCCCAACAGGATGGATCCGGGATAAAAACGGAACCAAAGGTTTTTACGGAGGTTACCGCACATCCAGCGGCCAATACAAAGGATTCGACAAGGTTCAAATATACTGGTCTAATAAGGCTGCTAAAACCATGGAATCCAATCAAGATTGTTCTAAAGATATCTACATAGGGATATTTTACAAAGACTCAACATACGCCAATCAAGTACCTACGGATTGGGACAGCTGGGAAGGCGTACAATTAAACAGGTATAACGCAGTCAACATCCATTGCGCCTGGAAAAATAAATTAAAACCACCTGAAGGCACCGTATTTCCGAAGCCAGACTTCGAATTTCCCGACAACACCCTCAAAAATACGAGGGAGCGACCTTTTGAGGATTACGAACAACTTGAAGATGAACGTGATGGTTTTGTTTATGACGTAGTCACAATAGGAAATCAAACCTGGATGACACAAAACCTGCGTTTCGAAATTGAAAATAGTTACCGCAGCCCCAATAGTCGTAACATATACCTCGGACTATACTACGATTGGGAAGACGCTCACAACTACTACGCAGACGATTCTTTAGTATGGCCCATTCAAGGCGTATGCCCCAACGGATGGCATATACCAACGCTCGCCGAATGGAACACCTTATTCAATTACGTCAAGGAACAAAATAACGGCCATTATATCAGAAAAACACTGACATCAACAAGGAAATGGGGCAATGTTGAACCCGCAGGCACCAACACATACGGATTTGAAGTAATTCCGTCAAGTTACGTATATGTCGAAGATGGACGCGTGAGGTCTCCATTTCTTAGCGCAAAAGTTCTCTTTATGGTATCTGGCGATGGTTACACGTTTTCCGATGCAGCAATCGCTTTCGAACCCCCTGAAGAAGATGTCGAACCATATCTCTACCATTGGCCATACACCTACGATTCCAAAATCAAGCCCAACATCCGTTGCGTAAAAGGACAAGGCACCCGCGGAATACAAATACCGTACGAAGATTAACGCCCCCCCCATAACCGCAAAAACCTCCGTCAAAACGGAGGTTATTTTCATTTCAAAGAGAGACAACTTCACAAAACGTTCTTATTGGGCCAAGTCCGCACGGAACCAATTTGTAGATATCTTGATCCAAAACCAACGAATCACCAACACTCATTTCATCAGGAGTTTTCCAGACATCGCCGCACCATGTCCGGCTTGAAAAGCCCTTATACGTAATTTTCGAATTTTTATCAATGAGACCTTCACAGTCCTGCACAAAGAACGCCACCGTGAGATACGCACTTGTCACAACATTAAAACTACCTTGATGAGCCCCGGTCGTTTCCACGTGTCCTTGAGAAACATTGGTCAAAACCCGAGCACCGCGTCCTTTTTTAATAATTACCGATTTTTCACAAAATAAAACGAGTTTTATTTTCCATATTAAACAAATCGTACGATATACGCCAAGCACCATATGTTTCTATTTTTAGAGTAGGATTTATCGATTCTTAACAAACACAAACAGGATTTATATGAAAAACAAGAATAAACTAGCGCCTTTTTTATTGAATATATCTGTTGCCGCTTTTTTCAGCGCATGCCTTGTGGCTTGCGGTTCCGACTCCAGCAGCAACCCCGATTTAAGCATTTCAACAGAAAATTCCAGCGCAGGGACGAACTCCAGCGCCGCAAATTCCAACAACGACAAGCCATCTTCCAGTTCGTCAACCGTCCGGGCCACCAGTTCAAGTTCATTTTCTAAAGCTCTATTCCTGAACGAAAATATTTCGTACGGCGAAATAACCGACGAGCGCGACGGACAGACCTACAAGACCGTACTAATCGGATCAAGATACTGGATGGCAGAAAACCTGAACTTCAAGACAGAGAACAGCTATTGCGTCAACGACAACGATACGTTATGCCTCAAGTATGGCCGTCTGTACACATGGTCTGCCGCCATGGATAGCACAGGCGCATTCTCCACAAGCGGTTTAAACTGCGGAAACGGAACAAAATGTACAGCCGATTCCATCGTCCGTGGCGTTTGTCCGCAAGGCTGGCATCTGCCCAACTACAGTGAGTTTTCGGCTCTCTATGGTTACGCAGGAGGGATTAGAATCGCCACACGGACACTCAAGACCCGCTATGAATGGGGCGGCGGACATGGAAACGAGCTTGGCTTTTCAGCCGTTCCCGCCGGTTACAGAGAAGACGAAGGATATTATTACTCCCTGAAGAAAGGCGCTTATTTCTGGTTAAACAGCGAATCATACGAGACACACGCGCAATGGGCCCAAATGTACGACCCCGGCGAATTAAGGGCAAACACCTACTACAACGGAGATATCATAACAGACTGGTATTTCGCGGAATTCAGGACACAGCCAAAGTCCAACGCCGCTTCAGTCCGCTGCGTCAGGGATTCCGTTCCAGGCGACACGACCATAAAACCGTTCAGCTGGCGCTATATGGACCCCGAGTTTTCGTACGGCACAATGACAGACGAACGTGACGGAAGAGTGTATCGAACTACCACCATCGGTAGTCAAACATGGATGGCCGAAAACCTGAATTTCAAGACAGAACACGGAAGATGCCTCCATAGAGTTGACGAAAACTGCGAAAAATACGGGACTGTCTATCCGTGGAGCGACGCAACTGACAGCATTGCAGAATTCTCGGATAACGGCAAGGGCTGCGGTTACATAGGATTCCATGGTACCGCCCCATGCGAAATCACCTACCCGGCGCGGGGCATTTGCCCCCAAGGGTGGCACCTTCCCTCTACCGAAGAATTTTCAACATTATTCGATGCCGTCGGAGGTCCGGAAGTCGCCGGAAAGATGCTCAAATCGAAAACGGAATGGTACTCAGGCACCGGATTGGACTCATTCGGTTTTACAGCACGTCCGGCTGACAATTTTTACGATTATTCTCCATCTACAGTCTTAAGGACAGAAACTGGATTTTGGTCATCCAATAAATCAACTGCCGTTATTATAAGCTTTGATTATAAGCAAGACAGCGTTTTTGTCGGCGAACAGGACAATCGTTCTGTATGGTACATCCGCTGCCTAAAAGATTAGGCTACATGCCCTTGCCAAGAAAGCTCCGTTTAGCTATATTCACCCCGCTATCTAGCTATGGGGATATAGCTCAGTTGGTAGAGCGACAGGTTCGCAATCTGTAGGTCATGGGTTCGACTCCCACTATCTCCACGTCAAAGAGGCAAGCATAAGCTTGCCTCTTTTTTTTTCCATATACATCAAATTCACAGCAGCCTACTAACCTTCACTGAATCCCTCGCCGCTTCGCGTCTCGGGATGACGTCCCTAAGCTCTACCAACTAATTATCTACAAGTCCCACTTGACGCCGAGTTTGAGCTGCGTGAGCGTAGAACTTTCGGGATAGATTCCACGGTAAAAACGGGGCATAAAATAACGTTTGTAATTGCGTTCCAAGCCCAAATAATAACTCATTTTCCAATGTTTCCAAGAAAGCATCAATCCCCAAAGTCCATTGAACCTTTTCAGTTTCTTGTAATCTTCATCGGGTCCATCGACGGCAAAACCATAAAACAGGTTCATCTTCGCTTCCAGCGCAAGCTTGTTCTTAAACTTGTACGAGAGTTTGGAGCGGAATACAGGTCCGAACCATTTCCCAAGCGCCATTCTATAGACGGGTTCTTTAAACATTCCCGTTGTATCATAGGGCGTCTTCGCAGAGTCCATATATGCAGAATCAACATCATAGACCAGCGACCTGAAGAAACTTTTGTAGTCAAAGGCGGAATCGGCCTCGAACTTCGCCCCCGCATAGACAGTCCCGTTCAAGCCCTCGGCAGCAGTCCTGTGCCACGATGCGTAAAACGCAAACGACATCGGTCCCGATGTTCGGTAAAACGCCCACGCCACAAGTCCCACACGCTGTTTCTCGAACCGGAACAGGTCCTTTTCCACCCAAACGAAAAAATCCGACGAGAGTTCGTTGCCTTCGATGTTGAAGTCGTAGCCCAAATCCAAAAGCAGGCCTCGTCCCATCAGCGTGTATTCAAGCCCGAGCGTCAGGTTCCAATCGTTCGTATCGAGCACGGACATTTCATCGTTGTTCAAGAAATAATCGCCCTGTACAGATGCGGCAAACGTGTGCGACCAACTTCCAGAAACAAAATCGAAGTATGGGTTCACGTTCAAGAAAAGGTCCCCGCCTTTTTCCCCTTCGTCCATACCCGTCTCTTTGTAATGCATGCCGTAAAGGCCGATTTCACCCGCCACATGGAATTCCCACGAGCTAGCCAAACTATCTGCGCTATAGCCTGTCAAGTTCGCCGTATCGGCGTCCGATTTTCCAAGGGCGGCATTGTAATCACGGATAATTCCCCGGAGTTCTTCGGTGTAAGGGCCCGGCAGAGCGGCGGCCTCTTCAAACGCCTTGAGCGCCGAAGGAATATCGCCAGCCTCTTCAAATTTCATCGCGCGGTAATAGGCTTCTTCCTGTGTCTCGGCAAAGAGCACAGTCGCAAACATCAACACCATCAAGCATAAAAAACGTTGCATTTATTTTCTCGGGAAATTCCCCTTGTCCCAGCCAAACGGCTTAATAGGTTCAACGCCCTTCGGATTATTTCTGCGTTCATGCGGGTTAAACGGACGTATCGGATCCTTTATTTTCTTGTTACCCGGGAACCCCATCGGTGTAAAGGGCTGAACATTCCCAAACGGTCCCTTGAACGGCTCGAATTCTTCCATTTTCTTTTCCCGGACAAGTTCGTTCTTCGGCATATCGACATTTTTTTCGATCGGCGAAACGGGCGTTTCCAGGACAGGCGCCTTCACGGACACTTCGCGCATTTCCTTCTTTTCGGCTGCCGAATTATTCCTCAGGTTCTGGAGAATTTGTTCGCGGGCGGCACGGCGTTCTTCACGCATTTTTTGCCAATCCACGTTTTCCTTTTCCGACAGATTCGGGACCTTGTCGAGAATTTCATGATGTTCGGCAGGAGTCGGAACACTCGCTTCAGGACGAGCCCCTATTTCCCCCGCCATGGCGGTCGCAGCCATCACCGCAGAAGCCATTACGATTTTTTTCATGAGCACACTCCTTAAATTATATTTCAGCATTTCCCCAAGCATCCTACACTTTAAAGTCTTCTTTTTTCAAGTTCAAACGTTCCATGATTTCGCGCAACACCTTGCGGTCGATTCCAAGAATCATAGACGCCAGCGTCAAGTTCGCATTCGTGTCCTTGAGCGCACGCGATATGACTTCGCGTTCGACCGCTTCGCGGGCTTCCTTGAGCGTGCGCGGCGAGGCTTTCGCCTGAACCTGCATATCGTCGAGTCCCAAATCTTTTGGCTGGATGACGCCGTGGACCGCCTGCACCAGGCCTTTCTGGATGCGGTTTTCAAGTTCGCGCACGTTTCCCGGCCAATGGTAACCGAGCAAAGCCTTTTCGGCGTTACGACTCAGATGGAACTTTCCGCGGCCATATTCCGCGCCATAACGTTGTATAAAGTTTTCCGCCAAGAGTACGACATCTTGACCGCGGTCGCGTAGCGGCGGGATTTCAAGCGGCAGCACCTGTATGCGGAAGTAAAGGTCTTCGCGGAAACGCTTCTCGCGCACGGCTTCTTCCAAATCTACATGCGTTGCGCTGATGACACGGACGTTCACCGGGATTTCGCGGTTGTCGCCCACCCTCGTGATATGCTTTTCTTGCAGCACGCGCAAAAGCTTGACCTGCATATTGAGCGGGAGTTCGCCGATTTCGTCGAGAAAAATCGTACCGCCGTCGGCTTCTTCAAAAAAGCCCTTCTTATTTTCGATGGCGCCCGTAAAAGAACCCTTCGCATGCCCGAACATGAGCGATTCCATCAAGTGCTCCGGAATGGCTCCGCAGTTCACGGCGATGAACGGTTTTTCGGCACGCGGGCTATGCTTGTGGATGTAGCGCGCCATCACTTCCTTGCCCGTGCCCGTCTCGCCACGGATGATCACCGGGAGCGGAAGCGGGGAAAGTTTGTCGGCCATGGCAATGACATCGACCATCGCTTTTGACGAATAAACGATACCGTCACGACGGACAACATTCTTAAGCGCATCGAGCGATTCCTTGTCGCGCAAACGGTCGTAAGCAGCAAACGCAAATTTTTCGCAGACGGCGACAAACGAATCAAAAAGGGAGCTGTCTTCTTCGGTGAAAGGCTCCTTGCGGGCGGCACGCTGCAAATAGAGATAACCCGCCTCGGAATCCGGCGTCCTAAACGGAGACACCATGATGCTTGTAAGCTGGTTCTGCACAATGGACTTCGAAAGGTCGGCGGACTCGTCGTCCAGCTGGTTCCACACGACGGCGCGGTTTTCGTTTTTCGCGAGCTTGACCGCCGAAATCGAAATGGAAACACTTTCAGGATTCGAAAAATGGAGCGGTTCGTCGCCACCGATATCCAACACGGCGGCATCCGCATGCAAAACACCCTTCGCGACTTCCAGAATTTTCGGAAAAAGCGCCTCTGGTTGTTCCTCGTCCAAAAGCGTCTTGACCACATCGAGCATCTTTTCCGTGGCAAGCATCGATTCCGATTTCATAACAAAGCCCTTTAGCAATTAAGTGTCATTCGGCAGAGGGTACAGGGAGATCCAGGAGCAAACTATCGACTTTCAAATTCGGTACATCGATACTTTCCGTAGCGGGTTCCATGTTCCTCGACCGTTTTAACAGACGGTCCCCTGTCGCATCGATACCGAAACTCATCGTTCCACCCGAAAACAACAGTATTATTAAAGCTAATATAAGAATCAAAACACCCAAAACGCCCCATTTTAGCCAATTTTTTTTCTTACAGGCCATGAAAGGCAACTCGTTTTCAGGGCCGTTTGGAACTTTTTGTGCCACATTTGAGGCGTTTTTAAAATCCGCCAAATTCGACTGGACAAACTGAGCGACACCCGTTGCAAATGCAATTTCACCGGGGACCACCTTGTAAAGCGCAATTTCCAAAAGTTCATCGAGTTCGTCCAAGCCATCGATGCGTTCCGAGGCGTCCGAACGGAGAAGCCCCGCCCACAAAGGTTCAAGCGCCGAAAGCTCAAGCGCCCCTTCCGAAGATCCGAAGGCGCCCGTCGCATAAAGTTTTTCCGTGACATTTGCGTTCTGCACGTTCGCCATCTGCTCGGCAAAATGCTCATAGCCGTCAGCCTGGACCAGATCCTCGCCCGAAATCCAGCGGTACAGCAAAAGCCCGAGGCTGAAAATGTCGCTTTTCTCGTCTGGACTTTTTCCTTGGAACCGTTCCGGAGCCGCATACGCAAGCGTTCCCGGCCCCACAATTCCGCAATCGATCAAGACCGTGCGAAGTCCAAAATCCGCAACTTTAGTTCCACCATTCCCACGAACAACGTTCATCCCCGCAGGATTTTCACAATCGACCGAAAAAATCACGTTCGCTGGGCTCAAGTCCCCATGCGAAACTCCAAGTTTTCGCAAGGCCGCAAGCGCCGATACCACTTGCCGGAGCGCCAAAAGCGCCACAGGCACTGGGATGTGCGTGATTTTATCCGAAGTCATCCCTTCGATAAAATCATAGATTACATAGGACGTTGAATCACGGAGTCCCCATTCCTCGATGCGGTACAATCCTGGAACACGTACTTTGTACGCTTTTTCAACAACATTCTCGTCGAACGAAAAGCCTTCGTTGTACCACTTCAACACATAATTTTTTCCGCCGATGTTCAGGAGGTAAATAGACGCCTCGCCACCACGATGCAGCAAGGAACCTCCCGTCACGGAGTCCAAGAGCGATTTTTCAGAATTTTTCATGGTCCGCCCGTTCACAGTTTTCCCGAATAGACCATCGCCCTGAGCGAATCTTCCGCCACGTGCGTCCACTTGGCTAGCACCGGGTCATCAGGCAAAGCCTCATGGCCCATCGACCAGATGTCCCATGCGGATTCGTAGTCGCGGACGTTCCAGTAAAGGTTCCCGAGATTCACATAAGCCGATGCGAATTTCGGATCTTTCGTAACGATGTACGCATAAATTTTCTTGGCGCCGTCGGTATCGCCCAGACCGCCAAGAATCAAAGCCTTCAAGTTATAGCTAAAGTAATTTTCGGGATCCAGCTGGATGGACTTGTCCAAAAGCGGGAGCACATTCGCCTGTTCGTTCTCCGAAAGCATCGCCCGCGCCAAGTAAAACAGCGAAGTCGAATACATGGGCTTCACCTTCTCGCCGCTATCGACCACGGACAAAATCTTGAATTCCTGGACGGTACGTTCCCACAGCGCAAGCGTTTTTTCCTTCAGACGTTCCTTATCTTCGGCAATTCCATAATAAGCAATCGCAAGTCCGTAGCGGGCGTCCCGATTAGCAGGTTCAGCATCCAGAACCTTCGAAAAATTCGCCACCGCACGGTCGTAATCGCCAATACTAAGAGCTTCACCCGCACGATACATGTCATTTTCAACGCACGCACAAAAGAATATCGCCATGAACATCGCGACAACCAACACAAAGAACGAGCCGTCCAAGCGGCAATAACCCAGCCAAGTTTTTTGCATGATAGTAAGTATATAATATTTTAGATCTTAGAGCTTAGGACTTAGAGCTTAGAGGAGTCATCCGGAGGGGTAGTGGGAAGTTGGTAGAACTTAGAGCTTAGTAGGAAGTAGACAGTAGGCGGTAGGAAGTTGAAAGTGAACGTCATCCTGAGTGTAACGAAGACAACTCAGAAGGCGAGCGTTGCAAAAATGAGTTTACTCATTTTTATAATCGAGCCGAAGAGTTGGGGCTTTAGCCCGGGCTTTAGCCCAATCCAGTGAAGGTTTGAAGTATGAGCTGTGGGGTTTAGTTGGTAGAGCTTAGTAGGCGGTAGGAAGTTGAAAAACACCACCCAACGGTATGGGTGGTGTTTTTTAATGACAAATTTCGTTTTTCGGTTATTTGTCGACTTCGTACTGGGCAACGAGGTTGCCTTCGGCGTCAAGAGCACGGACAACGTTTTCGTCACGCTGGAGGGTGAGGTTCGTGGTTTCGCCATTGGACGTGGTATACTGCACGGAGAGCGAACCGTCTTCGTTCTTCACCGCAGCGACAGAATTGCCCTGTTCGTCCTTCTGGTAGTAGGAGTCATCCGCAGCAAGCGGATTGGAACCCGTCCAGAATTCGACCGTATTGAGGACCAGCCAGTCCACAAGACCCAGGCTGATCGGATAAATCGGGACGACCCACATGAGGAAGTGGACGCAGGAATTGAGCCACTTGTTGCCCAAAGTGCCGTTCCAGCGGAGGAGCTTTTTAGTGAGGCCATAGCTACCATGGCAGCCGGAGAGGACGAGAACACTTGCGCAAAGCAAAGCGATAATTGCTTTTTTCATATTTACAAACTCCTTATATTTAAGTGACTTTTGTATGACGAAAAATATAAGAAAGAATGTCAAAAAAAGCTAGTCAGGCGCAAAGGCGTAATCTATAAATTTACGGGAGCAGGCCGCCGAGCGTGAGCAATATCACATGGGGCTTGAGAATCCTCAGCCGTTTCAGGTGTTGCGGCTTTATCCAGCGAAAATCGTCATAGCCATATATATGGAAATAGTTCCTCCGGAGCTCGACTTCGTAACCCCAAAGGCGACTCCCATCGGCAAGCGCGCCGCCCTCCTTGGCAATCTCACACGGAAAATCGGTAGCCCCGATCGAGCGCATTCGTTCCGGATTGACAGAAAGCCGCTCGAAAAGTACACGTTCCAGAGCATCTTCGAGAGTCTCGTTTTCATCGAGAGATTCTGTCGGGGGTTCCCAAAATCCAGGAAAAGCCATGCCGGACGACCTTTTACATACCAGGACACGCCCTTTCCGGCGAATTATTCCGCAAACAGCTAACATTTACCCCCCTTCCAGAGATTTTTTCCATAGCATTTCTTTTAAATTTCTTTTATCTTTTCAATGAATCTACAAAAAACATATATATTAGATAGAATTTGTCGGTTCGGAAACAAGGAGAAAGTTTTATGAAAACGCTAACTAGACTTGCATGTATCATCACGTCTATTGCGGTTTCTTCCGTTTTTGCGGCAAAGGCCCCCGCAGCAAAGCAGGCTCACAAGCAACAAGAACCGCTCGTCATTTGGATTATGCCGAACGGAGCATCGCCTCAAGAAACGCTCGAACAGAGGCTCAATCTTTTTACCAAGAAAACAGGCCTAAAGACGAGAGTCGTCGTGCTCGACTGGGGCGAAGCCTGGAACCGCATCACGACAGCTCTCTCCTCCGGCACTGACGCACCGGACGTGCTGCAGCTCGGCACCACCTGGATTCCATACTTTGCCTCCCGTGGCGAAATCAAGCCCCTGAACGAGTGGCTCCCGATGATAGACTCTACGAGGTTTGTTTCCGTCAGCTGGAACACGACCCGCATCGACTCCGATACGACGGTCTATTCCATCCCGTGGTTCATCGACATCCGCCCGATTCTTGCAAACAAGCGCATTCTTAAAAAGAACAATATCAAGCCCGAAGACATAGCGACATTCGACGGCTTCGTGAGCGCCATCCGCAAGGTGAACGACAGCCACGAAACACTCGAAGACGGAACCAAAATTCGCGCATTCGCGTTTCCGGGCAAGAGCGACTGGAACATTCCGCACAATTTTGCGCCCTGGGTCTGGAGCAATGGCGGCAATTTCATTTCCAAAGACGACAACGGCCGATGGAAAGCAAGCATTCTTACTCCAAAGACAATTTATGGCATCGCCAAATACTTGAGCTTCGTGCTGGATTCCCTCGTGAGCACAGACGCCCTGCAGATGAATACGGCACAAATCGTGCAGCACTTTAATGCAGGCGAACTAGCCTTTATCGTGAACACCTCCGAAGTCATCATGCAGACGCGCATCGAAGGCGCAAAAGGCGGGCTCATCAACACGGGAATCGGCCGCGACAGCATCATGGCGCTCCCCATCCCGACAGGTACGGACGGATCCATCTGCTTTATCGGAGGCAGTAACCTCGCCATTCCGACAGGCAACAAAAGGCCGGAAGCCCTGGAACTTTTACTTTATCTCACCAACGACGAAAACTTGAACGCCTACACCAAGCAGATAGGCATGCTTCCCGCCTCCAAGAAGGTGCTCAAGAACTGGTCCAAGGATAACGACTACAAGGCGCTTGTGCCGATGCTCGAAACCGGCAAGACCTATACCGCCATTCCCGAATGGGGCGATATCGAACAGATTCTCGTCTCGATGTTCAGCGCCATCTGGGACCATCTCGAAATCCCGGCGCTCTATTCCGAAGAAAAGATTTACAAAATTCTCATGAGCTATTCAAACGAAATCAACAAGAGGCTGAACCACAGAACTTCGGGCGACCTGACGTTCGCCGAATTCCGCGAGACATGGCACCAGGCGCTGGGAATCCACGACGAAAACAAGAATACCCGCCATATCTTGGAAGAACCGAAACCGACCGAAGAACTCGATTCGGGATTCAGCCGCACGCCATGGATTTTCGCCATCGCGGTACTCCTCGGATTTATATTCACCTTCACCCGCAAAAAGAAACGCTAACAGCTAGCCTAAAGTTCTATCAAAAACCACAATGAGTAGCTTAAGACTTTCAAATATTACGAACAGCATCATCATCAAAAGTTTGTTGCTTTTGATTGTTTCGATGCTACTCATCGTAACGATAGGAACATACTTCTTCACGCAAAAACAGATGAAGACGACGCTCAAGCTGAGCTACGATACGAACGAGACCCAGCTGCAGCAGCTTGCAAACACCGTCAACAACGAAATGGAACAGTTCGCGAGCCGCCTTACGCTACTCGCCAAGACTTCCGAGATCCAGAGCATGGACAAGCTTACGGCGGCAGGCTATCTCAAAAGCTACAATATTTCTTCGCTATTCATCTCGGGCGAATCCATTTCGCTTTTCGACAGGAACTTCAATCTTGTCTGCAACAATTCCATGCTGGGGTCCGCCAAGATTACCTACCCCATCGAGTTCAACAAGATTTCGCCGCACCGTCCCACGATATCGCCATGGTACCGCGACACCGACGGGACCCCAAAGCGCGCCTTCGGAGTCGTCGTTTCGGACAGAGCCCACGGGGATGGCCGTCTTGTCGCGAATTTTTCCATCCGTCGCCTTTGGAAAAACTTTTCCGATTACAAAGTAGGACAAAACGGCATTCTCATCGCCTGCAACAGCCAAGGTGAAATTCTCTACCATCCCAACATGAGGAAATGGCTTGACGGAGTCCATAAGTTATCCGAACTCGGACTCGGCGACATGAACATCAAGCAGGATGACAAAAACAACATCCAGTTCCTGAAACTCGACAACGGGACAACCTACCTTATCAACCGGTCATTCAACCCGAGCTACGATCTCGGTCTTATCGCGCTCCAGCCCAAGAGCGAAATCGATGCCATGGTTTCGTCCGTAAAGCATATCAGCCGGATTATCTTGTACTGTTCCATCATCGCCATCTTGCTCGTGTCCCTCTGGCAGATCCTGATTGTCTGCAAGCCGCTCAACAACTTGATCGACCACATTTCGCAGATTACCGAAGGCAATATCGACATCGAAGAGTTCAAGTCCAAACGGAGCCAGGACGAAATCGGTCGTTTGTCCAAAGTCTTCAACCAGATGCACGCCACCATCAAGAGACAGATCAAGGAATTGAACGAACATAGGGCATTGCTCGAAAAAGAAGTCAAGGAACGCACGTTCGAGCTAGAACAGGCCAACAAAAAATTGGACATCATTTCCAGAACAGACGAACTGACGCAATTACCGAACCGTCGCGACATGCAAAGGACCATCGAAAAAGAGGTCGAACGATCCAAGCGTCTGGAAAAAGTGTTCAGCATCATCTTCATCGATATCGATTATTTCAAGAGAGTCAACGACACTTACGGTCATGCCGCCGGCGATGCGGTGCTCAAGTCCGTCGCGAGCACCATCCGTAGCCTGCTCCGTAAATACGACGTTCTCGCTCGTTACGGCGGCGAAGAATTTTTGACGCTACTTCCGGAGACGGAACAACGGGACGCCGCCCACGTGGCCGAACGTTTCCGCAAACAAATCGAGAACCAGACCATTTTCTTCAGCGGTCAAGAAATCAAGGTCACCATCACACTTGGCGTAGCCCAGTTCGACAGCAATCTCGGCGCAGAAAAGTGCATCCAGCTTGCAGACAAAGCGCTTTACGAAGGCAAGGAACACGGCAGGAACCGTGTCATCATTTGGGAAAACGACAAGTCCTTCGAAAGCACGGAAAGTACGCAATCGTAAATTTCTATTTTTGCGTCCATGAACATTGACTTCAACCGACGACTTTCCATCGCGCCGATGCTCGATTGCACGGACCGCCACGAGCGTTATTTTTTGCGTCTGCTTTCCAAGCACATTTTGCTGTACAGCGAGATGGTCGTCTCTACGGGACTATTGCATTGCGAGAACAAGGACCTGTTCCTCGGGCACGAACCGTTTGAACACCCTGCCGTGCTACAGCTCGGCGGAAGCAATCCGGCAGATTTAGCCGATGCATCGAAGCTTGTGGAAGCGGCAGGTTTTAGCGAAGTCAATTTGAATTGCGGCTGCCCTTCGGACCGCGTACAGAACGGGAACTTCGGCGCGTGCCTCATGAAAGAGAAGAACGTCGTCGCCGATTGTTTCAAGGCGATGCAGGACGCCGTTTCGATTCCAGTTTCCATCAAGTGCCGCATTGGCGTCGATGACCTGGACAGTTGGGAATTTTTCACAGACTTTATACAAACCGTGCGCGATGCGGGCTGCCGCATCTTTATCGTGCATGCGCGCAAGGCGTGGCTCAAGGGTCTCTCGCCCAAGGAAAACCGTGAAGTTCCGCCGCTCCATTACGAGTTTGTCCACCGTCTCAAGGCTGAGATGCCGGACTTGAACCTGAGCATCAACGGCGGCATCAAAACGCTCGACCAGATCGAAGAGCAGCTCCAGGATTTGGACGGCGTGATGGTCGGCCGCGAAGCCTACGAGAATCCGTGGTTCCTGCACGATGCCGACTCAAGAATTTTCGGAGACATCCGCCCCGAAAGCAACGACCCGGCAGAAATCATCGCCGGGAACGCCCGCCCCGCCACACGGAAAGCACTCCTCGAAGCGTACCTCCCTTACGTCGAGAAGCAGACTGCCGAAGGCTGCCCCGCCACCATTCTCGTGAAGCACCTCTACGGACTCTTCGCCGGACTCCCCGGAGCCCGTAAATTCCGCGCCATGCTCAGCAACGAAAGCCCCCGCGCTAAAGATTACGGAGGCGCCGCCGCATTGATCCGAAAAGCAATGGAAATGGTGAGTGAGGGGTGAGGTTTGAGGTATGGGCACGGGCCTTACGGCCCTTTGAGGTATGAGTAATTTGCCCAAAGCGAAGCATGCCCAAAGTGCGAAGCACGACCTCATAGCACAAAGCGTAGCGTGCTCAAAAGCGTGCAAAACGAGTTTACGAACGAGCCCATCCCTCATTCCCCATAGGCGTTCTTTCGTCTAAAAATCACCCCCCACCCCTTGACAAAGGAACATTTTTTTTCTCTATTTGGTGGCGTATTTTTAAGTTTAACCTTTAACGGAGATACAACATGCCTTGCGGAAAGAAAAGAAAGCGCAGGAAGATTGCGACTCAC
>CADCDO010000010.1 GCA_902800345.1 Fibrobacter succinogenes
GGAAAAGATGGGTTTCAATACGGCAGGGCTTCCAGGTGAAATGTTTTCTGTGACTACTGGCATTTCGCTTGAAAATCGTTTCTGGAATTCTCGAATCCAGAATCTTCTCGGTTTCAAGTTTCATTACATGAAGGCGGAAATCTCGAATATGCCGACGAGCCTTCTGATTGAACCTGCGGTAGAATCGAATGATTATACGGATTTCAGTTATGATGAAAGCTTGATGTTCAAAATTGCAAAACCGATTTTTGTGAAGGCTTCGTATCAACATGCGGTGCGTTTACCGTCTCCTGAAGAGCTTTTTGGTGACGGCCTTCGCGTGAGTGCTGCGATAAATCTCAAACCTGAAGAAGCGGATAATTTCAATTTTGGAATTTCTGTGGATTTGCAGGAATTGCCGCTTGTGACAAGGCTTCGCTTTGATGGTGATGTATTTTATTCATACTACAAGAATCGAATCCATTACATGAGTTCATCGCAAATGTCGATTCCTTATTTTAACATGAATCCGATTCGCAGCTGGGGCTACGAAGGCGATGTAAAGTTGGATGTAAATGAGTGGATTTTATTAGGAACGAACTGGACTTTCCAAGATTTACGCAATGTAAAATATAATGCAAGACAGGGCATTCCCAAAAATGCCATTGTGCCGAATATTCCGCGATTCTTTATGAACTATCTTGCAGAAATCCATATTGGCGACTTGTTTAGCAAGGAAGATTTTTTGAAAGTCTGGTGGTCTGCAAATTATACGGATGAATATTTCTACGGCTGGAAAATTAGCTCCCGCCAGAGCCGTAAAATTAAGGCATCGTTCACGCAAGATATTGGCGTCGAATATTCCTTGTGGGATAATAAATTCGGCTGGAGCTTTGAAGTTGATAACATCGCGGATAGCGAATCGTTTGACAAGTTTGGCGAAAGTAAACCGGGTAGAAGTTTTGCGACAAAGATCCGCTACAGTTTTAGATAGAAGGAGATGGGAAAAAGTGTGTTTGTCAGAAATGAAGGAAAATCAAAAAGGCCTGATTCAAAAGATTAATGGTGATTCTCGATTTGTATCTCGCGTTGTGTCGATGGGGCTTCCGCCGAGCAGTCCGTTTTTGGTGTTGCAAAATGACGGACGTTCTCCGGTTCTTTTGTATTCGCACGATACGATGATTGCGATTAACCGCAAAGAATGTATGCAAATTGAAGTGGAGATGGCATGAGAACGATTGCTTTGCTCGGTCAGCCGAACTCCGGCAAATCTACACTTTTCAACGCCCTGACAGGCTCGCATCAGCATGTGGGCAACTGGCCTGGAAAAACGGTGGAAAGGGCGGAAGGCTTTTTCACGCAGGGAGAAGATCTGTATCGCGTTGTCGATTTGCCGGGTAGCTATGGGCTTACGGCGAACTCCGCCGAAGAAATGGTAACGCGTACTTACATTGAACGCGGCTACGCAGACCTTGTATGTATCATTGTCGATGCAGCTCAGCTTGAACGCAGCCTTTATATGCTCGCCGATTTCGCCGGCGTGAAAAGCCCGGTGATGCTTGTCTTGAACATGATGGATGTTGCCGAGCAGCAAGGCAAAAAGATTGATATTCAGAAAATAGAAAATCTCTTGAAAATTCCAGTGCTCGGTTTTATCGCTTCGGATTTGAACGGTTATCCGAAATTTTTTAAAACGTTGGAACGTGCGATTGAAAAGCCTGCGATGATTTCATCTAGCCGCATCCGCAAGTTTGTGGAAGAAAATGCAGACGCAAAGAACGTTTCCGTTATTGAAAAACTGGAATCGTTGATTGAAAATTTGAAATTGGGAATTCGCGAAAAGTTCTGGATGATATCAAAGCTCTTGGAAAATGATTCTCTTGTCTGTTTTGAAGTTCGAAATGCGGTGGGAGAAGAACGCTGGAGCGAAATACAAAAAATTTTGGATGAAAGGGGAACCGATGGCGGACTTTTGACTGGCGAAGCAAAGTACCGCTTTGTATCTGAAATTCTCAGGGATGCGTCTTCAAGTTGCGAAAAGACTATGTCGCTTTCTCGCTTTGACAAAATTGCGACGCATCGCATTTGGGGAAAGTTTGTCGCGTTCTTTATCTTGGTGATTACGCTTGCGGTGAGCATGATGATTGCGGTCCCGATTATCGCAGGTTGCTTTGGACTCCAGAGTGTTGCAGAACCGCTTGTGGTCAAGATGTGCGAATCATTTGGCTGGTGGCCTTCTGTCGCTTCGTTTATCAATAGCGTTATCGTTGGCGGGCTTGCCGTGACTGTCGCCATGATGGGCTTTGTCTTTGCAATTCTCGTGACGTTTGGCCTGATGGAAGATACGGGCTACTTGGCAAGATCTTCGTATGTGTTTGATTCGTGGCTTTCGCGGCTTGGCCTGCACGGCAAGGCGTTTATGCCGTTGTTTTCAGGACTTGCTTGTACGGGGGGCGCTGTCTGCGGTACTCGTGTTCTTGACACGCGTGGGCAGCGTCTTTTTGCAATGGTGCTTTTGTGGTCAATCCCGTGCGGTGCTAAAGTCTCCGTGGTGCTCTTCCTGGCATCCGTTTTCTTTGGCTCGGCAGCTCCACTGTTTGGCGTTATCTATGTGGCAATGATTTTTGCATCGTTCTGGCTTTCGTCTAAACTCTTTGGAAACAAGCTAATGCCTGTGAATGAACGCGTGGGCATGATTATGGAACTTCCGCCGTATCACAAGCCTCATTGGAAAATTTTGATGAAGACGGTGGGTCGCAATGTCTGGGCCATTTTCAAAAAGGCGATTGCTGTAATTTGGCTTGTGTCCCTGATTTTTTGGCTTGTCTCGTATTCAAAAGACGGGAATGTGGAACATAGCGTTCTATACACCATCGGCAATGCGATTGAACCGTTTACGCAAATTTTTGGCATGCGTTGGCAACTGTTCATCTCTTATATTGGCGGAATCTTTAGCAAGGAAGCTTCTCTTGGCGTGATGAGTGTTGTTTTTGCAAGTACAAATGATGCATTCTCGCTTATTTCACGCAATGAAGCGGGCGCAAATCTTGGAGAAATGATGCGTGCCGTGGTTTCGCTTCCTGAGGCTCTTGCGTTTATTTTCGCATCGATGTTCAATGTGCCTTGCGTACTGACGATGGGAACAACATACCGCGAAACGCATTCTTTCAAATGGCTGCTTGCTATTGCAGGGTATTACTTTGCGATTTCGTTAGGACTTGCATTTGTTGTTTACCACGTTGCACTTTGGGTACTTTAATCTTCTATGAACCCAGACCCACGATAGAAGAGGGTATGGCGTGCCGAACGGTGCGCCATACTTGTTTTTTGCATATCGTCATTCTGAACAAAGCGAAGACGACTCAGCAGGCGAAAGTTGTGCCTTTAGCCCAAACCAGTCATGTTTTGCACTGGATCCTTCTCGCTACGCGTTCAGGATGACAAACTAAAAAAGTTACCCTTGTCTAATTGGATTGTTTAAGAGCTGATTAGAGTAGAACGGATATGGGTGCTTAATTTATTTTTGTTCGTCCATGTTGGAATTGGGGCGTTCGAAAATGAAAAAGAAAATTGCGTTCTCCTTTGCATTGTGTTCTGCTTGTGCGATTGCTCAAACGGATGAAGTTACGTCTTATGACGATGCATTTTTTGATGAACCCGCGACAGTGAGCGAAGAACCTGCGCCGACTGCTCCGAATTCTGAACGTGTTTCTGAAACTTCTTTGCGTAATTCCGCAAAATCGTCCGATATTACCGTTCTTGACGGCTTGTCTGTTGAAGATGAAAGCGAGATGGAAACTGCTCCTGTCGATACGAAAACGAAGGCAGAATCCGTAAAAATATTAGATACGAAGGAATTGCAAGGTTCCAGTGCGACCATTGCCGAAGCGACGAACCGATCTAGCGGTGTGAAAATTCGCCAGTCAGGTGGCCTCGGCGGTGAAAGTAAAATCAATATCCGCGGCATGGAAGGCAAAAACGTGAAAGTTCTTGTCGATGGCGTACCTATCGATAACGAAAACGGATCGCTTTCAATAAATGATATTCCTATTGACAAAATAGATCGCATTGAGGTTTACAAAAGCTATGTGCCGGAGCGTTTTGCGACGGATGGCATGGGTGGTATTATTAACGTTGTTACACATCGTTTGCCGAATAGTTCTATTAGCGGTTCCTATAGTTTTGGAAGCTTTAATACGCATAAGGCATCCCTTGACGCCAAATATGTATGGGTTAGCGATTCTACGAAAAATCGCTCTGTAGAAATTGGACTTTCGGCTTATTACAACTATTCTGACAATGATTACGAGTTTACAACGCCTTATATGGACACTACGGTAACGCGCGACCATGACCGTTACTACAGCTACAATATTTCTCCGTTTGTGAATTTCAATAATTTTTGGTTTGACCGGATTTTGCTTGGAGCGGGATTCGGAAGTGTGGATAAAGAAATCCAATCGAACTTCCATAGAATTGAAGATGCTGTAATGGAAGGCTGGTCATACGGATTTACGTTTGGCCTTGAAAAAAAAGATTTATTTGTTAAAGGCTTGAGCGGTTCTGTCTTGTTTGAGTTCTCGCACAATTTTGAAAATATAACGGATACGACGCACATCTATTATACAGGTTGGTCTAGGGAAAGCTATCGCAGAAGTAAGGCTTTGGCAGGTGAAATTAAACAGGGTGGAGCCACTTTGTATGAACGCTATAATAATTCATTCTTGATTCCGTGGAATTTCGATTATGCCTTTAATAAAAAACACATTTTGAGCTGGAGTGGCATTTATAGATACGATTCCCAAGAGCCTAAGGACAAACTTGCTGTAACGAAGCTCAGCGTTTCTGGGTTCCCTGGACATAGTCATGGATTTATAACGGGATTATCTCTTGAAAATAATTTCCTTGATTCCAGATTACAAAATGTTGTTGGAATAAAGGGATTTATCTATAAACTTGCGGCCGATGACGATGGCGCTAAGCTGCAACGCCTAGGCGGTGAAAATATAGACTTTGAAAATTTTGGCTATAGCGAAAATATCCGTTTTAAGGTAATTGAGCCTTTTGCCATTAAGGGAAGTTATCAGCATAGCCTAAGATTTCCGACGCATGAAGAGGTCTTTGGGGATGGACTGTATAGAGCTTCTTCGCCGAACTTAAATCCTGAAATATCGGATAACTTTACGGCTGGTGCGGAATTGGAATTGAATAACATGCCCTTGCTTTTACGTCTGCATTTGGAATTCAACTGGTTCTATCTTTTGATGGATGATAGAATTTATTGGAGTAGCCTTGCTGCTGTGCCGCAACCTTACTACAACAGTGTCGGAACGAAAACGCATGGTTTTGAAATTGAAGCTTCTGTTGATGTTAATGAGTATTTAGCGATTTCGTATAATGTTACGAATCAGGATGTACGTAGTCGTGAAAAAGACTTGGTTTATGGCATTGATAAGGATTTAATCGTTCCGAACATACCGCTTTTTTACATGAATTTTGGCGCAGAATTCCATATTGGAGATCTTCTGTTTAAAGATGACTTCTTTAAGTTGTATTGGACTGGTTGCTATACGGATGAGTATTATTACAACTGGAATGTTTCCAGAAGACAAAAAAGGATAATTCCTAGCTCATTCTTCCAAGATATTGGTGTGGAATACTCCGTCCTTGCAAATAAGCTTTCATGGAGCTTTGAAGTGAGAAACTTTACAGATGCTCTCGTGTATGATAAGTATGGGGAATCAAAGGCTGGTCGTAGCTTTGCGTCTAAGATAAAGTTTAATCTTTAACGGAATTACAAACAATAAAAAGGAAAACAATGAACATGATCAACAACAAATCTAAATCTTGCAATTTCGCAAGTATCGTAAAACAGTCTGCGCTTGCACTTGCTATGGCTAGTGCCCTTGTCGCTTGCGGCGATGATTCCTCTAGCGCTTCGGATGAACCCAATAGCGAAGGCAAAAAATACGCCCTTGGCTTCATGATGGATAACTCCATGCTTGTAGGAACCGGAAGTTTTTCTGCAGACCAGAGTTCATTGGTGAAAGACTTTATTGAAACCAATAATTCTGCTTCTGTTGGTTATTTTAACGGATCCTTGTACATCTTAAATGCCGATGAATCTGGAAACGGAAATCTTGCGCGCTATGAACTTGACAAGGATAATAATGTCCCTGAAAAGCCTGCTGCTACAGCGAAGTTTAAAGGCACAAGCGCAATGATGTTTAAATTCGTTGACAAAAAGAAAATGTATGTGAATCAGACCACGGGTAACGCTATTGTGTCTGTAGACCCGGTTACTTTGAAAAAAATCAATACAATTGATTTTTCCAAGTACCTGGAAGAAGGCGCTTTAATGATAGCCCCGGGTTCTTCTGTTGTACGTGATGGTAAACTTTACCAGTCCTTGGGCCAGATTGTCTATATGAATGAGAATAGTATTATGACGGGTGGTTCTGCAATGGTCGCTATTATCGATATCGCAACGGATAAAATTGAAAAAGTTATTCGTGAAGATGCAACCTCATCGCTTGGTATCTATGATGACATGAATAACACCATGGCTTTTGTCGATGAAAAAGGCGATATTTACTTCTATGCTCTTGGTTCGCTGGGCTTTGTTGAAGGACAAACAGAAGGTTGGGTGCGTATCAAGAAGGGTAAAACCGAATTTGACAAGGATTGGGTGTTCCACTTGCACGATGCCGCTTACGATGGCAAGAAAAAGAATGAAAACTATCTTATGGCTGGTGGTACATACATTGGCGACGGAAAATTTATGGGTTTCTTCGGAAACTTCTCTGACCCAAATAATTTCTATGCGCTTGAATGGAACTTTGTTGTCATTGATTTGAAGAAGAAGACCATTGAAAAGGTTGATTTGTCTCCGACGATTCCGTGGTTTGCAGCCTCTATCCATACAGATACAGATGGCTCTGTGTTCATTGGTCATTCCGATGGAAAGAAGGGCGCTATCTATCGTTACAGGGATGGCAAGGTCGAAAAGGAGATGGACGTCTCCACCGGAACTGCTTACTATATCGTTCCTCTTGAAGATTAATTAAAGTTTAGACTCCTTATCTTCTATATCCCAGACCACAATAGAAGAGGGTATGGCGCGCCAAACGGTGCGCCATATTTTGTATGTAGCTGTTGTTTGAAATGTAAAATAACGGATAAAAAGAAGCGCCGGACAAATGCCCGACGCTAGTTTTTTCCTAAGGAGAACCTTGGCTACTAGATGAGAAATGCGAATTCCCTAATATTCTTCGCTTGGAGAATTTGGTCGATGTTCACTGTTTTCTTGAGATCAAGCGCAATCTTGTCAACAAGTTTCATCAATGTGATGGAGTCACCGCCGATAGAGTAGAAATCGTCATCAAGCGTGATACTCGGATTTTCGAAAACACTTTGCCAGATTTCAAGCATTGCTTTTTCTTCTACAGAAATGTTCTCGTTCGTGGCGCTCGCGGGCATCACTGTTGCAATAGAAATTTCTGGAATTGGAAGTTGCTTTTTGTCAACCTTGCCGTTGGCGGAAAGCGGGAATGAATCCATCGTAACAATGCGCGACGGAATCATGTACCCCGTGAGCGTCTTTGAAATTTCGGCCTTGATGGAGCTTTCTGCATTTTCGACGCTTGCTCCGAGAACATAAGCGATGATTTGCTTTCCGCTGCCCGGAACGTCCTTGAGCGCTGCGACCGCGCGTGAAACAAGCCCTGTATGCATAATTGCGGCTTCGATTTCTCCAAGTTCAATGCGGAAACCGTTGAGCTTGATTTGCGTATCGGAACGGCCCAGAAATTCAATAAAGCCTTCTGTTTTGAGTTTGCCCAAATCGCCGGTGCGGTATATACGACCAAGTTGCGGATGCTTGATGAACGCTTTACTTGTTTTCTCAGGATCATTGTTGTAGCCCTTCGCCAGTCCGACGCCGCCAATGTAGAGATCGCCTTGAACTTCTGGCGGACAAAGTTTCAACTCTTCATCGAGAACATAAAACGTCTGATTTTTCATCGGATAACCGTAAGGGATACAATCCCATTCCGGGCGCACTTTGTTAAACGGGTAGATGATGGACCAAATAGCCGCTTCGGTGGCGCCACCGAGACTGACGAGATCTGCAGAGCATCCTGCGTTCTTTGCGGTAGTACAAATGTCAAGTGGAATGCGGTCGCCCGAAAGTAGAACCTTGCGGAGCGAAAGATTGCCAGAATCGTTTGCCGAAATGCGATGCTTCATTGCCATGTCGAAAAGTACAGGAACTGAATTCCAAATGGTCACATTTTGCGTCGTGAGAATTTGACAAACTTCACTCATATCGCGCGCGTCACTCACCAAAGCGAGCTTTGCGCCGCAACTGAGTGCTCCGAAAATGTCATAGACGGAGAGGTCGAAGCAAATGGAAGAAATCCCAATGAGAGCATCGTTTTCTTTTAAGGACAAACGCTCGTTGACATCGATGATGGTATTTGCAGTTGCTCCGTGTTGCATGATGACGCCCTTGGGCTTGCCTGTACTGCCTGACGTGTAGATGATATAGGCTTCGTCTTCCGGGGTGTTTATCATTGGGAGTGGTTTGTCGCTGTAGTTTTGGATTCCTTTGGCTTCAAGGTAAGACTTTTTCAAGAGACATTTACAATTGCCGTCTTGCATGATAAAGTCTATGCGTTCCTTCGGGTACGAAACATCGATGGGGACGTAAACGCCGCCCGCCTTAAGAATGCCGAGAATGCTTGCAATTATTTCAGGAATGCGTTCGCCTAAAACAGCCACACGGTCTCTGCGGACGACGCCTTTCTCTTGCAAGAAATTCGCGATGCGATTCGAGAGGCTGTCGAGTTCGACATATGTGAGCGAAGAATCTTTCCCGACCACTGCAGTGCGGTTCTTGAACAATGGCATAGCGCTATTGACGAGCCCATGCAATGTTTTTTTCGGTGCCGGCTTGACTTCGGGATTGTAGCGTTCCCAAACGAGATTGATTTCGGGGAAGCATGTTTCAGATTCGCCATTTGCAATGTAGCGGATATTTTCGACAAAGTCATGGAACATTTGATCCATAATTGTCGGATCGAAAATTTCCTTGACAACGTCCCATGTCACATAGAGCTTTTTGCCCATTTCGGCAATCTGGTTGTCGATGAAAATCTGCGGAGTCTGCGAAATGGAGTAGCGCAGTTTTCCGAGAACTTCGTAATAGTTTTCAGGAGCATCGAATAAGACGCAGGTAAACACCACGGGCAAAATGGCCTTGCCAAATTGATTCTTGGATTTTGCCAATTCGCGCATGATTTCGGTGCCGTCGTAAGACAAGTGGTCAAGACCATCGACAATGCGGTTTTGCACATCGGCTGCTTGCTTCCACAAGTCTTTTTCGTTCATTGAAAGCGCAAGCGGCAAGAGTTTGGTGAAATCACCGATAATCTTTTCGACATCCTTATGGAATGGCTTGCGTTCAAATGCCGTCAAGTTCAGCACCATATCGCGCTGGTTACTCCAACGTTCAAGAACTTTGGCGTAGATGGTGCAAAGGAGCGCCGATGGTGAAACGCGATGGGCCTTGGCAACTTCCTTGAACTTGGACCAAGTTTTTTTACAAATAACATCTTGTTTTCGAGTTATGGTGTAATCGGTGCAATCCGAAATTTTCTGTGCAAGTGGAACATGCGGATATTCGGGGAAGTTGCGCAATCGTTCCAGCCAGTATGCTTTATCCTCTTCGTAGCGTTTCTCGTCGCGAGAATGCGAAAGGTCTCGGACGTAGCGTTCGTAAGAATAGCCAATGCGTTCTTCAAAAGGTTGCTTGCGCAAAATACGTCCCAAGTCCGAGAAGAAAATCTGCATGCTATCGCCATCGCAAACCATCAAGTCGAAACTCACGAAGATAATACGGTTCGTATCGCCACAATCGATGGCCTTGAACGTAAAGAGAGGCCATTGATCGTGCTTGTAAATGTGATGCGAAAGTTCGTTGCGGATTTTAAGCGACTCGGATTCGCGTTCAGCGGCGCTACAATGGATGACTTCAACTTTATAATCGGGAACTTCCGTGAGTACTTTTTGCGTTCCATTCGGGAGGAATATGGCCCTAAATGCATCGTGCTTTTTGACGACTTTGCGGATGGCGTTTTCGATTTCTGCAACGGAATATTGCGAATCGATTTCGAAATAATAGTGGGCGTTGTATTTGCCGAGTTCAAAATGGTCGTTGCGTCCGTTTAAGTAGGCGAGCTGAACACCTGTCATCGGAAATTCCGCACCCTTGCCGGAAACTCCAGTGTCTGCATTTTCCGTGGGTGCGGTTTCGTTCTTGGAGACAATTTTATCTTCGACGGTTTCAGCGAATTCCTTTGCGTTTGGAGTATTCAAAACAGAAACGAATGGAACACGGATTCCAAATTTTTGGTCAATGCGCTGAGCGATGCGTTGCGCCTTGATGGAATCACCGCCGAGTTCAAAGAAGTCCAGGCTGCAATCGATTTCTTTCAGATCGAGAACGGATTTCCAAATGTCGATAATGGCCGATTGCGTCTCGGTGAGAACGATGGGGGATTTTGTTTCGACGCTTTCGTTCGTGTTTGCTATAAGCGTTTGCAAAAGCGATTTACGGTCGAGTTTTCCGTTCGCAGAAAGTGGCATTTCGTCCAAGTGTACAAATCGGTGTGGCACCATGTAAGCAGGCAAAAATTGAGACAACTCTTTCTTGAAAACATCCTTGTCCGTTTGCTTGCCAGTGTAAAATGCGACGATATGCTTGCTCGGGTCCAAAAGAACGATGGACGCGTCGACTTGATTCAACGAATTCATACGTTGTTCGATTTCGCCGAGTTCAATGCGGTAGCCGCCAACTTTGACCTGGTTGTCCTTGCGGCCAAGGAAGACGACGTAGCCATTTGCGGAGAAACGCCCAAAGTCGCCCGTCTTGTAAATGCGACCGAATTTGGGATGGTCGATGAATGCGGCCTTTGTCTTTTCTTCACTGTTAGCGTAGCCTTGAGCAACACCGACACCACCGATATAGATTTCACCTTGGATTTCGGGTGGGCAAATTTCAAGAGATTCATTCAGAACGTAGATCGTCTGGTTTGCAAGCGGGTATCCGTAAGGGATGCTTTGCCAACTAGGATCTACGTGTACAATCGGGAAATAAATGGACCAAATGGAAGCTTCGGTTGCGCCGCCCAAACTGTAGATTTGGGCTTCAGGGAAATGTTTGTGAATCCGTGCGGGGAGCGAAACGGGAATCCAGTCGCCGCTCATGAGGACGTTTTTCAATTCACGATTGACGTAGAATTCATCGAGGCTATCGATGAAAAGCTCCATGCCAGCCGGCACTGAATTCCACAGGATATTCTTGGACGAATCTACGAAACGCTTGATTTCGTCTGTCTCGCGGATGTCCTTCGCTATGTCGAGTTCTGCGCCTGCAATCAAGGAACCGAAAAGATCGTAAACGGAGAGGTCAAAGCAGTATGAAGAAAGCCCAAGAATCGAAGCGCTTTCGTTAATACCCATGCGTTCGTTGATGTCGAGAATCGTATTCATCATGGCCGCATAAGAAATCGACACGCCTTTGGGAACGCCCGTGCTGCCGGAAGTATATATAACGTAAGCAGTCGCATCGAGATTCGGATTTGGAGCGAAGTCTGCACGTTCGCGAGTCGGGGCTTCTACGAGTTTTTGCGGATTGACAAGCAATTTACAATTGGAATTTTTGACAATATATTCCTTGCGATCTTCGGGCCACTTGTCATCAACGGGAATGTATGTGGCGCCCACGCCCATCACGGCAAGGATGGCGATGACTGTCGAAAAATTCTTCTGCGAAAGAATGGCGATGGAATCGTTGCAATTGACGCCCTGCATTTTAAGCATGTACATGGCTTTGCGCACAGAATCCTCAAGTTCGCCGTAAGTCATGGTTGTCATGACGCCATTCTTGAGTGCGATGCGGTCACGGCATTTTACGAAGGATTTTTGCAGGTATTCAATCGGGTGCTTGATGTCGAATTCTTTTTTAGTCGAGTTATATGCAATAACTCTTTCTTCGAATTGTGGCGCTTGAGCGGTACATTCACCTGTCTTTGAAAAAGCTTCGATGCTTTCGCTGTAGTAACGGAACATTTCAGCAATGGTATTCGGGGTGAATATCTTTTCGAGATAGTCCCAAGAAATCATGAGCCCGCCATCGTGAGTTTTGCATATCTGGTTGTCGATGCTGACCTGCGATGTCTGCGTTTGCACGTATGAAACCTGTAAACCCTTACCTTCAGGGAGCCTCCCGAAAAGCATACTCGTGAAAACTATCGGCATCGGATTTTCGTTGTCGATTCGCTTTTGACGGATGAGGTCACGAATGACTTCGACGCCTTCGTAGGCGCTGTGGTCAATTCGTTCGTACATGCAGTCGCGAATAGTTTGTAACGCTTCGCGGAGCGGTAATTGTGCAATTTGTGCGTTGTCGAAATCGAAAATGACGTTACTTGTGTAATCGCCGATGATGTGGTCCATGCCTTCAACGCCGTAAGGGCGGTTGAGCATCGTGATGTTGACGGAAAATTTTCTATTCTCACTAAATCTTGCGAGCGTTTTCAAATAAAGATAGAAGAGAACAACGCTAGAAGTGACGCCGTTTTTGCGTGCGATAATTTCCATGTTGCGGAGAGTGTCCTTACTGAACACATTCTGCATGCGCTTGCAAATATTTGCTTCGTTATTGCGCGATGCTGTAACAGGGAGCTTTGGTGCGGCAGGAATACCGGCTTCAAGTTTGCGCCAAAATTCCGCATCGCTATCGTGCTTGGCGTTGTCCTTGCGCGACTTAATCCAATCAATGTATTGCGGATTATTCTCGAAGTCAAAAGTTGGCAAAACGCCTTCATGATAAAGCGATAGAAATTCCGAAGCTAACCCTTGTGCACTCAAGCCGTCAACGAACATGAGCTCTAAATCAACGGTTGCAATATTGCGTTTTTCAGTTGAAATATTTGTGATTTCGAAAAGCGGCCACTTGCCAAGATCGCGCATTTCCGTTTGCGCCTGCAAACGTTTCTGTTCAAGATGTTGCTGTATATCCGCTTCCGGAATGGTTTCGCGTGCAATCCTGAAGTTCTTGCTAACATCCTTTGCAAGAATACACTGGTCTTCATCTTCGACAAATGCTCGGAGAGCCTCGTGCTTTTCAATCAATTGACGGAAACATTCTTCGGCCTTGTCGATGTCCAAAGAATGTTCCACTTCAAAATAGATATGCGTGGAGTTTACAGACCCGTGAAAGTTTTGTTCTCTTCCGAGTCTGTAAGACTGCTGCATGGGCGTCAGGGGTATTTTTTTTTCGACATCGGCACCTTTGCCGAGCTTTTCTTGAATCTTGTCAACCAGGTCACCGATGGTTTCTGCTTTCACGAGGTCGAGCATTCCGAATTCTATGCTCAATTGCTTTTTGACTTCTCCCAGGAATCGGAACATCTGTATGGAATCTTCAAAAACTTCGTACAGCGATGTTTCCGTCTGAACGTTCTGTTTTAAAATTTGATTGACAATTTCGAGAATTTCTTTTTGCGAAAATTGCGACATGGAATCTCCTTAGATTTTACCTTCTTTGTAGGCGGCGTACAGTTTTTCTTTGGCGATTTTTCCAGTGCCCGTGAGAACCAAGGATTTTAGCGGGATAACCTCTTTTAACCCAAAACCCATTTCCGAAAAAATGAATTCCTTGAGCGAACTGACATTCACTTTTTCGGGCTCACCATATTCAACAAAGAGATAAATGTAATTGGTGGAGGCTGCGGAATCGTTTACGCCGCAGGCAGCGCAGCGGTAGCCAAATTTTGATGTGACAACTTGTTCGATATCGCGCAAGTAAATATTTTTGCCGTGGATAAAGAACATGTCTTTTTTACGGCCCACAACGTACAAAAGTCCATTGCTCAAAAAGCCGAGATCGCCTGTATCGAGCCATCCGTCAACAAACATGTCCGAAGAATCTTTGTTCAAATAGCCTGTGCAGATGTAATCGCTGAACACCTGGATGCTTCCCACGGTGTTGTCGGGAAGAACTTGGTTTTCCTCATCGCAGATACGAATTTGCATTCCGGGAATGGCACGACCTTGGCATACGATATCCTTTGCGTTTTCACGAAGGCCTTTCATATCAAAATCAATACCGGATGTTACCTTATTGATGTCTAGTTCAGGATATTTGTGATCCATGTTGAATGTGACAGCGCCCAAAGCCTCTGTCAGTCCGTAAAGAGGAACGATGGCGTGTTCGTGCATTCCGAATTTGACCATATTCTGGGTGAATTCGGCAAGAACTTTTTTTGAAAGAGGTTCGCCGCCATTCAGGATAAAGTCAACGCAGGACAAGTCCCAATTTTCGCTGCCATCCATAGCCTTTAAAAGGAGCGGGTAAGCAAAATTCGGGGCGGAAGTCTTTGTGGCGCGAGTCTTGCTGACCGCATCAAACCAAGATTTGGGATTCTGGATAAATTCGGCAGCATCCATATGGACAGCACCAGTCTTATAGTACATCGGGATTGTAATCAGCGTGACAATACCAAAAGCATGTTCTAGCGGGAGCCATTGCAACCAAGTATCCTTTGAACTAGTCTTTAATGCAATATTCAAATTCTTGAGCATCAATAGGAATCTTTCGTTTGACATCATGACGCCTTTCGGATCAGATGTACTTCCTGATGAATACAGCACAAGAGCAAGTGCTTTCGGGTCGACTTCAACGTAATCGATTTCTGCTGGCAAGTCTTGTGGGTATTCCGTAATTTCTTCGGGAACGACAATCAAACGTTTTGCATCGCATTCCTTCCAGAAAAATTTGATGAATTCAGCCGTTTCGGTATCCGCAATAATGGCGGCCTTGGGATTGTCGCTTGCGACGCGGATTAGACGCGTTACATGGTCCTTGCTGCGTGCCGCTGTCAAAAATACAGGCGCAATCCCCATGCTCAAAAGTGCAAAGAAATTTCCCATGAAGGCTTTTTTTGAAGCTCCGTTAATCTGGAAAATGACCATGTCGCCTTGCTTTAGCCCTGCGTTTTCAAAGGTACGCCTTGCGCAGAGAATTCGCATCTTGAGTTCGGCTTTTGAAACATTTGTGGCAATTCCGTTTTTCATCAAAATGATTCGTGAATCGCATTCAAGGTATTCCTTCAATTTTTGGTTAAGCGAGGGCAAGTTTTCCAAGGTGTTTTTCTCCTATTAAAAAATCAAACAGATCTATCTTGGTTAAGGTTTTGACGGGTAAAAGTTCGGCGCAATAAGCGGTGATGACTGATTTTTCGTTATTGATAACTTGCATCTTGGCAAGTCTATAGTCAAATACATTTTCGTCAAACAATGAAAAGTTTAGACAAGCGATACTGCTGTCAATTCCAGTGCCAATATATTTTAGATAACTTTCTTTTAACGCCCAAAAACGTGCAAATGCACGGGCTTGATCGTCTGAAGACCTTATGATTTCACGCTCAGACGGGTGCATTGCACTTTTGATACAATCTAAATTACGCAAGTCAACGTCGGCAATGTCAACGCCAATAGGAGTATTGGCAAGTCCACAGACAACTCCGGATGCGGAGTGGGATAGGCTAAATTGGAGTTCTGGCATTCCTTTGATAAATGGCTTTCCGTAAGGGCCGAAATCAAATTCAATTTTTTCGTCTAAGCCTTTTTCTTCAATCAATGCGTATCGCAAAAGAATGTATGCAAGTGCAGAAAGTTTGCGGTCCTTAAAATAGCGGTATCGGTCAACGCGTTTCGCACGCTGTTCGCTCAGTAATGGCCATAGCCCAGCCAAATCAAGTTCTGAAACGGATTCTATTTCTGTAAAAATGTATAGCATTTACAAAACCTCTTCCCATTTTTCAGTGAACAACCGCTTAAGTAAATTCAAGTTGGTAGCAAACATTTGTTTTAATGTCTCAAAAGCAAATGCGGGTTCTGCGTAATCCCAGTTGACCGAAAGTTTTCCGTCAAAGTTGGTGACTTGGTAATCCAACACGACTTGCGGAGTCTTGCTTAGAGCATAAATTTGGTGCAAACCGTTGGGCACATCGCTGTTGGACTTTTGTCCGTTTTCAAGGACACAAGTGATGACAATGGGCATCTGTGCACGCATAGGCGAAAGACCTTCCTTGAATTTGAGAATCTTTGTACCATCGTATGTATGGAAGCGTACAAGTTGCCACAAGTCCTTTTGTACGCTTTGTACGCACTCTAGAAAATTCTTGCATTTTTTTGAAAGCGTGATGAATGCGATGTTGGTAAAATCGCCCACGACCGAATTGATATCTTTATGAAGCGGGAGCCTATTGAAAATGGTAGAATTAATAGTTAGCGAATCATTTTTACTAAAACCGAGTAACGACTTGAGATAAGCGGTGCTGATGACTGCGGCTGGTGTTGTGCGATATTCGCGGCATCTCTGCTGCAATAATGTGAATTCGTCTATCGATAATTCTCCAGAAATTCTTGCAAATCGATGATTGTGAATTTCAGAAAGCGGCTTTGCATACGGCAAGTCCGGCTCGCAAACGAGCTCGTTTACTTTCGATTTCCAGAAAGTTTCTGCTTGCGAGTAATCCTGTTGCTTTTCGAATGTAATTAGATCATTGCAGTAGTCCTTGAAACCGTAATCAATCCATTGCACAGTTTCACTGCGATAAAGTTTGAACATCTGCGAAAGCGCGATTTTAGCACTCCAGGCGTCCATAATCATGCAGTCGAAATCGAAATGCAAAATATCCCTTGTGTTAGGAACTCGTGAAACACGCATCGTAAAGAACGGCCACTGATTTAACGGATAAATGTGGTGGCTCCATTCCTTGCGCTTTTCAAGTCTTTGCTCGGACGATTCCAATTCCACGACTTCAATGGAATACGTCGGGACTGTTTCAAGAACGCGCTGTGTCCCATTTGCAGAAATTACAAGACGGAGAGCGTCATCGTGAGTGACGACATCGTTCCAAGCATTTTCTAAGCGTGCGACGTCGATTTTTTCGTCGATTTCCAGCTCCATGTAATAATGGGTATTGATGCCACCTAAATCGTAAACTGTGTCGCGACCGACAAGGTATGATTTTTGAATGGGCGAGAGCGGAAATGCGTTTGACTCTTCTTCCGCTCGCTTTTCGAGATGCGCAATGATTCCGGCCTTGTTAGCCTTTAAACATTCCTTGTCTTCGGCACTGAGCGCTCCGTTTGCGGCACGGAACTTGAGCTTGCCTTCGTCTAGCCAAAGCGTTACGCCTCGGTTTGCGAAACTGTCAATAAGTTCTGCTACATTCTGAAAACTCATTAGGCGTTCTCCTGAATGTTCCTGATAGACAATTTTTCGGCGAGATCTATGGCGTATTCTTTTGATGTGAATGCGGTGAAGTGGTTTCCCTTGAGCTGTTCGTACTTTATTTCACCAATGCAGAGGTCATCCCATTTTTGGAACAGGAATTTATCATCATTCTTGAAAATACTGTTGCTGTTGTCTGCCTTCAAATAACGCAAGTCGCCAAAATACGGAGTCGGGTTATAATTGACCATGACGTTGAAGTTTTGGTCAAATGTATTCTTGATTCTAGCGAAAGCTTCATCGGTCATGCTCTTGCCGAAATCGCCCGAATACTCCTTGATTTTCTGGAATCGTTCGCTTGCAGATAATGCGTTGAAGATCCGAATGGCGGCTGCATCGGGTGACTGGCTGATGATTTTTTCGAAGTCGCTTTCGTCAATGATTTTTTTCTTTGTTTCTTCGATGTAGCGGTTCATCAAGAAAGTGATGTCTTCGAATTTGAAACCAACCTTCTGCGGATCAATGCCAATTAATGTGGCAAAGAAAAAGTCCTTCATGTTCTTTTGCTTGATTTCAAATGGCAAACGAGCGCCTTCGATGATGGCGAGGTCCGCTATTTCGATTTCAGCATTTTCGAGACGTTCCGCAAGTTCCAATGACAGTTTTCCATTGAAGCTATAACCGATAATCTGAACTTTCTTGACGCCTGTTTCTATAATCTTGTCTGCAAATTCCTTGGCCAAGACGCTTGCAACTTCAGCCTCGCCAATTTCAAAGAACTGTTGCGTATTCGAAAGCTTGAACGTGAAAATTTCGCCTTCGTCCTGCTTTTCCATGAGCGGAATGATCTCATGGTACATTTCGTTGTTCCAAAGAACTGTTGGGAGCAAAATTCTAGCGCAATTGTTTTTCGGCTTGCCAATGCGCTGGAGCTGAATGAGTTCTCCCGAGTCGCCTGATTCTTCGGTGACTTCGTTTTTCAGGAACTGGGCAACTTCCGTGATGGTCGGGAAATCAAGCAGCTGCTTTAAAATGGCGTCAAACGTCTTGTCCGAAGCGAGTTCGTTACGGATAGTTGTTGCCATCTGAGCCATGAGCAATGAGTCTGCGCCAAAGTCGTAGAAGTTGTCGTCCAAGCCAATGGAATCGATGTTTAACGCCTTGACGGTGATTTCAATAAGTCGGCTTTCTATTGATTTTTCGTTGCTCTGCGAGCTTTCGAATGCGTCTGCATAGTGCTTGAGTGCTTGCTGGTCAACGCTCCCGTTTGCGGTCAAAGGCAACTTGTCAAGAATTTGAATGGACGTATTCTTTTCAGGGCAGATATCATTCAGAATCAACTTTACAGAAGATTCAGAAACTTCATCCTTGTCGTACTTGAATTGTTTGACGTAAAGGTATCCGCCCAGCATTTTTGCCTTTGCATCATCTTGCGGGAATGTCGTTGCGTTTACAAGACCATCTTTTTGACGCAACAATTCAATCCAATCTTCTTTAGGCAAGAACATGTGCTTTTCTCTAATCTTGTCTACGGGCTTATCCATCATCAACGCTTGCGATACGGATATCGATGCAGAATCGTCCCCCACTTCTTCGATAAAGAGATAGCCGCCTGGGACTAGAGTTTTCTTCATTTGTTCTAGCGTGTAGTCTAGATCTATGGAGTTGGCCATCGCACCGCCACATAGAATAATGTCGACACTGTTTTCGGGAATCCCTTGACTTTCAAATTCTTCGTTAAAGTCCAATTGCGTAAAAACCATCGCTGGATCTTTATGCGTATATTCTCCAGCCATGGGGAAAAATTGTGTGAACTTATCCGTGAAATTATATGTGAAGGCGAAACCTGATTCTTTAAGACCTGCGAACGCCTGTCTTGTGATTTGCCCTGTACCAGCGCCCAATTCGAGAACTCTCCAAATTTTTTTGGAATCCGTTGCCATAACCTGCTTCAAGAATTCTACGAGATGCTCGTTGATAATCTTGTAGCTGTTTTGGGCCTGTACAATATCAGACCAATTTTGCAACGCATTATTTTCTTGATTGTCGCTGTAGTTCTTGTAGACAAAATCATTTGGATCGGCGTTGCCAGCTAAAACTTCGCCAAAGTGAATTCCGTTTTCTTTGAGATAACGAACGTATGGTTTCGAAGCGATGTGGCTATCGGTATTTTGAATGACCTCATCCCATTTATTTTCGTTTTGTTCAAATGTGATTTCTTGTGAAATCTTGAATTTATTTCCGCAAGATGCGATGTTGCCATTTTCTAAAAGGACATTTATCCATTCTTGCGCATGGAAACGGAATTTTTCCGGTATGGCTTTTTCGAGTTCTTCCTTGGTAAAGTCCTTACCGTAAACGAGAATGTTGTTTTGCAAAAGTCCAAGGAGAATCGAGTCTGCGGCAGTCTTTTCAATGTTTCTGTAGCTATTGCGAATTTTTTCCCAATCGAAGTTTTCATGTGTCGCAGAAATTTTTTCATCCGTCTGGGTTACGTTTTTAGTGAAAACTTCTTCACATTCATCAATTCTATTTTTCTGCTTTTTGCGCGGTTCCACAGCAACGATAAAGTTGTCCTTGTTGCTGCCCAGGAATGCGGTCGCTTTTTCAATCGGCAAACTGCTGACAAGAACTTCTTCGATCTGCGTGAGGTTTAGCGCGCCCGTCTTAGCCTTAGATTCTTCGAAGAACTTGAGGATGTTCTTGCGGTCGATTTTGCCATTTGCAGAAAGCGGCAATGCGTTGAATTCCTGGATGTAGCCCGGATGCATGTAATGCAACAAGTATTTGTCGAGGTGTTCCTTGAGCTTTTCGTTATCAATGATTTGTTTGTCGCTCTTGACTTGTTTGACAAAGAACAGCACATGCAAAAGATCGAGCGCACTGTCGCTTTCTGGGAACGAACTCAGGTTAACGTTCTTTTCGCCATGCAAGAGTTTTTCGGTCCATTTGCTTCGAGACATTTTGAGCTGCTCAAAAATTTGGTTCTGGCGTTCCAAATCATCGGACGGAACATCCATCAAGAACGCCTGCGTGATGGTAATCCATGCTGCAAGTTCGTAAGACTCGAGGAACATGAAATGTCCGCCTGGAACGAGAACGTTTTCAATTTGTTCCAATGTCTTGCTGAAATCAATAGCGTTGTCCAAAACGTATCCGCCAAAGACTATATCAAATGAATTTGGCTTCAATCCCTGCTTGACAAAATCTTCATTCATGTCGAGCTGCTTGAAAACGAGCTCTGGATAATCCTTGAACATTTCTGCCGCAGTCGGGAAGAAATGCTTTAGGTAATCGGTGAAGTAGTATTCAAACTTGTGGCCCTTTAATGTGGGCAACAGGTATCTTGTTGCTGAACCTGTGCCGGCACCAATTTCGAGAATGCGGATGGGACGATTGGGCTCTTGGTCCAAAAGTTTTTTCAGATATTCTGCCAAGGTCTTATAGGCGATGACCATTATCTTGTTCTTGACGTAGAGCGAGTCAACATAACGGTACTTGTCGCCTTCTTCGGGGTAAAGGAATTTACCTGGATCAACATTTCCTTGGGCGATTTCTGCGAGATGGTCGCCGTTGAGCTTGACATATTCAAGGAAATCTTTTGAAATGTATTCGCCATTCCAAACTTCGTAGGCGTTCTTCCAAAGTTTTTCCTTTTCGCTTTCGGAAGCGTCAATGCGGCAAATGTAAGATTCGCCTTGCTGTTCGATGAACTTTTCTGCAAGCAGGTAGCCGAGCCATTGCGTGACAAGCCAATGGTATTTTGCAATAACCGGAGCTTTGATTTCATCAATGGTGTATGCCTTATCCTTTTGGAAAACGCCCATCTTTTGTAGCTCGAACAAGATGGTGTAAGCGCTGGCTCTTTCTTCGGCCTTGTAACCTTCTTCAACTTGTTTCATGTCAATTTCGCCGATGCAGTCTTGCATGAACTTTTCGACAGCGTTTTTGCGTTCAGCGAATTTTTGTTTGTTAGCGTTGATTTCGTTTGCGGTTGCATTTTCGGCGACAATTGCGGAATAGATTTCGCGTTTGTCAGCACTTACGACGGCAACAGCTTCCTTGATCGCGGGGAAGTCCTTCAAGACGTTTTCGATTTCGCCGAGTTCAATACGATGGCCGCGAATCTTTACCTGCGTGTCTTCGCGACCGAGAAATTCAATTTCACCGCCGGGGAGATAACGACCCATGTCGCCGGTCAAGTAAACTTGTTCATCCGTTTTCGGGAGAGTCACAAACTGCGCGGCAGTGCGTTCTGCATCTAGGTAATAGCCAAGTGCAACGCCGTCACCACCGAGCGCAATTTGCCCTGCAACCATTGTCGGACACGGCTGCAAATTGTCATCGAGAATGTGCATGGTTTGGTTTGCAAGTGGGCGACCGTACGGTAAAATTTTGAGACCATCGTTTGGATGGTAACGATGGTAGTTGGACCAGATGGATGCTTCCGTAGCACCGCCAAGGCAAATGACATCGACGCCGGGAGCGGCCTTGCGGATTCTTTCAGGCATGTCAACTGGAATCCAGTCACCGGAGAGGAATACTTCGCGGAGCGGGAGCGGTTCTGCAGAGTTCTTGCTTTCGACAAAATTCATGAGCATCTTCATCAATGCGGGCACGGTATTCCATACGGTAATGTGGTGCTTGTGAATGAGAGTTTCCCAAACTTCGGGGTTCATGTAATCTTCGGCGGTCGGGTAAATAAGCGTGCCGCCACAGGCGAGAACACCAAAGAGATCATAGACGGAAAGGTCAAAATTCAACTGCGAAAGTCCGAGAACAGCATCGTCTGCGGTAACGCCAAAACGGTCATTCATGTCGTCGATGGTGTTCATTGCGCCTTTGTGCGTAATCACGACGCCCTTGGGTTCGCCCGTACTTCCGCTGGTGTAGATGATATAGGCGATGTCGTCAGGAGTGCGCTTCGGGAATCTTGAACAATCGACTGCAAAATCGTTGGCCGTAAGAGTATCAACATTGATGGTTGTGATTTCGCTTTCGAGGAGAGCTTCGTCGCTAGAAATGCCGATGGCCACTTTTGCGCCCGTCTTCTTGACAATCTTTTCGGCGCGGCCCTTTGCTTTGGCGGCTGCAATAGGCACATAAATGGCACCAGCATACAGTATGCCAAATACCGATACAACTTGCCACGCTGATTTTTCCATCAAGACAGGGACGCAATCCTGGGGCTTTACTCCGCAGCTGATTAATTGATCCGCCAAAACCTTTGCGCGAGCGTCGAGTTCTTCGAATGTAAATTTTGTGATGCCGTCATCAATAGCGATTTTTTTCGGCGTGCGCTTGACGCTTTCGACAAAGTCGTCCTGCAACATTCGCACGTTCCAATCTTTTCGCGTGTCGTTTGCGGCCTTGCGTTCTGCTTCATCGCAGGCGGGGAGCGCAATTTCTGCAACTTCTTCCCAATCTCCATTTTCTTCAGCAAGGGCGAGCAAACGCTTTTCGAATGCTTCGAACATGGAATCCAAAACGCCTTCCGGGAATACGCCTTCGCGATAGTCCCAGTTGACTTGCAATCCGAAAGCGCCATCCATCACTTGGCAGTCGATAAAGGTTTGTGGCGTTTGGGAAATGCCTCCGACAAAGTCTCCGCGTAATGGTGTCCCCGAGTCGGCGAGGCCAATCGCGCTTGTATAGACGATCGGCATCAAAAGCCCTGTTTTTTTACTTTGTCTAGAGATTTCGCGCATGACTTCGACACCGCTGAAAAGGCGGTTGTCCAAGTCCGCAAAAAGCTGGCCGTTTATTTTGCGGGTACGAGCCAAAAAATTTTCTTTTGCAGCGCAATCGACTTCGAGCAGACTGAGCGATGTGAAATCGCCAACGATGTCCATGACTTTTTCATGGAGCGGGAGTCTGTTCAAAACGGTCATGTTGATGCAGAAATGCTTGTTGCGGCTCCACTTGGCAAGTACATCGGCGTAGCACGAAAGAATCGGAACAGTCGGCGTGAGGCCGTATTGCTTGGCGCGATTTTTCATGCGGTTCCAGGTGTTTGCAGGGATTCTCAAGAACTTGCGTCCAAAGGCGTCCTTTGCTTCGGAGGCGGGGAGTTTCGGCAATTCCGGTGCATCAGGGAGATTTGCAATTCGCTCCATCCAGTATTGCTTTTCTTTTTCGTACTGTGGAGTTGCCTTGAGTTTCTTTTCGGCAATCAAGTAATCGCGGAAAGAAAGTTCTTCTTCGCCTGTGACGGCGATTCCGTCAAAATAGGCGGCTTCAAATTCCGCAACGAGTTTCCAAATGCTTGTCCAGTCGGCGAGCAAAAATTCAATCGAAAAATGAAGAATGGCGTTATCGTTGTTGCGGCTTACGGCAAGCCCGAACATGGGCCATTTCCCGACAGTGTAGGCGCGGTTACCCATTTCCTTGCGAAACTTTTCAAAATCGTTTGCTTTTTCAGGATGCTTCACCAAGTCCCATTCCGGAATTTCCAATTCGGGAACATCTTTCATCACTTGCTGATAACCGCTTTCGTTGATGACCGCGTGGAGCATGTCGTATTTGCGCGTAATAGCGTTCCAAATGTTGCGAACTTGTTGCGTTTCGAGTTCAGCGTAACGAATCTCAAGATAAACGTGGCAAGCGACACCGCCGTATTCAAAAGTCTTGCTGCGTCCAAGCAAATAAGCAGATTGTACATCGGTCAACGGAAATGGTTCAAAACGATTGGTACGGTCGATGACAATGGCGACTTTACTGTTGTCACTCATTTCGCTCAAATACTTTATCAGTGCTTCTTTATTTGCCTTGAGTTCTGCGAGTACAGCGGGCGTCATCGCTTCCTTAGAAGCCTTGTACTTGATTTTCCCGTTTTCCGTCCACAAGTGAATTCCGTTTGCTTCAAAACGGTTGACCAAATTTTGCATGTTCTTGTCTGTCATCTTAAACCTCTTCGCTGTATTTATGGATTTCTGCCGACGGGATGTATTCGCTGTTGCCTTCTGGGTGGATTAATTTTGCAAATCCGAAAATGTTCGTGATTTCGGACCATTTCTGTGAACACAAAAGTTCTCGTTGCGCTAACGGGGCGAGTTTTACCTTTTGGTCTATCATTTTTGAAAATTCAACAATGTTGTCTGCAATACCTTGCTTCCAGTCATCGAATAGCACGTGCATAAAATCTTTGGCTTTATAGTTTCCCAAGGTTTCCATTGTCAATTCTTTCAAGTAAGGCGGGATTTCATTACGCTTTTCGGGATTGTACAAGTATTTGGGAACGTACATGCGCGGCTTCCAAAGTACAGGGCCGAAAGTATCTTCGAGTATCAAGCGACCGGTTTCATAGACGATGGCAAAATTATGCAAGAGATGTGCATGGTTGTCGCGGTCGTCCGTATTCACCTGGTTGTTATATTCGATGGTGATGGGCGTGTCGCCAAGCTTTCCCGTGAGAATGTCGAAGGGACCAACGCATTCTGTGATGTGTTCGACTTTCAAATTGTAAATGGAGGGGAGAATGCGGGAGAGTATATCAATTGCAGGGAACGAAACTTGCGGACCGAACGCAGCCTTGATGTAAAGCGGCTTTTCGTGCTTATTCAATTCTTGAGCTACGCGGATGAATCGTGCTACTTCAGGAAGTTTCGGGTAAAGATCGCAAGTCTTGAAATAAACACCGTTCTTTTTGGCAACGCGATAAGTTTCAGTAAGGTCGCGCGGATGGATGGGCTGTTCCTGAAGAACGTGGATTTTTTTTTCCATGAACTTGCAGGCGAGTTCTGTACCGATGCCGCCCACCGTTCCAGAACTGATGACAACACAAGCGAAATCGATTTTTGGAATTTGTTCGAACTCTGTGAAAAGCGGGATGCCATAAGTCTCGGCACATTTTTTGGAGCGTTCGCTTCCTTTGCCGTAAAGTCCGACTAATTCAAAATCATCTTTTAATAACTGTTGCAGAGCGTTGATGTAGAACTGTCCGAAAGTGCTTCCGCAGACAACAACTCGTTTCTTCATTTTCTTAAATTTCTCCCTCTATTTCGGTTGTAAGCATGTCCTTGATTTCGCATGAAAATTCAGGTTGATTTGCGATGAGCGAATCGATGATGGGGGTGGCCAAATCGCTTTCGCCAAGTAAAATGGTTCCGCAAGACTTCTTTTCTTTGGCAAAGCAGAGCGTAGCGGCACCGGCGCTAACGCCTGTCATCGGTGACGGACCGAGCCCATGAATGGTGAGCTTGAATTTTGCCGGCGCATCGACTTTAACGCCTTCCATAACGCATAGGTAGAAGGTATTTTCCTTGATACCGAAGGTATCGAGCTTACTTGCGGTGCAAAGTTTTTTAATGGTCTCGTCAGGATTTTGTTTGTACTGATGCCTTGCTGAATTCATAATTTCAATCATACGCTCTCCGCTAAGACACATGTGAAACCGCGCTTCATCAAGATTCATTTTGCGCGTGACGGCTTCTGCTTCCCCATCGAAAAATGGAAACATCTTGTTGATTGAAATGACACTCTTTAAGTCTTCGGAATAATCATTTGACGAAGGGACGAACGGAAGGATTTCGCCATTTTTCCAATAGACCATGGTGCGGTTGTTACTGTTGTGAAGGCTGTCGATAAAATCGTTAGCCGCTGTGTACGAAAATGCGCCAAGTCCGCCGTAGTAAAATTCCAAAGAATTGACATGATCAAACTTTTTAGCGAGATATTGCGGAATGAGCCCAGAAAGTCCCGGGATGCATCCTGCGCCATAAACAATTGAAACTCCGGATTCTTTTCTTTTGAATCCTTCAATTCCAAGATGCAAAACGGGCGTGTTTTTCGCTTCGGCGATTTCATCCATCTGCGTCGTTTGTGATTCCGAAAGTTTTGCGCAATCGAGAATGATTTCGCAGCCATCCATGAACCGTTCGACGCTTTCCTTGTTTGATACATCGACTTTCACCCATTCTGCATCGTTCCATTCCGAGCGTAATTCGCTTGGGGCTTTTTCGATGTTGCGTCCGCCAATGCGAAGGCGATAATCAGAATTATTTCTGATGAAGCGAGTGGCCCAAATGCCAACAGCGCCGTAAGCGCCAAGAATTCCAATCATATTTCTCCCTCTTCGATATCGCCCAAGGCGTTGATGCGTTCTTCAAAAATTTTTGCGAGATTGTTCAGTTCTGCATTTTCGAAAATTTCACGGAGCGATATTTCGATACCATATTGCATGTGTATTTTTTCTAGGAATCGCGTCGCCAAGAGACTGTCGCCACCGATTTCAAAGAAGTTGGCGTGTCGGTCAACTTTCTCCAGTGAAAGCAATGACTTCCAGATTTCAGCGAGGTCTGCTTCACGTCCTTCGTAATTCTCGTTCACATCGGCGGAACTTGTCTTTTTCAAAAATGCGGTAATTGTTTTGCGATCGACTTTAGCATTGGCGGTAAGCGGGAACTTCACGAATACTTCAGTCCGTGACGGAATCATGTATGGGACGAGATTTGTTTTCAGGTACTCGTCAAATTCACTGCCAAGAATTTCCTTGGCATCAAAAGCCTTCTTTGCCACGATTGTTTGTACAAAGTGTGAATTATTTTCGAGAGAAATTGTATCGAACGGTAATTCCCTAAAAATAGATTCCCATTCTTCGTCTGTTAAAAGTGATGTAAAACGTCGCAAGCGGGTGTACTTGGCAAAACCGTTTTCTAGCACGGCTGAACTTACGATAGCGACTGGATCGAAATTTTCAAAATCAAGCGCCATAAACGTTCCACCTTTTCTTAAAATCATGTAGGCGAACGAAAGCGCATTGGCAGGATTGTTGTAAGTGTGCAAAAAGCCGGCGTCAACAACAAGATCGAAAGATTCTAAATCTTGCACACCACCATTTAAATTAAGCTTCTTGAATTTTAGGAATTTTCTCCATTCATCCAACGAACTGCGCGCAGAATCAAGCATTCCACTAGATTCATCATATAACGTAATTTCCATTCCATTCTTTTCGAACGACTTCAAAAATTCACGTACGCCAAGACCGGAACGTGCGTTCAAAAATGCGATTTTCTTAGCTCTTTCGTGAATCGCCGCAGTAATAACTTTATTGATGAACGATTTAAACGGAATGCTTTCAGAAAGCAATTTTTCCGGAGCGAATAATTCGTTTCCTAGAAGGTCTGTTTCTGGACGATTGCCCCTAAGAACATTTTCCAACAATTCAATATTTTCATTGCTGTTCAGTTTCTTCGAAAAATCAGATTCTACAGGTGGACGGATGCTCTCGAATCCGTTTTTGAAAAGCCAATTGTTCCATAAAGCAAATGCGTTTTTTACATTTTCCGGGACGGTCTTGATATTGGAACGAATCGCATAAATAAACGATGCTACAGCATTTGTACGGTCATGCAAAGATTCGTCTGCATAATTATCGATGTATTTGTAATCATATTTTGCGATTTTTTCTTTGTTGAGTGCTGGGATAACTGCAGCGACAATTTCTTTTTTCGCTCCATTCTCAACGACCACAGCCGCGGCATTTACAATATTTGTTTTTTTCTTGATGACGTTTTCGATTTCACCGAGTTCAATGCGGTAACCGCCAAGTTTAATTTGCGTATCCAAACGTCCTAAAAATTCGGAGTTGCCATCAGGCATCATGCGCACTTTGTCGCCCGTTCTGTACCAGCGTTCTCCATTCTCGACGGGGAAGCGTTCTTGTGTGAGGTTCGGCTGGTTCAAGTAGCCTTCGGCAACGCCAATGCCACCGATCCAAAGTTCTCCAGCATCTCCGGTAGCGCATTCCTTACCGTTTTCGTCCATGACCTTGATTTTTTGGTTTAGCAGCGCCTTGCCATAAGGAATAGATTTCCATTCCGGTTTCAATTCGTTTACTTCGTACCAAACGGACCAGATGGAAACTTCTGTAGCACCACCTAAGGAAATAAAGCGACATTCAGGCCAAAAGTTCTTGGTTACGCCAAATAACGGAAGCGGGATCCAGTCGCCCGAAAGCATAACTGTTTTCAACGGAATTTCATTTGCTTCATCGCCTGCGACAATCGTGAACATTTCAAAAAGTGCAGGGACCGAATTCCACAAAGTCACTTTCTGATCGCTTGCGATTTGTTTCCAGACATTCGCTTCTTTCTTTGTTTCTTCAGAGAGGACTATGACCTTTCCGCCAACGGATAGCATTCCGAAAATGTCGTAAACAGAAAGGTCAAAGTCCAATTCAGAAATGGCCATACAAGCGTCATTTGCAGTTACATTAAAACGATTGTTTATATCGCGGATGGTATTACTTACACCGCGGTGCGAAATCATCACGCCCTTGGGAACGCCTGTCGTACCGGATGTAAAAATGATATAGGCAAGAAGCGATGAGTCTTCGATGATTTCATCAATTGACATCGGCTCGCTTTGCAAGGCCTCTTCAATTTCGACAACGTTCCATGAGGAATATTCTTTGCGAAATTGTTCCGCATGGATTTTATCTGTAATTATGCCTGATATTTTTGCAGAATCAAAAATCTTGTGCATTCTCTCCATCGGCTGGTGAATGCCGACGGGGACGTAGGCCGCGCCGACAGCCTGAATGCCTAGCGTGCAGAATACTTGATTCATGCCTTTCGGAAGGACTATGGCGACATAATCTTTCGGTTTGACGCCAACCTTTTTCAAGCATGTCGCGATTCTCAATGCGCTTTCTGAAAGTGCTCCGTATGTTTTGAAATTGTAGGTACCATCGGATTTGCGCGAAACGAGTGCCGTTGCATTCGGAATTTCAGACGCCTTTGCAAAAACGGCAGAATGGATGCATTCAAGATTGTGAGTGAACATAAACTTTTTAACCTGCTGTAGCGAGATATTCGGGGTATTGTTCGGAGTTTAAAACGAAAAAATGATCGCCTTCAAATTCCTTTTCCTTGAATTCCTGTGTCGTGACGGATTGCCAATGTTGCATGATTGCTGAAGTAGCCCCGATGTCCCTAGAACCACAATTGATGTAGATGGGAGCATCGATGCGTTCCCCATGATAAATCAAACTTTCATTGAGCGTGTAATCCTTACGTACTTCCGGGAGAATGTACTGGAGCAATTCCTTATTCTCAAGAATTTCCTTGGGCGTGGCGTTGTATTTTTTGAGTTCGCGGATAAGCGCATCATCACCCATGTATGTCTTGAATTCACCCGGATCTTCGTCTTGTGGAGCCTGGCGACCTGCCGCAATCAACTTTTCAGGGCGTATATTGTATTTGTTTTGCAAATAGTCGGCAACGTAGAAAGCCATGGCAGCGCCCATGCTGTGTCCGAATAAGATAAACGGATTGCCTTGAGTCACTTTTACAATGCTTTCGCAAAGCGGTTCCAGAAGCTTCTTGAAATCACCTACAAATGGTTCACGGCGACGCGTTCCTTTGCCAGGGAGTTCGACACATATAAAATTCATCTTTTTCTTTTCAAGAGTCCACTTGCGGTATACGCTTGCAGAACCGCCAGCATGATGAAAACAGAAAATTTTTTTGTGCTCGATATCGTTTAGAGCATAGGTGGAGAAGGGGAACCAACGTTCCTCAAGAGTTTTTTCCATTTTTTGCAATCCTTACTTTAGGTAATGCTCCAGCCTGCTGAAGAATTCCTTATATCCAAGAATTTTTTATAAACGCCTTCGACATTGCAAAGTTCTTCATGCGTGCCACGCTGTACAATACGTCCATTGTCAATGACAAGAATTTGATCAGCATTTTTGACCGTATTTAAACGATGGGCAATAGAGATAACCGTTTTTCCTTTGGTAAGTTCTCCAATCGCTTCCATCAGTTCCGATTCATTTTCAGGATCCACAGAAGATGTCGCTTCATCGAGAATGACAACCGGCGCATCCTTCAATAGAGCGCGAGCAATAGAGATTCTCTGTTTCTCGCCGCCAGAAAGCGAGCTTCCGTTTTCGCCGATGATTGTATTGTATCCATCCGGCAACTGTTCTATGAAATCATGGCAACGAGCGCGCTTTGCGACCTCGACAATTTGCTCATGCGTGGCGTCCGGACAACCGAACTTGATATTATTTTCGACGGTGTCGTTGAACAGGAAAACATTTTGGAACACCATCGAAAAATGCGATAGCAATTCATCCGGCGCGTAATTCTTGATGTTTTTTCCGCCGAATGTGATTGAACCCGATTGGACATCCCAAAAACGGACAATCAAATTGCATAAAGTTGTTTTACCGCTACCGGAATAGCCCACGATAGCGCATTTGGATTTTGCAGGAATTTTTGCACTTATCTTGTCCAAGATAATGCGGGAATCGTAACCGAATGTGACATCCTTGATTTCAATATCGGTCTTATTTTCGTCAACGGACTGCGTTCCTGTAAGCTTTGGAACATTGTAAGTTTCATCCATTTGGTCCATAGCCGTTTCAATCTGTTCCATCATGAAAGCGCCATTGGCGAGCAGTTCCATTTGACCATAGACGATAAATCCCGAGACGAGGAACATCATTCCGTAGGTAAAATCCATTGTCCCGTGGAAAGTCATCCAGGCAGCAATCAAGATAACGATGCCGCTAAAAACTTCCAGTGTCGCTCTAAAAAATCCATGCGGTACAAGAATTGTCTTTTCCATCTTGATTGCCGTTTTTTGAAATTCATTGAACGTTTCGTCAAGCTTTGATGCATTGCCACGGCCAAAAGAACGGATAACGGCAATGCCGCGGATGTATTCGATGACATCATTCGTAACACGTTCAACGGCTGCATAACGCTTTAACGAAAGCGAACCGGACTTGTTCTGTATAAGTGTCAATGGGATAAGCGAAAGCAGAATTCCCAAAATTGCGACAATACCGATTCTCCAATCGAAGACCATAAGGAAAATGGAAACGCCTATTCCCTGCAAAATGCCGCCCACAACATTGTCCACCGCCATCATGGTGAAATTTTCAAGCGTCGCCATGTTGGTCGTAATCGTATTATTGATGCGACCGAGCGATTCCTTTGAAAAGTAACCCATCGGTGCATTCTTCAGCTTGTTTCCGAGTTCAATGCGTTTATCCGTAAAGATGATGAATCCCGCAGCAGTCATGAAAATATTCGTCAAGAACTTGAGAATAATTTTACCCACAAGTCCAACCGCTAAAATTGCAACTGTTTGCCAAATGACATCCATCGAGAGCTTATCAATATGCATGAGCACCCAAAGGAATGCAAATATCGAAGAACAGTTGAAAATCGTATTCAGAATACTACAGACTAGCCCCCAGTAAATACGTCCCTTGTGCTTTCCGGAAAGCTTGATAATCCTTTTTAAAGTCTTGAGCATTATGCGACCTCCTTCTGTTCCAAACCTGCCATATGGCGATCCCACATGGATTTGTACAATGCGCATTTTTTCATCAGTTCTTCATGCGTTCCGCTATCGGCGAGTTCGCCTTTTTCAATGACCAAGATTTTTTCAGCATTCTTGATGGTCGAAAGCCTATGAGCTATGACGATAAGGACTTTATGATGAATAAGCCGAGAAAGAGCCTTTTGGATTTCGGCTTCATTTTCGGGGTCGGCGTATGCGGTCGCTTCGTCCAATATAATGACATCCGCATTTTTCAAGATGGCACGAGCAATAGTAATACGTTGGCGTTCACCTCCAGAAAGCCTGTTGCCAGCATCACCGGCTTTTGTATTGTAACCATTCTCGAGCGCGGTGATAAACTCATGGCAGCCGGCGGCCTTTGCAGCTTCGTAAACTTCTTCATCGCTAGCATCCGGACGTCCCATGCGGATATTTTCCATGATAGATACATTGAACAGGTAATTGTCCTGAGCCACATAGCTGATTTTTTGCATTTGCTGCTTGAATGGAATCTTGGATAAGCTCACGCCACCGAGCAATATGTCTCCTTTACCAACATCCCAGAAACCGGCCATCAATTTAGCGATAGTCGATTTTCCGCTGCCCGAGTGACCGACAATAGCCGTAACGCCAGTTTCTGCCGTCTTGAATGAAATGTTGTTCAGGACATTTTTCTCTTTGTAACCAAATACTACATTTTTGAATTCGAATGAAGAACCTTTGAACTGAACGTTTTCTTTGGGACGGATTTGGTCCTTTTCTTCTAAAAAGTCATTGACTTGCTTGAAAGCCTGAAAAACCGAAGCAAACATTTCGGCGTAATTCATCGCAGCAATCATCGGACCTGCAATTCCCATGCTAAGTACGGCACACGTAAGAAATGTTGAAAATTCAATCTTTCCGTTCATGAACAAGTATGCTCCAAGCGGAAGCGTTACAAGCAGAGTCGAAGAAAGCGTATTCAAGCCAGCAGCCGAGAAAAACCAACAGCCACGCCACCAATCAAGAGTCGTATCGCGATAGTATTTGCAGGCGTTCGTGAACTTGCTGAAAGAAGATGCGCTTTGATTAAATGCCTTGATGACTTCAATACCGTTTACGTATTCCACGATGGCATCGTTCATATCGGCATTGGCTTTGAAAAAACGCGCGGATTTTTCCTTATAGCCAATCAATTGCCCCATGGTTACCAGAAAACCTAAAGGAATTGTCGCGACAGCGCCAAGTGCCATGCGCCAGTCCATTGCAAACAAAACGATAATTATTGTCAAAGGAGTCACAATGTTTGCAGTCATTTCTGGCACCATGTGAGCAAAAGGCTTTTCAATACGTTCAACCGTATCCACGACGAGCATTTTGTACGAACCGGAAGCCTTGTCCAACATGACTCCCATTGGAATACGTTCCATTTTTTCTGTAATCCTCGTTCGTATTGTTCTTAAAATTGAAAAAGCCGCTTCATGCGAGGTCATCGTCGAAAGAGTCGATAAAAAGACCTTAATGGCAAAAGCGGCGATGGCTACAAATCCGTAAATCAATATATCGTCTTGCGTTATACTCTTGTAGTAGAATGCAGAAAGCAGTTTTGCAACGCAAAAATAAGGAATGACACCAATAAGAACACCCAAGACAGCATAAAACGAAGCCTTGAACAGTTGAACTTTTTTATCCCCAGCATACAGCCAAAGTAAATTCAATGAGTTTTTTTGAGTTTTATCCGTTGACATAATCGTGAAATTCCTGAAAAAGATAGATTTGGCTAACAAAATTTAAAACAATGTCAATTATTTTTGATGAATTTTTTATAAAATAAGACGGATTGGATTTATACAAAACTGTTTGGATTATCGAAGTTTTTTACGAAAATAAGCATTAATTTCAAAAATGTTACCCCAGTCTAATTGGATTGTTTCAAACCCGTTTAGAGTAGAAAATAACGACCATTTGGAGCTATTTTTGAACGTCCTTTGGAAACCTAAAATGACTCAAAAACGGATTTATTCAGCCTTGTCATTCAAAAAGGCCTTTTACGTGGGTCTTGTGGTCGCCATCCTTATACATGTCGCGACTTTGCTAAACCCATATTTTCAAAAGAAAGAAATCCCGATACATCGCGCAGATTCCCCCGTAATTCATGCGGAACAGGTTTATATTGCGCCACCTCCCCCACCTCCTGAAGCGCCCAAAATTGAAAAGAAAGTCGTACGGAGCAAAATAATCCCGAAGGTCGTTGAAAAACCGGTTGAAGAAACACCTCCAGAACCGGATCCGGTCCCCATCGTGGAAACAGCGCCCGTGGCTGCCGCAGAACCCATTGTAGAAGCTCCACCAGCACCACCAACGCCAACGCCTCCTGTAGCCAAGGCTCCTCCAAAACCATCGCCGGATTCCTTGAAAATGGTGACGCGCACCTACCTGCGCTCGCTCAAAAAGCAACTGGAGCAAATCAAGGATTATCCTGCGACGGCAAAGCGCTTAAAGCAGGAAGGTACAGTACGTGTGCGCTTTACCATCCTTGCGGATGGCAAGATTGAACAGATTGAAGTTTCGGAATCGAGCCGCTATTCCTCTTTGGACAATAGCGCTTTGGAAGCCGTTACAAATATGGGCAAATTCGACCCCATTCCAAAACTTTTAGAAAAAGAACGCTGGCGGATAGAAATTCCAATCCAGTACAAACTTAATGCAGGGAGATCGTAATGAATTTTATTCTTGAATTTGTAAAGCAGGGCGGATCTATTGGTTACATCCTGGTGGCAATAAACTTTATCGGTTATGCCATTATCATTTGGAAAGTCATTTCGTTGATTGTATTTAACAAAACGGTACAACCCCGATTGACGGACAAGGTAATACATCGCGTGGTGACTTGCAATACCGACCATCACATCATTACAGAAAGCATCCGCACCGAAATCGGCCTTGCGTTTTCGCCTTTGACAAAAGGGCTTACGACTGTCGAAAATATCGCTTCCATTTCTCCTATGCTTGGCCTCCTCGGTACGGTGGTGGGCATTTTCAACGCATTCACGGTGATAGCGGCTTCAGGTCTTGATGATCCATCCGCTTTTGCGACGGGCATCAAGTTTGCTCTCGTGACAACGGTCCTTGGACTTGTAGTCGCTATCCCGCACGTGCTTGCATTTAATTACTTGAACGCCCGAATGGAGCAGGAACAGGACGAAGTAGAAAACCAAGTGCTTCTGCATTTAGGAAAAATTTTGCAGGAGCGCGACGCCAGAAGAACGGAGTCCCGTAATGGCTAAAAGACGTCATCGCATATCTTTGGACATGACACCACTTATTGACTGTGTCTTTTTGTTGCTTGTATTCTTCCTAGTGACATCAGTCTTTAAGCAGGACAAGTCCGTCCTCAAGCTTCTCTTGCCCGAAACCTCAAGCGAAGTCAAGCAAGAAGTTTCCGAGGGATTCTTTATAGAACTTTCCGAAACGGAAATCGCCATCAATGGCGAAATGGCGTCAGTTGAGATCTTGAAGAACAAAAGTGCCGCCGTGCAAAATAAAAAAGCCCCTGTCGCTTTGAAAATCGACAAGAAGACTCCTTACGAAAAAGTCGCAGAAGTCTTGGATGTTCTCCAGATGGAAAAGATTTACAACATACAATTCGTCAATGAATTAAAAAAGGAGTGAGTATGTCACGAATTCGAATAAATATCGATAAGGTGAACCAAAAATTTGAAAACTTCGCAAGGTTCCTGATTTCGCACAGGGCCTTGCTTCTTGTTTCGTTTATCGCGTTGCTTGCGATTTCTATCGTGGGCATGAAAAAGATTTACGTCGAAGCTTCATGGGATAGTTACTTTATCGAAGGCGACCCGATGCTTGTCGAAACGGACAAGTTCAAGGAAACGTTCGGTAACGACTATTTCGTGGGCGTGATGGTGGAAAGCGACCATTCCATCATCAGTCCTGACAATTTGAAGCTTTTGCGCGAACTTTCCAACGAGTTGCGCGATAGCCTCTCGTATTCTGACGGTAAGGCAACATCGATTGTCGATTTGGAATACATGCTCGGCACGGACGAAGGCATGGAAATCGTGCAGATGAAGTGGGCCTTGCTGAAATTGAAAAGCGACTCGCCGCAAAGCCAGAACTCGCAAAGAAACTCGTTTCCAAGGACCGCAAGCAGGCCTTCATTAATGTCAAGCTCCGTCCGTTCCCGGAAGATTCAGTGTGGAAAGCTGAAGGCGAGGCGAAGGGCGTTAAAGCCGAAGCTCCTGACATGAAGACGGGCCGCGAAACTTCTGAAATTATCGCCAAGGAAAAGTATGCTCCGCTGCATCCTCTTGCCACAGGTATGCCTTACTTGAGCCACCAAAAACTCAAGTACATTGGCGAAGAAATGAGCCGTATTTTCCTCATTACGATTCTCTGCTCCATCATCGTGATGTTCCTTGTGACGCGCTCGCTCCGCGGAATTGTATCTCCGCTGATTACCACATTTGCGGGTGTCATCATGACTTTTGGCTTGGTGGGCTATCTCGGACTTTACATGGACGCAACCAACATCATGGTGCCTGTCATCTTGGCGTTTGCCGTCTCCATTGCGTATAACATTCACATCCATTCTTTCTTCCGCAAGAATATGATGCTCACGGGTAAGCGCAAGGAATCTGTGCTTTACGCCATGAAAGAAACTGGCTGGTCAGTGCTGTTCTCGGGCCTTACGACAATTGTGGCTCTTTTGTCGTTCTTGTCGGTGATGCTTAAGCCTATCCGCTCTGTGGGCATTCTCTCTTCTATCGCTGTCGGTTTCATTCTTCTCGTGGCGCTTACGATTTCGCCGATTCTATTGAGCTTTGGCAAGGACAAGGAACCGAATGCCAAGGTACTCAAAAAGGGCGATACACGTATGGGCCTTATCCTCAATTCTCTTGGCCAGTTTGTTCTCGGTCACGGAAAGCCGATTGCAATCGTGTTTGCTGTTATTACTGCAATTTCGATTTATGGTGTCACCAAGATGGAACCCGCTTTTGACGTAGAACGCACCATGGGCCGCAAGGTAGAATATGTGAACAAGATGCTTTACGTTGCCGAATCTGAAATCGGTAGCTTCTACTCTTACGACTTGGTGATTGACTTTGGTACAAACGACAAAGCCAAGGAAGTCGAAAATCTCAAGAAGCTTGAACAATTGCAGGATCATGCGCAAAAGTATCCGTTGACAAAACGTTCCACTTCGATTCTAGACATCTTGAAAGATTTGGACCGTACTTTGAATGAAAACCGTCAGGAAATGTATGTGGTTCCAGAAACGGAAGAACAGGTGGCGCAGCTCTTGCTCTTGTACGAAAATGCTGGCGGTTCCGAAGCGAGCTACTGGATGGATTACGATTACAAGAAGCTCCGCTTGATGGTCGAAATTTCGAGCTACAACTCCAACGAACTCCAGAAGGAAATCGAGGATTTGCAGAATTACGCTCGTGAACTTTACCCGAATGCAAAGGTAACGGCTGTGGGTAACTTGCCGCAGTTTACCGCCATGCAACAGTACTTGGAAGTAGGCCAGATGACGTCTTTCCTCATTTCTGTGGTGATTGTGGCGGTGCTCTTGATGATTGTCTTTGGCAGTGTCCGCACGGGTCTTATCGGCATGATTCCGAACATTGCTCCGGGTATTTTCGTGGGCGGCTATCTCGGCTTCAGCAATATCCCGCTCGACATGATGACGGCTACGCTTATCCCGATGATTATCGGCCTTTCCGTCGATGACACGATTCACTTCATCAATCACGGCCATGTGGAATTTGACCGTTGCAAGGACTACAAGGATTCCATTCTCAAGGTGTTCCGCGCCGCAGGGCCTGCTCTTGTGATGACGACGATTATCATGGTGGCGACATTTGCGGGCTTTACCACCTCGGCTGCAACGCAGATGTTCAACTTTGGCTTTGTGGTGTTCGTGGGCCTTGTTTCGGCATTGCTTGCCGACCTGTTTGTGACACCGCTTTTAATCAAGAAATTCCATATCTTCGGAAAAGAAACTGTTAGTGGAAAGGAGAAATAATATGAAAAAGTTCTTCATGGCAACATTACTCTCGGCATCGTTTATCTTTGCTGCCGAACAAAACGCCCGTGACATCATGGTTAAAGTCAAGAACCGCCCGGATGGCGACACGCGCTCCTCTTCGATGGAAATGAAGCTCGTGAACAAGAACGGCGGCACCCGCGTCCGTAAAATCACTTCGTATGCGATGGACGTCGGCGAAGACACGAAAACCATCATGTTCTTCCTCTATCCGAACGATGTGAAGGGCACGGGATTCTTGACCGTGAACTACGATGACGTCGAAAAGGAAGACGACAAGTGGCTTTACCTCCCGGCTTTGAAGAAAACTCGTCGCATCAGCGGTAAGAGTTCCAAGACCGATTACTTCATGGGTTCCGACTTCACGTATGATGATATCGGCAAGCGCAACGTCGACGAAGATACGCACAAACTCTTGCGCGAAGAATCTGCCAATGGTTTTGATTACTACGTTGTCGAATCGACTCCGAAAAAATCTGGCGAAATTTTCTCCAAGAAGCTCGTCTGGATCCGCAAGGATTGCGATGTCGTCGAAAAAGTCGAATTCTACGATAAGCTCGGCAAGCTCCATCGTCAAATGATTTTCTCTGACATCAAGAAGGTGGATGGATTCTGGACGGTCGGCAAGATGGTGATGCAGAATGTTCAAACGGGACACTCTACGGAACTCCTCTTCCTCGATCCGAAATTCAACATCCAGCTCGATTCTAAGATTTTCTCTGTGAACAAGCTGGAACGCGGGTTGTAATTATTAGAGGGTCCTACTTTCCGTCATCTAGAACGAAGACAACTCAGAAGGCGAGCGTTGCAAAAATGAGAAAACTCATTTTTATAACCGAGCCGAAGAGTTGGGGCTGCGTGCAGCCCCATCCAGTAAAAGAATGCCTGTCATGCCCGCCTGGAGCTCTTTGACTACTTGCAGCTTTGCAGCTTAGTAGTCATGATCCGCGTATAGGGAGGGCATCTCCCTTTAAGGAGAAGGATATGATAAAAAATTCGATTTTCATGTTGTTGTCCGCGGCGTTTGCCTTGTCCGTGCATGCTCAAGAAAACGAACTCTCGCTCCAATTAAACGGTTTCGTGGATTCTTACCATGCGTTGCAGGTGGATTACCCTCACAAGATTATGTCCTCTCGGACGCGGCTCCGCCTTGAAATGCGTGCGAATTACGGCGAGGCTTCGCTTTTTTCGAGCGTAAACCTTGCGTACAACAGTCTCATCAAGGAGCAGTCGGGAGCGTTTCTTCGCGAGGCGTATTTTGACTATGCCGGAAAGTATCTTGAATTGAAACTCGGCCGTCAAATCATTACGTGGGGCGTTGCCGATGGGCTCCGCATTACGGATTTGATTTCGCCCATGGATTACACGGAATTCATGGCAAACGATTACGACGACATCCGCGTGCCCGTGAATGCCATTAATCTCAAGTATCCTGGCGAAAGTTTCTCCGCAGAAGTCGTCTTTGTACCCGTTCCGGAATTTTTTGTTATCCCCTCTGGTGAAGACAATCCGTGGAGCACGCCTCTCCCGCCCAACACAAGCATGGACTTGAGCGGAACTCCCGAAAAACGTATCAAGAATAGCGAAGTGGGCGGTCGCTTGCGGTTCTTCCTTGAAAATTTCGATTTCTCGCTTACAGCGTTGCGGACGTTCAACAAGTCTCCTGTGACGATTGCGACATACAATCCAGAAACAGAAAATGTCGTGATCAAGGGCATATACGAACCGATGAACGTTTTTGGTGGCGATATATCGATCCCGGCAGGTGAACTTGTTATTCGCGTAGAAATGGCAACGTATTTTGGCGAACCGATTGCTTTGAGAAATTCTAGTGATTACATGCTGAAAAAAACATTCAACGGCTTGATAGGCTTTGATTGGTATGCCGGCAACAACTGGACTTTCATGGCCCAGTACATGCACAAATTCATTATCGAACACACCGAATCGCTAGGAATGGAAGAAAATACGTCAATGCTTACGGCAAGAATTTCCAAGGAAATCCTAAACAATACGTTAAAACTTTCAGTCTATGGAATGTTCGACGTCGATAATGTCGGTTTCTACATTCGTGCTGCTGGCGATTACTTGTTGAGTGACCAAATTACGCTTTCTTTGGGATCTGACTGGTTGGGCGGCAGACGAGGAACGTTCAAGACATACAAGAAAAATTCACAAATATGGGCAAAAGGTAAGTTTTTCTTCTAGTAAAACCTCTTGCCGATTTTATAGGAATTGTCTATATTTAGCCTAGACTAACATGTTTAGTCTCGTCTAAAAATGGATAAACATCATGATTAAGCCCGTTACTGATAAAAATCTGATTTTAATACAAAAAACAGATTTCTTTTCCCATTATATGTTGCAAAATAAGACAGGGACCGGGCATCTTTTATCCTATAACGTATTGCCAGGCCTTCAAGTTTTCTACAGCAATTTTCACTTGAAGGAATTCTCCTTCAATTTTGAAAATCAAGGAAAAAGCTTAATCGTTCTGCATTGCCATAACGGAAGTTCGGAATGGCTAAATTCAGACTCCTCGCCAAAATCCATGGAAGAAAACGGTCTGCTCTTACTGGACCATATGCCAGCAAGCAAAACATTTCAGTTCCCCGTGCATTGCTATCACGGAATCGCCGTTGTCTTTTCCATGGACCGCTGCCAGCCTGAGCTCATGAACATGTTCAAGGCCGTCGATGTTGAATTCGATGCCCTCATAAAAAAAATTCAGCCGCTGACGCTTCCTTTGAAACTTCCGTCAAGCGAGCACGTAAGCCATATTTTTTCGGAATTGTACAGACTCCCTAAAAACATTCGCCTGCCTTATTTCAAAATAAAAGTGCTGGAACTGATGCTCTTTTTGAGCCGATTGGACGCCGAAGCCAATTACGAGACCGCAGCAAAAATTCCAAGTGCATACAAAAGCAAAATGGAACTGCTGCGCGAAATTCTTCGCGAAAACGTCGAAGACCATTTGACGCTCGAACAACTTTCCAAGCAAATTGAAATGAGTCCGACACAAATGAAAAAGTATTTTAAACTTGCATATGGCGATTCCATTTATTCATACCTCAAAACGTACCGCATGAAAAAGGCGACCCAGCTCCTGCTCGAGGGAAAATACAACGTCGCCGAAGTCGCAAGTCGCGTAGGCTATACAAATTCAAGCAAGTTCGCACAAGCCTTCAAAGAATTTACAGGATACTCGCCCAAAGAATACCGCAACAAGGTTTAAGTATTTTATTAAGCCGCGGACAACCGGTAAAATCGCACAATACCGGAATATTTCGCATCTTTTTTTGCTTTTTTGCGACAACGTCTCCATAAAAAAGTATATTCCGACTATGATTGCTTCATATTTCAGAAAAATACTTTGTACATTGACGGCCCTTTTTTGGTTGGACCGCCGTAAAATTCTAGCCGGATTTGTTACCACATTCTGGGCGGTCCAGCATATCGCCTGCGCCTACGGGACGGACGAACCCTGCCATGATTGCCCTGACCATTCGCTATATTGCACACCAACCTTCAACAAGGAAAATTTTTCAAGAAAAGACTATAGCGAATGCGAGCTGGCTCTTGCCGATTCTATGGAATATATAAGGGCTTGCGAAACTCCCTGTAAAAACACTGAACGTACTTTTTCCCCCGCGGAAGACGGCAGCGTCGTTATACAGAAGGTCTGCGCTGACCAAAAGCCCGACGATTGTTCATACGACACAAGGCAAAACAAGCAAGCTTTCATAGACTCCCTTGTGACGCAATGCTCCTTGGATCACATGAAAAGCGATTCCTCGTTAACGGGTTATCACTGTCTCTCTGGCGAAAACGTTTCCGTCGAAGAAGGCGAAAAACGCCAAAAAGCCCTCGACGAATGGCTGGAAAAAAGAGAAAATCGTTAAAATCCGTTCCGCTTTATTAACTTTTTAGACATTTTTCAAAAAATCCATGGCAACTTGTGGACCAATTCCGCAGGTTGCCATAATTTTTCCGATGTTTTCCCGATATGAAACATATTTGTTTCATATTCTAATTTAGGATAAAGTTTTATGTAAAAATATACGATTTTTTGAGCATAATCGCCATTTTTGTTTTATTTTTGTAGATATGAAACCGATTACAGAATATCAAGATTATCGTGAGTATATGCGAGATTTCTATGCCGAGCGCAAAAGAAATTCGTATTTCACCTGGCGAAAGTTTGCAAGTCTTGCGGGATTTGCATCCTCGGCGTACTTGAAACTGGTTAGCGACGGAAAAACGAGCCTCAGCAAGCCCGGAATTGCCAAGGCCGCGCGCGCCATGGGTCTCGAAGGGTTCGACTACACCTATTTCGCATTGCTCGTAAAACTCGGGAACGCCAAAAACGATGACGAAAAGGAATCGGCGCTTCAGGAACTCGAACACGAATCGCGTATGAACAAGATTCGGATTGTCGATGCGGATGCTATCCGCTACTACGAAACGCCCGCCTGCCCCATTATTCGAGAACTGGCCCCCATCATGCCCAAAGCGACGCTTGGCGAAATTGCGTCTAAAATAAGGCAAGGCGTTACCGCCGCCGAAGTCCGCGAAATTTTACAGTTCCTCGTCAAGGCAAACCTGCTCCAAAAAAATGAGGACGGAACTTACGAACAAACACAAAAAGCCGTTAAAGGTTCCAAGGAGACAATTCCTCTTGCGATTCGCACCATGAACAGGAAAATGTCCGAACTCGCGGTGCGTTCCATTATCAAGGATTCCGTGGAAGAACGCAACTTTTCAGGCATCACCATGGGCATAGACAAATCCATTTACGACCGCATCACCAAAGAGATCGACGCATTCCGCAAAAAGATCGTTGACATTGCCAACGAATGCCAAAAAATAGACCAAGTCTATCAAATGAATTTGCAGGTATTCCCTCTTACGGACAAAATTATCTCCTCAGAATCGAGAAAGGACCAATGATTATGAAAAAGACTCAATCACTAATTGCATTATGTGCAACCCTATTCTGGGCGTGTTCAGATTCTCCGGACGTGACTGGAACCACCATAATCGACAACACGATAGGTCAAAATGAAAGTTCTTCGAGCGAAATCCAAGGACAGGAATCCTCGTCAAGCGCGCCGCAATCCAGCGCTCAAGCAAAATCGTCGTCCAGTCAGCAGCCGCCGAAACTCTCGTCGTCCAGCGTAACAACGTCATCGGCGAGCCAACCGCCTTCGAGTTCCGCAGGCACCCAAGAAGCGTCACCCGCGTTTGCGAAAGACACGAAAAACGGCTTTAAGTTAGGCTCTTGCATTGCTTCTGGTTTGGAACCCTTACCGATACGTGCCGCCCAAATCGCAAGCCTCGCAGAAGCGTCTTCAGAAGAACTGCCCAAAGCGTACATTCTTAATGATGGCAAGGGGCACTACCAAGTGATGGCCTTGAAAGTAAGAGACGCCTGCCTAATCGAAGCGGACCTTTTGACAAAACGTTCCGGCGACACCTTACAAATTGATTATGGAGTCGTCCATTCAGAAACGACATGCTCGTGCTATAGCGACCACTGGTTTGATATCGAACCCGAAAATGCGAACGTGAAGTTTATCCAAATCATGTTCTCCAACGGAACCACATACCAAGTCAGCGACGGGCCAACTCCGGAACCGTCGAAAGCAACATCGACTGATTCTACATTTACAGACTCACGAGACGGCAAAACATACAAGACCGTAAAACTCGGCGAACGCATCTGGATGGCCGAAAACCTCAACTACGAAATCGAAGACAACCTAAAGAGTAATTGCGACGGGAATGATCCGGAAAACTGCGACATGGGATTCCCAACCAACCGGCCGCAAAGCTGGTGCAACGGCAACAAGCAAGAAAACTGCGACAAGTATGGCCGCCTGTACAACTTCGAAGCCGCAAAAGTGGCATGCCCTCCCGGATGGAGCCTGCCCGCAGTCGAAGAATGGCCAGAAAGAGGAAATGGCGGACACCCCGCATTCCTCGACTACGCCGTCGTAGGTTGGTATGGTGGAAAAGACACATACGGCTTTTCCATCCTGCCCGCCGGGAATTACTCTGCCAAATCCCAGTATTTCTTTGAACCGGGCGACGGCACCACCTATTTCTGGACAATGACGATAGACACGCGAAACAACAACTGCGCTACAATGATTCATTTCGGCAGCGGTTCCGAAGGAATGGTCAGCGTCTGTGCGAAGGACGAGAACGACGGACTGTCCGTCCGCTGCTTGAAGGATTGATTTTCTAGACAGGTTGTGACTTCGTTAGGAGAAATGGTAGGGGGAAAAGAGAAGGCAGGCTTCGGCTTGCCTTCTTTTGTTTTTATAACATTTAAAGATGCTATAGATAAAAACTATAAAACGCGCTAGAAATAAAGTATTGGACAAAGCTATAACGCTCTTCTATATTTGGCTGCGTATGCACTCGGAAGAAAGAAATTTAGATTTTGATACCGTCATTGACCGTCGCCATACCAAAAGCATCAAGTACGATTTCTTTGTAGAATGCGGACTTGTGAAACCGGGCGAAGATTCAAGCGGTATTCTTCCGCTTTGGATTGCAGACATGGACTTTAGGACAAGTTCATTCATTCAGGATGCGTTAGTTCGCTCAGCAGAGCATGGCATCTTCGGTTACAGCGATACGCAAGAGGATTATTTCATTATTCTTCGGGATTTCTATCGCCGTCGCCATAATTATGAAATTGAAAGTCCACGTTGGGTCTTGAAAACGCCGGGCGTGATGTTTGCAATCGGCATGGCCGTCAAGGCCTTCACAAACGTTGACGACGCCGTGCTGATCCAGCAGCCTGTTTACATGCACTTTGTTGACGTGATTGAATCCAACAATCGAAAAGTCGTCAGTAACGATCTCGTATATGGCGAAGACAATCGCTACCACATCGACTTTGAGGACTTTGAAAAGAAAATCGTTGAAAACAACATCAAGCTTTTTCTACTTTGCAGCCCCCACAATCCCGTTTGCCGCGTCTGGACCCGCGAGGAACTTTTACGCATCGGCGAAATATGCCTGAAACATAACGTCATCGTCGTAAGTGACGAAATCCATAACGACTTCGTCTTTGAAGGAACGCACACCATGTTCGGTTCACTCAGCGAAGAACTTGCGGACATTTCCATCATCGTCACAGCACCGACAAAAACGTTCAATTTGGCCGGCATCCAGATTTCCCACACATTCGTGAAAAATCCGAAACTTCGCCGTGCACTTCGCAACCAAATTAACGCAACCGGCTACGGTCAAGTCAGCATTCAGGGAATTGTCTCTGCCGAAGCCGCCTACTCCAAAGGCGACATCTGGCTTGACGCGCTCTTGAAGTACATCAAGGGCAACATCGATTACACCGAAAAATTCGTCCGTGAGAATTTAAAAAACGTAAAACTAGTTCCGATGGAAGCGACGTACCTTGCTTGGCTGGATTTTAACGGATTGAGACTTACGACAGCGCAGATTGACGACCTCGTCCTCCACAAAGCGCACCTCTGGCTCAACAGCGGCAAAAAATTCGGCAAACCGGGTGCAGGCTTCCAACGTCTGAACCTCGCATGTCCACGAAGTACTCTAGCGGAGGCTCTCAGCAGGTTAAAATCTGCGCTTGATTCTGTCAAATAGACACAAAGAGAGCCTCCAGGACGCCTAGAATCCACCTGGAGGTTCTTCTTTTTCAACTTTCCTACCATACCTATAGGATTTCTGCAATGAATTTTTTATATTTAACACATTCTTCAAAAAGGAGATTCCCGATTAAAAGCATGCAGGGCGAATATGTTCCAAGGCAAATGCCGGCGTTATGGTTGCACAAATCGGGAACGACACAAAACAACACAACAAAACAATTTTCAGGGATATAAACAGACCATGACATTACAACAATTACGTTACGCCATCGGGATCGCAAAAGCGGGGTCCTTTAACAAGGCCGCCGAATCCTTGTTCATATCCCAGCCGTCCCTCACGACCGCCATCCGCGAACTTGAAGATGAAATCGGCATCACCGTTTTCAACCGCACAAGCCGCGGCGTCACGCTAACGCCCGAAGGCGAAGAATTTATCGCCCGCGCGAACGAGCTCTACAACCACTACGAATCCGTTCTCGAGCGTTACAGCAAGGAAGAACAAAAGAAGAAACGTTTCGCCGTTTCCACGCAGCACTATTCCTTTGCAGTAAAGTCTTTCGTGAACATGGCGAAAAAATTCAACATCGACGATTACGAATTCGCCATCCGCGAAACAAAAACAAAAGAAGTCATCGACGATGTGACGAGCCTTCGCAGCGAAATCGGCATCATCTACTTGAGCGATTTCAACCGCAAGTACATCACGTATTTGCTCAAGGAACACGATCTTGTATTCCAGAAGCTAATCGATTGCAAGGCCTACGCCTACATGTGGAAAAACAATCCGCTCGCGAACAAGCCCTACGTGAATCTCGAAGACCTTTCGGATTACCCGTGTCTTTCTTTCGAGCAGGGCGAAAGCGGGAATTACTACTTTGCCGAAGAGATTTTAAGTACAAACGAATACCATAAAACGATTAAAGCGAACGATCGCGCTACGATGCTGAATTTGATGGTGGGCCTCAACGGCTATACGCTTTGCTCCGGTATCATCAGCGAAGAAATCAACGGTTCCGATTACGTTGCCGTGCCGTTCAAGGACGCAAAAGGCGAGGATGACCGTTCGATGGAAATTGGTTACATCACCAAAAAGAACTTTATGCTCAGCACCATCTGCCGCATTTACATCCGCGAGATGGAAGAATACCTCAAGGCATACACCGCAGAGCACAATCCGAACGCTTAGCGGCTTTCTATGATTGCAAACACGCTCGTCAAACCTGACGGGCGTTTTTTCTTTTTCATCTAGGTCATGCAAAACAGTTGCAGACAAATGTTATAAACACATATGAGCAAATTTTATTATAGCAAAAAACTATAAGTCACGCTAAAAATAAAGTATTGGACAAACTCATATTCTCCTTCTATATTTGGCATCGAACAAATAGCAAGGAGGCATTTATGACAAACGGATTATTTTTTGGATCTATAACAGTTTTAATAGGCACTATCGAATCTTTACTTTCATTTGTCGTACTTCCGTTTTGCACGCCCATGGATGGCGTCTTTATGCGTTGCCACTACACTTCCGTCATCGATGGATTCGTTGGTATCGCAATCGCGATTACGGGTATCGCCTACTTTTTGCAGCCCAAATTACGCAAAGCGTTGTCCTATGCCGTAATTACTTTAGGCGTTATCACATCGCTTGTTCCAACGGCCATCGTAGGAGTTTGTCACCATCCCCACATGCATTGCCATTCGATATCGTCCCCCATTCTTCAACTGATTGGAATCGCGATTGCACTTTTCGGAATCGCAAACATCGCTTTTTTAGCAAGCCGCAACTTTGAATCGGAGAATTTTACTAATGAATCATACAACGCTTAAAATTATATACACCAATTTTTGGAGTCATCCCGTGCGAAGCTTGGGGCTTGTCATTTTAACAGCCATCGCATCGGTCACATTACTTTCTGGCGTCATCTTTTCAAAAAGCCTTGACGCAGGCTTCGAACAACTTTCTTCACGCATGGGAGCGGACCTGCTTATCGTCCCGTACGGAGTCGATATTCAAAACCAGTCTATCCTTTTACAAGGCGACTTCAACCACCACACGCTCCCTCGAGAAGTATTGGATTTCGTACAGAAATTACCAGGAGTAACCGCAGCATCACCACAGTTCTACATCTCAACGCTCAGCGCAAGCTGCTGCGACAAAAAAGTCAACATCATCGGTTTTGACCCCAAGACCGATTTTACAATCAAGCCGTGGATCCGCAAGACATACAAAAACAACTTTATTCCCGGTTCCGTCATCGTGGGTAGCGACATTCAAATTGAAAATGGCGAAAAAATCAAATTTTTCGACAAGGAATTTACAGTTGTCGGAACACTGGAGCCGCTCGGCAACAAGCTAGACCAAACCATTTTCGCAGATGTCGAAACGGTCGAATTGCTCCGTCAAGCAGCCGCAAGCAAGGGTTACAACATCAGCTCCGAAGGAGGGCCATCATCAATTCTTGCAAACTTTGAAGAGGGTACGGACTTCGAAAAAATTTCGCAAAAGATTCAAGAGCAATTCAATGATTTGCAAGTCATTCAACGCAAGAACATATTCGATAACGTAATCGCTACGGCAAGATCCTTTAAAATCGCAGTCTGGCTTATCGCAGGATTTTTCCTGTTCACCGTAATTGCGGTCATCTATATCGCATTTACGGTTTCGACAAACGAACGGAAACGTGAGTTCGCGACACTCCTCATTATCGGAGCGACCCGCAAAAAGCTAGCAGACATCGTTCTCGGAGAATCGTTTCTTGCAAGCGGAAGCGGAGCTATTGCCGGAACGCTTTTCGGAGCAGTCGGCATCATATCGTTCCGCTTTTTAATTCAGGAGAACTTGCAAATCCCCTTTTTACTCCCGAACATATCAGCCATCATTTTAACGATTGTCGGTGCTTTGTTCATCCCCGTCATTGCTGGGGTTGGAGCATCATACCATATCGCAAAAAAAATCGGAAACATTGATGTTTACACCGCATTGAAGGAGGACGCTTAATGATACTCAACGGAAACAACATAACAAAACAATATACACGCCGCGGTGAAAAATTCAGTGCGGTCAACAACGCAGATTTCTTTGCATGGTCGGGTGATTTCACGGTCATCTTCGGCGAATCAGGAAGCGGTAAAAGTACCCTCCTGAATGCACTCGCCGGCGTTACCAAGCCCACATCGGGAAACGTCGAAATTGACGGACAGCCGCTCTTTTCGCTAAACGACGAAGACCTAGCCCGCTTACGCAATGAACGAATCGGCTACATTCCGCAAAACGCGGCAAGCCTCTCCGCATTTACCGTTGCCGAAAACATTACCTTATCTTCATCCCTGTACAACAAGAAGATAGACAAGGAGCATATCAAGGCATTACTGGACAAGCTCGGCATTGCGCACTTGGCGAACGAACATCCGCAAAATCTTTCCGGCGGCGAATTGCGCCGAGTCGCCATTGCTCGCGCCCTCGCCAACAAGCCAGATTTGATTATCGCCGACGAGCCGACCAGCAACCTCGACGAAGAGAATAGTCGCAAGGTTTACAGCCTTTTTGCGCGACTTGCACGGACGGGCGTTGCAATAATCATCGCCACGCATGACAAAACAGCGTTCGGCTACAGCAACCGAACCTACCACATGAAATCAGGTACGCTCATCCCCGACATCGGAGAATACGGCAACTTGTAAAATTTCTAATTTTACAATGTAAAAGAAACGCCGTAAAACAGACATGCTCGTCCCGGAACGCATCGACAAGCTCGCTTCGATTTAATTCAGCGCAGGCAGTGCATCGCAAGTCCGGGAAGACAGTCGGGTATCTCCCATTCTCTCCGCCATGAAGCTCTTACTAATCTACTTCTTCGTTCTCGGTTTCATCTGCGTTCGCGATTTGTTCAAAGTCAAAAACTTTGACGATTACGTTGTTGCAGGCCGTAAACAAACAGCCCCGTTCGTTTTCATGAGCCTCATGGCAACCGTTCTCGGGGCGTCAGCCACGGTAGGCATCGCTGCACGCGCCGAAAGTATCGGCTTTGCCGCCTTCTGGTGGCTTGCGGTCGGAGCAATCGGCTTCTGGTTCCAGGCGGCTTTCTTGAGCAAGCCCGTCCACGATATGAATGTACGGACGCTCCCTGAAATTGCAGAAAAGACCGTTGGCAAAACAGGGCGAAAACTCGTCGCCTTCATCATCGCTGTTTCGTGGATTGGAATTATCGCAGCACAGTTCGCTGCAGTCGCAGGATTCATCGGACTTGTGCTGGGACACGATGCGGGAACGCAATCCGTCTTGATTACGGCCGGAATTGTCATTGTCTATACGCTCTTGGGCGGGCAGCTTTCCGTTGTGCGCACCGATGCATTGCAATTTGGAATTTTGACTCTCGGATTTTTTGCCGCCGCCATCTACTTGTTCGGCGGATTTTCGGGCACAGAAAATACGGCACTCCAAACCGCGCAAAGAGTCGCAAATGAAACTTCCGCCGGGCTTGCGACGTTCGGGAATTTCAATCTCTTGAACGAAAAATTCGGCTTTGCAGATTTGTCAATGATGTTGTTCACAGTTGGTGGCGCATACTTCCTCGGACCTGACGTGATTTCGAGAAATCTCGTCGCAAAAGACGCAACCGCAGCACGCAAAGCAGTTGTTGTCGGGAGTTTCGCCATACTCGTTTTCAGCGTTGTCATTGTCTTGCTCGGCATGTGGGCCGCCACTTACGCCCCGGATGCAGCAGCCACCCACGCTACCGGCGCCATGAACCCGCTATTCCGTCTCGCATCAGGTGTACTACCGCTCCCGCTTGCGGCACTCCTCTCCGTTGGACTTTTATCCGCACTGCTCTCGTCCGCAGACACCTGCCTCATCAATTCAGCAGCCATTTTCGGAAGCGATATCCTGAATACGCGCCGTATCTCTGTCGTGCGCCTGCTCGTTGTCGCCATCGGCGTTATCGCGACTTTTCTTGCGCTTCAAGGTAAAGATATCATTGGACTTTTGACGATGGCCTATTCAGTCTATACGCCCGGAATTGTAGCCCCGCTCGCCGTTGCCATTATCGCGCATAAAAAATTCAATATCAAAAAATCTCTCTGGTACGCAGGCGTCGTTGTCGGCGGACTCTTCGGCCTCATCCCGGCCATCCTGGCGTCTACCGTAAAAATCCAAACACCGGCTTATCTCCCGCATATCGGAATCGCCATATCGCTTGCTTTCGCGCTGGCAAGCTTACGAAGGGTCTCTACTCCACACGTTCCAAAATAATCAGAGCACGGTCTTGCGTGCTGTTCGGGATCGTATAAAAATGCTTACCGATAAATTTATATCCAAAATCTTCTGGATAAAAAGTCTTTAGCTCGTCCGCAACAGCGGGGCCTTTCATAAAGAACACACGGCCACCAACTTTGAGCGAATTGGCGATACGCGGAAGAGTCTTTTCCATCAGTTCAAACGCACGGCTGATAACACCATCAACGGGAATGGTCATGCTCCGGCTTGTAACTTTATGACCGAACACATCGATTCCTTCTAGGCCCATCTTTTCAATGACCATGTTGAGAAAATTGATGCGGTTGGGACGGGGTTCGCATAAAGTAAGACGAATAGACGGATTGACTATCTTGAGTGGAATTCCGGGGAAACCGGCACCGCTGCCGACATCTATCATGCGGGCAGGCCACTTAGGCACGTATGCATTGATGAGCGTGCAATCGGCATAATGGCGCTCCACCATTGTCTCGAATGCGTTGAGACGCGTCAAATCCTGGTCGTCGTTGTTTGCACGGAGCAACTGGTGAAACTCCCAAATTTGCCCGAGCGTTTCGGGTTGGAGTTCCACACCATAATAACGCAGCAACTTGTCAAGCCCGGCAAGCGAGGGCGTCACACGTTTTCCGTTAAAAAGCGGAAACTCCGTCCGCGGTGCCTTCATATGCGGGATAAAGTCCTTGCCAAGCGCACTTGCGCCACGAGGTTTGGAATTTTTTGACCAGGAAGAATTCGCCATGCCACAAAGTTAGAAAAGTTTTGCAATAAAAAAATGGTCCAAACGAGCCTCTTCTGCGTGTTTATATAATGGAGGCACAAACTTGACCAGAATACTTTTACTCTTCACCCTATTGACCACAATCACCGCAGCGTCTGCCGCAGCTCCGCAAATACATGCGCAAGAAGCACCGCAGGCACCCTTTGACGAAGCCCTAGTCTTTGAATGGTGGGACGACGGCATCATCACGCCCGAAGAAGCCGACGAAATCCTTTCGCGGCTCGAAGAAGGCAATTACGACGAAGCATGCCTGCTCGCCGAAGTTTACGCCCAGGAACCGTGCGCGCTGCCGAAACCCAAATCCCCACGCAAAAAAAAGTCCAAAACCACGAAAACAGCTCAGTCTCCAAAGCCAGCGCAAGAATCACCGGCCATCATTCCGCATGGGCGCATCACATGGAAAAGCCAGTACGATTCCGACGGCCGCTTAAAAAAGCACCGGGAAGAACTGCTGGTCCAGTTTTACTATTTCAAGTTACGTCTGGGCTCCCAGGAACTGCTGACTTACCAGCGCGACGGTTTTGAATCGCATTTCGGACAAATTTCGACCTCTGAACTCCGTAGCCACATACCGCTAGATACCTTATGGGGCGCAGCACTTTTCTACCCCATCGGCAAATTCCATGCCGGCGCACTACTAGACACGTCAAAGGCGTTCCATCTGCAATTCGGTTTTTCCGCCGACCGTCATAACAAAATCGCCACCTCATTTTGGAGATTCCCGGACGCTCACGCCATCGCATTGCAAGCCAGCACATCGCTCGGGCAAATCTCCGCCTGGTACCAGCTAGGGCAAAGCAGACCTCTCGTCAAGCTCCAGCTGCAAAACGAAAAACAAAGACTTTCATGGAAAACGACCGCCTACATCCACGGCGATTCCGTCCCGCAAGGGCTCAACTTGAGCAAAGGCATCACCGAAAACTGGCTGTGGGCATCGCAAACGGTCAACGTCAAATGGCCCGAAATGCAAAACACAGCCATTTCCGCCAGGATCCGCATTCTAAGTCCCACCAGCAAGGACTCCGTAAGCGCACGCATCAAGATGTCCCTTGCATCGGGTCCCAAGCGTTTGCGCCCAGGTCTCAGCGTGACCTGTATCGAAGCCAGTGAAAATTGCAAATCAACCGAATGGAAAAGTAACATCGAATCCACATGGGAGCAGTTCTCGTTCAAGGCAAGCGCCAAAGTACGCCACGAGAACTCACGCACAAAACCACCCAGAATTGAGCTCAGCGCGAAGTACACACCAATGCGCTCATTCGCCAAATTAATTCTCTCCGTTCCCGAAGCAAACCCATCCAAAGCCATTTCCGTCCAGAACGAAATCAAACTCGTCAGCGACTGGCTGGATTGCGACTTCGTTTTCGCCTTCAAAAAGAATCGCACCAGGCCTTTTATGCCCAACTACGCCCACCTCAACGTTTCCCTGAAATTTTGAGACATTTCTTCCCAAAAGCTCTTTTTTCAAACGCCATGTGTACTATTGTAACCAAGAATTTCCATAATATTTGAGCTTAACGCATAGGATAATAGTATTATTAATAATACCCAAACACTCTCGAACTCCTTTAGGTTACCTCCTTTGCCTGAAGGAGTTCTTTTTTATTGGAGCCATTTTTTTATCTTAAGGGTATGTTTTATATTGCAGCTATTGTCGGGGCAATCGTCTTTTTGCCATCTATCGTACTGAATATCGCACTTGCATTTGGCGCCCCGCTTGGCATGTACGCCATGAACGGCCGCCACAAGGTCGTACCGCAAGAGGTCCGCCGGGCATTCGTGCTCCCGATTATCATGCAATTCGTGGCGCTATTCACTATTTTAAGCGCAGGCCACGTACTCCCCGAACTCATCCCGTTCGGGATTACACGCATTCTAGCCTTCTTTTTTGCTATTTACCTGACTTTTTACACGGCGACGGTTCTCTTTAGCCTGAGCGTAAAAGAACGGCACGTGATGGGAACATTTGCAATTGCATCGACCATCTGTTTCTGGATTGTCGCGGTAGGAACGATTTAGACGAAAGAACGCCGCTTAGGTTGGTGAGCTCACCGAACCACGCGGCTACAGACGAAAGACGAGCGGTGAGAGACGACAACTGCGTAAAGCGAAAGGCAATAGAAAATGGAAAAGGCAGCACCGAAACACAATTACCAAGTGGATTTGGAACGGATTATCCGGCGGCTTGAGCGCACGGGCGAAGTGCCGACGCTCTTGCTGCATGCGTGTTGCGCGCCGTGCAGCAGCTACACCATCGAATACCTTTCGCAATACTTCAAGATTACGCTTTTCTATTACAACCCGAACATCGCCCCCGCCGAGGAATACCAGCACCGTGTAAGCGAAATCAAGCGGTTCGTTGCAGAATTTGAGACAAAGCATCCAGTTACGTTAATAGAGGGCGATTACGACCCGAAAAAATTTTACGATGTCGCCCGAGGACTCGAAAAAGAACCCGAAGGTGGCAAGCGTTGCCGCAAATGTTTCGAACTCCGCCTTTCGGAATCCGCACGGCTCGCCAAGGAACTGAACTGCGACTATTTTACGACGACGCTCACCATCAGCCCGATGAAGGATGCGCAAGTGCTCAACGAGGTCGTCCAGGAACAGTGCGATATTTACGGCATCAGGCGGCTCCCGAGTGATTTCAAGAAGAAGGGCGGCTACAAGCGTTCGATCCAACTGTCGCACGATTACAATCTCTACCGGCAGAATTTTTGCGGGTGCGTCTATTCCATGCGCGAAGCGGAGGAACGCGAAGCGAAGAAAACAGAAGGAAACGGAAACGCAAGTGAAACATTGTAGGCCGATTCCGTCCCCATTCGCAGATTATAAAGGGATGACATAAAGGGCTTTATTTTATATACTTTTATAAAATGGTTAGGACTTGGATTCACATATTCGCCGCTTTTTTATGCATCATCGCAGCAGCCTGCAGCGATGATGTTACCGAACCGCAAGACGATGGACCTTCCGGATCCATCGAGATCATTAAGATTACCGAATCTTCGTCCAGCGAGAGCGTTTTCAATTCTTTTTTCCGTCCTTCAATAGTTCCAATTCACTTTTCGAACCAAATCGAAATCGCAATATCATCATCCAGCAGAACGAGATATTCCTCCAGCAAGAACAAAGTTTCATCGAGCAGTTCCATCCCCGCAATTTCATCAAGCATCAAATCCTCGAGTTCCGTGGCAACTTCCAGCTCGAATACGCCCAAGTCCAGCGCAGCACTCCACTTTTACGAGTGCGACAAATACGATTGCGTGACCACGGAGTTCTTGAATCCAGATGTCTCTTACGGCGAATTTTTGGACGAACGTGACAACCAGGTCTATAGAACCATCGTCATTACCAACCACGTTTGGACTGCACAGAACATGAACTATAATGCGGGCTCAAATTCAGAAGCAGCAAGCTGGTGCTACGACAACGACCCGGAAAACTGCAGAAAATACGGAAGACTCTACACATGGGATGCAGCACAAGAAGCATGCCCCAAAGGCTGGCACCTGCCCACACATGACGAGTGGATTGAACTTTTGGACGACCACGCATGCGATGAAGAACTTTTGGATGACGGGACCTGGGCTTTTGACTGTTCCGCGAACCAATTAAAATCAGCCGAATCTTGGAATGAGGACGTTGAAAACGCCCATGGTTTTTCTGCCACAGCCGCAGGAATAAATTTCAACGGAGCATTTATCTCAGCCGGTGAAATGGCGTTTTTTTGGTCCTTAACGGACACGCTCTCGTTGTACGCCTTTGCCACGATGTTGCAAGACAACGTAAAATATGCTCTCTTCGGAGCGACCGATAAAAACTATGGATTTTCCGTACGCTGCGTCAAAGGCGAAGCGGAGTAAAGACAAAACCCGTTCTGTAAATATTCCCGTTTTTCTATCTTTGACCTAGAACCTTACGCCGCATCCAAAAGTTTCCATTATGTACGATCCTCGATTTTTACCGATTTGCAAAGAAGACCTGGACGAACTAGGCTGGGATTACGTTGATGTGATCATCATCAGCGCCGATGCATATGTCGATCACCCTTGCTTTGGGCACGCGGTTGTCGGGCGACTTTTGGAACATGAGGGTTTGCGTGTGGCGATCTTGCCGCAACCGAACTGGCGCGACGACTTGCGCGATTTCAAGAAGCTCGGGAAACCGCGACTTTTCTTTGCGATTTCGAGCGGCATGGATTCCATGGTGAACCACTACACCGCCGCGAAACGCCTCCGCAGCGACGACGCCTTTACGCCGGGGAACAAGGCCGGATTCCGCCCCGATTACGCGACTTACACTTACGCAAAAATTTTAAAGAAGCTCTACCCCGACGTGCCGCTGCTCATTGGCGGTCTCGAATCGAGTTTGCGCCGCGTGACACATTACGATTACTGGAGCGACAGACTCAAGCCGAGCATTCTATTCGATACGCAGGCAGACATTCTCGTCTATGGCATGGGCGAAAAGCCGCTGAAAGAAATCGTGCGTTTGCTCAAAAAAGGCGTTCCGTTTTCAAGCCTGAATTCCGTTCCGCAAACCGCCTACTTGGCGCCCAAGGGGAACATTCCGAAAAACAGCAAGTGGGAAGACCTGCGATTGTACAGCTACGAGGAATGCCTAGAAAGCAAGCGGAATCAAATCGAGAACTGCCGCCGAGTGGATATCGAATGCAACAAGTGGTTCCAGCGCCGCATTCTGCAGGATGTCGCCGAGCAGACCGTGGTGATCAACCCTGCGTACCCGCCGATGGAATATGGCGAACTGGACGAAAGTTTTGAATACCCGTACGCCCGCGAACCGCACCCGCGTTACAAGAAGCGCGGAAACGTGCCTGCGTTCGACATGATCAAGTTCAGCATCAACACGCACCGTGGATGTTTCGGCGGTTGCAGTTTCTGCGCCATCAACGCACACCAGGGCAAATTCATCGCAAGCCGTAGCCGCGAAAGCATTATGCGCGAAGTCGAAATCGTCACCAACATGGAAGGCTTTGCCGGCACGATTACAGACCTTGGCGGCCCCAGCGCGAACATGTACAACATGCGTGGCCGCGATCCGAGCCGTTGCCAAAAGTGCGCCCGTGCAAGCTGCCTTACGCCCAAGATTTGCGACAACATGGACACGCACCATAAAGAAATTTTGGAGCTGTACCGCGAAGTGCGCAACCACCCGAAAGTCAAACACTTGTTCATCGGAAGTGGTGTTCGTTACGACATGCTCTTGCAGGAGACGGATGACGAAGATCTCCGCAAGGACCACGAAGAATACGCCCGCGAGCTCATCGACTACCACGTAAGCGGTCGCTTGAAAGTGGCACCCGAGCACACCAGCGATGCGGTCTTGAAATTGATGCGCAAGCCGAGCTTTACGTTGTTCCACAAATTCAAGGAATTCTTTGACGACGAATGTAAGCGCATCGGCAAAAAGCAGCAACTGATTCCGTACTTTATCAGTAGCCATCCGGGATGCACCGAAGCCGACATGGCTGAACTTGCACTCGAAACAAAGCAATTGGGTTTCCAGTTGGAACAAGTGCAAGACTTTACGCCAACGCCGATGACTATTGCGACCGAAATGTTCTACGCCGAAATGACGCCGGACGGAAAGCCGCTCTTTGTCGCCAAAACGCCCGAAGAAAAAGCAAACCAGAAGCAGTTCTTCTTCTGGTACATTCCCGCGAACCGTCCGCACTTGCGCGAAGTTCTGGAACGACTCAAGATGGGGAAAGTCAGCCGCTTGCTACTGAGCCGCACTGCCATGGCGGAGGGCAAGGAATATTTCCCGAGCAAGGAACGCGAAGAAAACGAAGACTTCCGCAACCGCGAAATGCAAAAGCGCGAAGAACGCACGAATGCGTTACGCCCGAAAAAAGAGAAAGTCAAAAATCGCTGGCGAGACGAAGGGTACGAGCCGCGTGACAATCGCTTTAGAGAAAGTCGTGGGGAATCGCGCGAATTCCAGTTCCGCGAAGAACGCTTTAGTGAAAGTCGCGGGAACCGCTTTGGCGAGAATCGTGAACGCTTTAGCGAGAGTCGCCGATTTGGTGAACGTAATGGAGAAGGTCGCGAGAATTGGCGAAACGAGAATCGCTTTGAACGCGAAGGGGAACGCCAAGAACGTCGCGGATTCCATCGAGATGAACGTCGCGACTTTGATCGTCGCGGGAATCAGCAGAATGCGCCGTTCCGCGAACACCGCAATGTCGAAGACAAGAACCGTTTCAACAGCGGCGAGATAAATCTCGCCAGCCGCCGCTCACACGGAAAAGGCTTCAAGAAACCGACGTTTAAAAATAAGTAAACAGTGGTTAGTGGCTAGTGGTTAGGAAATCCATTAGCGAAAGAGCGTCATCCTGAGGAGTGGAACGACGAAGGATCCAGTGCCATTTCTTCATTCGTCATCCTCGCGAAGGCGAGGATCTTGAGCATTAGCGATAGAAAAAATCCTTACGAAAAGCAACATGTTCAATTACAGGGGGAAAAAATATTATAAAGGAATCTCATCCAAGTTAAAATCGAACATTTGGGCAAAGGAAACAAGAGATTCCATCAAAGCGTTTATCTACAATTCGTTCGAATTAATAATTCGTTTAATTTCATCTAGATATTTCTTTATAAAGGTTCTTTTTCCTTTTGCATTCGGATATGCATAAGCTATAAAATCTTTAAAAGAATAATTTGGATATTTCGATATTTTTAATTTTAAAACATCAAAAAAATTTTGAGGAATCTGTTGAATATCTAGAAGCATTTCAAGCTCGTATAAGTTCATAATCATCACATCAGACAAATCAACATCATCCTTTAAAAGATCTTTACAATAGCTATTCGCCAGATGTAAAGGATTACTAAGAACAATTATTTTGAATATTTCTTTACATCCACAAAATCGTTTTAGTTCATCGTGATTTTCATTCAAAGCCCTTTCTGTTTTAGCGAGTTCAGCAACGGCACCTCCAATATTTCTTTTTAAATCAAGCTTTACTTTATTTTCATCCCCTTTATACAAAGCTTCGGCATAAAGACTAGCTTGTTTAACTTCTATAAGAACCAACGACTCATTCCGACGAATCAGCACATCTGTTGTTTTTTGAGATCTACGTTTTGTTCCATACTCAATATCACCTGATCGAACAAAAGACTCATCAAGATAAAATTCGAATATTTTTTTTACATATTCTTCTAAAACTTTACCAAATTGACATCTAAATTTATTAACTTTTTTTTCTTTATCTTTATCAGCTAAATCATAAAACAAACCTGTAGTAACCCTTGAAATCAAGTTTTTTGCCGAAGGAATAAAATAAACCTTTTTATTTCGTCCCAATGGATCAACACCTGAATCTAAAATTGGTTTTGAAATATACGTTGGTGGACATGACACATTTGAAATCCATTGATTTCTTGAACAAGAAAAAAAATTTAGGTAATTTTCGCACCATTTTTCACTCACTTTTAAGCCCAACTTTTTCTCAAATTCCTTGTAATCTTTACACTCAAAAGTATATCCAGATTTTATAATGGACCAACTAAAACCGAGAATCAAAACATACGGAACATTAACCATATCCTCAATTTCATGCAATGGTGATACTCCATAAATTTCAAGCCATAATTCAAAAAAAATACACCAAGTTCTTGCAATTTGATTTTCGCAATTTTCACAAAGTTGCTGATTAACGGCAACAATCAAATTAAATTCCTTATCATTTTCATCATTTGCAATAAGCAAAATTTTTTCCAAGTCTTCTCTTGATGGCTCGCAATCTTTTTTCAAAACACTATTATTTGCATATTTAATAGCTAAACACAAAGCTTTGCATAAAGTATCATTGCTGTAAGGGGTATTACCGAATAAAGATACGTTATTTTGTAAAAGATTTTTTGACAAAAAACATATACTTTTTGCAACATACAGAAAAGAAAACTGTGAAAAAAATTTCTTTTTTTGATTATTTGTTAATTCACATGGTGGAGTATATATCACATCAACTCCACTATAATCGCCATATTTTAAATGTTCCAAAGACACCTCTGTAACGCCCCCTATTTATCTAAATAGTCTTTTATCTATTTTTATAAAATAATAATATAACACATCAAAAAAAAATCCGTCCTCCAAGAAAAGAACAGATAATATAGAAAATCATGATATAGTATGCGATTTTCAAATTACGAGTGTGCAAGCACACTCCACCACTCGCCTTTTTCGCGTTCGACGGAAACTTTGAAGCCGGCTTCTTCGAACCATTTGAGAATGTAATCCTTTTCCGTGACAAGCTGTCCGCTGATGATGAGTTCGCCACCTTCGGCGAGCAAGTCTTCGATGTCGTCACGGAGCGGCCAAAGTTCGCTGCGAATCATATTGCAAAGAATCACGTCGAACTTCGTTCCGTCCTTGAACGCATCCAGAAATCCGAGCACGCAGTCACTTTCGCCAAAGCCATTGCGTTCAAAGTTTTCCGCAATGCAAGGAATCGTGAGCGGGTCAATTTCCGTACCCACAGCAAGGCTTGCGCCTTTACGACGCGCAAACATCGCGAGGATGCCCGTTCCCGTTCCGATGTCGAGAACAGTCTTGCCATTAAAATCAATATTTTCCATGAGCGCAGCACAGCTACTCGTCGTCTCGTGCTCGCCCGTTCCAAATGCAGTCTTTGCCTCAAGTTCCAAGACAACTGCTTCCGGATCTTCCGGCGTGAACTCCACCCAAGGCGGACGCACCCAAAGGTGCTCGCTCACAGCCACCGGCTGCGCACGGTCTCGCCACCACTTGTCCCAATCCTTGGCAGGCTCTTCCGTCACCGTGAAGTTGTACTGCGGAAACTCCGCCACAATGCGGTCGCGTTCCGCCTTATCGCCCGTATAAAAACAGAACTCCGTGCGACCAGCCGTCACCGGGTCCAGTTCTTCGAGCGTTGCAACACCCGCCTCGAAAAGCAGGTAGCTTGCAATTTCATATTCTTCATCGGGGCAATTGCCCTCAGCCTTGTACCAAGTTTCAATTTTCTGCATAGTTTAAATTTATGAAAATTAAAGGCTCGTCAAATACAGCTCTTGAAAAAGTGATATATTTTACCACAAGTCATCCTGAGCAACGCGAAGGATCCAGTAAATTTTTAAAAGCAACTGGATTCTTCGGCTTTCGCTTCAGAATGACGAACATGCCGAAAACCAACATGCTTTACATCCACCAATTCCCAGACTGGACGCGGTTCCGCTTCGATTCTCCCAAGGTGCTCAACGCGCTTGGGCAGACACGCCTTGAAGAAGGCAAACTCATCGGAATCATGCAAATCTGCGGGCTCAAGGACATCGAAGCAAAACTCCTCGCCGAAGATATCGTCGCGAATTACGCGATTGACGGCTACACGCTAGACTCCGCGCACACGCTTGCCGAAGTGGAACTCAAAAGCAAGGGCTCACAAAACTTTATCAAAAACTACCTCGGCGCCATCCAGAACGCCTCGCAGCCCCTCACCGAAGAACGCCTTTTCAACTGGCATTCCGCGATGGGTCAGAACAAAGTCAAACACTTCCGCGACACGCCCAGCGAAGTACAGAAAATCATTGATGCGACCGTCCCCGATTCCGCCACGACACTGCGCTTTACTGGCCCTAACCCGGAACGCTTGCAAGGCGAAATGGAAAACTTTTTATCGTGGTTCGAGAGCGCAAATATAGACGGGGTGATTAAAGCCGCAATTGCCCATTTCTGGTTCATCACGATTCGCCCCTTCACCGATGCAAACGGCCGACTCGCGCGCGCCATCACAGCCATGCAACTCGCCCGCGCCGAAAGCACAACGCATTGCCAGTACGCACTAAACAAACAAATTAACAACAACAAAGCTGACTACTTCAAGATTCTCGCACGCACGCAAGCCGCAAGCGGCGACCTCACCGAATGGATTCTGTGGTTCCTGCAAATGCTGCGAAACGCAATCAAGGATAGCGAACAACTTTTCGCCGCAGAAATCAGCCGCATCCAGTTCCGCAACGCCCACGCAAACGATACATTCAGCGCCCGCGAACAGCAGCTCCTCGACGAAATCATGGCGGGCCGCCTCGCACAACCCTTCACCGCAAAAGAAGCCGCAGCCCTCTTCAACGCAAGCCACGACACCGCCCTCCGCGAAATCCAGAGCCTCATGGACAAAGGAATTTTGCAAACGAACAACAAAGGCGGCAGAAGCATGCGATACCGCCTTGTCAATAGTCATTCTTGATAAACCGCAATTCCCTTAGCCGTCAACAAATATTTTTGTCGAGGGTGCCGAGGCGCATTGAGGTATAACATTTTGACAAAGCCTTCTTTGATTGCCGGAGAAAGGTAAAGGTTCAAGAAGTTTTCTCGATGTTTTAACTCAATTGCCGCCATCATTTCTTTAACAGACAGACTTTGTTCGCCAATAATTCCTATAAGCTTCATGATATTTGGGTTATCAGAATGGAGCTTATTATGCATTTGCGTTTTACTTGGCAGAAGCTTGTCCGGTACTTGTCCGGTACTTGTCCGGTCAGTAAGATTCGGCTGAGCCCTCCATTCTTCAGAGGGCTGGATATGCAAATAGCGGTTTCGCAAATCCCATTGTTCGCCCAATAACAAATTACGGAAAAAGCGTTCAAGATAAACAGGACTATAATCAACGCTCTCTACTGCATTCCGATAGTTGGCACGAACCAACGCATTACGAAAATACCAAGAATGCCTTGCAAACATGTCGTTATTGACCTTAAAGCCCAAAGACCGCAAATACAGAATAGCAAAAACCGCCGTTGTGCGAGTATTCCCTTCACAGAAAGCATGTATTTGCCATCAACCCGATACAAACTTCGTCACATGAGCAATGAGACTATCAGAAGAAATACCCTTGTAGCTAAAATTCTTTTCTTGCTCAATATCAAAATCTAAAGCACGATTCAAATCTTCCCAGTTCAAATAGCGAACAGTATCACCCTTCAAAACCCATTCTTTTTTTGTGATATTGTAAGTGCAGACTTTCCCTGCATGTTTAAAAACCCCTTCAAAGATTCTCCTATGCAAGGCAACTAATCCCTGTGCGCTGAAATCCAAAGTATCGGCAGAAAGGATTTTGGTTATATTCGCGGCAACCTTGTCGGCTTCTTGTTTTTGTTCATCATCTGGTTCCCGAAACGACTTTGACTGATAATACGACCGAATAAGCTTACGGGCTTCATCGATATCGATTTCACCTTCGATATGCTTTCGGGCCGTTTCTTTCAAGTAATCGGACGTCTCTAAGCCATCAACAGCCTGCAAGCCAATGGCAGTTCGCCAAATAGAAGCCTTCTCTTTTTTATCGGGCTCCCCTTGCTTGATGTATTCATCAAAATCTGCAAAATCTTTCTTCATACAACCTTTTTGACGACCATGGTCTTTAATCGGTTCATCATAAGTAATATAGATTAATTATGACCAACGAGGATATTCCAAAGCCTCATGGATAAAAACATTCTCGAGACAAACAACAAAGGCGGCCGCAGCATGCGATACCGCCTTGTCAATAGTCATTAGACATTTGTCGTTGCGACACCCAATGGGGTGAAGCAATCTCAATTACTTCTGCAAGTTCAAACTAGCATTCGCAGCACCGTATAAACTAATGCTATAGTCCTTGATGACGTACACCGGAATCTTGTTCAACAGCGGGCGAATGTTCGGGTTGTAGTTCTTTTCGAACCAGGTCATGAACAAGTTGTCGCGTTCGAGCCAGCGCAAATCCTTCTGCACCGTGCCGCCAGCGAGGTAGAAGCCGCCAAGCGGGAGGAACAGCGTCGCGGCGTCGCTTGCAAAGCGGGCGAGCATCTTCACGAACATGCGCATCATCTCGGCGGCGACCGGATCGGTATCGCTTGCACGGCTGATGTACTTCGGACGGTCGTGCCAATCCGTTTCTTCAATCTTCTTGAAGGCTTCGTTATCGGGAACGCCCTTCGTGTCGCGCCACCATTCATAGAGGTGGGCAAGGCCCATGCCGGAGACGAGCGGTTCAACGCCCGGCACCGTACCGATGCGCTTTTCCATGTAGTCGCGGAAGTCTTGGGATTCCTTGTCGAACGGAGCGAACGTGGAATGACCACCTTCGGAGCAAGCCGGGATGTACTTTTCGCCATCGAAAGCGAGGAAGCCAACACCCATGCCCGTACCCGGGCCAATCACGGCCTTGGTCGCTTTCTGCGGGGCTGGCGTACTTCCGTCAGTATGCACGAGCTTGAAAATTTGTTTCGGGTCATCGACATCGAGTGTCGGAATTCCGTAGCTGATAGCCATGAAGTCGTTGATGACAAGTGTCGGGATGCCGGTTGCATTCGTGATGGCATCGCCGTCAACGCACCACGGGAGGTTCGTCATGACGCACTTGTTGTTGGCTACCGGCCCTGCGGCACTGATACAGATGTGAGACGGCTTGAGCGATGTGCTATTTTCGGCAGCAACCTTGAGCGTTTCGCGAATCGGTTCATCGAGCCCTTCAATGCACTGGCTCGGGCAAACTGTTTCGAGAATGAGCGTAAACTTGCCATCTTTGTAGCCCACAAGGCCAAGGTTCGTGTTCGTACCACCGATATCACCCGCCAAAACAAGACGGTCGAATTTTGCATCGGGATTAAGCCATTTAATTTCCATAATTAAAACTCCATGAATTTCTCGATGAATATAATAAAAACAACTGTTTCAACCCACTCAAAAAATATACATTAAAGCAAGAAGGGCCTAATTATATTAAAAAGGCTCAAAAATAACATACACATTAAGCAGAAAGAGACAATGCGCGCTATTCTAGCCTTTTTTTATTACTTCGTCGTTTTCACCATCATGCTCGTTGCGGGCATTCCTTACACACTTTACTGCGGTATCCGCGGGCACTGGGAAGACTGCACCAAAATTTGCACATTCTCCTTCAGGAACATCATCTTCAAGCTTTTCCGCATCAAAGTTTCCGTCAAGGGTGCCGAAAACATCCCGAAAGAAAGGGGCTATGTCATCGTCGCGAACCACCAGAGCTTTTTGGACATCAACGTCATTTGGCACTCCATTGCGACAGCGGCATTCATGGCCAAGGCCAGCCTCTGGAAAGCGCCCATATTCGGCTGGGTTTTGAACCGCACCGGCAGTATTCCCATCTACAAGAATCCGCGCATGAACGCGGGCCTCGGAAAGCACCTCAAAAAACGCCTCGACAGCCACTACAACATTACCGTGTTCCCCGAAGGACACCGCAGCGACGACGGGCACATGTTCAAGTTCCAGAACGGGATTTTCCGTTTGGCCAAGGAACAGCATTTCCCGATTTTACCAGTTACATTTATTAATACCGGAAAGATTCTCCCGAAGGTCAAGTGGGCGATCTATTCCGGCACCGTGGAGATGGTCATCCATCCGCTTATCCGTTACGAAGATTATGCCGAAAAACCGATGGCGGATCTTCGCGACGAAACACACGATTTGATTGAATCCGCCATGCCCTACAAGCAGGCGGAACTTGCAGCAGGCTCTACGGACAATGTTGCGGCAACAGAAAATAAGGAGGCTTAATTATGGCTAAAGAATTACCGAGCGAAGAACAAATTATTGCTATTCTCCGTGACGAACCCATGGTAGGGAGCCAGCTCCGCAGCGCTCTCGGCCTCCCGAAAAAGCAGAAGATGGCGTTCAAGCAACTCCTCGCCGACATGATCGAGCGTGGCGTTTTAAAGCGTTCCGCCCACAAGGAATACCAGCTGGGCGACGGCGAACCGCTCGAAGACAAGCGCGAGAAGCGCCGCAAGAAGTTGGCTGAACAAGGTATTGAAGACAACCGCCGTCCGGGCGCACGCAGTCGCCGCCAGACCGAAAAGGATACGGGCACACGCGTCAAGCGCGGCATTTTGCACCAGACCGGTGACGAAGAATGGGAAGTGACCGAACTCGATACCGGCAAGGTCTATGAAATGTGCCATCGCAGGCAGGCTCCGGGCAAGGAAGGCGAGACGATTAGCTTTACGCTTTATCCGCACCCGAAGCTCAAGCACAGCTACTTGGCCAAGGTCGATCGCTCCGCCGAACTCAACAACATCAGCTGGGACGAAGTGAAGACAAAGTTCATGGAAGAAAGCAACCTGCCCAAAGGCTTTAGCCCTGCGATTGAAAAATACGTTGCATCCATCACGGATCCGACCGAAAAAGATTTCAAGGGTCGCAAGGACTACCGCAAGCTCGACATCCTTTGCATTGACCCCGAAGGGGCCATGGACCACGACGACGCCATCAGCGTGGAACGCACGGCAAACGGCGGCTACAAGCTCGGCGTGCACATCGCCGACGTGAGCTACTACGTGCCCGAAGGAAGCGACCTCGACGAAGAAGCGCTTGAAAGAAGTTATACGCAATATCTGCCGTGGACCGCAGTGCCGATGCTCCCGGAAAAACTTTCGAGCGGCGTTTGCAGTTTGCACGAAGGCGTCGACCGTTGCGCATTCACCTGCATGATGGAACTCGACAAGAACGCGAACGTGCTGAACTGGGATTTCCACCGCAGCGTCGTGAAAATTACGAAGGGCATCACTTACCAGCAGGCCGTGCAGATGATGGAAGCCGGAGACGATTCCATCAAGGCGCTCGCCGAAGTGACGGCGCTGCTCAAGAAGAACCGCACCAAGGACGGCCTGCTCGAATTCCAGACAACCGAATATGGCTGCAAGTTCGACGAAAAGGGCGAGCCCATCCAGATTGTCCCGCGTGAACACGACGAATCGAACTCGTGGGTCGAAGAGTGCATGCTCATCGCGAACAACTGCTGCGCCAAGGAACTCAAGCAGCGTAAGCTGCAAGGCATTTACCGTATCCATGAACCGCCTGACACCAAGGACATCATGGAACTGTACTACATGTACCCGGACCTGTTCAAGGACGCTCCGGTGATGTTGCGTGACCTCGGCAAGCCGCGCAGTGGCGACACGAACTTGAACCCGGTCGCCTTCAAGCTGTACGAGCATTTGGTGAAACGCGCCGCTGGCGACGAGACGCTCACGAACCGCATTTTGCGCAGCATGCAGAAAGCCCATTACGATTCCAACAGCTTCGGACACTTCGCCTTGAACTGGCAAGACTACAGCCACTTCACCTCGCCAATCCGCCGTTACGCAGACCTTTGGTGCCATCGTGAACTTGCACGTAAAGGAAAGGAAATCACTGCCGAACGTGTGAACAGCGTCATTGAAGTTTGCGATTTGATTTCGGCAAACGAAATCAAGAACATGAAAGTGGAACGCATTGCAATTAAAGTATGCAGCTGCTGGATTCTGAAGGGCCGCATTGGCGATAGCTTCGAAGCTAACGTCACGGGTATCGAAGAATGGGGCATTTACGTATCCATCGACGACCCGATTGCCGAAGGCCTCGTGCGTTACCGCGACATCGCCGGCGACGACTTCTACGTATTCAATCCCGACCAGGGTCTTGCATTCGGCAAAAAGAGCGGTCGCACGTTCCGCCGTGGCGACAAGGTGATGGTGCAACTCATCCGCGTCGATCCGTTACGCGGTCAGGCAGACTTCAGCATCACGGAAAAGCTGAGTGCCGAGCCGAAAAAGCGCCGCACCCGCGAAGATACCGAACGCGACATCCGCAATTTCAACGAACGCGCCGACCGCGCCGCCGCCGCCGAAGCACTCGGATACGTGAGCCAGCCGGACGAAGACGAGGAATTCGACGAACCGGAATACATTTCTCGTGGACGCCGTGGACGCAGGGACTTTGACGGTCCGAGTTTTGAACGCACCGGTCGCGACTCCCGCGAACGTGGCGGACTGCGCAGAGGCCGTGACGAATTCGATGATGGCCGCCGCAGTTCCGACAAACGTGGAAAACGAGGCTCCGAAAAACGCGGTGGTCGCGACTCCCGTGATTTCGGCGAAGGATTCCACGTTGCAAGCGAACCGCGTGGCGCAAAACGCGGGCGCAAGTCCAGCGAAAAAGGCCGTGGACGCAGCAACCGCGGAGGCCGCAGAGGAAGGTAGTCGATGGACGCATGCAATAAAGTCGCCCTCTACGCCAGTTACCAAACCGGGGAAGACCTCCCCGGTTACGTCCGCTTTGCGCTCAAGCACCTCGCCGAGACCGACTTCAAAGTCATTCTCCTCACGAACCGCAGAACGCTTTCGAACGATACCTACGATTTTCTTAAGGAAAACCACATCGAACTTTTCCTCACCGAAAATCGCGGATTTGACTTTGGCATGTGGCGACGTTATTTGCAAATGCAAGCGAACCGCACCGATAGCGCCGGCAATTACGTTCCCGGCCTCATCACACGCGACATCGAACGCTTGCTGCTCATCAACGATTCCATCGTCTATTACCAGAACAAATTCAAAGAATTTTTCGAACTCGCCGAAAAAAGCCCCGCCGACGTCGTCTCGCTCACGAGCAACGACGAATTCGCACCGCACCTGCAATCGTTCTTCTTGTACATGAAACCCGCCGCCCTCGGCGTGTTCTTCTTGCACATTTTCGAGACTCCCGAGCAGACGGAATTCTACGACGTTACCCGCAAACTCGAAGTCGGCTTGAGCGAAAAATTCACCAAAGCCGAAGTCATCATGGAATCGCTCTACCACACCGAACGTCCCGTGTTCTTCGCTTACGATGAACTCATAGCGCAAGGGGCGGGATTTATCAAGCGCAAACTTCTGGAACGCCGCTTTGACTACGAAGAAAAGAAACACTTCGTACGGCATAACGCTTACGACGCGCTCAACATGGATTACGAAGCCCTGATACTGAGCGATGGTCTCGATGCAGACTTTGACAAGAGCTGGCTCCCGAAATGCAACGAGACTAAAGCCGAGCGCATCAAGGACTTTATCTGGGAAAAAAGTTTCCAGCTCGTCGGCTTCCCTGCCAAAAGACTGATTGACAAGTTGAAAAAATAAATGAAAAAATTTGGTTTAACAGCGATTGTTTTCGCCGCTTTGTTGGTATCGTTATTGACGGCGGGCTGTAGCTCCGACGACAATCCGGCAAATGGAAACGGCACCGAGAATGGCGCCCCGGACGCTCCAATTTCTCTTTTCGATACCTTGATTGTTCCGAGCGTAGCCAACTTGCCAACATGTGACACTAGCCGCGAAGGCCGCGCATTTTTTGTGCAGAACGAAAACATGGCGCATTTTTGTGTGAAAGGCGAATGGCGCAAAGCCGCGGACACCACAGATTTTAGCATTACCTGCAGCGACGGTTTTTTGCACGCGGTTGACAAAATTCCGTCACTGTCTAATGTAATCCACGGAGCAGACACGGTCTTTATCGAAGGCTTTATCTCCCCCATCCAAGGCGTTGCGCAAAAAGGTCCTTTCGTCTTTGGCACAAGCATCACCGTTACCGAAGCAAGTAAAGTAATTAGCGTCGAGACTTATCAAAAAGCAGAAGGTTGCATTCTTTCAAATGACGCTCACTATACATTTAATGAAGTCCGTTCGAATGCCGAATGTGTAAAGATTAGAGCGACTGGCTATTACCGCAACGAAGTAACGGGCAAAGTTTCCAACAAACCCATTACGCTTGCTACAAAAACTTGTTCACCCGAACACGCAAACATAAATATCCTCACGCATATCATCATTCCGCGCATCGAGCAACTCACTGCAAGCAATATTCCGTTCAACGAAGCGAAAACGCAGGCGGAACGCGAAGTATTCGCTGCATTCGGCATCGATACCGTTCAACTTTATTCGCAGCCATACTTCACCGACGGTCGCACCAACAAGCCCGTTGCCGAAGATTTGGACATGCTTGGCAACAGCGAATATAGTGCAGCACTCCTCGCCATTTCAGCAATGTTCCAAGGCGACCGCGACGAAAACGAAATGATGAATCTCGTGAACACGTTTGCCGAAGACCTTAAAGGAGACGGTGTCTGGAACGATCCGAACTGGAAAATCAAAATTGCCGACTGGGTCGTCGGTCTCGATACGCTCTGGAAATACAACGACATTCGCAACAACGTTTCTGCATGGGGCTTGGGGCCAGTACCGAATTTTGAAAAGTACATGCGTGCATTCATTCCCGTGGCATACGGCTTCGAAGCATGTACCGACGCAAACGCAGGCCAAGTCACGTACGTGAACCAAGGGCAAAGCGCTCTTTTTGCAAACAACTACGAGCACGCAGACCATTCGACCGTCCGCTTTATCTGCGACGCTAATTCCAAGGAATGGCGCATCGCTCAATCCATCGAAAAAGACACCGCCGGATTCGGGCCGGGCGCTTACGACCGAGAAATCCGCGAAGGCCGTGTCAATCACAACACCTACTACATTTTTGAAACCGCGACAAACGCCTGGCGTATCGCCACCCCGCAAGAGGCCGACGGATTTACCGACCTTGTCGAAGTCTACACAAGTCTCAAACCCGATGAAAAAGCAGTGTTCATTATCCGCCATAGCGAGCGCACCAATGACACGGGCCCAACCGGCCACCTGACGGACAACGGAAAAATCTATGCGCACAAGCTTGGAGAGCGACTTGCCGCAGTCGCCAAAGAAGACTTCTATTACGGATATTCCGGCTACACACGCACACACGAGACCTGCGAAGAAATAGCACTCGGTAAAGGGCAGCAAGGCTACACGCTCAACGAACTCCCGTACCTGCAAGGGAACTGGTATGCGATGGATGAAGATAAAGTCAGTGATTATGCTACAACGGAAGGCGGCTGGGGGCTGTTCTCCAAATACGCCTTTGCCGGTGAATTTTCTGACGCGTTCTACGACTTGGAAACCCGCAGCGAGCAACTGATCAAAGACGAAATCCTAGCCAACATGCCGAACATGAAGCGCGTTAGCGTTCTCTGCTCACACGATTTCCTGGTCGTGCCGCTCCTCGCCTACGTCACAGACGGTCACGCCAACGTACGCTACCACGAAAAAGGACTTTGGATAAATTACATGGGTGGCGTCGCCATGATTATTGCCCCGGACGGCTCCATTCGTTACATTCCCGTAAAAGGTCTCGAATCGGGAACGATGCGATAAGCGGGATCACTGGATAAAACTGGTTTTAAAAATTTATAAATCAAAACAATCGGAAAGCCACCGGATCCTTCACATTCGTTCAGGATGACTGAGGCGCACATTCCACACGTTCTTCAATTAGTATCGCCGATGTTTTCGGCGCAATAGGTTGCAACCTGTTCGCGGAGTTTTGTGCCGCGGACTTTGCCGAGCAAATCGGTGATATCTTCGAGCGGGGCTTCCACGAACGCCTCGGCGCTTTTGTACTTCGAGAGAATCTTGATGCGGGTTTCGTGGCCGACGCCCGGCATCTTGAGCCATTCGACTTCGAGGTCCTTCTTGCGTTTGCTGCGCTGGTACGTAATCGCAAATCGGTGCGCCTCGTCGCGGGCGTTCTGTAGCAGCTTTAACGCGGGGCTTGTACGGTGCAGCACGATGCTTTTGCGGTCATCGGGGAACACGATTTCTTCGAGGCGCTTGGCAAGCCCTATGAGCGGCAAGTCCTTATCGTGACCAAGTTCCTTTAGAATCTGCATCGTGGCATCGACTTGACCTTTACCGCCGTCGCACACCCACAAGTCGGGCATCGGGATTCCCTCGTCTTCGAGCCTCCGGATGCGACGTGTCATGACTTCGCGCATGCTTGCAAAGTCATCGACGCCTGTCACGGTCTTGATGATAAACTTGCGGTAATTGCTCTTGTCGGGGCGGCCGTTCTTGAACGCCACAAGGCTTGCAACTGTGTTCGTTCCAGACAAATGAGAAATATCCACACATTCGATACGGAAGGGAGTCTTCTTGAGGCCGAGAACTTTTTGCAGTTCAAAAACGCTACTGTCAATTTCGCTGTACTTCTGCACTTCGGCTCGCATTTCTACAAGAATCATGTCGGCATTTGCAGCGGCAAGTTTCAAGAACCCAAGCTTTTCGCCGCGCTGCGGATTCGTCAGCACGACCTTGTGATTCGTCTTTGACGCCAACGCCTGCTGAATCGATTCGCGCTCCGCCATGTCCGGCGGCAAAGGGACATCCGTCGCGATTTCACCCGGAATAAATTCCACGTCCATGTACCACTGCACCACCATCTGGCGGAAAATTTCCGTTTCATCGTCTTCGAGCTTGCATTCCAGACGGTAATGGCGCCGACCGCAAAGCACGCCGTTGCGGTACTCGAAAATCACGGCGGCAGCCATCGTGCCGTTCCGCTTGAGCGAAAGCACATCCACGCAAAGGCTTGCATCGGACACGTCCGTTTTCTGGTGCGCATTCGTCGCCTGGAGCGCCTGAATCGCGTCACGCTTTTTCGCCGCCTTCTCGAAATCCATGCGCTCGCTCGCTTCGAGCATTTCGCGTTCCCAAAGCGCAATCAGATCATCGCGTTTTCCGCCCAGGAGCATCTGCGTCTGCGCGACCTTCTTCTGGTATTCTTCACGTGTCACAAGACCTGCACACGGAGCACCACAACGCCCGATGTGATAATTGAGGCAAGGCCGAACCGTGCGATTGAGCGGCAACTTTAGTTTGCATTCGCGAATTTGGAACAAACGCGCAGCGATATCCTGCAACTGGCGTATCATCCGTGAACTCATATAAGGCCCGTAGTACAGGCAACCGTCCTTGTGCACGGCACGGCTCAAAAAAAGTCGCGGGAACGGTTCGTTCACAGAAAAAGCAAGATACGGGAAATGCTTGTCATCCTTGAGCAGCACGTTATACTTGGGCGTATGCTTTCGGATGAGGTTCGCTTCCAGAATGAGCGCTTCGGTCTCGCTCTCCGTGATAATCCACTCGATGTCGCGGATGTACGGGAGCATGAGAGTCGCCGCACGGTGCCCGGCGTGGTCGCTGCCGTCAAAGTAGCTCGACACCCGGTTCTTGAGCACCTTCGCCTTCCCAATATATATGATCTTTCCCTGGGCGTTCTTCATGATATAGACACCCGGCAACAGAGGGAGTTCCGCCAGACGACGCTCAATATGTTCACTCACAGGAATCATGATTCTTCAAATGTATTTAATTCCAACAACCAAAGCCAAAACGCGAGCGCAAACAAAACCGCTTTTTTAGAAAATAAACGGCATTTTTACATTTTCTATTCATCTCGTTACAACAAAATTTTATATATCTTACATAGGAATAATTGCATCCACGACAAAAATTATGGAGAAATAATGAATTTTGAAAGCATGAACTTGTTGTCGCAGAAGGTGGAAAGTGTCCTCGGAACAGTCCGCACTCTACGCGAAGAAAACGCCAAACTTAGGCAACAGCTCGAAAGCGTTGCCGCTCAGGCCGAAAACCAAAGAAACCTGTTGGAATCCGCCAAAGCAAAGATTGCAGACTGCGAAGCGGCCCTCAACGCAAGGGCGAACCAGGTTGCGGCACAGGACGAGGCCATCAACGAAAAGAACCGCGCCATCGAAAGCCTGAACGAGCAAATCAACGGAAAGAACGGCATTATCGACGCGCTCAACAACCAAGTGGATGAAAAGAACGGAATCATCAATTCCCTCAACGCCCAAGTCGCCGAGAAAAACGGCACCATTGACGCACTCAACGCTCAAATCGCCGAAAAGAACAACGCCTTGAATTTCGGGAACGAACAACTTAACGAAAAGAATGGTATCATCGATTCCCTCAACGGACAGGTCAACGAAAAGAACGGTATCATCGATTCTCTCAACGGACAGGTCAACGAGAAGAACGGTATCATCGACGCTCTCAACGGACAGGTCAACGAAAAGAACGGTATCATCGACGCCCTCAACGGACAGGTCAACGAGAAGAACAACATCATCGACAGCCTCAACGGCCAGATGGACGAAAAGAACAACATCATTGACTGCCTGAACGGACAAGTTGCCGAAAAGAACGACATCATCGACAACCTCAACAGCCAGGTTCAGAGCCAGGGAACGGAAATTGCCGAAGCACAGAGCAAGTTCCAACAGTTGCTCTCCACTATCGAAACGGAACTCGGCACCGAAATCAACATCAACGAGCCGGCAGCTGAACAGGCGGAAGCACCTGCAGAACAGGCTAGCGAACCCGCAGAAAAGCCTGCGGAACAGCCCGCCGCCACGAACCCACAAAACGACACCCCAGACCTGTTCGCGAGCAATGGAGGCTCGCAACCCGGTTTTTTCGGCTAAGGTGGTTGTTGGATAACGACCCATTTGGCGTAGGAATGAAGTAATATGGCAAACGAGGCACTTAGATCTGTTAGCATAAACGTCGCTCAAGAACGTATCCACATCCGCACGGACCTGCCCGATACGGACTTGAAGGAGATTGTCGATTTCATCGAAAGTCGTCTCGATAATTCTTCGAAATTTAAACTGGAAATGAAAAAACAGCTTTGCCTGCTCGCTGTGGAACTCACTTCCGAAATCGTTGAATTACGTAAGCAATTACGCAAGGCCAAGACATTCCATGACCTGATGGACAAGGACATTAGGGAACTTTCGCTCCAGCTGGACGAAGCGTTTCCCAAGGCCGACAGCCAAGTATAAAAAAAGAAATAATATTTTTACATTGATAATCTCGGCCGTTTTGCCGGGATTTTTTTGTTTTTATCTATTGTTTTTGCTGCGTAAGAAAGATATATTATAGGTGGGCATCCCACGGATTTTACACCCGATCTAACAGGAAAAATTCAGCTCGTTGCTCTTGTGGTTCAGTTTAGGCGCGCACTGACGCGAAAAACAACTCCCCGAGGCGCTGCTATCATTGTAGATTAGTAGTTTCGAGTGTTCGCACCGTAGGAGATGCCCTTTTTTTATGGGGAAAAAATGGAAATTTCCGAGAAGATATCAGAACTTTTAAAAACTGCAGAATCTGAAGATATTTTTGACAAGGCTGTCGCAGGCTACCTGTTGCCCGACGGCACAAGCCACACCGTCACACTGAACACTCCCGAAGACACAGTCTTTGACATCGCGTCGCTCACGAAGGTCTGCCCCACTTCGACGCTCGCGCTTACATACGTCCTCGAAAGCAAGCTTTCGATTGACGCCAAAGTCATCGACTTCATCCCGGAACTTAAGACAAACTATCGTGACGAGATTTACGTTTCCAACCTGCTCACGCACAGTCTCGACTACCGCATCCCAATGAAGACGCTCACGGCGCTCCCTCCCGAAGGGATCCTTGACGCCCTCTATACCTACCAGTTCGAAGCGGCGCCGGGAACGGTATTCAACTACGGGAACCCCGCAAGCGTATTGCTCGGCATCTTGTTGCAACGGCTGACTGGCAAAAGTTTGCAGGAACAAGGGAACGAGAGATTCTTTACGCCGCTCGGCATGACCCGTTCCGGCTACGACCCGCTCGCACGCGTCCCGAAATCGGAAATCGCGGCGACAGAACTCTGCGAGTTCCGCCACCGTGAAATTCAGGGTGAAGTCCACGACGAAAGCGCGTGGGTGCTGCAAAAGCTCTTCCCCGTCGGGAGTGCCGGCATGTTCAGCTGCGTTCCTGACCTCCTCAAGTTCGTCAAGATGATTCTCATGGACGGAAAATTCGAGGACAAGCAAATCGTCCCCGCCGGGATTCTCGACATCGTAAGCCACAACGCATTCCCCGACAACTTCGGTGCCTGTGCCGCCCTAGGCTGGGAACTCAACGCCCCCAGATTCATGGGCACCAAGGTCTCGCCACAGGCATTCGGCAAGACGGGATTCACGGGTGCAAGCATCGTCGCCGACCCTGACAAGGGAGGCGCCATCGTGCTCCTCAGCAACTTCACGTACCCGCACCGCGAACTCAACGCCGACCGCATCCACGCCTTCCGCGCAAAACTATCGGATGCGTTCTTTGAAGAGCTTTAACAGTTAGAAAAAAGCCAAAAATGCAAAAGTGGCGGTGAAATGGAGCAAAAATGCGCAATTTCACCGCCAAAAATTAACTTGTCTGCACCAAAACAAGGCTATTTCTTATTGTGAAAGGCGCCGCTGGCGGTGAAATCGCACAAAAAAGCCCAAAAACACCGCCAACATTGGCGTTTTTACAGTTCCTTTTGCGAAAAAAGCTCGTACAAACTAAAAAAGTGGCGGTGAAAACGACGAAAATTTCTCGATTTCACCGCCAAAATGGAAAATCAGCACCAAATTGAATACAGAAAATTAGCGGTCCGCGGCCTTGCGGAGCATCTCCTTGCGCTGGGCTTCGGCGAACATCTTCGCCATTTCCATGCGATTGTCGAGGATTTCCTTTTTCTTGGTTTCTTCCTTGCAGTTCACGCATTTGGTCGCCGTGGGCACGGCCATGAGCCTTGCCTTCGGAATCAGCTGATTGCAGACCTTGCAAATACCGAACGTCCCATTCTTGATGCGCTTGAGAGCCTCTTCAAGATAAACAAGGTACTTGCCTTCGCGTGCCGCCAACGAGAAGTTAGTTTCGAGCGAATTGTAATCCGTCGCGGAATCGGCTCCGTCAGAATCACCGCCATCACCAGACTGGGATTTTTGGCCCTGGAACACGTTCGCCTTTTCGGACTCGCTTTGGGCGGTCACCAGCTCACGTCTCTTTTCCAAGAGCATCTCCTCAAAAAACTTGAGGTCAGCATCGCTCATCTTTACGGGTTTCTTCTCAGCCATAATAAACTCCTTCTTTGTGAGTTACATTGTGATAAGCACCGCATTAAACTATCTTTTTTTTACAAAAAAGAGCAATTAAAATATTATTTTTTCAAAAAAAAATGTTGACAAAACGTTAAAAAGCCCCTGTAATTCGACTTTTCTTTCGTATTGGATGTAGCCAGGTCGTAATCAATGTTTTTTTTGCAGTTCATAAAATGCGTTAAACCATGCCTGGAGGCGCCCCCAATCCTTGTCCCCTTCCTTGTGGACGTAAGTACCCGGCTGAAAGACCACGACATCGCTTAGCGGGTACTTTCCTACGCGGATTCCTGCAAAACTTCCAAGGAATTCATCGGAAAACTCCAAATCGGAATCATGGATTGTAACACCGTCTATTATAATACACAGGTGCTTTTTGTAAACGACAAACGAGACATGGTGTCTTTTGCCGTCAAGGATTTTCGCCTTTCCATAAATGCCGCTTGCAACAGAATCCTTGTTAGAGTTAATGCTAATGCAAATGGACTTTGAATCCTCTTCGCATTCCGCCATCTTGAAACCGAGAGTGTCACGCCCGGCAGAGATAATCATTCGACTGGCAGCCTTGCTGCTATCCGGCTTTTCACTCGAATCTATCCAAAAGCTCAAAGCAAGGTTTTCTTCTTGCCAATCCGATACATAACAGCTGTCTTCCGAGTCGTCTTCGTCCTGCGTTTTATATAAAATAAAATTGCTCGAACAGTAAACATTGTGATGCCTTTGGAACAGCGTGTCGGCAAATACCGTATCGCCCGGATTGGCAGACGCATAAAATCGCTTAATATCTTCATTTCTAGTAAACGTGCTCCTCCAGCCGTACGTTAACCAATATACCGTAATGGAATTCTTTGTTAATTCAGGGAACGTAAGCCAGTAGCGACTATTCGAATCATTTGTAGCGTAGTTGCACAGGACGGCTTCACCCAATTCGTCCACTACGGTATTGCAGTTTTCTTTTTGAGAGTTTACCACAGGAACAAAAAGCTTTTCTAGGGACTTGTCCAGTCCCAAGGAATCCAGCATCCGGGATGTCGATTTTGGTAACGCAATCCTAAGAGAATCCTCCGGATATCCGGCGGCATAATCGCTGACATAAAGCGTATCACCCGCCCGCGGATCTATCGAACATCCAACAGAAGAAATTCCATCACCGTGCCATGCGTAAAAATCGCCAAAATTCCCCACCGGAAGCCCAGTCACAATAGTATATCCCCTTTTTTGGTCTTCCTTTGAAAAGTATGCACAAACAAGCGTCCCATGAAAGCAAACAGAATCAACGGGATTATCGTCCCATCCATTTAAAAAGTTTGAATATAAATGCAATGACGCCGGGACATCCATTACAATATCGAAATATATGGAATCCCCGTCCCAAGAAAAGTGTACATTGTCTTTATAACCTAGAAGGGAGTCTGACTTTCCCGATTTCGAAGGCATTTTGGCTAAAATTCTATAAATGCTCATATATTCAGCAATGTATCCAAATGAAAAATTCCCCTTACTATCGGACATCGTAGAATCCCTAATAACATCATGATAAGATTCCTCCTTGTCTTCTAGAACAAGGTAAATGCGGGCGCGAGGAATGGGTTTACCAGAGGAATCGCTTACTGATCCATAAAGATATACCGCATATTCAGACGGCTTCGTTTCTATTCTGGGCTTTTCTACAAACCCCTGATTAGAAGAATCATCGGCCGACACGGAGCTTTCGCTGCACGCGGTAAACAGCAATGCAGCAAACAAAAAAAGCAAAATCACTTTTTCAGATTTCATCATCTCATTCCTAAATCATTTTCTACGAACAAAAGATATTCGTGAATTACAAACCACAAAATAAAAAAATGCCCGAACCGGGCATGACAAGACTTCACTCAGAATGACAGATTCAGGGCTACGAAACCCTAATACCTCTTTCGTCTTAGAAAATATCCACATTGAGCTTGAGTCCGCTCTTTTTCAAGCCTTCGAACAATGCGTCAAAATCCGTCTTGAGTAAGTCAAATTCCTTGTTAATCCTGGAAGATTCTTTCCTAAATAAATTAACACTTCCTTCGCTTTCGTCAAACTTCGTGACAACGGCGTTGCACGAATCCGCCAAGGCATTCGCTCGGTCCATGACGCTCTGGACCCGGCTCATCAGTTCTTCCGCCTTCGCAGCACTTTCGTCTCCGCGGTCCGCAAACTGCTTGAGCGCATTTTCCGCATTTTCGCCGGCGGCATGGAACCCGTCCAGCAGTTCATCGACAAGCGACTTCCACTGGCGCACATCGGACTTCGTGATACGAACAAGTTTTTTCGCCTTATTCGCCACGCGCCCCATACGCCTGCCCTCTTCACCTTCCAGCAACGAATCGGCAAAAAACGTAATCGCTTCCATGATTTCGTGAATATTCTTGAAAATCACAGACAAATTCTTTGAAATTCCAGACGTACCCTCATCATAGAGCCCGTTCACGGTATCGCCTTCCGCAACCATCTTGCTCGAATTTCCGGTCAAGACGCTCATTTCGCGTTCGCCCATGAGTCCGGCCGTCACCAGCCTGAACTCGGAATTTACCGGAATTTTCGTATCGGCAAGCACCTTGGCAGTCACATAGACAGCCTCTTCGGTAAGTTTCACATCGACAATTTCACCTTTGGCGATACCGCGGACACGCACAAGATTCCCGGGAGAAAGAGTCCCTATCGTCTCGTACCTGACAACAAACGTATAACGCTTGAAATGCGGACTCGCAGGATGGAAGAGATAAGCCGCCACGCCGCACGAGACGACGATGACGAGAAAGACAAAACTTGCGAGAAGATTTTTCTTGATCTTAAACAGCAAACTATTCATAAAGAGACCAGTTCTGCGGATTAAAATCTAGCAAATCGTCGGTATATTCCCCTTTAGCCTTCGCCTTGATTTTCTGCATAAGCGACTCGTTGAAATCCCGTGCCACGTTTTGTCCGCTCATCTTCATGAGGACGTTCATGGCGATGACCTCGGAAATAACGGTCATGTTCTTGCCGGGAGCGACCGGCAGCACGACTTTCGGGATTTTAACGCCCATGATGGATTCTTCCAGTTCATTAAGGCCCGTGCGTTCATACGAAACATCCTGGCGCCACGACTGGAGTTCGACAATCATTTCAATCTTTTTCACCTTGCGGATGGCATGGATACCGAACATCGAACGGATATCCAGAATCCCGACACCACGAATTTCCATGTGATGCTTGATGAGCGGATCCGGACGGCCGATGATGGAATTCCCGACGTGGCTGATGTGGACAACGTCATCAGCCACCATGCGATGCCCGCTTTCGACCAAATCGAGCACGCATTCGGACTTGCCCACGTTACTGTCGCCTACGTACAACATGCCCACACCATAAACATCCACGAGACTCCCGTGAATAACGGCATGCGGCGCAAAGAACTCTTCAAGAATTCTTTGGGCAACCTTATTGAACTCGTAAGTATGCAGCGTCGTCGAGAACAGCGGAATACGCAATCGGTTGCACATTTCCTTGAGTTCGCTGTGCGGAGTCTGCGCATGCGTCACGACCCACATCGGGGCGCGAAAAACGGAAAGGTCCTGGAAAATCTTCGAACGGGCATCAGGCCCAATCGATTCCAGGTAGTTCCATTCCGTATGCCCGACAACCTGGATTTGCTGCGAGCTATAAACTTTCGTATAACCGGCCATGGCAAGGCCAGGACGGTGGATTCCGCTTTCGGCGATACAGGACTCCATATCTTCGTCCGGGCAGTGCTGGACCATCTCCAAGTCCTTGCCGTAGCGGATAAAAAAGTCCCGCACCGGGAGACGTTCCCGGTGCAGGATCTTGATATCTTTCAATCTAGATTCAGCCATTATGCCAATTCGGATATCGGCTGGGACCTATGGTCGTTCTGCTTGTCGTTGGCCTTCTTGAGCTGGACCTTGATGCGTTCGAGCGTTACATCGACCGCCTTGCCCATATTTTCTTCGTCGGCAGAAGCGTTAATGACGGCCCCCGTGATGTTCACGGAAATTTCGCAATGACGCTGGTGTTCGACTTCGTGGTCTAGAATAACAGAGGCACTCGTGATGTTCGGGTAAAATTTGGCCAATTTGTCCATTTCTTCCTGAATACGGTCCTGAAGACCTGCAGATGCGTTAAAGTGACGAGCAGAAAACTGAATATCCATGATGAACCTCCATTATGTTAATGTTTGTGATTATTAACGTTAAAAAACTTTTGGAACTTCCGTTCCGCAATTAAAGTATATACATCTTTTTATTTAAAAAAGCCATACCTAAATTCAATTTTAAATAAATAATTCTTCCATTTTGGAGTATTTTTTACGGCTCGCAGCCAAAAATCCGGCTTTTTATTGCAAAAAGAACGTCTTAATGCGGGCGGAGTAAGTCATTTTTTACCGTTTTCTTTGATTTTTGGGCAATATTTTGAGTTCTTTTTCACGATATTTGGCCACAGTGCGGCGGGCGACCTTGATTCCCTGCTTCAAAAGTTCGTCGCTGATGTCCTGGTCGGAGAGCGGGGAACTCTTGTCCTCCTCGTCGATAAGCGCCTTGATGGCCGCGATAACCTGCGCGGAACCAACCTCCTCGGCGTCCGGAGACGTTCCCTGCTTGATGCCCGTTGTAAAGAACTGCTTGAGTTCGTAAATGCCGTAGGGCGTCTCGACGTACTTCTGGTCCGTCGCGCGCTGCACCGTGCTCACCGCCAAGTGGACGTCGTCTGCGACATCCTGCAAAATCATCGGCTTGAGGAACGCTGGGCCGTTCTCGAAGAATCCGCGCTGGCGTTTGACAATCGCGCGCATCACAAGTTCAATCGTCGAGAAGCGGTTATCGACCGCCTTGATGAGGTCTGTCGCCTTCGCTAATTGCGCCTTTACATATTCCTTGTCTTGCTTGGAAGCGGAAGGGTCCGTCAGAATCGCCTTGTACGTCTGGTTGATACGCAAGGACTTCTGCATTTTCGTCTTGAAACAGACGACTTCGTAACTGCCCTTCTTTTCGACAACCTTCAAGTCGGCATTGATAATATGCGAATACGAATGCGAAAGCTGGAAGCCCGGGTGCGGGCGCAAGCGAGAAAGACTTGCGACAGCCGCCTTGACCTCGTCAGTCGAGACATTCAGCGCCTTGGCGATCCTAGGATAGCGGAGCTGCAGCAAGTTGTCGTACTCCTCTTCAAGAATGCGGATGGCAAGGCTCGGAAAATTCGGAATCGCATACGCCTGGATCAAGAAGCACTCGCGCTGGTCGCGGGCGCCAATCCCGCTCGGCTTGAACGACTGCAAAACATGTATTGCCTCGCGTACAGGGAGGCTAGCCTCTTCGAGCTTGAGTTCCCCGCGGAGCACCCGTTCGATTTCGTCGATGTACTTGTCGTCTGACTGGACGACCATCGCATCGGAAACGTTGTCGCGATTCACGTCGCAAAGGAACCCGTCATCATTGATGGAATTGATCAGGTAACGAACAAGCTTGCGGAAATGTTCGTCGGTGATACCGCATTCCTTAAGCTGGTCCTGCAATTCGCGGGTGCCGTTCCAAAGGCGGAGCTGATCCTCGAGCTGTTCCTGCAAACTCTTGCCTACATCCTTGATGGGACGGTCCCAGTCGTCTTCCGAATCCTTGGAACCTGCATTCAAGTCGTTGAACGGCGCATCATCGTAAGACGTCCCGTCGCCCAAGTAACTGTCCCAGTTCACATCTGCCGTAGATTCCCCGTCCAGATAACTTCCATCGATTTCGGCAGTATCGTCCAAGGAACCACGTGCCAAGTTTTCAATGTCCTCAGGGAACTCCTCCGTCTCTTCCGCACGCGGATCCAGTTCCTCCGGGTCCTTATCCACAGGGGGCAACTCGTCAAAATCACCGTCATCATCGACTTCGAGAAGCGGGTTGACTTCGACCTCTTCCTTGATGGCCGTTTCCAGTTCCTGCGAAGTTTTCTGGAGCATCTTCACGGACTGGAGAAGCGCAGGAGAAAGTGTCTGTTCCTGCGTTTGTCCTAAATTTGCCTGCATCCCAAGATTCATAAAACGCTCCTAGTCCAAACGGAAAGAATCGCCGAGGTAAATGCGGCGAGCTTCCGGGTCCTTCGCCAAATATTCCGAAGAGCCTTCGGTAAGCACCTGACTCTTGTACATGATGTAGGCACGGTCGGTAATCGAAAGAGTCTCGCGCACGTTGTGGTCCGTAATGAGCACGCCCATGCCGCGGTCCTTCAGTTCCGAAATGATGGACTGGATATCGGCAACCGCAATCGGGTCAATACCCGCAAAAGGTTCGTCGAGCAAAAGAAACGACGGGTCGCTCGCAAGAGCACGTGCAATCTCCAGGCGGCGGCGTTCGCCACCGGAGCAGCTCATGGATTTCGTTTTACGGATGTGCGTAATCTTGAATTCTTCAAGAAGCTGTTCCAACTTTTTCTTGCGTTCGGAACGCTTCATGTTCTGCGTCTCGAGAATAGCCATGATGTTGTCTTCAACAGAAAGCTTGCGGAAGATGGACGCCTCTTGCGGGAGGTAACCCACGCCAAGACGGGCGCGCTTGTACATCGGCTTGTCCGTCATCTCGATATCGTCCAGGAATATGTGCCCCGCATCCGGGCGCACCATGCCCACGATCATGTAGAACGTCGTCGTCTTTCCGGCACCGTTCGGGCCCAATAACCCGACAATTTCGCCCTGCGAAACCTGGATGGAGACATCGCTCACCACCTGACGGTGACCATAAATTTTGCGCAGCTTGTCGGTGCGTATTGTGCTGACCAAATTTTTCACGGTGCGACCTCCGTTTTCGTAGTTTTCGTAGAATCACCCGCCAGCGACTTGTTTCTCCGGCGGCTGAACAGCCTGTCCATCTTCTTGTTTCTTAAGGCCTTTTCGAACTTTGCCGTATCGGCAGCAGTCAAAACTTTTTTCGCAACATCCCCCGAAAGCGAATCGAGTTTCGCCAGGGAATCCTTCTTGGCAGCATCCTTGATACGGCGCTCCTTTTCCAAATCTATATAACGGCCGCTTGCATTTGTCGTGCGGCCCATCAGGCGCAGCGATTTCACGGCGTTCTTCTTGGCGTCGAACAAAATATGGATCGTGTCCCCGGTCGCCTCGTTCTTCCCGGAAACAGTCCTGTCCTTCTTCACGTAAAAGTAAGTGCTCTGCGCTTTCCCAGAAACAACGGCACGGTCCATCCGGCCTTTATTAAAGAACAAATCCAGGCGGTTTCCATCCATCAAATTCCGATATTCCTTCAAATCCGTCTCGTAGAAAAATCCCTTTGCATTCAAGTTCACGTAAAGCCGCTTAATCTTTCCCTTGTCGAATTCACAATAAAGAGTATCACCAAAAGCTTCGGTCACGCTGCCCGGATTCCCGCGCTTAGCCTCTTCGTTCTGGACGCCATGGGCATTGCGGATAACAAGCGCCGACTTGAGCATCTTTCCGGTATCGTCAAGGACTAAGAAAATGGAATCACCCGTGAGGTGGTAATTTTTCATGTCGCACGTAGGGTTTCCCTTCATCGAAAGCCAGTTGTTCTTACGGTCAAAGTAACCTGTATCGCAAGTGACCACCAAATCCTTCTGCGTAAGTTTCACTTTCTGGAACGCCTGTGCAAAACCGTTCCTCTTGTCGTAAATCAGGGAACGCGCCTCGATAGTCACAGTATCAATCTTTCCATCTTTCTGCTTTTCGTACTGATAAAGTCTAGGCGCAAGCGGAATCGTCAGGAGTTCTTCCTTGCGGTCGTACTTTAGATACTGCCCCGTCATGAGATAGTTGCCCGCGGAATCACCGGCACTCACTTCGCCGGACGCGATAGCAAGCTCGTTCTTTTTTTGGTAAGATCCATTTTTTGCACGAATATAACCGGACGGGTGCGTAAAAAGAAATCCGCCGCTACATTCGACAGTTTCGTAATTGCGGTTCCACGAAGCACGCTGCGTCTTGAACGCAACGCTGTCATGAACAAAGTGGACGTTTCCCAACAACAGAAGCGTACCGCGTTTACGGGCGACCTCAAGATTGTCCGCATGGTACATGATAAGGGGAGACGTCTGCGCAAAAGCAAGAGTTGATGCAAAAAACACTACGGCAAAAGCAAGGAATACGACCGACGAAAAACGACAGGACTTGTAACAAGCCTCAGCAAAAGAGGAGAACAACTTCATCACTTGGCGGCCCCCGATTTCGGCTTAACCAAGAGCGTACGCGGAGCGGCACCAGCATTCGGTCGTGTCCCAGACGGAGTATTACTTTGCACATTATTTTGTGCGTTCGTCTGCGGGACCGGCTTCGGACTTGGCACAGGATTCTTGGACGCAGACGAAACCGGCTTTGCCGTTGGAGCCGCCTGTGACGAAGACGACGGCGGATTGTTCAAGCGTTCCGCCTCAGCCTGTCGTTTGTCCTCATCCTTCATGCGTTTCGCCGCATCCTGGAAAATGCCAGTCACGTTCGAAAGAATTTTCCAGTTGTCGAACTGCGCATCGCTTTCAAAACCGACACCCTGCAACACGTCGCCATCTTCGGAAACGACGCGCACATAGCTTGCGGTTCTGACCAAATTATCCTTCTTGTTCCAGAGGAGCGAATCAGCACGGACCGAGGCGCCTTTAGGCGTCAACGCATAGACATGGCCATAAGCATACACGTATGTGAACTTCATGTCAAGACTGCCGGAGTCCGCACGCAAGAACGCCACACGTTCGCCGATGGAATCGTAAATATCGACGAACACCGGACGAACCGTCACAATCTCCTTGTCAGCCCAACGTTCAAGATAAGCCGTTTTCAACCTCCAGTTGAGCACGCCCTTGTCGTAACTGTCGAGAAGCGTCGTATCGGTAAAGAGCATCTGCGGGCGCTCGACGCGAATCCAGGGCTTGGGCTCCTCGATTTCTTCGCAACCGAGCATGAATAGGGTAAAAAAGGCACAAGCAAGAACGCCCCACAAACGAGAAGCTTTGCGAGACGCATTACGAGATGCGCGGGATGCATAACAAGACGCCGCCGGGCAAGATGCCGGCGCAAGCGCATTTTGAATGCTCTGGATGTTCTGCAAAAACTGTGCCACAAATACAAATTACAAATATATAGGCACGTTATTTGGGGATTTCGGGGAAATTTGAGGGAAAATGGGCGGATTTTTTGGAGAGAAGGCGCATCATCATGCTGAAAGAGTTTTGAGCAGTTCTTTCTTAGTTGCTCCCAAAGCAAAAAACATCTTAATCATCAACTCAAGCGAAACGCTCGCATCCGCATGCTCCACTTTTGCATAACGAGATTGACTTGTTTTTGCGATAGCCGCAGCAGACACTTGAGTTTCACCAAGTTTTTTCCTTTTAGCAATGAGAGCTTTTGCCAAAGCAACTTTCATTTCAACAATAGCCATTTCGGCAGGACTCAACTCTAGGAATTCATCCACATCCCCAACTACCCAGCCCTTATTCTGCAATCTTTCTTTTTTTGCTTGATCCATAATCTAACGCTCCATATCATAAAATTTCAAACGCTTACGACACAAGTTTATCACCTCATCAGACGTTTTGTTCGTTTTCTTTTCTAACCACAAAACCACAATAATTGCATCTGCATCTACACGATAAAACAGCCTCCAAATTTTATTTTCGTCTTGAATTCGTAAGTCGTGACAATGAACTCCAATTGACGGCATCGGACGACTTTGTGGCAAAGACAGGTTCACCCCAATTGCAACAATCGTAACAAGTATCCAGCTTCAATCCTCGCTTTCTGTGACAATGGTGGAGTTTTCGGCAGTGCATGCAACCAAACTAAAGGTTTATGTTTCGTACTCATAAAATATATATCAGATTTGACATAATGTCAATAGTATAAAGTTAATGGGACATTATGCATTTTGCAAATTCCATGCCAAAGCAAAAATTGCCGATTTTGATTAAAAATCGGCAGTTTCATCCAACAAAAAAAAGTGATTAATCGATTTAATCAGTGATTAATCACTTTTTCAAAAAAAACTATATAACTAACACAAAAGTGCAAGGAAGCCCAAAAAAAACGAAAAAAAAGATTTCTCATTTATCCTTTAATTTCAATGGATAATTATCAGAACACCTTTTATCTTTCGGTTCTGTTACATTCCATTCCAATTTACCATCAACTACAGAAGGAATCAACATCCATGTTGATTGATAAGAACATTCCAAATTAACCTTATAAGAAACGCTTACGCCAGGATTTAAATCCTTAAATTCGAAAAATTCACTATTTGAAACATAACCAATTTTTTCAAAATCACCTACTTGGTGTTCGCGATTAAAAAAGACCATTTGTTTTTCTAGATAATCGTTAAAACCGCCATTCAATTCGGATGCAACCTTAGCTTTTATATCCTTATTTATTGTTTGGGAAATATTGAAACAAAATTCGTTTTCAGTACAAATAACATAAAACAAATTTGCAACAGCACCTATAACAGCGATTATTTTCATCCATAATCCACCCCTATATTTCAGGCCTTTCTTTTTGTTAATATACCGCCCGCTGCCAATTGTCCACGCATCTACAAAAACAAGCACTTCAACAATAAGAATCAACAATCCTGGAACAAAGTCCAACAAACATAAATGCCCCCCAGCAATTATTATAAGGGACGCCACCAAAGGGATGACAAAACAAGAAAAAAGAATTAACGATAAATAGAGCAAACCTCTTAGCGTTTTACCACAAACAAAACAGTGAACACCAAATTCACCCAAAATTGCACAAAGCCAGAAAACTAACGTTCCATTAAGCGTCTTTCCAGAGTTTGAACTTTCGACATTTTTCATTTCAGTACACTCAAATTTAGCTGTAAGAGCAAATTTTCCTAAAATAAATCTATTTTTAAATTTAATATTTTTGAGAGCATCTTTCAACTAATAAGCGATAGGAACAAACGCCGATTCATTTGGGAAATTAATTGAGACTTTTATAAATTTTTGCATTGCAACTTCAAGGCTAGCCAAAGACAATTTCATATATTAGCTACATGAACGTGAATGATATTTTATTCTTCATTCTGCTTGCTTTAGGAATCAGCACACCCTTTTTACTGGGGTTCCTGTTTGCAGTCCTTTACAAGCATATCAAACCTAAAATATTGTGGTTTACACTTTGGGTTTTAATCCTGGCAGCGCTTATCGGCGGAATGATCCAGCTATCGTCCTTTATTCTACTTTGTGGGGAACCTTCGGAATTTGCTTATCCATATTTAACGATATTATCGGCAAGTTTATTCTTGGCTTTATATTTTGTCTGCTCTTGGTTCAGCCGCATTTTCAAAGTCAAAAACGCCGTTCATTGGCTGCTACTTTTGCTAATTCCTATCATTTCTTTTGGCATACTCTTCTTATTTTTCTACGTAGGCTCTCTAAAGCCTTGGAGCTTTATCGAAGACAAGGCCTTGCGAAAAGAAGCACTCGAAAACGCACAAGGTGCCGATTACGATATCGAACAAATCTTTAGCGATGCGTGGCATTTTACTTACAGTACCGTCGTTTTCCGCGAACGAAACGACTCCGCTTTTTACCGCATAAAGCATAGCGTTTGTTCTAAGCAAGATTCCATAGACAACGATTTGAATTCGTGGATTCCATTAGATAAAGAAAAAACTGCACTTGTAAAAAAGTTGAAAAAAGCCATTGAAGAGTACGAAGCCGAAGTGGCGACAAACGACGTCTTGGACGGATATTATAGCCGTACAGAATTAAGAGATTACAAGCAAGAAACACAACGTAATTTGGGCTTTAGTAATGCGGTTCATTATGGAACTCGCAGAGCGACTGAAATCGAAAAGCTAGCCAATCAAATACGGCCCGAACCTGAAAAACTCGAAGCATTCACGACGCTCACGGAAGAACAAGTCCAAAAGAAATGCAAGGAAATTGGACGCGAGGAATAAAAAAGGCGACCCCGGCACTGAGGCCGGGGTGACGCTTTAACAAGAATTTACTGGATCCTTCACGGCTTCGCCGTTCAGGATGACGAGTGCGCGAAGCGTCAGGAGACGATGCCAATCAGCCTTCGCGGCCGAGCATGAAGGCCTTCTTGTTGCCTTCGTGGAACTTTTCGGCGAAGAGTTTGTTCAAAGCGACCGTCCACTGATCGACGGTGAAGTCGAAGTACTTGGAGAGCTTGCCGAGCATGGCGACATTCAAAGCTTTCACGTTTTCGAGCTTCGAAACATCGATGTCAGCCGGCGTGAGGAGCACGCCGCCCTGCTTCATGTAGGCTTCGTTCACGACAACCTGCGTTTCGTCAAAGACGACGAGGTAATCGGCTTCGCCGCACGGGATCATCGGGGACTGCACTTCTTCATCTTTTGCAAAACGCACGTCAGAAGCGATGGAACCACCGCGCTGGCTCATGCCATGGACTTCGGCCTTCTTCACGTCGTAACCTTGTTCGAAAACAAGTTCGGCCATCACGTCACTAGCCTTGATAACGCCTGTGCCACCGAGGCCTGCAAATTTAACGTTAATTACGCTCATAATTATTCAACCTCTCTATTAATGCTCTTGAGGGCGAGAATGCAGGGGCTCTTAGCAACGATCAAAGTGAGTTCATCCTTTTCGAGGGATTCCTTCACGAGGCGCTTGAATTCTTCCGGTTCCTTGACCTGGTTCACTTCATAGACGTTGTCGAAACCGGCGACCTTCGCGACTTCCTTGTAGTCAATCTTGTAAGCGGGGCTATGGTCGAGGTGACGGCCCGTACCCGGGTGTTCCTGCTGGCCGGTCATAGCGGTGATGCTGTTGTCCAAGATGATGACAACGTGGCCAGTTTCGGGGCGGTTGTAACCCGCTTCCACAAGGCCGGTAATGCCACTGTGAACAAACGTAGAGTCGCCAATCACGGAGACAACCTTCTTGGCCTGTTCGCGCGGGAGCACGTTGCGGAGGCCAATACCCATACCGATAGCGGCACCCATGTCAATCATGTAGTCCATGGCGCTGATAGGCGGCAGTGCGGCGAGCGTGTAGCAGCCGATGTCACCGGAAACGATGCAGTCGAGTTCCTTGAGCACGGCGAAAGAGCTGCGGTGCGGGCAGCCCGGGCAGAGCATAGGCGGCTTGCCCTTGACCGGAACGGGATCCGGATTCTTGTCGCCAGCGATAATGCGGCGGACACGGTTCACGTCGAGTTCACCAAAGCGGAAAATCGGGTCAAACTTGCTTTCGCACTGGATGCCAGCGGCCTTGATGTTTTCAGCAAGCCACGGGTCGTTTTCTTCGATGACCATGAGGCGCTTGCCTTCGAACTTCTTCGCGAAATCCTTGATGAGCTGCATCGGTAGCGGGTATGTCATGCCGAGCTTGAGGATGCTTGCTTCCGGGGCGGCTTCGCGGACGTGGTGGTAGCTGATGCCGCTCACGATGATACCGAAATCGGCGCTGCGCATTTCGACCTTGTTCGGGCCTTCGGCAACGTTCCAGGCTTCCATTTCGTCCATCTTGGCGCGGAGGCGACGGCCAGCCGGCTTGGAGAATCCCGGCACCATCACGTGCTGGGCGATATTGCGTTCAAAATTCGGCACCATTGCCGGGAGTTCTTCCTTCGGCACGACGATAGACTTGGAATGGTCCACGCGGGTAGTCATGCGGAGGATGACAGGAATCTTGAACTTTTCGCTCGTCTGCATGGCGATGCGGAAGAAGTCGTAGGCTTCCTGGGAGTTACTCGGTTCGAACATCGGGCAAACGGATGCCTTCGCGTGGTTACGCGTATCCTGTTCGTTCTGGGAGCTGCCTTGACCCGGGTCATCGGCAACAATCCACACCATGCCGCCATCGACACCCGTGTAAGTTGCGGTATAGAGAACATCACTTGCCACATTCAAGCCAACCATCTTCATGGTGACAACACTGCGGGCATGTCCAAAAGCGGCACCGAGAGCGACTTCGGCAGCGACCTTTTCGTTCGGAGCCCACTGGGCATAGCCACCCAGTTCAGAGTAATCTTCCAAGATTTCGGTAGAAGGCGTTCCCGGATAACCTGCGGCAAGCTGCACATTGCAATGACGCATGGAAAGGGAAATGGCTTCGTTGCCCGAAATCAGCATCTTTTTCGCATTTGGATCAAAAGCTGGCATGATATTCCTTTTTTGTTTTAATCGTTTTTTAAACGAACGCAAATATAGAAAATTCGATTTTGCACATCCTTGCCACAGTCCTCAAGAATCGCAAAAACAAGAAGTAATTTTTTGTTATATATTATTAGGGTTTTAACTATGCAAAATCGTCATTCTGAGGGGCACGCCCCGAAGAATCCAGTAAAATCTCGTAATACATAAACATGAATTAACTAGATTCTTCACCCCTTTCAGGGGTTCAGAATGACGCTTGGAGTAAATTTTAAAAGAGGTAAAAAAATGATCGTTTCAAATTTTAGTGATAGCATTAAGTTCGTTGGGGTGGATGACCGCGAGATTGATTTATTTGAAGGGCAGTACAAGGTTCCTGATGGAGTTTCGTACAATTCCTACGTGATTTTCGACGAGAAGATTGCTGTCACGGATTCCGTGGACGCACACAAAGTAATCGAATGGTTGTCAAATGTTGAAAATGCGCTGCAAGGCAAAACGCCCGACTACCTGATTGTCCACCATTTGGAACCCGACCACGCCGGAGGCATTCTCGAATTTATCAAGAAGTACCCAGACGCAACCATCGCCGCATCTGCAAAGGCGCTTGCGTTCATCCCGCAGTTCTTTAAGCTCCCGGAAGGCACAAAGACGCTCACGCTCAAGGATGGCGACACGCTTTCGCTCGGCAAGCACACGCTAAAATTTATCGCGGCCCCGATGGTCCACTGGCCCGAAGTCTTGCTCAGTTATGACGAATCCGAAAAGATTCTGTTCTCCGCCGATGCATTCGGTACATTCGGACTTTCTGGCAAGCTCGGCGAAGACTGGGTAAGCGAAGCAAGACGCTACTACATCAACATCGTCGGGAAATATGGCATGCAGGTGCAGAACGTCTTGAAAAAACTCGCCGGTATCGAAGTTAAGACGATTTGCCCGTTGCACGGTCCGGTTCTTACAGACAATTTAAGTTTCTACATTGGTAAGTACAACACCTGGAGCAGTTACGCGCCTGAAACGCAAGGCGTTTTTGTCGCTTACGCAGGTGTGTATGGCCACACGGCAGAAGCCGCAAAGAAACTCGCCGAATCACTCCGCGAAAAAGGTGTTGACGTGACGATTATGGATTTAGCCCGCACATATTCTTCGGAAACAGTCGCACAGGCATTCCGCTACAGCCATCTCGCCGTATGCGCGACAACGCTTGACGCCGGGCTCTTCCCCGCTGCCGAAAAGTTCCTCACGCACCTCAAGGCGAAAAACTACAGCAACCGCAAAGTGGGCATTGTCGAAAACGGCACTTGGGCACCCATGGCAGCAAAAAAAATGCACGAGATTCTCGACACGCTCAAGAACGTGACATTCTGCGAAACGACGGTCTCGCTCAAGTCCGCTCTCGATGAGACTTCTGCCGCAAAGCTTGAAGAACTCGCTGTAGAATTCGCGAAAGACTTGGGAAAATAGATAACAGCAACTAGACGGTCTTGGCTTTCGCGGGAACTTTTTTTCATCCCAATCCGTAAAATTCCCTGAAAAAGCGTCAACCTTTTTCAGGGGGGATGATCAGCAGGTTGTCCGTCTCCGCAAGAAAATCCTACAAGAATGCAAACGCAATGATAAAGGACATCCTAAACAAGTAAAGAATTGATTGACTTGTTCAGGGAAAAGAAAAAGACCGCAGCATTTTTGCTACGGTCCTTATAATGCTTATGGATCCTATCGCGTCCTCACGGACGCTCCAGGATGACTCTCGGGTCTGGATCCTGCTCCTACGAACCTAATTCAACTAAGGCACTAAAGTGCCAAGTTTCATATATCCGCCTTCGGCGTCAGGATGACGACGTGACGCAGGTTCGTGATGGCCACGGGGCTATTCGCCCCTCGCCATGACATGCGGATTATGCCGGCTTGACAACGATGTTGACCAACTTACCAGGCACAACAATTGCCTTGACGACCTGCATTCCCTTCATGAACTCTTTCATCCTATCATTTTCCATGGCGAGCTTTTCGAGGGCGGCCTTGTCCATGTCCTTGGCGACAGAGGCCTTAGCGCGGACCTTGCCGTTCACCTGGAACACGACTTCCACGGTGTTTTCTACGGCCTTGGAGTGGTCGGCTTCTGGCCAGGCGACGTTCGTGAGCGATTCGTTGTGACCGAGTATGCTCCACATTTCTTCGGCGATATGCGGGGCAAACGGGTGCAGCAACTTGACGAATGTTTCGCACGGTTCGCGGTAGCGCTTGTCCATCTTCATCATTTCGTTGTTGAAGATCATCAGCTGGCTAATCGCGGTGTTGAAGCTCATGTTCTCGATGTCGCTCGTGACCTTGATGACGGTCTGGTGCATCACCTTCTCGATTGCTTCGGGAGCAGTCTCGTCAATGAACACCGGGGCTTCATCGCTATCGCCGACAACGGAACGCCAGGCGCGGCCGAGGAAGCGGTTCATGCCTTCGATGCCCTTGGTCTGCCACGGTTTCACGGCGTCCAGCGGGCCCATGAACATTTCGTACAAACGAAGGCTGTCGGCACCGTAGTCGCGAACCACGTCATCCGGGTTCACCACGTTCTTCAGGGACTTGCTCATCTTCGCCACGATCTGCTTGAGCTCGATGTCGGTTCCCTTCTTGAAGAACTTTCCGTTCTTTTCTTCCACTTCGTCAGTCGGGACCTTGGAGCCAGCGGCATCTTCGTAAGCGAAGGCGAGAATCATGCCCTGGTTGAAGAGCTTCTGGAACGGTTCGTCGGTAGAGACGAGGCCGAGGTCGAAGAGCACCTTGTGCCAGAAGCGGCTGTAGAGCAGGTGGAGCACGGCGTGTTCGGCACCG